>DATBIN010000001.1:0-25624 GCA_036556925.1 Gaiella sp.
CGAGGGTGGCGTCACCGTGCGCGGCGGGCGGGGCGGAGTGGAGCTCGCGTACGTGATCACGCCTCAGCGCGTGGCGCGCGTTCGACCGCGCCAGCCGACCGACGAGCGGCCGCCGCCGGTGCTCGTCACGCCACGGCTCGCCGCCCTCGCCGGCGGCGTCGGTGGGCTGCTGCCGCTCCGGCTCGGGGGCGAGCGCGTGCCGGTGCGTGCGGTCGGGGTCGTCGAGCGGTTTCCCGGCACGCAAGGGGATGCCGTGGTGGGCGACGTACGCGCGCTGTCGACTGCGGTGGACGTACACCTGCCGGGCGCCGGCCGTCCCGACGAGGTCTGGCTCGAGGTCCCCGCCTCGAGCGCGGGAGCGGTCGCGGCGGAGCTCGCGCAGCCGCCGTTCCACGTCCTCGAGAGCGTGTCGCGGCGCGCGCTGATCGACGAGGCGCAGAGAGACCCCATCGGGCGCGGCACCCTTCTCGCCCTCGTCGCGGCGGCCGTCGTGGCGCTCGTGCTCGCGGTGCTCGGGCTCGTCCTCTCGGTGCGTGCCGAGCTCCGTGACGAGGCCGGCGACCTGTACGCGCTCGAGTCGCAAGGCGCGTCGCCGTCGCTCTTGCGCAGGGTGGTGCGCACCCGGGCGCTCGCGACCGCGCTCGCCGGAGCGCTCGTCGGTGTCGTGGCGGGCGGCGTGCTGGCCCTCCTCGTCACCAAGGTGGTCGCCGTCACGGCGCGCGCGACCGCGCCCGAGCCCTCGCTCGTCGTCGCCCTCGAGCCGGCCGTTCTCGCGGTCGGAGGTGTGGGCTTCCTCGCGGCCTCCGCGCTCCTCGTGCTCGCCGTCACGCGGACGATGTTCCGAGGCGAGCGTGGGCCCGGCCGCGCGGTGGAGCTGGGCGAATGACGGCTCTCGTCGACGTCCGCGACCTCTTCGCCGTCTACCCGTCCGCAGACGGCGGCGTTGCCGCGCTCCAGGGGCTGACCCTGCAGGTGGCGGAGCGCGAGCTGTGCGTCGTGCTGGGGCCGAGCGGGTCCGGCAAGACGACGCTGATGCAGGTCCTCGCCGGTCTGCGGCGGCCCTCCGCCGGCGCGGTGCGTGTCGGGTCGCTCGATCTCGGCGAGGCGTCGCCGTCGCGACTTGCCCGCTACCGTGCCGAGACGCTCGGCTACGCGGACCAGCACTACTGGCGTGCGCTGGCGGGAGAGCTGACCGCGGAGGAGCTCGTCGCAGTACCCCTCGGTCTCGCGGGCGTGTCGGCCGGCGCGCGGCGCGCACGCGCGTCGGAGCTCCTCGAGCGAGTGGGGCTGCTCGGCAAGGCGGCCGCCCACCCCGCGGAGCTCTCGGGCGGCGAGCAGCAGCGCGTCGCGCTCTGCGCCGCCGTCGCGCGGCGCCCGCGGCTGCTGATCGCAGACGAGCCGACCGGTGAGCTCGATGCGGCCACGGCGGGCGAGGTGTACGCGCTGCTCGCCGAGCTCGTGCGCGAGGCGGCAGCGGCCGCGATCGTCGTCAGCCACGACCTCCGCTCCGTCGAGATCGCCGATCGCGTCGTCCACATCCGGGACGGCAGGGTGAGCGAGGAGCGCCGTCACGACGTCGACGCCGTCGTCGTCCAGCCGGGCGGCTGGCTGCGCATCGACGAGGAGACCCTGCACGCGGCGGGCATCGGCGACCGCGCCGTGATCACGCTCGGCGAGGGCGCCGTGGAGCTGCGGCCGGCCGCCGGCGAGCCGGCCCGGCGCCGCGACGGCGCCCCTCGGTCCGTGCGCGGCGCATGCGGCGCGACGGTCGCGGCACGGCGGGTGACACGGCGCTTCGGGACGGAGACGGCGCTCGGAGCGGTGGACGCCTCGTTCGGCCCGGGTGCGCTGTCGGTCGTCACGGGGCCGTCCGGCTCGGGGAAGTCGACGCTGCTCGCCCTGCTCGCGGGGCTCGACCTGCCGGACGAGGGCGCCGTGCTGGTCGGCGACGTCGAGCTCTCCGCCTTGGACCGTGAGTCGCGTGCCGCCTTCCGCCGTGAGCATCTCGCCGTGGTGGGGCAGGAGCCGGGGCTCGCCTCGTTCCTGTCCGCCCGTGAGAACGTCGAGCTCGGGCTGGCGCTGCGAGGCATCGGCGAGTCCGAGGCCGCCGATCGCGCGCTCGAGGCGCTCGCAGCCGTGGGGCTCGCCGGGCACGCAGAGCGCCCGGTCGGCCGGCTGTCCGCAGGGCAGCGTCAGCGGGTGGCGCTGGCCCGCGCGTTCGCCGTCCGTCCGGCGGTCGTCCTCGCCGACGAGCCGACCGCCAGGCTCGACGCCGCCGCCACGCTCGCCATCGGCGGGCTCCTCGCCGACCTCGCCCGGGTGACGGGCACGACGGTCGTCTGCGCCACGCACGATCCGCTCCTCGTCGGCCTGGCGGACGAGGAGCTGCGACTGGCCCCGGAACCGCGCCAGAGCGGCCTCGCGGTAGCATCGGGGACATGGCCACACGGACCGACGTCGTCCAGGTGAGCGGCATCCGCTGCGAGCGGTGCGTGGGCCGGCTCACGGTCGCCCTCCGCGACCAGGACGGGCTCGAGTCCGCCGTCGCCAATCTCATGGGCCGTGTGGAGCTCGCGTACGACGACGAGCAGACGAGCCGCGAGACGCTCCTCGCCGCGATGGCGCGCGCCGGGTTTCACGAAGCGCCACCGGTCTGATCCCGCTCCGCGGAATACGCGGCGGCGTCGCGCCGTTACCCACCTCGTGTCGATTGATACCGTAGCCCGGTGGCTGAGCCTGCCTCGGAGAGCGACGCTCGAGCCATCGCCGCAAGGGCCCGGGACCGCGTCCGGTTCGAGGAGGAGGCGCTCGAGCTCGCCGACCAGGTCTACCGCGTGGCGCGCCGTCTCGTGTCCTCCCGCGAGGAGGCCGAGGACCTCGTCCAGGAGACGTACTCCAGGGCTTTTCGCTCCTGGCAGAGCTACACGCCGGGGACCAACCTCCGTGCCTGGCTGCTCCGCATCCTCACGAATCTCAACATCGACCGGGGACGCAAGATCCAGCGTGCCCCCGAGCAGACGCCGCTGGACGAGGCCGGCGACTACTACCTCGCCAACAAGCTCGTCGAGCAGTCGGGCGAGCAGGTGCTCGACCAGGAGCGCGTCGTCGAGCGGCTGTCGCAGGATTCCATCGTGACCGCGCTCTCCTCGCTGCCGCACGACTTTCGCGACGTCGTCGTGCTCGTCGACCTCGGCGAGTTCAGCTACGCGGACGCGGCGCAGATCCTCGACATTCCGATCGGCACGGTCATGTCGCGCCTGCATCGCGGGCGCCGCCAGCTGAAGCAGCGGCTCGCGGACGAGGCGGTCCCGTGAGCCGCGACTGCGACAAGTGCGAGGAGCTCCTGCAGGGCTATCTCGACCGGGAGCTCTCGGAGCTCGAGCACGTGGCGGCCGAGCGGCATCTGGACGGGTGCGACTACTGCCGGCGCCGCTACCGGTTCGAGACGACGCTGCGCATGTACGTGCGTACGACGGCGATCGAGCGGATGCCACCCGGCCTCCTCGACCGCCTGGCGCAGCTGCGCCAGCCCGGCGAGGCCTGAGCCGGGCGGGGGTCACGTTCCGCCGGACGCTTGCCGCAGGCGCGCCGGCAGGTCCTCCGGGCGGTCGACGTCGCCGGGAGCGCCGAGGTCGTCACAGGCGACGAGTCGCGGCGTCAACGCGCGCAGCCCCTCGTCCGGCACCGACCCCCATGCCTCTCTCGTCACGAGCAGCGGGTGACCGCGGACGCCGCCGTACGAGGCCGCCACGATCGCCCCGCCGTTCGCGCGCCAGTCGCCGACGACCCGGGCGACCGACTCCGCGGCGAGCTCCGGCCCGTCGGCCAGCACCACCACCGCCGCCTCGACGTCACCGCCGAGCGCGGCCAGCCCGCACCGCAGCGAGGCGCCGGGCCCGAGCTCCCACTCGGTGCAGCGCACCACGCGGCAGGGCAGCCCTGGCAAGCGATCGCCACACGGTGGGAGCGGGTACGCGCCCTCCACCACGACCACCTCGTCGACGGGCGCCCCGGCGAGGGAGGCGAGGACATCCGGCAGGAGCAGGAGCTGCTTGGGCGCTCCGTAGCGCGAGGCCTCTCCGGCGGCGAGAACGACGGCTGCGACCGCAGCCGTCATCGCTCGGCGACCGTGACACGCTCCACCACCACCGGCTGCGTCGGCTCCTCGGTCACGGGGTCGCCGAGCCGGCCGATCGTGTCCACGACGTCGAGCCCGCTCGTGACGCTGCCGACGACCGCGTACTCGGGCGCCAAGCCGGCGTCCTCGCTCGTGACGACGAAGAACTGGCTCCCCGCCGTACCCGGCGGCTCGGCCGCCGCCTTGGCCATCGCCACGACGCCTTTCGTGTAGCGGGTGTCCGCCGGAGGCACGTCGCGTGTCGAGTAGCCGGGTCCGCCCGCGCCGGACTGCGTCGGGTCGCCGCCCTGGATCACGTAGCCCGGCACGATGCGATGGAAGACGGTGCCGTCGAAGTAGCCGGCCCGGGCGAGCGAGACCAGCGACGCTGCCGTGGCGGGCGCGGTCGCCTGGTGGAGCGTCACGGCGAAGGTGCCGCAGCTCGTGCGGAACGTGAGGACGTACGTCACGCCGCCGGGGAGCGGCCGGGTGGGCCTCTCGGCCCCTCGCTCCTCGGCCGCGGGCGGAACCGCCTCCCTGCAGCC
Organism: Gaiella sp.; assembly: GCA_036556925.1. GTDB lineage: Bacteria > Actinomycetota > Thermoleophilia > Gaiellales > Gaiellaceae > Gaiella. The sequence goes on from DATBIN010000001.1 coordinate 4,663, forward strand.
CGAGCTCGTGGTCTCGGCGGGCGCCGGCGTCTCCTCGGACGCGTCGCCTCCGCACCCGGCGATCAACCCGACGAGCAGGACCGGGACGAGCGCCGTGCCGCGCATGCCGCGATCGTAGTCGCGGGCCCTCCTACGACGTGTCCGTCACGGCGACGACGTTCGCCAGGTGGAGCAGGCGGAACGCCCCGCGGCTCGCTCGGTGCTGGAGCGCCTCGTCCTCCGCGATGCCCGACAGCTCCCAGAGGTCGCGCGTGGCGACCAGGAGCTCGCGCAGGCTCTCCGTCGCCTCGCGATGCCCGTTCGAGCGCTCGTCGCACGCGTTCAGCGCGAGCCCGAGCACCCCGAAGGTGTCCTGCTGCCGGAGCCACAGCATCGTGGCGGCCATCGAGAGGTACTGGTGGATGCGGGCGAACGTGACCGGATGTGTCACCTCGTCGTGGCCGCGAGGGGCGGTCGGCGTCAGCGGCGGGAGTCCGTCCGCGATCCGGCCGGCGTTGCCGCCGAGGATGGCACGCACCTCGAGCGGGGAGAGGCCCGACGCGCGGGCGGTGCGCACGGCCATGAGCAGCGAGTTCGGCTGGCGGCCGTACGGGTAGTCCGACGCGTACACGATCTGCTCCGGTGGGACGAGGCGGTACAGGTCGAGCAGGTCGAGTGGGCTCCACACGGAGGTGTCGAAGAAGACGCCCGGCAGGCCGGCGAAGTGCCGTGCCATCGCAGCCAGGTCGACGATGCCCGCGTGGGCGATGATCAACGTGGGCGCGTACCGCTCCACGAGGCGTGCGAGCCCGTCCGCGATGGGCGGCAGGCCCCGGCCGCCGTGGATGAGGATCGGCACGCGCCGCTCGGCCGCGAGCTCGAAGACGGGCTCGAGGCGCGGATCGTCGGGGAGGAAGCGCTGCGCCCTCGGGTGCAGCTTGATGCCGCGGGCGCCGAGATCGAGGCAGCGGATCGCCTCCTCGAGCGGCGACTCGTTCAGGTCGAGCCGGACGAACGGGAGCAGTGGTCCGTCCGTGGCGGCCGCGTGCGCGAGCGTCCTGTCGTTCGCGGCCGTGAAGGCCGGGTGCCGGTCGGGCTCGTCGAGGCAGAACACGAACGAGCGCGAGATCCCGTACTGCCGCTGGATGCCGAGGAGCTCGTCCGGCTCCCCGGTCATGCCGTCGATGTCGAGCCCGAGGTGCGTGTGGGCGTCGAAGATGTCGGCCTCGCGCGGCAGCTCCGCCTGCGCCAGCCGGGTGTAGTGGTCGAGGAGCGCCTGGGCGCGCTCGATCGCTTCCATGCCCTGAGTCTATTCCGGGCTCGGTCTCAGGCGGCCAGCGTGGCCGCTTTGTCCTCGAGGTAGGCGAGGTAGGGGGCCGGGTCGAGGGCGGGCGACCCCGTGAGGCGCTCGATCGTCTCCTTGGGCGTGAGCTTCCGGCCGAGCGAGTACAGGTTGTCGCGAAGCCAGGCGGACAGCTCGCGCAGCTCGCCTGCCGCCATCTGCTCGTCGAGGTCCGGCATCGCCTCGCGCACGACGCGCCAGAGCTGCAGGGAGATCACGTTGCCGAGCGCGTACGTGGGGAAGTAGCCGAGCGAGCCGCCCGACCAGTGGACGTCCTGGAGCACGCCGTGGGCGTCGTCCGGGACGTCGAGGCCGAGGAGCTCGGCCATGCGGGCGTTCCAGGCCTCGGGCAGGTCCTCGAGCGCGATGGAGCCCGCGAGCATCTGCTGCTCGAGCTCGAAGCGGAGGATGATGTGCAGCGAGTAGGTCGTCTCGTCCGCGTCCACGCGGATCAGCCCGGGCTCGGCGCGGTTGACGGCACGGACGAACTCGTCGAGCTCGACGCTGCCGAGCTGCTCCGGGAACGTCTCCTGGAGCGGGCCGAACCAGTGCGTCCAGAACGGTCGGCTTCGTCCCACGAGGTTCTCCCAGGTGCGGCTCTGCGACTCGTTGACGCCGAGCGACGGCGCGCCGGCGAGCGGGCTGCGCTGCAGGCTGTCGGCGATGCCGTGTGCGTACAGCCCGTGACCCGCCTCGTGCAGCGACGACCAGAACGACTCCAGGTCGTGCGGGCGGTACCGGGTCGTGAGCCGCACGTCGCGGTTGGAGAACGACGTGCAGAAGGGGTGTGCGGTGGGATCGAGCCGCCACGCACCCTCCTCGAGCCCGAGCGTGCCGATCACCCACTCGGACACCTCCCGCTGCAGGTCCGGGTCGAAGTGTCCCCTGAGGAAGCTCGCGTCGACCTGCTGTGCGCGCGCGACGAGGTCGCTGAGCGCCGGGGCGAGCACGGCGAAGACCTCGGCCACCTCCGTCGTCGTCATGCCCGGTTCGTAGTCGTCGAGGAGCGCCGTATAGGGGTGGTCGGGCGGCTCGAAGCACTCCGCGTACTGCCGCCGCAGCTCGAGGTTCGTGCGCAGGTAGGGGAGGAAGGCTGCGAAGTCCGACTGCTCGCGCGCCTCCACCCAGGCGTGATGGCCGAGTGCCGCCGCGCGCGTCATCTCCTGCCGGAGCTCGACTGGGACACGGCAGGCCTTCTCCCAGTCGCGCCGCGTGACGCGGATCAGGCTCGCCTCGTCGGAGTCGTACGGGAGCGACTCCACCATCGGCTCGAGGCGGTCGAGCAGGCGCCCGATCGCCGGGTCGGTGAAGCGCTCGTGTGCGATGCGCCCCAGCGTCGCGAGCTGGTCGGCGCGCGCCGACGTGCCGTGGCGGGGCATCGTCACGCGCTGGTCCCAGCCGAGCACGCCGGCGGCTCTGCCGAGGTCGGAGATCTCGGCCAGCCGCTCCTTCAGCTCCGCGTACGCCGGGTCCGGCACGCGGCTCACCTTAGCCGTCCGCGCGCGCTGCCTCCGGGGCCTCCGCATCCTCGGCCTCGGGGCCCGACCCCGCGCCGATACGCAGGTCGCGGAGACGCCGTGCGGCTACCCTCTCCCGCGGTGCCGAACGTCCTGCTGATCGGCGACACGCTGCGCTCGCCCGAGCTGCGCCACGAGGTGCCGCTCGGAATCGGCGACCCGTTCTTCTACCTGGAGGTCGACGGCCATCGCCACGTGTACATCGCCGCCATGGAGGCACAGCGTCTCGGCGCTCGCGACCTGGGTCTGATCGTGCATCCGTTCGAGGAGATCGGGCGCGACGAGCTCGTCGCGCGCGGCCTGAGCCTGCAGGAGCTGCTGCTCGAGGCCGCCGCCCGCGCGTGCGCCCATGCCGGGCTCACGTCCGCGGTCGTGCCCGTCACCTTCCCGGCCGGCTACCTCGACCGCCTGCGCCGCGAAGGGGTCGAGCTCGTCGTCGACCAGGCGGAGTTCGACGACCGGCGGCGTGTGAAGACCGCCGAGGAGCTGGCCGGCATCCGGCGGGCGCAACGCGCGGCCGAGGCGGGCCTGGCCGCGGGGATGGAGGTGCTCCGGGGTGCGGTGCCTCGCAACGGCGCGCTCGTCCACGAGGGGGAGGAGCTGACGGTCGAGCGCGTCAAGGCGGCGGTGGCGAGCGCGTTTCTCGAGCATGGCGCCGTCGCCGACGAGTTCATCGTCGCTCCCGGCCCGCAGGGCGCGGTGGGGCACGAGATGGGGCACGGCCCCATCCGGCCGGGCGAGCCCGTCGTCTTCGACCTCTGGCCGCGCGACCCGGCCTCGTCGTGCTACGCCGACATGACGCGAACGGTCGTCGTGGGGTCGCCCTCGGACGAGGTGCGGGAATGGCATCGACTCGCTCGGGAGGCGCTGGCGCAGACGACGGCGCTGGTCCGCGCCGGGGTCGACAGCCGCTCGCTGCACCTCGCCGCGTGCGACGTCTTCGAGCAGGCGGGGTACCCGACCCAGCGCACGAAGGCTGCCGGCGAGGTGCTCGTGGACGGCTTCTTCCACGGGCTCGGGCACGGCGTCGGGCTGGATGTGCACGAGCAGCCGTCACTGGGCATCACCCAGGGGCGCCCGCTCGTGGCGGGCGACGTGATCACCCTCGAGCCCGGCCTCTACCGGCGCGGCGTCGGCGGCGTCCGCCTGGAGGACCTCGTGCTCGTCACCGAGGACGGCTGCGAGGTGCTGACGGACGCCCCGTACGGCCTCGACGTCCCCTAGGCCAGCAACGGGGCGTACCGCCCCCGACCCCCGTGGGTTACCGCAGGTTGCGGATCGCGTTCAGCGACACGTCGTGGCTGCGGCGCAGGATCTCCGTGATCGCGTCGAGCATGCGCGCGAGCTGCGCCAGGTGGGCGCTGGTCTGCGCGGTGCGGACGGCCTCCGGGCTCGCCAGCTGGCGCCGTAGCGTCCCGAGCTGCCGGTCCAGGGCGGCCAAGGCGCTGCGGTCCCGCGTCAGCGTCGCCAGCGACTTCGAGACGACGGCGTTGGGGAGCGATCCCACCGGGCCCTGGATGCCCTGCGGGCCGATCGGGCCTGCGGGCCCCTGCGGTCCCGCCGGGCCTACCGCTCCGGTGGCTCCCGGCTGCCCCGCCGGGCCGGCCGGCCCGGTCTGGCTCCACGACACGGCCTGGGTGCCGGGGAACTGGCCGCACTGCGAGGAGCTGTCGACGAGCCAGGTGCCCTGCGCCCCGTAGCACGCGGTGATCTGCCCGTCGGGACCGGGCACGGCGCGACCGATCGCCGCGCCGCCGAGCGCCGCCACGGCGGCGAGGAGGAGGAGGACGAGCGGCGAGCGGCTCACGGCGACTCCCTTCGGTCGGAGGCGAACCGAAGCATCGCAACGGCGGCTGACGTGGTAAGTAACGCCCCATGAATGACACGCCGGAGACCATCAGCACCCTCCTCCTCGAGGAGCGCCGCTACCCGCCCCCCTCCGACTTCGCGGCGCAGGCCAACGCCCGGCCGGACGTCTACGACCGCGACTTCGAGGAGTTCTGGGAGACCAATGCGCGCGAGCGCGTGACCTGGTTCGAGCCGTTCACCTCGCTCCTCGAGTGGGAGCTGCCCTACGCGAAGTGGTATCTCGGCGGCACGCTCAACGTCGCCTACAACTGCGTCGACCGGCACGTCGAGGCCGGGCACGGGGACAAGGTCGCCTACTACTGGGAGGGCGAGCCGGAGGGCGAGCGGCGCGCGATCACGTACGCGGAGCTGCAGCGCGACGTGGTGCGGATCGCGAACGCGCTCAAGGAGCTGGGGGTCGGGAGGGGCACGCCGGTCGGCATCTACATGGGGATGATCCCCGAGCTGCCGGCGGCGATGCTCGCCTGCACCCGTCTCGGCGCGCCGCACACGGTCGTCTTCGGCGGCTTCTCCGCCGACGCGCTCTCCGACCGCATGAACGACATGGGCTGCACGGTGCTCGTGACGCAGGACGAGGCGTGGCGGCGGGGCAGCCGGGTGCCGCTCAAGCAGACCGCCGACGCCGCGATGGCCGCCGCTCCGGGTGTCGAGCGCTGCCTCGTCGTGCGCCGCACCGGCGGCGAGGTGCCGATGACCGACGGCCGCGACGTCTGGCTGCACGAGCTCGACGTCACGGACGACCCCGCCTCGTGCCCCTGCGAGCCGATGGACGCGGAGGACCTGCTCTTCCTCATGTACACGTCGGGCACGACCGCGAAGCCGAAGGGCATCGTGCACACGACCGGCGGCTACCTCGTCGGCGTCGCCACCACGCACCACTACATCTTCGACCTCAAGCCCGCGGAGGACGTCTACTGGTGCGCGGCCGACATCGGCTGGATCACCGGGCACAGCTACATCGTCTACGGCCCGCTCTGCAACCTCGCCACGAGCGTCCTGTACGAGGGCACGCCCGACTTCCCGGACAAGGACCGGTGGTGGGACATCGTCGCGCGGTACGGCGTGACGATCCTCTACACCGCGCCGACCGCCATCCGCTCGCACATGAAGTGGGGGCCCGAGCACGCGGCCAAGCACGATCTCACGACGCTCCGTCTCCTCGGCAGCGTCGGCGAGCCCATCAACCCCGAGGCGTGGATCTGGTACCACCAGCACGTCGGCGGCGAGCGTTGCCCGATCGTCGACACGTGGTGGCAGACCGAGACGGGGATGATCCTGATCACTCCCCTCCCCGGCGTGACGACGACGAAGCCCGGCTCGGCGACCAAGCCGTTCCCCGGAGTCGCCGCGGCCGTGCTCAACGAGCAGGGGGAGCGTGTCGAGCAGGGTGGCGGCTACCTCGCCCTCGACCGTCCCTGGCCCGCGATGCTGCGCGGCATCTTCGGCGACGACGAGCGCTACCGCATGACCTACTGGGAGCGCTTCCCCGGCCTGTACTTCGCAGGCGACGGGGCGCGGATCGACGACGAGGGCGACTTCTGGCTCCTCGGCCGCGTCGACGACGTGATGAACGTGTCGGGGCACCGCATCTCGACGATCGAGGTCGAGTCGGCCCTCGTCGATCATCCGAGCGTGGCCGAGGCGGCGGTCTGCGGCCGGGCCGATGCGACCACCGGCCAGGCGATCGTGGCGTTCGTGACGCTGAAGGGCGGCCTGGACGGCTCGGTGGAGATGCTCGAGGAGCTCCGCAACCACGTCGCCCGGAAGATCGGGCCGATCGCGAAGCCCGCCAACGTCGTCTTCACGCCCGAGCTGCCGAAGACGCGCTCCGGCAAGATCATGCGGCGGCTGCTGCGCGACGTGGCCGAGCACCGTCCGCTGGGCGACACGACCACGCTCGCCGACCCGGCCGTCGTCTCCGAGATCGCGGAGCGCGCCGACGAGACGCCGGCGGAGGACTAGATCTGAACGGTGGTCAGCCCGAGCCGGTCGAGCTCGGTGCGGAGTCGGTCGTCGCCTTGGTCGGCGAGCTCGCGCAGGCGGGCGTGCAGGGCGACGAGCGCGGTGAGGTACTGCGCGTGCGTGAGCCCGCGTCCGCCGGCGGCGGCGCGGAAGCGCATCGCCGTCTCGCGCGGCACCCGCCGCAGCATGATGTCCTCGTGCTCCTTGCCGGGGGCCGACTCCTCGTCCGAGCGGACGAAGAGGAACTTCGCGCCCCCGTGCGGCGGAAACGGCGGGTGGAAGCCGGGCGGCAGCGGCACGGTGAAGCGCTGGTTCTCGATGATGACGTCTTCCTCGTCGTCGGTCATGACTGCATTGATAGCGCTGATAGCGTGCGCTGTCAACGATGCTGCGCAACCGGTGGCGTTTGCGTGCCGCCCGGAACACCGCGCGGACGGGACGAGCGCGCGCCGGCTCGCGGACTCGCCGGGGCTCAGGACGTGAGGAGCGGCTCGAAGCGCTCGGGCTCGTCGAACGGGCCCACGAGCGCCAGGTAGAGCCGCCCGCCGAGGACGTCCTGGGCGACGCGCCTGACGTCGGCCGCCGTGACGGCGTCGAGCCCTGCCAGGACTTCCTCGGGCTCGACCGCACCGCCCTCGAGCACCTCGCGGCGCAGGCCGAACAGGATCGTGCCGTGTGGGCTCTCGAGGCCGAGCACGAAGCGGCCCTTGGAGAAGTTGCGTGCCTTCTCGAGCTCGTCTGCCGGGACGTCCTCCTCCGCCATGCGACGGAGCTCGCCGACGATGGTGCGCACGGCGTCGTCGGCGCGGTCGATGTCCACGCCGGCCTGGGCCGCCACCGACCCGGCGTCGGCGTACGCGCTCGCGGACGAGTACACGTAGTAGGCGAGGCCCTTCCGCTCGCGGACCTCGGTGAAGAGGCGAGACGACATACCGCCGCCGAGCACGGTGGCGAGGAGCTGCAGCGTGTAGCGGTCCGGGTGACCCGTCTCGTAGCTGCGCGCGCCGATGATCACGTGCGCCTGGTCGGACTGCTTCTCGTGCACGCTCACGGCCGATCCGTCGGCCGGGATCACCACGGGCTCGGGCGTCCCGGTCTGGCCCGGCTCGATGTCGCCGAAGAGCTCCTCCAGGCGCGCCAGCAGCCCGTCGCCGATGCGTCCCCCGACGCCGATCACCATTCGCTCCGGGCGGTACCAGCGGTCGAGGTAGCCGCCGAACGTCTCCCGCCCGGCCGCTCGCACGGTCTCCTTGCGGCCGATGATGTCCCAGCCGAGCGGCTGGTCGCCGTAGAGCAGCCGGTCGTAGACCGACCCCACGTAGCTCCGCGGCGTGTCGAAGTACATGTTCATCTCCTCGACGATGACGCCCTTCTCGCGCTCGATCTCCTCGGGGTCGAAGCGCGAGTGGCGCAGCATGTCCGCGAGCACGTCGAGCGCGACGTCGCGCGTGTCGGCGGCGCACTTGACGTAGTACCCGGTGCTCTCCTTGCCCGTGAAGGCGTTGAACTCGCCGCCGATGCCGTCGATCTCGCCGGCGATGGCGCGCGCCGTCGGGCGCCGCTCCGTGCCCTTGAAGAACATGTGCTCGGCGAAGTGGGCGATGCCGTTCGTCTCCGGCGTCTCGTAGCGCGAGCCGGCGGCGAACATGATCACCGAGGTCACGGACTGGGCCTGCGCCATGGGCGCCGTGAGGACGCGGATGCCGTTGGACAGTGCGGTGCGCTCGAAGACGGGCACGGCGCCATGGTATAGAGGCGCTCGTGACCCACGACCGCGCCCAGAGCGCCGTCCGCTCCGTCGTCGAGGCCGCCCCGGGCCCGGTGTCGGTCGTCGTCGTGGACGACCACGGCGAGGTCGTCGGCGCGCTGCGCATGGACGGAGCGGCGCTCGACACGTTCGAGAACGCGAGGCGCAAGGCCTACACGGCCGCGCGGAGCGACGCCACGTCGACGCGCCTCCTCGCGGAGAAGGTGCGCTCGAGCCCGACCGAGCTCGCGAGCTTCGATCCGGCCTTCTCCTTCTTCCTGGGCGGCGTCGCGGCCTTCGACGGCGAGCGCCGCGTGGGCGCGGTCGGAGTGAGCGGGCTGCCGGGCGAGGTGGACGAGGAGCTCGCGGTCGCCGCGATCCTCGCCGCCGGCTACACGGTCGCCTGAGCCGAGCCTGCGTGCCAGGCGTCGAGCAGCGCTCGCTCGCGCTCGGGCGCGAGGCCGACGCCGTCGACGAGGGACGCCTGCTCGAGCGTGTCGGCGATCGTCTCGCGCAGTGACCGGAGGCGGAGGCCGGACGCGACCGCGCGCGCCACATCGGTGCGGTGGATACCCGCCATCGCGGGGTCGCCGATCCAGAGCGGCAGCTCCATCCACTCGCCGACGCCCTGCTCGCCGAGGAACGCGTCGCTCACCCACGTCACCCGCCCCCCGGCGAGGAGGTCGCTCCAGGAGACGCCGGTACCCGTCGCGTTGAAGACGCCCCCGTGGCCGGCGTCGAGCAGGCCGATCGTCCATGCGGCGAGGTCGCGGACGTCGATGAACTGCACCAGGCGCTCGGGCGGGCCCGGAGCGAGGATCTCGCCGCCGCGCGCGAGGCGGTGGGGCCAGTAGGTGAAGCGGCCCGTGGGGTCGTGCGGCCCGACGATGAGGCCGGGGCGAACGATCAACGCGCCCTCGCCGAACGCTGTCTGCACCTCCCGCTCGCAGAGCGCCTTGAGCGGGCCGTAGCGCTCGTGCTCGGCGCCGAGGTCCTCGGTGGTCTCGTCCTCCACCGTGCCGACCGGGCTCGTCTCGTCCGGTCCCGTGGCGAGGTCGGCGTACACCGAGACGGACGAGACGAACGCGTAGCGCGCGACGCGGTCGCGCAGGAGCTGCGTGGCGTCGCGCACGAGGCGCGGGAAGTAGCCGCACGTGTCGAGGGCCGCGTCCCAGTCGCGGCCCGCGAGCGCGCCGAGTCCGCCGTCCCGGTCGCCGTGCACGCGCTCCACGTAGGGGTAGAGCTCGGGGTTGGTGAGGCCGCGGTTGAAGAGCGTGAGCTCGTGCCCGGCCTCGAGCGCCGCGTCGATGAGCGCGCGGCCGACGAACTTCGGCCCTCCGAGCAGCAGGATCCTCACGCGCCGTCTCCGGCCGTCGTGGTGAGGCGCCCGCCGCTGCTCACACGAGCTCGGCCAGCCCGGCGAGCAGGCGGTCGACCTCGTCGGGCGTGTTGTAGTGGACGATCCCGGCGCGCACCGCGCCCATCCACTCGTCGAGCCCGAGACGCCGCATCGTCTCGAGGGCGTAGTAGTTCCCCCACCACACGGCGACGTCCCGGCGGGCCAGGCGGGTTGCGACCTCCTCGGACGTGCGGCCCGGGACGTTGAAGCAGAACGTGGGTACGCGGCCGTCCATCGTCGGCAGCCCGTAGAGCTCGATCGGCCCGGGCAGGCCGGCGAGGAACCGCTCCCCCAGCGCGCGCTCGTGCGCCGTGACGGCGTCCCACCCGAGGGCGTGCAGGTAGTCGACGGCTGCGACGAAGCCGGCCAGCAGCTCGTGCTGGGAGGTGCCGAGCTCGTAGCGCCGACCGACGGGCTGGTCGGCCGCAGGGCGCACCTTGTACGGGCGCCAGCTGCCGATCAGCTCCTTGCGGCCGAACGCGAGGCCCATGTGCGGCCCGAAGAACTTGTAGGGCGAGCAGAGGAGCACGTCGACGTCCCAGGCGCCGACGTCGATCCGGCCGTGGGGGCCGAAGTGCACCGCGTCGACCCAGGCGAGGGCGCCGGCCTCGTGCGCGAGCGCGGCGACGCGGGCCACGTCGGGCATCGTGCCGACGGAGTTCGCAGCGGCGGGATAGGCGACGACGCGCGTCCGCGGCGACAGGCGCCGCTCGAGGTCGTCGAGGTCGAGGGCGAGGTCGTCCTTCACCTCGACGAGCTGCACCTCGATGCCGATGTCCTCCTGCAGCGCGAGCCAGGGTGCCACGTTCGCGTCGTGGTCGAGCTTCGTCACGAGCACCTGGTCGCCGGGTGCGAGCTCGCGGGCGAGCGCGCGGGTGAGGAGGAAGTTGAGGGCCGTCATGCTCTGCCCGAACGCCACCTCGTCCGGCGAGCAGCCGAGGAGCTCCCCCGCGCGGACGTGCGCCAGCTCGACGAGCGCGTCGGTCCTCCGCGACGTCTCGTAGGGCGCTCCGATGTTCGCGTTGTCGTGGCGCAGGTAGTCGGCGACGGCGTCGATCACCGTGTCCGGGCACTGCGTGCCGCCCGGTGCGTCGAAGAACGCGAGCCCGCGCTGCAGGGAGCTGAAGCGCGCGCGGACGGCCTCGACGTCGAGCGGCAGCGACGTCGTGCTCATGCGACCTCGGTCCCGTTGACGATCCAGCGGTATCGAGGCGGTGCCGTCAGCGAGGCGCCAACGAAGCAATCGCGCTCGCCCTTCTCCACGAGCTCGCGCACCGCCTCGTCGTCGGGAGCGGGGTCGAGCGTGGCGCGGACCTCGACCTCGATCTCGACGAAGGCGAAGCGGTCGTCCTCCTCGCGGCGCGTGACCTCCCCCCGTGCTCCGGCGCTCGCAGTCGGCTCGATTCCCGCCCGCCGCGCGTGGTAGCGGAAGCTCGTCAGCGAGCAGCGTGCGAGCCCTGCGAGGACGAGGTGCTCCGGCGTCCAGTGCTCCTCGTCCGGAGCCAGCGGCTCGCCGCCGCGGTCGCTCGTCGCGGCCCAGGCCTCGTCGAGCGCGACGGAGTACTCGAAGACCCGGGCGCGCGTCGACACGGTGGCCAGCGTATACCGTCCGCTCGCTCTCCTACGGTTCCCGCATGCAGCGCATGCGGCCCCTGAGCGAGGAGGAGTGCTACCTGCGCTGCTACGGCTGGGCGGGTGCAGACGACGCGGTGCGCGTGCTGCGCGAGGGCGACGTGCCGAGGCCGGTGGAGAGCGCGAGCGTGATCACGGAGCGCATCCGGATCGCCTTCGAGGCGCGCCTCGACGCGCGCGAGCAAGAGGCCGCCTGAGCAGCAGCGCGTAGCGCCCGCTTCGTGGGTCGACGGCACCAGGACGCGAGCCCCAGCGCCGTTCCCGACGTGCTCGCGGCGGGACTGGACGTCGTCTTCTGCGGCATCAACCCCGGCCGGGTCTCCGCCGCCGCGGCTGCGCATTTCGCCAACCCGCGGAACGACTTCTGGCGGCTCCTGCACGCGGCCGGGTTCACCTCGCGGCTTTACGGGCCGCAGGAGCAGTGGGAGCTGCTGGAGGTCGGCATCGGCCTCACCAATGCGGCCTTTCGCACGACGAAGGGCTCGGGCGATCTCCGGCGGGCGGACTTCGCGGGCTCGGCGGCGCGGCTCGAGCGGATCGCGAGCGAGCTGCACCCGCGCGCGATCGCGTTCGTGGGCAAGGAGGCCTTCCACGGCGTGTTCGGCGAGCGGGCCGAGCACGGTTTGCAGGAACGGCGACTCGGCGAGGCGCTCGTGTTCGTCCTCCCCTCGACGTCTCCGGCCAACGCCGCGGTGCCGTGGGAGGAGCGGCTGCGCTGGTTCGCCGCGCTGCACGAGCTCGTGGCGTGAGGTCCGCGGGGCGGGCGTCTCGTCGCCCGCCCCGTCTGCCGGCCGCGCCCGTCCGAGGAACGCCGACCTTTCAGACGACGGAGGCCGCGCGCTCCGCGAAACGGCCGAGCACGGGGTCCCAGCCCTCGTCGTAGGCGGCACGTGCGTCCGCCCCGGCCTCGGCCAGGCGCTCCCAGTGACGGTGCTCGAGCTCGACGCGCGTCGTCTCGCCCTCGGGGCTGAACCGCACCTCGACCTCGGTGGGTGCCGGCCTTTCCGGATTGACGTACCAGGCGAGCACGAAGCGCGACGAGGGCTCCCATGCCGTCACCGTCGCCCAGTGCGCCTTCTCGCCGGAGGTCGACACCTCGTAGACCTCGCCGCCCTCGCGCTCCTCCCACACCACCTCCCGAACGTCCCCGTCGTGGACGGCGTGTGTCTCCGTCGGCCACCACGTCGAGATCTCCCGCGTGAAGACGCGAAAGGCGTCCTCCACCGGGCAGCGCACGTTCAGCACCTTGACCACCGGGGCGATCACGGTCGTCTGGCTCATTGCCTTCTCCCTTCCTCGTTCGCGGCGTCGGCGAACCGGGCGAGCGCGTCGTCCCAGAATCCGTCGAGCCACGTGCGGATCTCGTCGAGGCCACCGGCCTCGACCGCGTAGACATGGCGTGTGCCCTCGCGCCGGTGCGACACGAGGCCCGCCCGCTCGAGCACCCGGAGGTGCTGCGAGACCGCGGGCCTGCTCACCGGGACGTCGGCCGCGAGTGCTGCGACGGCGCGCGGGCCGCGCCGCAGCAGCTCGAAGATGTGGCGTCTCGTCGGGTCGCCCAGGGCGTCCATCGGATGCGCGTAAGCATCCACTTACCGTAAGTTAGCACTTACCATCGGCGACCGCAAGCGCCGAAGGCGCTCTGCTGCCGGCCCACCGTCGCTGCGGGACGTGTCGCTGCTCTGACACTGGACACGTCCCTCGGAGCGCTGTCGGCTGCCGAGGCCGACGCCGGGGTCGACCGCTCAGCCGCGCCAGCGGCTCGTGATCGGCGGCCGCCAGTCGCGGCCGAAGGCCCGGGGGCGCAGCTTCACCCCGGGCGGTGCCTGGCGTCGCTTGTACTCCGCGCGGTCGACGAGCTGGAGCGCCACCTCGACGGTGCGGCGGTCGAACTCCTCGAGCAGCTCCTCGCGCGAGCGGTCCTGCTCCACGTAGGCCTCCAGCACGGGGTCGAGCAGCTCGTACGGCGGCAGCGACTGGTCGTCCCGCTGGTCGGCCCGGAGCTCCGCCGTCGGCGGCCGCTCGATCGTCGTCTCCGGGATGAGCTCTCGCCCGGCCTGCGCGTTGAGATGCCGCGCGAGCCGGAACACGTCCGTCTTGAGAACGTCCTTGAGCAGCGCGAAGCCGCCGACCATGTCGCCGTAGAGCGTGGCGTAGCCGACCGCCATCTCGGACTTGTTCCCCGTCGACACGACGAGCCACCCCTCGCTGTTGGAGAGGGTCATGAGCAGCGTGCCGCGGATGCGCGCCTGCAGGTTCTCCGCCGCCAGGCCCTCGACCCCGCCGAGCACGCCATGGAAGGCCTCCACCACCGGCTCGATCGCGATCTCGCGGAAGTCGACGCCGAGGTTCTGGCTCACGGTGCGTGCGTCGTCCCGCGTGCCCTCGGAGGAGAAGCGGGACGGCATGGAGACGGTATGGACGCGGTGCGCTCCGAGCGCCTCCGCGCAGACCGCGGCGGTCACCGCCGAGTCGATGCCGCCGGAGATGCCCACGACGACGTCGGCGAAGCCGTTCTTGTCGACGTAGTCGCGGAGGCCGGTGACGAGGGCGCGCCGCATCTGCTCGAGCTCCGGCTCGAACGGGTCGGGAGCCGGGCGGAGCTCTTCCGTCTGTGGTCGCGGCGGCGCCAGGTCGACCGTGGTCACCTCAGGCGCGCCGCCGCGCGAGCGACCGAGGTCGCGCCGGCGGACGTCGCGGAGCCGGCGACCGATCGCCTCGGACGGGTCGACGTCGACGACGAGCAGCGCCTCCTCGAAGCCAGGCGCGCGCGCGAGCACCTCGCCCTCGTCGTCGAGCACGACTGAGTGGCCGTCGAAGACGAGCTCGTCCTGACCGCCGACGAGGTTGCAGAAGGCGACGTAGCAGGCGTTGTCGCGCGCCCGCGTGACGAGCATCTCCTCGCGCTCCTCTGCCTTGCCGACGTGGAAGGGCGACGCCGAGAGGTTGACGACGAGCTGTGCGCCGGCGAGCGCGAGCTCCGTCGCCGGCGGCCCCGGCTGCCAGACGTCTTCGCAGATCGTCGGCCCGACGAGGACGTCGCCCATGCGCAGCAGCACCAGCGTGCGGCCCTCGGCAAAGTAGCGGTGCTCGTCGAACACGCCGTAGTTGGGGAGGAACTGCTTGTGGTAGACGGCGACGACGCGGCCCTCCGCGCAGACGGCGCAGGCGTTGTGGAGGTCGCTCTCGAAGACCGGGCTGCCGACGAGCGCCGTGATGCCCGTGCACGCGGCGGCCACCTCGTCCAGCGTTCGCCGCGCCGCCCGCACGAAGGCAGGGCGAAGCAGGAGATCCTCCGGCGGATACCCGGTCACGGCGAGCTCCGGGAAGACGACGAGGTCGGCGCCCGCCGCCTGCGCCTCCTGCACGCGGTCGACGATCCGGTCGCGGTTCCCCGCCAGGTCGCCGACGACGAGATTCATCTGAGCCAGCGCGAGCCTCACCGCCGCATCCTCGCCCACCGCGCGGGCGGAACGGAGCCGGCCGCCGGTTTTCGCCTCGTGATCACAAACACCAGTCTACGTGGCCGGCGCCGTCGTCATCGAGCCGGGCTCACGCCTCGGCCCGCCGGCCGCCCTAGGACGAGCGCGGCGTCAGCCCGACGAGCAGCCCGCCGTCGTCGTCGTACGCGGGGAAGAGGTCGGCCGTGACCGGCTTCTCGAGGCCCGCCCGGGTGCGGATCGTGAGCTTCTCGCCGAGCTTGCGCACTCCCCACTCGCGGACGAGCTCGATCGGGGCGCGATCCGAGAAGGAGAGCGCGTCGGCGACGTCGCGGCCGATGAGCTCGCGCTCGCGGTAGCCGGTCAGCTCGAACGTGCCGCGTCCCAGCGCGAGCACCCGGGCGTCCGAGTCGCAGACGACGAACCCGGTCGACGGCGCGGGGTAGTAGTCCTCCAGCAGCTGGAAGAGGAAGCCGAAGCCACATGCCCGGCACTGGGCGGCCTGGCCGGAGAAGCCCTCGTAGCCGTCCGAGTCGATCGACCGCGACTTGCAGTTGGGACAGATGAAGACGGGCACGTCCCCGATGGTACGCCGGGGAGCAATGGTGGCCGGGCACGTCCGCACCGGGAGGGAGTCGGCCTCTCGCGGAGCGCGTCGGTCGCGGGCGCAGGGTAGCGTCCTCCGCGCGGATGGCCGGCGAGAGCACATCGTCCCCGGGCACCCCGCCCGTGCTGTGGCGCCCCTCCCCCGCGCGCGTCGACCACGCGACGTTGACGCGCTACACCCGCTGGCTGGCGGAGACCCGCGGGCTGGAGCTGCCCGACTACCACGCGCTCTGGCGCTGGTCGGTGACCGACCTCGAGGCGTTCTGGGCGACGATCTGGGAGTTCTTCGACGTGCAGGCGGCGACCCCGTACGACCGCGTGCTCACGTCGCACGAGATGCCGGGAGCGCGCTGGTTCCCGGGCGTCACGCTGAACTACGCGCAGCACCTCTTCCGCGGCCACGACGCGGCCGAGGTGGCGGTCCGGCACGCCTCGGAGCTGCGGCCGCTCGCCGAGCTGACCTGGTCCGACGTGCGGCGCCAGACGGCGGCCTTCGCAGCCGGGTTGCGCCGGCTCGGCGTCGAGCAGGGCGACAGGGTCGTCGCGTACCTGCCGAACGTCCCCGAGGCGGTGATCGGCTTCCTCGCCTGCGCCTCGATCGGAGCGATCTGGTCGAGCTGCTCGCCGGACTTCGGCGCCCGCAGCGTCGTCGACCGCTTCGCGCAGATCGGCCCCAAGGTGCTGCTCGCCGTGGACGGCTACCGCTACGGCGGCCGCGACTTCGACCGGCGCGACGTGCTCGCGCACGTCCAGGACGAGCTGCCCATGCTCGAGCACACCGTCGTGCTCCCGTACCTCGAGCCCGACCCCGACCTGGGCACGCTGCGGGACGCGGTGCGCTGGGAGGAGCTCACGGGAGAGAGCGACGCCGACCTCTCGTTCGCCCAGGTCCCGTTCGACCACCCGCTCTGGGTCCTGTACAGCTCCGGCACCACCGGCCTGCCGAAGGCGATCGTGCACGGGCACGGCGGGATCCTGCTCGAGACGCTGAAGACGATGCACCTGCACCTGGACCTGCAGGCGGGCGACCGGCTCTTCTGGTTCACGACCACGGGTTGGATGATGTGGAACTTCGTCGTCGGCGGGCTGACGACGCCCGCGTCGATCGTCCTCTACGACGGCAGCGCTGCGGCGCCCGGGCCGGACGCGCTGTGGGACCTCGCCGAGCAGGCCGGGATCACGTGCTTCGGGACGAGCGCCGCCTACCTCGGCAGCTGCCGCAAGGCCGGTGTGAGGCCGAGGGCGGGCCGCAACCTCCGCGCGCTGGCCGCAGTCGGCTCGACCGGCTCGCCGCTCTCCCCGGAGGGGTTCGACTGGGTGTACGAGGAGCTCGGCCCCGACGTCTGGCTCTTCTCCACCTCGGGCGGGACCGATGTCTGCACGTCCTTCGTCGGGGGCGTGCCGACCCTGCCGGTCTACCGGGGGGAGCTGCAGGCGCGGCTGCTCGGCGCCAAGGTCGAGGCGTGGGACGAGACGGGCCGCCCGGTGGTCGGCCGCGTGGGGGAGCTCGTGGTCACCGAGCCGCTGCCCTCGATGCCGCTCTCGTTCTGGGGCGACGCGGACGGCAGCCGCTACCGCGAGAGCTACTTCTCCACGTATCCCGGTGTCTGGCGCCACGGCGACTGGATCGAGCTCACCGACCGCGGAACGGCGGTGATCAGCGGCCGCTCCGACTCGACCATCAACCGCAGCGGCGTGCGCATGGGGACGAGCGAGATCTACCGGGCCGTCCTCTCGCTCGACGAGGTGGTGGACGCGCTCGTCGTCGACCTTCCCCTCGAAGGCACCGACGGGTACATGCCGCTGTTCGTGGTCCTGCGGCCGGGAACCGAGCTCACCGACGAGCTGGTGGGGCGGATCCGCGCGCGCATCCGCGAGGACTGCTCGCCGCGGCACGTCCCGGACGCCGTCCACCAGATCGCAGAAGTGCCGCGCACGCTCTCGGGCAAGGCCCTCGAGATCCCCGTCAAGCGCATCCTCCTGGGCCAGCCGGCCGACACCGCCGTCAGCCGCGACTCGCTCGCCAACCCGGAGGCGCTGACGTTCTTCGAGGAGCTCGCCGCGCGGTTGCCCGAGGCCGGGTCCCTGGGCGGACCGCCGCGCTGAGGTGGCAAGGTTCGTCTTTGCTAAGTTAGTGCGAGCTAACTTCTGAACGCGCCCACGGAAGGCAGGTACATGAGCCCGACACCGTCCCTGTTCGCCGGAGAGAACCGCAAGTGGTGGACGCTCGCTGCGGTCTCCTTCGGCCTCTTCATGATCATGCTGGACAACACGGTGGTCAACGTGGCGCTGCCGTCGATCCAGCGCGACCTCGGCGTGGGCCTCTCCGAGCTCGAGTGGATCGTCGCCGGCTATGCGCTGACCTTCGGAGCGCTGATGCTCATCGGCGGCAAGGTCGCGGACGCCTACGGACGCCGGCTGATCTTCGTCATCGGCATCGGGGTCTTCACGCTCGCCTCGCTGGCCTGCGGTCTCGCGGAGACCGGCGACCAGCTGATCGCGGCGCGCATCGTGCAGGGTGCCGGCGCGGCGCTGATGAACCCTGCGACGCTCTCGATCATCACGGCGACGTTCGCCCCCCGGCAGCGGGGCACGGCGATCGGCATCTGGGTCGGCGTCTCCGCGCTCGCGCTCGCGATCGGCCCGCTCGTCGGCGGGCTGCTCACCGAGCACCTGAGCTGGAGCTGGATCTTCCTCGTCAACGTGCCCGTGGGCATCCTCGGCATCGGCGCCAGCTTCCTGCTCATCGACGAGTCGAAGGACGAGACGCACGAGCGGCTGGACCTTCCCGGGCTCATCACCTCGGGCATCGGCCTGTTCGCGCTCACCTACGGCCTCATCGAGGCCAACACGTACGGCTGGTCCTCCGGGCGCATCGTGGGCGCCTTTGCCGTCGCGGCGGTGATGCTCGTCGCGTTCGTGCTGCTCGAGCACAGGCAGCGCGCGCCGATGCTCCCGCTCGAGCTCTTCCGCAACGGGACCTACACCGGCGCCAACGTGGTCGTGCTGCTCGTCGCGCTGGCGATGTTCGGCGTCTTCTTCTTCGTCTCGCTGTACATGCAGAACATCCTCGGCTACTCGGCGGTGCAGGCAGGGGCTGCGTTCCTGCCGATGACGGTCCTGATCATCCTCATCGCACCCATCGCGGGGAAGGCATCCGACCGTCTCGGCTCACGGTGGCTGATGACGGGTGGCATGACCCTCATCGGGATCCAGCTCGTCTACTTCTCGCAGCTGGGCGCGGACGCGACGTTCTGGCGGCTGCTGCCCGCGCTCGTCGTCGGCGGTGCCGGCATGGCGCTGACGATGACGCCCGGTGCCGCGGCGGCCACGCGCAGCGTCCCCGTCGAGAAGGCCGGTGTCGGCTCGGCCGTGCTCAACGCCTTCCGGCAGGTCGGCGGCTCGATGGGGATCGCGCTGATCGGCGCGATCATGGCCCACGAGGCCGGCGGTCGGCGCACGCCGGAGGCGTTCCTCGCCGGCTTCGAGCCCGCGTTGCTCGTCGCGGCCGGGATCGCGTTCGTGGGATCGATCGTCGCCTTCGTCCTCGTCCGTCCGCACGACGATCGCGAGGGCGCAGTCTCGAGCGCACCAGAGCTCGCGTGAGCACACCCGCCCCGGCAGGGGAACGCAAGACGCGTCCGGCGACACGCCTGCCGGCGGCCGAGCGCCGGGAGGCGATCCTCGACGCGGCGCTGCGCGCCTTCTCCTCCGGGAGCTACACGGGCACCACCACCGCCGAGATCGCCCGCGAGGTGGGCGTGAGCGAGCCCGTCATCTACCGCCACTTCCCCTCGAAGCGGGACCTCTGGTTCGCCTGCGTGGACGAGGCCTGGGAGCGCTTCCGGCTGGCCCACGAGGCGAAGCTCGCCGAGCTCGGCCAGGAGCACGGTGTCGCCGCGCTGGGCCACACCGTCGAGCGCATGAAGCGCTCCCGCGTGTTGCTCGCGAACCTCTGGATCCAGGGGGTCACCGAGGCGGCGGAGGACGCCGAGATCCAGCGTTACGTGCGCAGGCACATGCGTGCCGCCCACGACCACGTGGCCGACGGCCTCCGTCGCACACAGGCGTGCGGCGGCATTCCCGCCGATCGCGACCCGGATGCAGAGGCGTGGATCGTGATCGCCGGCTCGCTCCTCATCTCCTTCGCGAATCGCCTCGGGGGCGTGCTGACGGAGAAGGACTTCGCGGCGATCAAGACGCAGCGCCTGCGGTGGCTGCTGGGGCGCGAGGCGGACTGACCCGGGCCCGCTGCGCGTCTCAGAACGGGACGCGAAGGAGCCAGAAGGTTGCCATCCCGACCGCGAGGGCGAACCAGAGCTGCTTGGTGCGCCAGGCCGCAAGCGACGTGAGCGCCGCGGCCGCGAGCCTGATCTCGCCCTCGCCCTGCTCACCCGCGAGCGACGGCGTGACGAGGGCCGCGAAGACCGCGATGGGGACGAAGTGGAGGAACCGCACCCAGAAGGGGGGCAGCTCGCGGCGCAGGAGCAGCCCGGCCAGGCGCGAGCCGAAGGTCACGGCGACCATGCCGGCGAGGATGACCCAGAACGTCATGCCACCTCACGTGCGGCGTCGTCGAGGTCGAACGGGCTCACCGGGGGACGGTGGCGGGTCAGCCACGCCCCGAGCAGGCTGCCGGCGACACCCGTGACGAGGATCGGCGTCCCGCCCGGCAGGGCCTGAGCCGTCACCCAGGCGACCGCGCCCGAGAAGACCGCGACGAGCAGCTCGACGCGCGTGCGCACGAGCGGCACGAGCAAGGCGAGGAAGGCGAGCGGGAAGATGACGTCGACGCCGACCTTCTCCGGGTCCGGGATCGAGCCGCCGAGCACCGCGCCGCCGAGGGTGGCGAGGTTCCAGGTGACGAAGAGGCTGAGCTCCGTGCCGAGGAGGTAGGGGAACGAGCGCTCGGTGCCTGCTGCGACGACGCCGAACGACTCGTCCGTGAGGAAGGCCGCGGCGACGGGCCGCTGCGTCCGCGTGAGCGGCAGCGTGCGCCCGAGAGACAGCCCGTAGAGCACGTGCCGCACGTTGAGCAGGAAGGTCGTGAGCACGATCTCGAGCCCGTCCGCGCCCCGTCCGAAGAGCCCGGCCGCGCTCACCTGGGCGCTCCCGGCGAAGACGAGCAGCGACAGCGCCTGCGTCTCGACGAGCGAGAGCCCGGCGTCGCGGGCCGTCACCGCATACGCGAGCCCGAAGGGCACGACGCCGAGCCACAGCGGCGCCATGGCCCGGAAACCCCTCTCGAACGCCCCGGAGCGAAGCGAGCCGACCATGCGGCCGATCCTACGGACGCGCCTCCGCGACCCGGCGCGCCTAGGGCACGCGCGCGGACAGTCGGGCCTCGAACCGCTGATCGGAGCGCTGCGCTTGATCGCCGGAGGCCGGCTTGGCCGGCCGGGAGGCGGGAGGCGCGTTCGCCATGGCAGGGCGTGAGGGAGGGGGGTTCGTGGGGGGAACCGCAGGTTC
>DATBIN010000002.1:0-44974 GCA_036556925.1 Gaiella sp.
GTAGAGGAAGTACTCGCCCATGGCGGCGCCTGCGAACGGCGCCATCCACTTGATCGGCGCAGCCTCCTGGGCAGGCGCGGAGACGATGATCGTGTAGTCCATCGCCCCCTCGTCGCGCAGCTTCTCGTACACCTGCGCCACCGTCGATGCCTTCTGGCCGACGGCGACGTAGATGCAGATCACGTCGCCGCCCTTCTGGTTGAGGATCGTGTCGATGGCGACGGCCGTCTTGCCGGTGCCGCGGTCGCCGATGATCAGCTCACGCTGGCCGCGGCCGATCGGGATCATGGAGTCGATCGCCTTGAGCCCGGTCTGCAGCGGCTCCTTCACCGGCTGCCGCTGCACGACGCCGGGGGCCTTGAACTCGAGCGCGCGGTTTCCGCTGGCGGCGATCGCGCCTTGGCCGTCGAGCGGCTGGCCGAGGGGATCGATCACCCGGCCGAGCAGCGCGTCGCCCACGGGCACCGACATGACCTCGCCGGTGCGGCGAACCGGCTCGCCCTCCTTCACGTGCTGCCACTCGCCGAAGAGCGCGGTGCCGACGTTGTCCTCCTCGAGGTTGAAGGCGATGCCGACCACGCCGTGCTCGAACTCGAGCCGCTCGAGCGAGACGCAGTTCTCGAGCCCGTGCACGCGAGCGATCCCGTCACCGACCTGGAGGACGGTGCCGACCTCGGAGAGATCGGTCTCGACCTCGTACTGCTCGATCCGTTGCTTGAGGATCGAGGTGATCTCTTCGGGGCGGAGCTTCACCGGTTGACCTCCAATGTCTCGAGGCTTCCGAGGCGGAACGTCGCTTTACGGGCGGAGCCGGGCTTTGCCCGGCGGGAGCCCAGAGGCGCTACCTCCGGGTCGCCGCGGAAAAGGAGGGGGATCGTGGGGGAACCATGGGTTCCCCCACGTAGCTCTTCGGGGCGGAGCTTCACCGGTTGACCTCCAACGTCTTCACGTCGTCTCCGTTCTCATGGACTAGGTTCGGGTGGCCAGCTCGCGTCGTAGGCGCTCGAGGCGGCCGCGCACGCTGGCGTCGACGCGCAGGGAGCCCGCCTGCAGGATCAGGCCGCCGACGAGGCCCGAGTCGACCGTCCGCGTCGCCTCCACCTTGCGCCCCGACGCCTCCTCGATCTTGCGGACGATAGCCGCGGCCTCCGCGTCGGAGAGCTCGTGCGCGGTCGTCAGCTCCACCTGGACGCGGCCTTCGGCCTCGTCCACCAGCGCGTCGAGCGCGTCGGCCATCCCGCGCAGCTCGCTGCTTCGGCCCTTCTCCGCCACCAGCCGCAGGAAGTTCCGGAGGAGCTCGTCGGCGCCCTCGGTCACCTGCTCGAGGATGTCCGCCTTGGCGGAGGGCTCGATCTGCGGGTTGGAGAGGATCCCGTCGAGCTCCGGGCTCTCGTCGAGCGCCGAGGCGAGCTGGCGCAGCTGGTCGCGAACCGTGGCGACACGGCCCTGCTCCTGCGCGGCCTCGAAGAGGGCGCGCGCGTACAAGCGCGGGGCGACGGCCATCAGCTCCGGCTGCGCTCCAGGGCCGAGAAGTCGAGACCCTCGATCGCCTCGTCGATCAGCCGCCGCTGGTCCTCCGCATCGAGCACCTTGCCGACGACGCGCTGCGTCGCCTCCACCGTGAGGTCCGCGACCTCGCCGCGGATCTGGTCGATGGCGCGGACGGTCTCGGCGTCGATCTGCCGGCGCGTATCCTCGAGCCGCCGCTGCCGCTCCGCCTCCGCCTCGTCCTTGGCCCGCTGGATCTGCGCGTCGGACACCTTCCGCGCGTCGGCGAGGATCTCCGCCGACTCGTTCTTCGCCTGGGCGATGAGGGCACGGTGCTCCTCGAGCAGCCGGCGCGCCTCGTCACGGGCGCGGTCGGCCTCGTCCACCGCGGCGCGGATCCGGTCGCGCCGTTCGTCGATCGTCTTCTGGATGGGCCCGAAGGCGTACTTCTTGAGGACGAAGAAGACGATCGCGAAGCAGATCAGGGTCCAGATCATGAGGCCGGGGACGACCTCGATGAGGCCCTGGGGCTTGTCGGCCGTGGTGGTCGGCTCGGTGGCTGCGAGCAGCAGGCTCCCCATCGCTCAGATCAGGACGAAGGCGAGCAGGCCGCCGATCAGGCCGTAGAAGACGACGGCCTCGGTGAGCGCGAAGCCGAGCCACTGGATGCCGGTCAGCTCGCCGCGGAGCTCGGGCTGGCGGGCGACCGCCTGGATCATCGAGCCGAAGATGGTGCCGATGCCGATGCCGGCGCCGAGCGAGCCGAGGCCGATGCCGAGCGCGAGGGCGATCGCCTTGCCGGCGTCCGCGACGTCACCGGTGGTCTCGGCGACAAGGGTGAGGAACGACAGGGACATGGTGGGCGATCTCCTCCTTGGGCTTAGTGCTCCGGCTCGATCGCCGAGCCGATGTAGATGGCAGACAGGGCGGCGAAGATGTAGGCCTGGATCGAGACGACGATCAGGACCTCGAAGAGGTAGAAGGCGGTTCCCATCACCACGGACAGGGGGAACACCGCCCAGTGGGTCAGGAAGATGAGGCCGATGAAGGTCAGGATCAGCATGTGGCCGGCCAGCATGTTCGCGTAGAGACGCACCGACAGGCTGATCAGGCGCATGAACTGGCCGAGGATCTCGAGCGGGATGATCAGCGGCAGCATCCCCTTCGGCACGTCGGGGATCCAGCTCTTGAAGTACTTGACGACGCCGTTGGCGCGGATGCCCTCGACGTGCGTGAAGACCCACGTCATCAGCGCGAGCGCCAGCGTCACCGAGAGCGTGGAGGTGGCCGCGAAGATGGCGAGCGTCGGCACCTCGACACCGCCGATGTCGACCTTCTCGTCCGACAGGGGCAGCGGCACGAAGCCGAGCATGTTGACGACCCAGATGAAGAGCATCAGCGAGGCCACATAGGGGAACCAGCGTCCGATCGCCTTTGTGGGCAGTCCCTGCTCCGCGACCTGGACCTGCGCCACCTCGTAGATCATCTCGCCGAGCGCCTGGCGGCGAGTCGGCCCGCGGTCGAACCGCACGCGCATCAGCACGATGCCGATCAGGCAGGTCACGATCGTGCCGAGGATGAGGTAGGCGACCGCCTTGTTGATGTCGAGACCGAAGGGCAGGTCGATCCAGGTCTTGAGCTCCCATTCGTGGGCGGGATCGAACTCGGACTCCTCGCCCGGCGCGGTCGAGCCGAGGGCGGCCGCAGGGAGGGCGAGGACGAGCGCCGTGATGCCCGCGAGGACGCGGATCACGCCTTGGCCTCCGAGCCGAAGTAGGCGACGAGCGAGACGGCCAGCTCGAGCGTGAACGCCAGCGCATAGAGGAGCGCGGCCGCGATGCCGACGCGCTCGTCGGCCACGGTGACGACCACCAGCGGTATCCCCACCGCGAACGCCCGGAAGCCTGTGCCGATGCCCCTCATCCCTGCGGCGGCGAGGTTACCCGGGTCGAGCGGGAGGCGCGACAGTACCGCCGCGAGCGCCTGCCCCGCGAGCCACAGGACGGCCGCGAGCGCCCACCCGGCGAGCGGCCAGCCCGCAACCGCGAACACCGGCAGCGCGACCACGATCACCGTCGCGCCCGCGAGCGCAGGGGCGAGCCGCCCGGGCACCGGTCGCGGCGTCGCCGCCAGGCGCCCCACGAAGCCGACCTCCTCGACCTCGCCGCTCACGAGGCCGAGTAGACCTTGTAGACGACGAGCACGGCCAGCGGGATCCCCGCCAGAGCGCCGACGAGCAAGCCCAGCCCCCACGAGCCGAGCGCCCAGCCGAGGAGCGCGCCGACGATCATCGCGGCCCCGGTCGTCCCGAGGAGAAGGCCGGAGGCGGTGGCGAGGGAATGAGGGGAGGACGGGGCGTCTGCGGCCATCCGGACCGGAGCATACCAGCCTGCTTGTAACAGCCCATTTCGGCTCAACGAGCGGAAAATAGGCTAAGTTCGTTACATGGAGCGGCTCGTCCTCGTGCACGGCAGCGTGACGGGCGGGCGGGCGACGTGGAGCGCGCAGCGGCACGGGCTCGCGGAGCGCTTCGACCTCGTGGTGCTGGAGCGGCCCGGGTTCCCGCTCAACCCCTCGACCGAGCGCGTGGACTTCGAGGTGCAGGCCGTGTGGCTGGTGGAGCAACTGCACGACGGCGACCACCTGGTGGGGCACTCGTACGGCGGGGTCGTCTCCCTGCTGGCGGCAGCGCGCGCGCCGGAGCGCGTCACCTCGCTCACCCTGCTGGAGCCCCCGTGCACCCGGGTTGCGCGGGGACACCCTGCGGCCGACCGCTTCGCGCGGGAGGGCGCCGACTGGTGGGCGCACGGGCCGACGGACGACCCGGAGGCGTTCCTGCGCGGCTTCCTGGAGAAGGTCGGGTCGTCCTACGTCCTCCCCACGCCGCTCCCGGCCGAGGTCGAGCACGGCGCTCGCGCGCTGATCGCCGAGCGCGGCCCGTGGGAGGCGGACATCCCGCTCGACGTCGTCGCCCGCGCCGGCGTCCCCTCCCTCGTCGTCTCCGGCGCCCACCACGCGGCGTTCGACGCGATCTGCGACGTGCTCGAGCGAGAGCTCTCCGCAGAGCGCCTCGTCCTTCCCGGCTTTGGCCACACCCCGCAGCGCCATCCCGACTTCAACGACGCCCTCGCGGCGTTCGTCGAGCGCGCAGCCGCCGCGCAGGCCGACCCCGCCGCCTAGCAGACACCGGCGTTCCCGACGCGCGGCGCCGACGGCTCGGGGTCGCGCTGGACCTTAGAAGGCAAGGCGTACGAGCAGGACGACGATCACGACGGCAGCGGCGAGCAGGACCAGGTTGAGCAGGCCGAAGGCCGCCCATCTCGTCGTGCGGGCCGGCGTCGTCGAGGAGGACGCACTCGAGCCCGGCGCGGACGGCGGCGGTGGCGGCGACGACGGAGGCTCGGACGGCGACGCGGGCACCGGGGACGGGAGCGCGTTCGCGAACGACTCCTCGATGGCGCGCTCGACGTAGGCTCATGCGCACGCGCACGTCCACGCCCTCGGGCCACGGATGCACCGCGAGCGCGCGCTGCGCTGCGACGGCGGCGGCCACCGCTGCTCGCGCTCGCTCGAAGCAGAAGAAGAAGGCGTCGCCCTGCGTGTCGATCTCCTGTCCTCCGCGCGAGGCGAACTGCTCGCGGAGGATGCTCCGGTGGTCCGCCAGCACGTCCGCGTAGCGATCGCCGAGCCGCTTGAGGAGCTCGGTCGACCCCGCGATGTCGGTGAAGACGAAAGTGACGGTGCCACCCGGCAAGCGAGCGCTCACGCGCTCAGCCTCTCCTCTGCCTCCCCCCGCTCCCGTCGGCGCACGCGCGGATTCGCCAGCTTGACGATCTCGAGCAGGTAGACGATGTAGACGGAGTACGCGAGCGCGGCGAGCGCGATCACGACCACCGCGACGGTCTCCCACAGGTGCCACTCACCCCCCTCGCGGAACGGCACGAAGCGCGTCGCGAGCGCCGCCGCGCCAAGGGTCGCCGTCCAGCCCCACATCACGAGCGCAGCTCGTCGCTGCGTGAAGCCGATGTTCATGAAGCGGTGGTGCAGATGCCACCGGTCTGCGCTCGAGATCGGCTGGCCGTACTTGAGGCGCTTGGCGACCACGAACGAGGTGTCGATGATCGGCACCGCCAGCACGACGAGCGGGAGGAAGAGGACCACGGTCGACGCCGTCTTCAGCAGCCCGGCCACCGACACGGTGGCGAGCGTGAAGCCGAGCACGAGCGCGCCGGAGTCGCCCATGAAGATCCGCGCCGGGAAGAAGTTGTGGCGGAGGAAGCCGACGCAGGCGCCGGCGACGACGGCGGACAGGATCGCGGCGTCCGCCTTGCCGAGCGAGAGCGCCAGGATGGCGAAGGTGAGGCCGGAGATGGCGCAGACGCCCGAGGCGAGGCCGTCGAGGCCGTCGAGGAAGTTGACCATGTTCATCACGGCCACGATCCAGACGACCGTCAGCGGCACTCCGACCCAGCTCGGCAGGTCGACGGCGCCGAGGAAGGGCAGGGTGAAGTGGTCGACCCACACGCCGAACGCGGTGGGGATCGCCGCCGCGACGACCTGACCCGCCAGCTTCGGGAACGGATCGAGCCCGCGGAAGTCGTCCACTGCCCCGACGACGCAGGCGACCGCCATGCCCAGCAGCACACCGCGCATCTCCCCCGAGAGGTCGAGGAACGCGAGCGCGGGGACGATGATGCCGAGGAAGATGGCGAGCCCGCCGAGGCGCGGCACGGGCCGCCGGTTGAGGCGCCGCCCGTCCGGCTGGTCGACGACGCCGAGGAGCCGCGCCATGCCTCCCACCGCCGGCGTCAGCAGCACGACGATGCCGAACGCGATCAGCGCCCCGTACAGGACCTCCGGCGTGGCGCGAAGGTCATCCCACATAGGCGCGTGCTACTTCGTGCCGTAGAGGCGATCGCCTGCGTCGCCGAGCCCGGGCACGATGTACCCCTTCTCGTTGAGCGCGCGGTCGATCGCCGCGACGACGATGGACACGTCCGGGTGGTCGCGGTGGATGCGCTCGATCCCCTCGGGCGACGCGATGAGCGCGATCAGCCGCACGGACGTGGCGCCGGCCTTCTTCACCGTCTTCACGGCCGCCGCGGTCGAGTTGCCGGTGGCGAGCATCGGGTCGAGGAGGATCACGTCGCGCTCGGCGAGGTCGTCCGGGAGCTTGACGTAGTACTCGACGGGCTGCAGCGTCTCCTCGTTGCGGTAGAGCCCGATGAAGCCCACGCGCGCCCCGGGCACGAGGGACAGCACCGCGTCGAGCATCCCCACGCCCGCGCGCAGGATGGGGCAGACGGCGACCTTCTTCCCCGAGATGCGCCTCGCGGTCGTGCGCTCGAGCGGCGTCTCGATCTCGACCTCCTCGTCCGCGAGACCCTTCGTCGCCTCGTACGTGAGGAGCAGCGTCAGCTCGTTCACGAGCTGGCGGAACATCTGGGTCGTCGTCGTCACGTCGCGCAGGAGGCCGAGCTTGTGCTGGACCAGCGGGTGCAGGACCTCCGTCACCGTGCCGGTCGCGGGGGCGTGAGTCGCGGGCGCGGTCATGCTGTCAGGGTCGTTCGGCGTCGGCGAGGAAGGCCGTGTAGCCGCGGAAGCCGCGGTAGAGCGGGTGGCGCTCGCAGAGCGCCGTGCTGCGGGCGGCGAGGGAGCCGACGTCAGCCCCCTCCGCGAGCGCACCGCAGATGATCGCGGCCACCTCGCGGAAGTCCTCGTCGTCGAAGCCGCGCATCGTCGCGGCCGGCGTGCCGAGGCGGATGCCCGACGCGACGGTCGGCGGACGCTCGTCGAACGGCACGGTGTTGCGGTTGACGGTGAGGCGCACCTCGTGCAGGCGCTCCTCGGCGTCCTTGCCCGTCCACGGCGTGTGCCGCAGGTCGAGCTGGAGCAGGTGCGTGTCGGTGCCGCCGGTCAGGACCTCCAGGCCGCCGTCGATCAGCCCGGCGGCGAGCGCGTCCGCGTTCGCGCGTACCTGCTGCTGGTACGCGGCGAACGCGTCGGTGGCGGCGATCCGGAAGCACGTCGCCTTCGCGGCGATCGCGTGCACCAGCGGACCGCCCTGGAGGCCTGGGAACACCGCGCGGTCGACCGCCTGCGCGTGCTCCTCCCGGCAGAGGATGAAGCCCGAGCGCGGCCCGGCGAGCGTCTTGTGCGTGGTCGACGTGACGACGTCCGCGTGCTCCACCGGGTTCGGGTGCAGGCCCGCGGCGACGAGCCCGGCGAAGTGCGCCATGTCGCACATCAGCATCGCACCGACCTCGTCGGCGACGGCCCGGAAGCCGGCCGTGTCGACGGTGCGCGGATACGCGGAGCCTCCGCAGACGATCAGGCGTGGCCGGTGCTCCTTCGCCAGCGCGAGCACCTCGTCCAGGTCGACCACGCTCGTCTCGCGGGAGACGCCGTAGTGGACGATGGTGAAGAGCCGGCCGGAGAAGTTGACCTTGAGCCCGTGCGTGAGATGGCCGCCGTGGTCGAGCCGCAGGGAGAGGATCGTGTCGCCGGGGTCGAGGAAGGCGAGGTAGGCCGCGATGTTGGCCTGCGCGCCCGCGTGCGGCTGCACGTTCGCGTGCTCGGCGCCGAAGAGATCCTTCGCGCGGTCGATCGCGAGCTGCTCGATCTCGTCGACCACCTCGCAGCCGCCGTAGTAGCGGCGACCGGGATAGCCCTCCGCGTACTTGTTCGTCGGCACGCTGCCCACCGCCTCCAGCACGGCGGGCCAGGTGAAGTTCTCGGAGGCGATCAGCTCGATCTGCGCACGCTGGCGCTCCAGCTCGCGGCCGAGCAGCTCGGCGATCTCGCCGTCGGCCTCGGCGAGCCCTGCCGTGCGCAGCTGGTCGAACGTGGCGGCTGCGATGGCCATCGGCGAGATGCTAGATGTCCGGGCCGACTGCGGCCGTCGCTGCCGCGACGCGCGCGAGCACGTCGGCAGCCGAGACGGCGCCCTCCCGCAGCACATGCGGCTCGGCTCCGGTGAGGTCGACCACCGTGGACGGCACGCCCGGAAGCTCGCCCCCGTCCACCACGGCGTCCACGCCTTCGAGGAGCTCGCCGGGGACCTCGTCGAGGCGCCGCGGATCGCGCCCGCCCGCCAGGTTGGCGCTGGTCGCGGCAAGTGGACCGGCGCGCTCGAGCAGCTCGCGCCAGGGCGAGGCCAGCGCGGGGACGCGAACGCCGATCGTGTCCGGATCCCCGCCGCCGAGCGACGGCAGCCGCTCGGCGGGGTTCGGCAGCACGAGCGTGAGCGGCCCCGGCAGCAGCGAGCGGAGGACGCGCTCGATCCGGCCGCGGAGCTCGGGCACGCACTGGAGCACCGCATCCACGCTCGCTGCGACGAGCGCCGTCGGCTTCGCCGGGTCGCGACCCTTGAGCGTGGAGAGGCGGTCGATCGCGGCATCGTCGGACGCGCTGCAGACGAGCCCGTAGACGGTGTCGACCGGGACCACGGCCAGACCGCCACGCCCGATCGCCTCGATCGCCGCGTCGACGCTCGCGGTCATCTCCGGCCCTCCACCACCCGGTCACGGCCGGCGAGGTCGGGGGTGACCCGCACGTCGGTGTAGCCGGCCTCCCGCAGCGAGGAGGCAACCGCCGCAGCCTGTCCGTCGCCGACCTCGAGCACGAGCGCTCCCCCCTCTGCCAGCACGGCGAGCGCGCTGCGGGCGACATCCCCGTGCGCCGTGGCGCCGAAGAGCGCCGCGGCCGGCTCCCAGTCGCGCACCTCGGGTGCGAGCGAGCCGCGGTCCGCGGGATCGACGTAGGGTGGGTTGGAGACGACGAGGTCCCACGGCCCGGGCGGCAAGCCGTCGCGGAAGTCGCCCGCGACGAGCTCCACGTCGAGGCCGGTGCGCTCGGCGTTCTCGCGCGCGAGCTCGAGCGCGTCCGGTGAGGCGTCGAGCCCCGTCACGCGCGCGCCCGAGTGCTCGTCTGCGACTGCGAGCGCGATCGCGCCGCACCCGGTGCCGACGTCGAGGACCCGCGGCTGCTCCTGTCCGTCGAGGAGGGCGAGGCACCGCTCGACGACCGTCTCGGTCTCGGGGCGCGGGATCAGCGCGCGCCGGTCGACCGTCAGCGTCAGCCGGCGGAAGCCCCACTCCCCGAGCACGTACTGGAGCGGCTCGCGCCGCGCGCGCCGCGCCACGAGCGCCCGCACCCCGTCGAGCTCCTCCGCCGAGAGCGGCCGGTCGAGCTGCATGTAGAGCTCGATCCGCTCCAGCGAGAGCGCCTTGCCGAGGAGGAGCTCCGCGTCGAGTCGCGGGGTCTCCGAGCCCTTCGCCGCGAGGTGCTCGGTCGAGCGGCGGAGCACGTCGCCCACTGTCAGAGGGTCAGACCCCGCAGGGGGCCGACCCCTGCCGCTCATGTCACAGCGCCGCCGCCTCGAGGGCGCGTCGCTGCTCCTCGGCCTGCAGCGCCTCCGTGAACTCGGAGAGCTCGCCCGCGAGGATCTGGTCGAGCCGGTGACTGGTCAGCTTGATGCGGTGGTCGGTCAGCCGGTTCTCGGGGAAGTTGTAGGTGCGGATCTTCTCCGCCCGCTCGCCGGTGCCGACCTGGGCCTTTCGCTGCGCCGCGATCTCGGCCCGCCGGCGCTCGCGCTCGGCCTCGTAGAGACGCGCGCGGAGGACGCGCATCGCCTTCTCGCGATTCTGCAGCTGGGAGCGCTCGTCCTGCATCGCCACGACCACCCCCGTCGGGACGTGCGTGATGCGGACCGCGGAGTCGGTCGTGTTGACGCTCTGCCCGCCGGGCCCCGTGGAGCGGTAGACGTCGATCTTGAGGTCCTTCTCGTCGATCGCGATCTCGACGTCCTCCGCCTCGGGCATCACCGCGACGGTGGCGGTGGAGGTGTGGATGCGCCCCTGCGACTCGGTCTCGGGCACGCGCTGCACGCGGTGCGTGCCGCCCTCCCACTTGAACACCGAGTAGGCGCCGTCTCCCTTGACCGCGAAGACGGCTTCCTTCACGCCGCCGCCGTCGCTCTCGCTCGCCGACAGGGTCTCCGTGCGGAAGCCGCGTCGCTCGGCGTAGCGCTGCAGCATGCGTACGAGGTCGCCGGCCCAGAGCGCCGCCTCGTCGCCGCCCACACCCTGCCGCACCTCGACGATGACGTCCTTGGCGTCGGCCGGGTCCCGCTCCACGAGCGCGAGCCTCAGGTCGTCCTCGAGGCCGGCGAGACGCTCCTCCGCCTCGGGCAGCAGCTCGCGCAGGTCGGAGTCCTCGCGCGCCGCGACGACGTCGTCCCGTGCGACGCGCCACTCCTGCGCGACGCGGAACGGCCCTTCGAGCTCCTTCAGCCGGCGTCCGGCCTCGGCCGCCTCGCGGTGGTCGTTGTAGACGGCAGGGTCGGACAGGCGCTGCTGCACCTCCGTGTACGAGCGCTCGAGCTCGTCGACCAGGTCGTCGATCGTGGCCACGCGGCAAGGGTAGACGAGCAGTTAGCTCGACGGCCGCTCCGTCCCGTCGCGGGACCAGCGCATCCGTGCGTTCACGGGACAGGGCCCGCGGGCCCGCACACCATGGCCTCGAAAGACGTGACCGAGTGTCAGAGTCGCCGGCCCACGCCCAGGTCGCGCTGCCCGCTCCGCGCCGGGCGCCGAGCCGACTCAGACGTCCGCGTGGGACGTGGCTCTTCTCTGACACCAGGCATGCTCCGAGCGGACACGTCGCGTCTCTGACACCGGACGTGTCCCGGGCGGCCGGCCTGGACCCGCCGTGGGGCGGCGCGCTAACCGAGCGCCGCGTCGAGCGTGACCTCGGGGACGCCTGCGAGCGCCTTCGACACCGGGCATCCCGACTTGGCCGCCTCGGCGGCCGCCTGGAAGCCGGCCTCGTCGAGCCCGGGGACGCTGCCCCGCACGGTGATCGCGCCACGCGTGATGCCCGTACCGGGCTGGAAGCTGACGGTGACGGAGGTCGACAGGCGCTCGGGTGCGTGCCCCTCTCCGGCGAGACCGTGCGAGAGGGCCATGCTGTAGCAGGACGCCCAGGCGGCCGCAATCAGCTCCTCGGGCGACGTCTTGTCCCCCTGATCCTCGGCCCTCGCCGGCCAGCTGACGGCGAGTGGGCCGAACGCCCCGCTGCCGACCCGGTCGATCGTGCCGCTGCCCTCGAGCAGCGAGCCGCTCCACGTCACCTCTGCGGTCCGATCCGTGGCCATCACGTGCCTCCTTCCCGCGTTGCCTTGACCGAAACGTCGGCGCCCGCCCGCCGCAGGAGGCTCGAGAACGGGCAGCCCGCGTCCGCCGCGGCGACGGCCGAGTCGAAGGCATCGTCCTCGGCGGCCTCCACGCTCGCGGTCGCGACGACGGCGGAGGCGACGATCTGGTGCCCCTGTCCCTCCACCTCGTCCATCGTGATCGTGCACCGCGCCGTCATCGAGGCCGGCGCCATCCCGGCGCGGGCGAGCTCGCTGCCG
The DNA here is from genome assembly GCA_036556925.1 of Gaiella sp. GTDB lineage: Bacteria > Actinomycetota > Thermoleophilia > Gaiellales > Gaiellaceae > Gaiella. The sequence continues at coordinate 11,903 of DATBIN010000002.1, forward strand.
AGCGAGGTGATGAAGCATCCTGCGTGTGCGGCCGCGAGCAGCTCCTCGGGGCTCGTCCTGCCCTCCGGGTCCGCCACGCGTGACGCGAGCGTGACCGGCAGGCTGACGAACGCGCCCGAGCTGGCCGCGCTCAACGTCCCCGAGCCGCGCGCGACCGATCCCTCCCATGTCGCCTCCGCCTCGCGGACGATGCGCGGCATCAGGCGCGCCTCATGCCATGACCTCGACCTTCGCCTCGTCCTCCAGCTGCTCCTCGGGCTCGGCCTCCTCGCGCCGCCGCACCTCCTGCAGGGCCCTGATGGAGACCTCGACCTGCTCGAGGGTGGGCTCGCGGGTCGTCAGCCGCTGCAGCCACAGGCCCGGCGCGAGCAGCACCATGAGCGCGCGGTTGGACTGGTGCTTGCCGGCGAAGCGGATCAGCTCGTACGCGAGCCCGGCGATCACCGGCAGGAGCAGCACGCGGCTCGCGATGAGCCAGTACCAGACGGGACGGCCCACGAGCGCGAAGACGAAGATGCCGATCACCATAACCCAGAGCAAAAATGCAGTTCCGCAACGTGGGTGAATCAAGCTGAACTTCTGCACGGTGGGCGGCGTCAAGTCCGCGCCGGCCTCGAGCGCGTTGATGGCTTTGTGCTCCGCCCCGTGGTACTGGAACACGCGCTTGAGGTCCGGGATCAAGCCGATCAGGGCCACGTACGCGATGAACACGCCCACGCGGATCACGCCCTCGACGATCACGAACCAGGCCGTGTCCTCGACGGGCAGCCAGCTCGTGACCAGCGCCGGCCCGACCTTGAACAGCATCAGCGCGAAGCCGATCGCAATCGCGAAGGAGAAGATGATCTGCCCGCGCGTGATCTCGGTCTTGACCTCGCCGTCGTCGCCCTCCTCCCGCGCGGCGTAGTTCGCGGAGATCGCGAGGGCGCGGAACCCGATCGCGAGCGCCTCGCCGAGCGCGATCACGCCTCGGATGACCGGCAGCCGCCACAGCCGGTGCCGCTGCATGGGCGAGGTGACGTCGCGAACGACCTCGGCGATGCTGCCGTCCTGGGTGCGCACGGCGACGGCCCAGCAGGACGGGCCGCGCATCATGACGCCCTCGAGGACCGCCTGGCCGCCGTACGTCGTCGCGGATGCCGTGAGGAGGCGGGACGCGCTACCGAGCAAACGGCGCAGTCGCATCGCGACGAAAGCTACCGGGCGCCCGTGAGGTATCGCCGATCGACTACGGCTGCTCGGCCTTCGGCCGAGTCGCCGCCGCCTTCTCGAGGCGCCGCTGGAAGCGCTCGACGCGCCCGCCGGTGTCGACGAGCTTCTGCTTCCCCGTGTAGAAGGGGTGGCAGGCCGAGCAGATCTCGACGTGGAGCTCCGCCTTCGTGGAGCGGGTCCAGAACTCGTTGCCGCACGAGCACGTGACGTGTGCGAGAACGTAGTCGGGATGGATCTCGGCCTTCATCGAGCGGCCAGGATAGCAGAGGCCGTTTGGGCATCGACGTTGCCTCCCGAGACGACGGCAACGATCCGGTCGCCCTCGACCTTCCCCGCCAGGACGGCGGCGAGGGCCACGGCTGCGGCGGGCTCGGCGGCGAGCTTCGCGCGCTCGTAGAGGACGCGGAAGGCGTCGTGCAGCTCCTCCTCGGAGACGAGCACGACCTCCACCCCCAGCGCCCTGCACACCGCGATCGGCAGGTCGCCCGCGAACGGAGCGGACAGGCCGTCGGCAACGGACGACGGCGTCACCCGGACCGGCTCGCCCGCCTCGAGGCCGTCGTGCAAGGCGGTCGAGAGCTCCGGCTCGACCGCCACCACACGCACGCCGGCGGGGACGCACGCCATGGCGATCCCCGACACGAGCCCGCCGCCGCCGGCCGGGACGACGACCGTGTCGGCATCGGGGACGTCCTCGAGGATCTCGAGCCCGACCGTGCCCTGACCGGCGAGGACCAGCGGATCGTCGAAGGGGTGCACGAAGACGCGACCCGTCTCCCGCTCGAGCAGCCGTAGGCGCTCGAACGCGTCCCCCGGCCCCGTGGCCTCGAGATCGACCGCGGCACCGTAGCCGCGTGTCGCTGCGACCTTGGCGGGGCTCGCGTCCCGCCACATCACGAGCAGAGCGTCGATCCCCTCGTCCGCCGCGGCCCAGGCGAGGGCCTGCGCGTGGTTGCCGGCCGACACGCCGATCACGCCGCGCGCCCGCTCCTCGTCCGAGAGCGAGGCGAGCTTGTTGAGGACCCCGCGCGGCTTGAACGAGCCCGTGCGCTGGAAGAGCTCGGCCTTGAGAGAGAGGCCCGGCCGCACACCACGCGCGCTGAAGACCGGCGTGCGATGCAGGCGCCCTCGCACGACCTCTGCCGCGTGCAGCACGTCGTCGCGCGTCAGCGGCAGCGTCTCGGTCACCCCGGCGATGCTACCCACCGCCGCACCCGTGGCCGCCCGCGCGAAGACTGATGGGCTCCGGCCGGAGGCTCACAATGTGCCACGTGATCGAGGCACCCGACCGGCGTCCGATCCGCCTCGTCGTCTCGGACGACCTGCAGCGCTCGCGGCTGACGGTCTTCTTCCGGCTGCTACTCGCGCTGCCGCATTTCGTGTGGATCCTCCTGTGGAGCGCGGCGGCGTTCACGGTCGCGTTCGTCGCGTGGCTCGCCGTCCTCTTCGAGCGCCGGGTGCCGCGCACGCTGCACGACTTCCTCGCCGCCTACCTCCGCTATGCGACGCACGTGAGCGCGTACCTCTACCTCGCCGCAGGGCCGTATCCGGGGTTCACGGGACGCCCGGGCTACCCCGTCGACGTCGAGATCGATCCGCCGCGAGAGCAGGGGCGCTGGGGCGCCGGCTTCCGCCTCGTGCTGGCCCTGCCGGCGCTGCTCCTCATGGCCGCGCTCGTCGGCGGCGGCGGCGGCGGCAACTCGGGCGGCAGCGCCGGCATCGCGGCGGTGGCGGCCTTCCTCGCCTGGTTCGCGTGCCTCGCACAGGGACGGATGCCGCGCGGCTTGCGCGACCTCGTGACGTACGCGCTCGGCTACGGCGCGCAGGCAACGGGCTACCTGTTGATGCTCACGAGCCGCTATCCGAGCGCCGACCCCTCGCTCGTGCAACCGCCGGCCGAGCTGCCCGAGCACCCGGTTCGGCTCGTCCTCACGGACACGCTGGAGCGCTCGCGCCTCACCGTGCTGTTCCGCCTGCTCCTCTCGTTCCCACACCTCGTCTGGCTCACGCTGTGGACCGTGGTCGTCCTCCTCGTGTCGTTCTTCGTCTGGCTGGTGGCGCTCGTGCTCGGTCGCGTGCCGCGGTTCCTCCATCGCTTCCTCGCCGCGTGGGTCCGCTACACGGCGCACGTCTCGGCGTTCCTCTACGTCGTGGGAGGACCGTTCCCGGGCTTCCTCGGCGCGGCCGGGTCGTACCCCGTCGACGTGGAGATCGATCCTCCAGCGCGGCAGCATCGGCTGAAGACGCTGTTCCGGTTCCTCCTCGCCCTGCCGGCACTCCTGCTCGCCGGGGCCTTCGGCACGGTGCTCCTCGTCGTCGCCGTGCTCGGCTGGTTCTACGCACTGTTCACGGGGCGTATGCCCCCCGGGTTGCGCGACCTCGGCGCGGTGAGCGTGCGCTACAGCGCGCAGGCGAGCGCGTACCTCTTCCTGCTCACCGACCGCTACCCCTACTCCGCCCCGGCGCTCGCCGCACCCCCGCACGACGAGCAGCTCGAGCTCGTTCCCACTCCGTGAAGGCCCTGAGGCTCGGCACGTTCGGGCTCGCGGCCGCAGCCTGGATCGCGTGCGCCTGGCTGCTGCTCGACGACGCGGTTCCCGGCGGCCTCGAGCTGCCGACGGTGAACGTCGACGCGACCTTCGGCGCAGCCCTGGTGGACGAGGCCGAGCGCTACGAGCGCTTCCTCCGCGTCGACTGGCTGCTCTCGCAGATCGTGTTGCTCGTCGTGCTCTGGATCTACGCGCGCAAGGGGGTCGGCTTCACACGGCAGTCCGCCGCGGGGCCCATCGGCACGGGGATGCTGCTCGGCATGCTCGGACTCGGGATCGTCTGGCTGGTGCAGCTTCCGTTCGGGCTGGCCGCGGTCTGGTGGGAGCGGCGCTACGAGACCACCGAGATCGGCTACCTCGAGTGGGCGCTGGGAGACTGGCTGGCGCTCGGGGCGGCCTTCCTCTCGATCTGCCTCGCGCTGCTCGTGGTGATGGCGCTCGCCCGCTGGCTGGGCGAGCACTGGTGGCTGCCGGGCACGGCGGTGTTCGTCGGGATCGCGGCCCTCTTCACCTTCGTCTCTCCGTACCTCGTCACGACGACGCGGCTCGAGGACCCCGCCCTCGTCGCCGCGGCGCGACGGTACGAGCGTCAGCAGGGCCTGCCGGAGATCCCGCTCCGCGTGGAGGAGGTCAGCGGGCAGACGAGCCAGGCGAACGCCTACGCGGTCGGACTGGGCCCCACCCGTCGCGTGGTGCTGTGGGACACCCTTCTCGACGGGCGCTTCAGCGACGGGGCGGAGAGGGTCGTCGTCGCACACGAGCTCGCCCACCACTCGAGCGACCACCTGCCGAAGTTCCTCGCGTGGTTCGCGCTCTTCGCCGCTCCGGGCGCCTACCTCATCATGCGCGTCACGCGGCGCCGCGGCGGCATGGGGCACCCGGAGGCCGTCCCCGTCGCGCTATTGGTGACTGCCGTGTTCGGGCTCGTCGTCGCCCCGGCAGAGAACTGGATCAGCCGGCGCATGGAGGCGGAAGCCGACTGGAAGGCGCTCCAGTCGACACGCGACCCCGTCGGCGCACGCGCGCTCTTCAGCGGCTTCGCCGACACCTCCCTCGGCGACCCGAGCCCGCCGACCTGGGCCTACGTGATGCTCGAGACGCATCCGACGCTCGAGCAGCGCGTGGCGATGGCCGACGCGTGGCGCGCCCGATCGCCGTGACTTGGCTTCGAGCCGACGCGGCGAGCGGCAACCCCACGTGGGAGTGCCGAGCCCGACCCGCGCGTGTCCGCCGCGGCGACCGAGCCTTGTAACGATCAGTTACAAGGCTCGCGTACCGAGCGCTTCCGGCATGCGCAGTCGGTTCTCGCTGCGCGGGCGACCTTGTAACGATCAGTTACGAAGGCCAGAACGCCTGCTCGGCCCGGTCCGCGATCTCCTCGGCGATCGCGAGCGAGGAGGTCGCGCCGGGCGACGGCGCGTTCCGCACCCCGAGCACGGCGCCGTCGCCGTCGAACACGAAGTCGTCCACGAGCGACCCGTCGCGAGCCAGCGCCTGCGCACGGATGCCCGACGGCCCGGGGAGCACGTCGTCGGGCCGCAGCTCCGGCAGCAGCCGGCGGGCGGCGGCGACGAAGAGCCGGCGGCTGTAGCCGCGGGCCGTCTCGACGAGGCCGAGGCGCCAGTTGCGTCGCGCGAGGCGGCGGAAGCCGGGCGAGGCAAGGGAGCCGGCGAGATCCCGGACGTCGACCTGGTGCCTCTTGTACGCCTCACGGCCGGTGGCGAGGAGCGCGTTGGGGCCGAGCCAGATCGAGCCGTCAGGGCGCAGCGTCGTGTGCACGCCGAGGAAGGGGAAGGCGGGATCGGGTACCGGGTAGACCAGCCCGTTGACGAGCTCGCGCCGCTCGGGGCGGAGGATGTGGTAGTCGCCGCGGAAGGGGACGATGCGAGGCTCCCGGGCGCCCCCCGCCAGCATCGCCACACGGTCGGAATGGAGACCCGCGCAGACGACCACGTGGCGCGCCTCGACCGGCCCGCCCCCCGTCTCGAGCACGACCGTCCCCGGCCGTCGCGCGATGCCGGTGACCTCGCGCCCCGTGAGGACGTCCACGCCCACAGCCGCCAGGTCCGCCGCGAGCGCCGCCGAGACGAGGCCGAAGTCCACCACGGCCGTGCCCGGGACGTGCAGTGCCCGGACACCCGCGACGTGCGGCTCCAGCTCCAGGAGGCGGTCGCGCTCGATGAGGGCCGCTCCGGCGACACCGTTCGCCACAGCCCGCCGGTGGAGCTCCTCCAGCCGCGTGAGCTCGCTCCCGTCGACCGCCACGATCACCTTGCCGCAGCGGTTGACGGGAATCCCGTGCTCGTCGCAGAAGCGCTCGAGCGCCGCCGCGCCCTCGACGCAGAGCCGGGCCTTGAGCGATCCCGGGGCGTAGTAGACGCCCGAGTGGACGACGCCGCTCGAATGGCCCGTCTGATGGCGGGCGATGCCGTCCTCCTTCTCGAGGACGACCGCGCGCAGGCCGGGACGGCGCCTGGTCAGCGCCCGCGCGGTCGCGAGGCCGATGATCCCCGCGCCGACGACGGCGACGTCGAAGGGTTGCTCGGCCACGGTCGGAGGCTAGCGCCGTGCCGGCGGGTCGTCGGGAAGGTTGACGAGGGCGCCACCGCAGGAACGAGATACATCTCGCCCTCTCACCGCGCGCGCCCACGCCGTCACGTCAGCGTGTACTCGGGCCCGGAGCCGCCCTCGGGCGGTGTCAGGCGGCCCCCCTTCGCGCTGATGGCGCCGCACTGGACGCAGTTCGACGGCGTCAGCTTGACGGTCACGGTGCCGTCGCCGTCCTCGTCGCCGACCTCGTAGACCTGGGCCGGGCACATCCACGTCCACATCTCCGCGAGGTCGCGCGGCACGGCCTGCTGGACGCGCACGTGGTTCGGCTGGTCGTCCCGCGTCCGGTTGCCCGACGCGAACACGGACGACAGCTTGTCGAAGGTGAGCGTCCCGTCGGGCTTCGGGTACGAGGCGGCGCGGCCGGTGCGGAGCAGGGCACGCGCGGCGTTCGGCTCGGTGCCGAAGTCCTTCGGAGGCAGCTTGCCCTTCGTCACGGTCATGCCGCTCGCGAGGGCACCGCCGATGAAGAAGCCCTTGTCGAAGACCTGGCGCATGTTCCGCACCTCGTCGAGCTCCTTCCAGAGGTAGCTGGCGCGCAGCTCCTGGTCGTAGGTCTCGAGCGCGCCGACACGGCCGGGAGCCTCTCCGCGCCCCACGGCGCGGAACGCTGCCTCCGCCGCGAGACGCCCCGACTCGACGGCGTAGTGGATGCCCTTCAGCCTCGGCACGTTGACGAGGCCGGCTCCTTCGCCGACGAGGAGCAGGCCTGGCGCGCTGAGCTTCGACGGGAGCGAGAGCAGGCCCCCCTCGGTGATCGTCTTCGCCCCCCAGGCCACGCGCTCGCCCCCGTCGAGGATCTTCCGCATCAGCCGATGCGTCTTGAACTCCTGCAGGAGATCGTGGGCCGAGAGCTCGACGTCCGCGTACTCGAGCCCGACGACGAAGCCTATGGAGATCATGTCCTCGCCCATCGGGTAGACGAACGACCCGCCGAACTCGCCGTACCGTGCGCGCTTCCGGAGGGGCCAGCCCATCGTGTGGACGATGCGGCGCAAGGGCCGCGGCACCTTCCACACCTCCTTCACGCCGAGCGCCCAGATCTGCGGGTTGCGCCCGTGGAGCCCGAAGTGGTCGACGGCCGCCGACGTCAGGTGGCCCGCCGTGCCCTCCGCGAGCACCGTCACCTTCGCGACCACGTCGGCGCCGGGCTCGAAGTTCGCGAGCGGCTCGCCTTCCCTGCCGCGCCCCTTGTCCCCCGTGCGCACGCCGACGACGCGGCCATGCTCGACGAGGAGCTTGTCGCCGGTCGTCTCGGGCAGGAGCATCGCCCCGCCCGCCTCCGCCTGCTCACCGAGGAACCGGGCGAGCTGTGACAGCGAGACGATCCAGTTGCCGTGGTTCATCATCGTCGGCGGCGGCGGGATGCGCAGGGCGGCGCCGCGCGTGAGCAGGTAGACCGCCTCGCCCTCCACCTGGCCGTAGGTGGGGATGTCCTCCATCGCGAGGCGGCCCTTGAAGAGCCTGCGGAGCGCACGGGCGTTCACCACGGCCCCCGAGACGGAGTGCGAGCCCGGCTGCTTCCCCTTCTCGAGCACGGCGACGGGCACGTCGCCGAGACGGTCGCGCATCTCGGGGTGCTCCTCGAGCAACTGCCCGAGGCGGATCGCACACGAGAGCCCGCCCGGGCCTGCGCCGACCACGAGCACGCCGACCTCGATGCGCTCGTCCAGCGGGTCGGTCGGCGCGGCGATCGCGTCGGAGCTCCGGAACGGCGGCGGGAAGTCGGCCGGCCGGACCGCCACGTGCCTCAAGCCTTGCGGGCCCGGACGAGCTCGGCCAGCTTCGGCGCGATCTGGTGCAGGTCGCCGACGACGCCGAAGTCCGCGAAGTCGAAGATCGGCGCGTTCGGATCCTTGTTGATCGCGACGATCACGCCCGAGCTCTGCATGCCGACCTTGTGCTGGATGGCGCCCGAGATGCCCAGGGCCACGTACAGCTTCGGCGACACCGTCTTGCCGGTCTGACCCACCTGCGCCGCATACGGGTACCAGCCCGCGTCGACGACCGCGCGCGTCGCCGCGACCGCGCCCCCGAGAGCGCTCGCGAGCTCCTCGCAGAGGGCGAAGCCCTCGGGGGCCTGGAGACCCCGGCCGCCGGCGACGATCACGTCCGCGTCCTCGATCGACGGCCCGCTCGCCTCCTCCTGGAGGTGCTCGGCGAGCTCGGCCGCCGTGGAGAAGTCCTGCAGCGGGGCGTCGACCTGCTCGACGGTGGCGCTTCCTCCCGACTCGACGGGGTCGAAGGTGCCCGAGCGGACGAGCGCCAGGCGCGGCGTCGCCGTCCATCCGGTGTCGACGAGCACCGTGTCGCCCAACGCGAGCCGCTTGCCCACGAGCTCGCCTCCCTCGACGGCGAGATCCGTCACGTCCCAGTTGAGCCCCGCCTCGAGCCGTGCCGCGAGCCCGGCGGCCACGTCGGCGGCGAGCACGGACGCGGCGAAGAGGACGTTCTCCGCGCCGGCCTGCGCCACGACCGCCTCGAGCGCGTCGACGCGCGGCTGCGGCAGCGGCGCCTCGAGGGCAGGGTCGTCGACGACGTAGACGGTCGACGCACCGTAGCGCCCTGCCGCCTCGGCGACCCCCGCGAGTCCCGAGCCCACCACCACGCCGGCGGCCTCGCCCAGCGAGGCGGCCTTGGAGAGGACGCCGAGCGAGCCCTTCGTCAGCTCGCCCTCGTGATGCTCGAGAAAGACCAGCGAGCGCATCAGAGCAGCCGCTTCTCAGCGAGGTACTCGACGATCTTCTCGGCAGCCGAGCCGTCGTCCTCGATCTTCACCTGCCCGCTCTTCGGAGGCGGCGGCGCGAGGGCGGCCACGGTCGTGCGAGACCCCGCTTCTCCGACCCGCTCGGGCTCGACGCCGACGTCGGCCAGCGACAGGGTCTCCTGCGGCTTGGACTTCGCGCCCATGATCCCCTTGAGCGAGGGGTACCGCGGCTCGTTGATCGCGTCCGACACGGCGATCACCGCGGGCAGCGGCGCACGGATCACGTCGTAGCCGAACTCGGTCTGACGCTTGCCCGTCACGCTGCCGTCCTCGACGGTGAGCGTGGCGACCTGCGAGATCAGCGGGCGGCGAAGCCGTTCCGCGACGGCGGCCCAGAGCACCGCCCCGTCGGCGTCGCTCGACTGCTGCCCGAAGAGCACGAGGTCGGGCTCCTCCCGCTGGAGCGCCTGCGCGAGCGCGTAGCTCGTGGCGAGGAGGTCGGAGCCCGCGGCAGCATCGTCGGCGACGAGCACGGCGCGGTCGGCGCCCATGGCGAGCGCCTTCTTGAGCGACTCCATCGCCCGGGCCGGCCCGAGCGACACGACGACGACCTCGCCTTCGCGCGCCTCCTTGATGCGGAGCGCCTCTTCCACCGCGTTCACGTCCGTCGCGTTCAATGCGCCCTCGCCCGAGCGGTCGAGCCGCTTGCTGGCCGGGTCGATCCGCCGGGGCGCGGTCGCGTCCGGCACCTGCTTGACGCACACGGCGATCTTCATCGCGGCGGACTCTAGCCACGGAGGACGCCTCGCAGCGCCGTGAACGGCAGGGGTCGGATCCCTCGGGGTCTGATCCCGGTCGTCCGCCCCATCCGAGGCATGGACCGACGCGGCAAGACAGCCGATGGAGTAGGGTCGGCGAGCCCCGTGCGGCGAACCGGAGCGTGATGGGCCACCGGACGACAGCCCGAGGAGCACTCCTTCTCCTCTTCATCGCCACCGCAGCCGTGGCTGCCGCGGCGTGGACATCCTCGGCGATCGCGGTCGATGCACGCGCGACGGCAAAGCCGCGCATCGTCTTCCCGATCGTCGGCCGCGCCGACTACGACGACAACTACGGCGACCCGCGGCCCAACGGCGCGCACGCGGGGATCGACATCATGACCGACTGGCGCTCGCCGGCCGTCGCAGCCGAGGCGGGGACGCTCAAGTTCTGGACCAACGCGCGCGCCGGCTGCATGCTCTATCTCTACGGACGCAGCGGCACCACCTACCTCTACGTCCACCTCAACAACGACCTCACGAGGAAGCGAGACAACCGCGGCGCCTGCAAGCCCGGCGTCGCCTTCGCCGACGGCCTCGAGGACGGAGCACGCGTCGAGGCCGGACAGGAGATCGCGTACAACGGGGACTCGGGCGATGCCGAGGGCACGTATCACCTGCACTTCGAGGTGCATCCCGGCGACGGCGCCGACGTGAACCCTTTCCCCTATCTGAACCGGGCGGAGCACCGCCTGTTCCCGGGCGCTGTCGGCCGTACCTTCGCGGCGGGCCTGCGCGGGGTGCCGGTCTCGGTCGGCGACGGCCGCCTGGCTCTCCGCGCGAGCGCGGTGCGCTGGTGGCCGAACGGCCGCTGGACGCCCATCGCGCCGCGCGTCGTCGAGCTCTCGGTCGCGGCCGGCGCGACGGTCGACAGCGAGCTCGCCGCCGCGCTGCAGGGGTCGAGCCGCACCCTCGAGGCCATCGAGGGAGTCGTGAGCGTCTTCACGGCCGCGGGAGCGGCGACGGCCGAGGCGCTGCGCGGCGAGCCCGGCGCGCTCGAAGCCGTGAGAGTCCGCCGCGCGGGCGGCGAGACCGTGGTCTGGGAGGCGCCCGTCGTGGGGACGAATCCCGGCAAGCCGTAGGGCACGCGCCCGTGCCGGATCACGGCCGTTGGACGACCCTGCGTCCGCCTACCCGCGCTCGATCTGGATCAGCTCGCCGGCGGCGTGGTCCACCTGCAGCGTCGTGTGGTCGATGCCGAAGCGCCGAGCGAGCATCCGCTCGATCTCGAGCCGCCGCGCATGGCAGTCGTCGCCGCGGGCGACCAGCACGTGCGCCGAGAGCGCGTCGAACCCCGAGGTGATCGTCCAGATGTGCAGATCGTGGACGCTGTGGACGCCCGGGACGGCGACGATCGCGCGCTCCACCTCGCGCGCGTCCACACCGCTCGGCGTTGCCTCGAGCAGGATCTGCGACGAGTCTCGCAGCACGGCCCAGGCGCTCCACAGCACGAGCACGGCGATCGCGAGCGAGACGAGCGGATCGACCTTCGTCCAGCCGGTGACGAGGATCACGACGGCCGCCACCACGACCCCCACCGACGCGAGCAGGTCGGCGACGACGTGCCTGAAGGCCGCCTCGACGTTGAGGCTCTCGCGGGCCGAGCGCAGGAGGATGGCGAAGGCGAGCACGTTAACGGCGACGCCGCCGAGCGCGACGGCGAGCATCCAGCCTCCGAGCACCTCGGGCGGGTCGGACAGGCGCCCGACCGCCTCGACGACGATCCAGATGCTCACCAGCACGAGGGCCAGTCCGTTGAGGAACGCGGCCAGGATCTCGGCCCGCTTGAAGCCGAAGCTCCGGCGGTGCGTCGCCGGCCGGCGGGCGAGCCAGATGGCGAGGAGCGCGAGCCCGATCGAGAGGTCGTCCGAGAGCATGTGGCCCGCGTCGGCGAGGAGCGCGAGGCTGCCCGTGAGCCAGCCCGCGACGACCTCGGCCACGGTGTAGGCGGTCGTGAGCGCCAGGACGACGAGCAGCGCGCGGGCACCCGCCTCGCGGTGGTCGTGCGCGTGACCCTCGTGCCCGTGGGGAAGGCGCCGGCCCGCCCCCGGCGTCTCGCTCATGCGACGGCGAGCGCCCCGCGCAGGAAGTCGACGATCGCCGCTGTCGGGGCGCCCGGGCCGAACACCTCGGCCACCCCGAGACGCTTGAGCTCGTCCGCGTCCTCGCTCGGGATCGTCCCCCCCACGACGACGAGCACGTCGTCTGCGCCGCCCTCGCGCAGGAGGTCCACGATGCGGGGCACGAGCGTCATGTGCGCGCCCGAGAGGATGGAGATGCCGACCGCGTCCGCGTCCTCCTGGATCGCGGTCTCGACGATCTGCTCGGGCGTCTGGTGCAGGCCCGTATAGATGACCTCCATGCCCGCATCGCGTAGCGCCCGTGCGATGATCTTCGCCCCCCGGTCGTGCCCGTCGAGACCGGGTTTCGCGATCACGACACGGATCTTCCGGGCCACCTGGGCAGTATAGGAGCGTGCGTCTCACCGTCATCGGCTGCTCCCCCGCGTGGCCCAACCCCGGTGGCGCACAGTCCGGCTATCTGGTCGAAGCGGAGGGCAAGCGGCTGCTGCTCGACTGCGGGCCGGGGGTGCTCGCACGCCTGCGCGAGCAGGAGCCGTGGCCGGAGGTCGACGCGATCGCGATCACGCACTTCCACCTCGACCACTGGGGCGACCTGGTGCCGTGGGTCTGGGGGAGCATGTACCTGTTCGGCGGCGACCAGCGCCGCCCGGAGCTCTGGGTGCACCCCGGCGGACGCACGATCCTGGAGGAGTTCGGTGTCCGTTTCGGCTTTCCGGACATGTTCGACAGGGTCTTCACGCTGGCCGAGTTCGGCGAGGACGGCCCGTTCGCGCCCGCGGGCGTCCCCATCACGGCCGTACGCCTTCCGCACTACCGCGTCGAGACGTACGGCTTCCGTGTGACGGCCGAGGGATCGACCCTCGCCTACTCGGGCGACACCGCCCCGGCGGACTCGCTCGTCGCGCTCGCCCGCGAGGCGGACCTCTTCCTCTGCGAGGCGACGCTCGTCGACGGCGCGTCGGACGGCGAGCCGCGCGGGCACCTGTCCGCAGAGGAGGCCGTCGACGCGTTCGAGCGCTCCGGTGCCCGCCGGCTGCTGCTCACGCACCGGCCCTCCGAGCTGCCGCTGCCCGAGGGTCTGGAGCAGGTCGCCCTGGGCGACGTCGTCGAGCTGTGAGACCGCGGTGCCATCCCTGACGGGGTGACACCCGGCCGTTCCGTCCCGCGAGCCCGGCCCGAGCGCCGATCCCTCGTGTCAGTGATCGCCACCGGGCGCTGCCGCTCCTACGGTGCGTCGGAAGCCATTCACTGCGGCACGGAGGGGGAGTTCACTGATGAGACGAATCGCCCGCGTCACGCTCGTCGTCGCTGCGTGCAGCCTCGGCGCGACGGCGGCGGCCTCGGCCGGCGGGGCCGACAAGGTTCTCCTGTGTCACGGGACCGCGTCGGAGAAGAACCCGTACGTCCTGATCAACGTCGGCGAGAACGCGCTCGCGGGCCACTTCGACGGCACGGCGCCCGGCCACGGCAAGAACAACCATCCCGACTACCTGCTTCCGGCCGGCGCCGACGACTGCTCGGACGTGCCGGTCGGCGACGACGGCGGCGACGGAGACGGCGGCGGCAACGACGGCGAGTTCTAGAGGCTCGGTGTGAGATCCGTGGCGCCCGGCCGCGAAGCGGACGGCTTCAGGGGTTTGCGCGTCCGGAATCCGCGCGAGCGGATTCCGGGCTGCCCCGGTTAGCCAGCTCGCCTCGAGACATGGACCTCGCGGGAAGGGCCGGAGCACCGGCCCTTCCCGCGTGCGAGGCGACATCACACGCCTGAGACCCTCCGGCCTTGGCCACCGACCGCAGACGGTCGAAGATGCAGGGTAGTCCGACCGAGAGGAGTCACCGTGAGACCAGTCCCCGCCATCGCCACGGCCGGCGCGACGCTCGTCGCCGCCTTCTCGTCGCCCGGGCTCGCCGGAGCAGCTCATGTGGCGTCGGCTACGGCGGAGACGACCCCCTGCAGGTTCCTGCGCCTCCCGCGTGCCACGACCGCAGGCGGGCTCGCGTCGTGGGGGCACATCAGATCGCTGACCCGGAAAGGCTCACGCTTCGAGCTGCGGTTCGATCCCGCGCTCTGGCTCGAAGGCACCACGGCGCAGCGCGCCGCGGTCGAGGACAAGGTCATCGCGCCCGGTGAGGCCGTGCCGAACGACTACTACGTGCGGGACGAGAGCCACCGCGTCCTCACCTATCGCGTGCCGGCGAGCGCTCGCGTCACGGTCCTGACCAACGACTCGCGAGGCCTCTGCCCGACCACCATCACGGTCTCCGAGCTCGCGGGGATCGTCAAGGGTGGGAATCCCAGGCACCGTCGGCTGTTCGATCGTCACAACGGGCTGGGGTACTGGATCAGCGTCGTCTCCGACACCGTCCGCTCCCTGGACCAGCAGTACCAGCCCTAGCCCGGGCGGCGTCTCGTCAGCCCTGTCCCGACCGACGCCGGACGGCTACCAGGGACTCGACTTCGAGCCCTGGCCGAGGCGCCGGGCGCGCCGCCGCTCGTGCGCACGAACGCGACGGGCGGCAAGCCATTCCCTCGCCACCATCGCGGCGACCAGCCCCACCCCACCGACGAGCAGCAGCAACGGCAGGAGCAGGAGGAGAGGGCTCGCGGTGGCGGAGGCACGCGGCGTCGGAGCGAACGGGTTCGGCATGGCGTCGCGGTAGACGGGCCCCTGGGCGAGGGCGTTCGCGGGCGAGGGCGCCCAGTCTTCGACGAGCCACGGTCCTCCCCGGCCGTCACCGCGGACGAAGGTCAACCCGAAGACCATGGGGATGAGGTTCGGGTCCTTCGCCTCCACCCACACCTCGAACGCGACCTCGTCGGCGAACGCGTAGCGCAGTCGCCACCGAGCCGAGTCGACCGGGTAGGGCGTGACGGGGATCGCACCCGAGCGCCACATCGCCCTCGAGGCGCCCTGGCGGAGTGCCGGCGAGGCCATCGCCCAGGCGTCGCCCGGATTCTTTCGCAGCACCGCGGCCTGCACGAACCGCCTGCCCAGTGCGATGAGCTGGGCGCGGTCCTCGGTGTCGAGCCGCACGGGCTTCCGCGGGGCCACGACCGTCGCCGGAACGTTGGAACGCGGCGTCTCGAGATCGGCCGCCGTGTTCGGGTACACGAGACCGACGGCGAGGATCCCGCCGCCGATCGCAGCCGCGAGCGTCACGTACCCCAGACGCCGACGCCGACGCGGGGACAGCAACATGCCGGCTAGGAGGCGGGCGGGACGAACATCCCGGGCGGCGCATACGGCTGGCAGTAGGAGACCAGCCAGCGCGCGTCTGCTCCCGCGCCGGACTTGACCAGGGTGACCTTGTACACGGCCCCGCCGGGGGAGTCGCTACCCGGCTTCGGCGTGACGAACACCGTGAGGAAGACCTTGTTGGTGTACGACTCGTCCACGGCGAACTTCGACTTCGTCGAGTCGACCGGGAACGGCGCGACGGGCAGCTCGCCGCGAAGCCACTGTGCGCGGGTCACGCCGCTCCGCATCTCGGCGTTGGCCAGCTCCCACGCCTCGTCGAGGTGCGTGCGGGAGACCGCCGTCGACAGGAACCGCGCCGCCACGCGGCGGGCCTCCGGATCGACCGGCGCGGCCGTTCTCGCAGCCGCTACCTGCGCAGCTCCCGACGAGCGCTCCCCCTCGCCCCCGGCCGTGTTGCCGAAGAAGGCGCCGACGAGGGCGAGGATTCCGAGCGTGAGCAGCGCGACGCCTGCGCCGAGCATCCAGGCACGCCGGCGGCGGTCCGCGATCGGCTTCTCGGTCCGCCCCGCTTGCGAGATCTCTTCGGGCTTCGCGCTCATCGCTCAAGGGTAGTGAAACGGCTGCGCCCCGGGCTCGCGGCCGTTACGTCGGTAGACGACCCGCCGGTCGGAAAGTTGGGTCGCGGTCAGAAGACGGGCTGCTCGCGCCACACGCCCCAGGCGCCGCGGAAGGCGTCGCAGATCTCGCCGAGCGTGACGTAGTCGCGAGCGGCGTCGATGATCACGGGCATGAGGTTGCGGTCCGGCCGCTCGGCCGCCTCGCGCAGCTCGGCGAGCCGCGCCTCGACCGCGGCGGCGTCGCGACGCGCACGCACGGCCTGCACGCGGGCGATCTGCTTCGGCTCGAGGGCGGGGTCGATCTTGAGGAGCGGCGGCAGCTGCTCGTCCTCGAGCCCGTAGCGGTTGACGCCCACGACCACGCGTTGCCCGGACTCGACCTCGGACTGGTAGCGGAACGACGCCTCGGCGATCTCGCGCTGCGGGAAGTTCTCCTCGATCGCGGCGACCATGCCCCCAAGGCGCTCGATGCGGTCGAAGTAGTCGTACGCCTGCCGCTCGAGCTCGTTCGTGAGGTGCTCCACGTAGTACGCGCCGCCGAGCGGGTCGATCGTGTTCACGACGCCGGTCTCGTGCGCGATCACCTGCTGGGTGCGGAGCGCGAGGCGCACCGCGTCCTCCGTCGGCAGCGCCAGCGCCTCGTCGAAGGAGTTCGTGTGCAGCGACTGGGTGCCCCCCAGGACGGCGGCGAGGGCCTCGATGGCGGTGCGCACGATGTTCACCTCCGGCTGCTGCGCCGTGAGCGATACGCCGGCGGTCTGCGTGTGGAAGCGCATCAGGAGCGAGCGTTCCTCCCGGGCGCCGAAGCGGTCGCGCAGCTCGCGCGCCCAGATGCGCCGCGCGGCGCGGTACTTCGCGATCTCCTCGAAGAAGTCGAGGTGCGCGTTGAAGAAGAAGGAGAGCCTGGGCGCGAAGGCATCGACGTCGAGCCCGCGGTCGAGCGCCCACTCCACGTAGGTGAAGCCGTCCTGCAGCGTGAAGGCGAGCTCCTGCGCGGCGTTCGAGCCGGCCTCGCGGATGTGGTACCCGGAGATCGAGATCGGATGCCAGAGGGGCATCTCCCGCGCGCAGAACTCGATCATGTCCGTCACCAGCCGCATCGAGGGCTGCGGCGGGAAGATGTACTCCTTCTGCGCGATGTACTCCTTGAGGATGTCCGTCTGGATCGTCCCGCGCAGGAGCTCCCGCGCCACGCCCTGCTGCTCGCCGACGCACACGTAGTACGCGAGCAGGATCGCCGCCGGCGCGTTGATCGTCATCGACGTCGAGACCTCGCCCAGCGGGATGCCCGCGAACAGGGTCTCGGCGTCCTCGAGCGAGTCGACGGCGACGCCCTCGCGCCCCACCTCGCCCTCCGAGCGTGGGTGGTCCGAGTCGTATCCCATCAACGTGGGCATGTCGAAGGCGGTGGAGAGGCCCGTCTGGCCGTGGTCGAGGAGATAACGGAAGCGCTCGTTCGTCTCGGCGGCCGTCCCGAAACCTGCGAACTGGCGCATCGTCCACAGCCGCCCGCGGTACATGGACGGGTACACGCCGCGCGTGAAGGGGAACGCCCCCGGCACGCCCAGGTCGCGGCCCGGCTCGATGTCGACCGACTCCGCGGTGTAGAGCGGGTCGACCTCCACGCCCGAGATGGTGGAGAACAGCTCCCCCACGCGCTCCGGAGTGCGTGCGTACCGCTCGCGCCACGCCTCAAGCGCCCCGGCCACGCCGCGATCCTCGGTGCGGGCCATGTCCGGATTGTATGGAGTCGTTCCTCCGTGCAGACTGCAAGACTGCTGCCATGCGCGTCGTGATCGCAGACGACCACCGGCTCATGCTGGACGGGATCCGGCGGGCGCTGGAGGTGGACGAGAGCTTCGAGATCGTCGGGGAGACGCAGAACGGCGCCGAGGTGCTCCCGCTCGTCGCCGAGACGTCGCCCGACCTCGTGCTGCTCGACGTGCGCATGCCCAACATGAACGGCCTCGTCTGCCTGGACGAGATCCGCCGCAGGCATCCGGACGTGAAGGTCGTGATGCTGTCCGCCTCGACGAGCCGCGACCTGATCGACACCGCGCTCCGGCGCGGGGCGAGCGCCTACGTGGTCAAGAGCCTCGACCCGGTCGACCTGCCCGCCACCCTACGGTCGGCGGTGGAGGGGAACGTCTTCTCCACCGTCGGCGTGGAGGACGCGAGCGCCGGCACGGGCGTCAAGGCGGCGGGGCTGACGGAGCGCGAGATCGTGATCCTGCGCGCCCTCGCGCGGGGGCTCTCGAACGAGGAGATCGCCAAGGAGCTCTGGGTGGCCCGCCAGACGGTCAAGTTCCACCTGAGCAACATCTACCGCAAGCTGGACGTGCGGAACCGGAGCGAGGCCATCCGCCAGGCCTATGCCCTCGGCCTCGTCGAGACGCCCCTCTTCGGCGACGACGAGTAGGGGCGAGATACATCTCGCCCCGCTGGGCCTCGCGCGCGGTCGACGACCGTCAGGGGGTCAGACCCCATGGAGTCCGACCCCGGCCGCCCGCGTCCCGGGCGCACCGGCGACAGCCAGCCTCGCGCTTACGATCCGCCGGTGGAGACTGCGGTGACGGCCGTGGACCCCGGCGGCGGGCAGAGCGCGCAGACGCCGCCCCGGCCGGCGCTGTCGGTGGTCGTCCCCGTGTACGACGGCGCGACCACGATCGTCGAGAACGTCGACGCCATCCGCCGCGCCGTCGAGCCCGGGATCGACGGAGAGGTCGAGCTGATCGTCGTGTCGGACGGCTCGGTCGACGACACGGCCGAACGCCTCCTCGCCGCGCGCGAGGAGTCGCGGGCGCGGGTGATCCACTACGACCGCAACCTCGGCAAGGGCTACGCCGTCCGCGCCGGAGCGCTCGCCTCGACGGGCGAGTGGGTCGCCTTCATCGACGCCGACCTCGATCTCGACCCGGCCTCGATCCCCCGCTACCTCGAGGTCGCGCGGCACGAGCAGCTCGACATCGCGCTCGGCTCCAAACGGCACCCGGAGTCGGTCGTCCACTACCCGCGCGCGCGACGCATCGCGAGCTGGTGCTACCAGCTGCTGAACCGCGTCCTCTTCCAGCTCGACGTCCGCGACACGCAGGTCGGCCTGAAGGTGATCTCGCGCGACGTCGTCGACAACGTGATGCCGCTCCTCCTCGTCAAGCAGTTCGCCTTCGACCTCGAGCTCCTCGCGGTGGCCCACGCCCTCGGCTACCGGCGCGTGCGCGAGCTTCCCGTCACGCTCGACTACCGCTTCACCGGCTCCGGCGTCCGCTCGGCCGCCGTGGCCAGGGCGCTCGTCGATACGGCGGCGATCTTCTACCGGCTGCGGATCCTGCGCACCTACCAGCGCAAGCAGGCGCTGCTCGGGCCGAGCGGGGTCGCGCGGAGGCCGGAGACGCTGCCCCGGGTGACGCTCGTCGGATCGGACGAGGAGACGGCACAGCGCCTCGACTACCCGGCGGTCGACGTCCTCCCGGGCGACCCGGCGGGAGCGGCGCGCGCCGCGTCGAGCGAGGTCGTCGCACTCCTTGCACCCGGTGCGAGCCCTGCCGGGAACTGGCTCACCGCCGCCGCTCCGTTCTTCGTGCGGCCCGAGGTGGCAGCGGTCGTCGTACCGGAGATGGCGCCACACCGCGGCCCACTGCGCCGGGTGGCCGCCGCCGCGATCCTCGAGTCGCGCCTGGGTGCAGGCTCACCGCGGATCCGGTACAGCCCCGGCAACGTGCGCGTCGTCGTCGACCACCCGGCGCCGAGCGTGGTCGTGCGCCGGGCCGCCTACCTCGAGGCGCTCGACGAGCACGTCCCACGTGAGCGCCTCGTGGCGTGGCTCGCCGCTCGCGGCCGCGAGACCGTCTACACGCCGGACACGATGATCGTCGACACCCCCGCCCCGCTCTTCGGGCCGCACCTCCGCTCCGTGGCGGGCTATGCCCGGTCGCGCGGGGTGGCCGCGCGGCTCACCCGCGGCCGCAGCTTCACGCTCGCTCGGCTCCTCGTGCTCGTGCCGTTCGCCGCCGCCCTGGCGGGCGTGGTGCTCATCGCCGCCGGCGGAACTGCACGCACGGTGGGGATCGTGCTCGTGCTCGTCTATCTCGCCGCCGTGCTCCTCGGCGCCGCCACGGGTGCGTTCCGGTTCCGCTCGCTCCGCGTCGGCCTGCTCGCGGCGCCGGCGTTCGTCGCCACGCACGCGGTCTACGTCGCCGCCTTCCTCGCAGGCGTGGCCACCGGCAGATGACGAACCGGACACTCAGCGTCGTCATCCCCGCCTACAACGCCGCCGCCGACATCGGCGGGACGCTCGAAGCGCTGGCGGCGGCGCTCGAGCGCGCGCCGGGCTTCGACGCCGAGGTGGTGCTCGTCGACGACGGCTCCACGGACGGGACGGCGGAGGCCGCCATGGCCGCCTGGAGGGGCACCGCACCGCTGCGCGTCCTTGCCCAGCCCAACAGCGGGCGCTTCCTGGCGCGCGTCGCCGGCCTGGAGCGCGCGACGGGCGAGTGGGTGCTCCTGCTCGACACGCGCGTCTCACTGCACGCCGATGCGCTCGCCCATCTGGCGGAGCGAACCGCGGCAGGCGAACGGGTGTGGAACGGCCACGTCTACCTGCGCACGGACGACAACCCGTACGGCGCCTTCTGGAAGGTGCTGGTGGAGATCGCGTGGAAGGACTACCTCGCCGACCCGCGGGCGACGAGCTTCGGCGTCGACGACTTCGACCGGTACCCCAAGGGAACAGGCTGCTTCTTCGCGCCGCGCGCGCTGCTCCTCGACTCGGTGGCAGCCTTTCGCAGCCGCTACCGGAGCCTGCACCTGGTCAGCGACGACACGGCGCTGATCAGGTGGATCGCCGAGCGCGAGCCGATCCACCTGTCTCCGTCCTTCGCGTGCGACTACCAGCCGAGGACGACGCTCGCCGCCTTCCTGCGTCAGGCGCTGTACCGCGGCACGACGTTCGTCGACGGTCACCTCCGCCGCGAGTCGCGCTTCTTCCCGGGGGCGGTCGCCTTCTATCCGGTGAGCGCGCTCCTCGGCGTGGCCGTGCTGCGGCGGCCGGCGCTGGCACCCGCCGCCGCCGTCGTCGCGGGCGCCACGGCCGGAGCCGTCGCTGCCGCCTCGGGGTGCTCCGCCTTCGAGAGCCGCTCGGTCGCCTGGCTCTCGCCGGTCTACGCCGTCGCGCACGGCGCGGGCATGTGGCGAGGTCTCGGCATGCTCGTCGCGGGCAAGCTGCGGAGCGACACCGGCCTGTGATCCTCGTCGTCTTCGGCACGACCGGCGAGCTGATCAAGCTCGCACCCGTCCTCGTGCGCCTGCAGGACAGAGGTCACCCCTTCGTGCTCGCGACGACGGGCCAGCAGGTGACGCAGATCCCGCGCTTCCTCGAGCAGTTCGGATTGCCGCAGCCGGACGTCTGGCTCGGACGCGGCGCCGGCGGCCGCGACCTGGCGACGAACCGCGACATCCCCGGCTGGCTCACGCGCGTCGCCCGCTCGTTCGCCGGCGGACGGGGCCGTCTCGCGCGGGACCTGCGGCGAGGGCCGGGACGGCCGCTCGTCCTCGTCCACGGCGACACGATGACGACCGTGCTCGGAGCCCTGATGGGCCGGATCGGCCTGCGGGTGCCCGTCGCCCACATCGAGGGTGGCCTCCGCAGCGGAGACATCCGCAACCCGTTCCCGGAGGAGCTCAACCGGCGCGTCACCAGCCGGATCGCGCACATCCACTACGCACCCGGCAGCTGGGCGACGCGCCACCTCCACCACGGGATCGTCGTGGACACGGGATCGAACACCGTCCGAGACAGCCTCGCGCTCGTCCCCCAGGACCTGGAGCCGGCAGTACCGGTGCCCGAGGAGCCGTTCGGGATCGTCAGCCTGCACCGGTACGAGCTGCTGAGCTCGCGGGCGGCTCTGACCGACACGCTGAGAGCGCTCGCCGAGGCTGCGAGACAGACGCCCCTGCTGTTCGTCGACCACTCGGTGACGACGGCTGCGATCGAGCGCTTCGGCCTGGCAGGTGTCTTCGACGGCGAGCGGTTCCGGCGCATGGAACGCCTGCGCTTCTTCGACTTCGTCCAGCTCGAGCGGCGCTGCGCCTTCGTCGTCACGGACAGCGGGGGCAGCCAGCAGGAGTGCTACTACCTCGACAAGCCGTGCCTCGTGCATCGCAAGCGCACCGAGTGGATGGACGGGCTCGGCGAGAACGTGATCCTCTCCCGGCTCGACCCCGAGGTGCTTCGAGACTTCCTCGCCGACCCCGGGCGGCACCGGCGCCGGCAACCGCTCCCGCCTCAGTCGCCGGGCGACGTGATCGTCGCCGACCTCGAGGCGCGGGCGTTCGTCTAGACGTCGCCGCCGGCGGTCACGCCGGCCGCGCCGTCCCGGCCGCCTCGAGCAGGCGGTAGCCCGGCACGCGCAGCTTGAGCGCTCGCGCGGCCTCCGGGACACGCTGATAGACGCCGGTGACCCGGCGACCGCGACCCACGGCCCGGATCAGGAGATCCGAGATGGGGTACCGCATGGGGCTCGACGTGACGACCTCCACGTGCAGGCGCGGGTCGTCGAGGACGCGCCACAGCTCCTCCTCGGCGCGGTACTCGCGAACGTGCGTCGGGTCGAGCACGCGCACGCCGTCGACCTTGTAGACCCACCACGCGCGGGAGCCTCGGAGCACCGTGCCCACGTACCACCAGCCGCCCGGCTTGAGCAGTCTCGCGATCTCCCGCGCGAGCGCCCGGTCCTCCGGTACGTGCTCGATCACCTGTGAGCAGATCACGCCGTCCGCCACGCCGTCCGGCAGCGGGACGGCGGCCGCGTCGGCCACGATGCCCGTCACGCCGGGCGCCACCTGCACGGCGTTGTCGACCCGGGCCTGCGAGAGATCGACGGCGTACGTGAGCGATCCCAGCCGTGCCCTGTGGTGCAGCGCCCAGATCAGCGCACCGTCGCCGCAGCCCAGGTCGACGACGACGCCCGGTCGTGCGACCTGCGCGAGCAGCGGCGGCAGGGTGCTCGTGAGGAACTGCTGGTGTCGCGCTGCATAGCCCTCGACGTCACCCGAAACAGCGGGCCCGCTCACGTGCCGCTGGCGGCCGAGGGTGGCCGCAGGAACGAGTGGAACCGCACCTCGTTCGTCAGGAGGACGACGGTGACCACGACCGCCTGGACGACGGCGACCTCGGCGGCCGACGCATGGAACGCGGTGATGCCCGCCACCTGCAGACCAACGGCGGCAAGCGGCAGGAGCGTCCAGCGCAGGTCCTCGATCGTGACCGTGAAGACCACGAGGAGGTAGATCAACGACAGGCCCGCGCCGGCGACCACGATCGGGAGGACGCCGCTCTCCGCGCCGGCGTACTCGTCGCCGAACATCACGTCGACCACCGGCCCCGGCGCGATCGCTGCCGGGACCGCCGCGAGCAATGCGGCGCCGAGGCAGAAGGCCGCACTCCGCCGCAGCACCCCGGCGCGTGCGCGCGCGGAGGGCCCTGCGCGCGCGACCCGGGGGACGATGAGGACGGCCGCCACGGCCGGGAGGAAGGTGACGATCTTCCCGATCGTGGCGAGCGCCGCGTAGTCGCCTGCTTCGTCCGGCGCGAGGAACAGCTTCGCGAGCACGACGTCCATGTTGGCGAGCAGCGCGAACGTGACGAATGCGCCGCCCTGGATGACCGCGCGAACGTTCGGTCGGCGTCGCATGCCGGACCGGGCTGCATGCTCGCCGGTGCTCTCGTACTGGCCGCGCAGGAACCAGAGCAGCAGAAGCAGGCAGACCGCCATGCCGATCGCCTGACCGCCGATCGCTCCGCCGGCTCCCCCGCCCGCCTCGACCCAGGGCACACCGAACAGGAGGCGCGAGAGCGCCACGGCGAGCAGGACGAGCCCGAACGCGACGTACCGTTCGAGCCCCTGCAGCGTCCCGTAGAGGACCGGAAAGAGGAAGCCGACGAAGAGCAGCGGCGCGAGCGCGATCGCCGGCCCGGGCGCCTGCAGGTCGAAGAGGTCGTCGACGAGCGGGATGGCGAGGGCGTACACGGCCGTGCAGACGGCGGCGACGACCGCGAGGTGGCCGAGCGCGTGGCGGATCGTGTAGCGCAGACGCCGCTCGTCCCCGGCAGCCGACAGCGCCGCCACGCGCTCGGCGATGCGCGTCTGCGCCGCCGCAAGCGGAACGCCGATCACGACCGACAGCGCGAGGAGGGCCGTGAGGTCGCCGTAGGACTCCGGCGTCAGCAGCCTCGAGAAGACGAGGTTGGAGAGGTAGTTGACCCCGCTCGCGAGCAGCGTGAGCACGCTCAGGACGATCGCCGCGCGGCCGGCGCGGAAGCGTCCCGTGGCGCGACTGCCGGGATCGCCCGCGTCCGTGGAGACGGTGCTCACGCCGGCTGCGGCCTCCGCCGGCCGCGAGCGCCGGGGTTCGTGCTCATCGCACACAAGGTCGGCTCGCTCCCTTCACCGGGCGCATGCTACGAGGGGCGTCCGTCGCCACCGACTGGCGGCGCGACGTACGTGCGGGCCGAGTCAGGACGCCGGCAGGTCGCCGACCGCTTCGGGCACCTGCTCGGCCGCCGGCGAGACCTGCACGATCCGCCCGGTGCTGACGGACTCCCGCACCGCCAACGCCACGGCGAGCGCGTGCATGCCGGCGGTGGCGTCGACCGGCTCGGGAGTGTCGTCGAGGATGCAGGCCACGAATGCCTCCAGCTCCGCCCGGAGAGGCTCGACCTTGCGGAGCGCGAAGCGGACCGCGCTGCCCTCGGCGTCGCCGCGAATGAGCGCGAGCTCGTCCCACTCCCGCGGCCCCGGGACCTCGGTCGACTCGAGGAACCAGACGTCCTGCGTGAGATAGCTCGCGCGGATCATCCCGCCCTCGCCGAGCAGCACCAGCTCCCGCTGCTTCTCGGGGCTGAGCCAGTTCGCGTCGAGCAGCCCGAGCGTCCCGCCCTCGAAGCGGAGGAGGCACGTGATCAGGTCCTCGTGGCTGTCGTGGATGAAGTTCCCGCCTTCCGCGTACACCTGGACGAGGTCCTGACCGAGCACGTGCTGCATCACGTCGATGTCGTGCGAGGCGAGGTCGATGGCGACGCCCGCGTCCCGCACGCGCGCCGGGAACGGCCCGACGCGTGTCGCGTGGGCCCGGTACACGCGCCCCAGCCGGCCCTCGGCGACGAGCTCCTTGACCTTGCCGACGGCCGGGTTGAAGCGCTCCACGTGCCCCACCATGAGCTTGCGCCCAGCGTCGGCGGCCGCCGCGTGCATGCGCCGGCCGTCCGCCAGCGTGGCCGCGATCGGCTTCTCGACGAGGACGTGAAGCCCATGCTCGAGCGCGCTGAGCACGACGTCGGCATGGAGCACGGACGGTACTGCCACGCAGACCGCGTCGATCGTCTCGGCCAGCTCGTCGACGAGCGCGCGCCAGTCGTCGTACTCCCTCACCCCGGTGGAGCCGCCGAGCGCATGTCTGCGCGTACGCGGATCCGGATCGGCGACAGCCACGAGTCGGGTGCGCTCCATGCGATCGAGCACGGCGACGTGGCGAGCACCCATCTGCCCGACTCCGATGACCGCGACTCCGACTCGGTCGTCCATTCCGCTCACTTCGTCTCGTTCAACGCGGCGCTCTAGTGTCCCTCAGAACACCGGCATGGTCGAGCGCCGTGGCGGCCACTGGGGGCCGTCCGTCCGGCCGCGGCAGGCCCCCACGACCGGCCCCACCGCCAATAATCCGGACGTGCGCCGGCCGTTCATCGCCGGACGAGCCTTCGCGAGGATCGCTCCGGCGTGGTGGCTCGCCGGAATCGTCTCCGCCTCGTTCGTCTCCCTCGCGGTCGGGGGCAGAGCCGTCTCGCACCCGTCGGTGTTCGTCGACGAGCTCGTGTACTCGGGCGCCGCCGAACGCCTCGCGGAGGGCCTGGGCCCCGCCGTCCCGGGAGGTGGCTACGGCTTCGGCGTCCTCTACCCGCTGTCGATAGCCCCGCTCTACGCGCTCTTCGAGCACGTCCCCGACGCGTATGCAGCGGTGAAGGTCCTCAATGCCGCCTTCTTCTCCCTGGCCGCGGTGCCGGCATACCTCCTGGCGCGTCGTGGCTGCGGGCCGGGCCTCGCGCTCGGCGTGGCGCTGCTCACCGTGCTGCTGCCGGCGAGGGCCTACACGTTCTTCGTGCTCACCGAGAGTCTGGCCTTCGCGGTCTTTCTCTTCGCCGCCCTCGCGGTCGTGCGCGCCCTGGAGCGTCCGACCGTGACCCGCCAGCTGGTCATGCTCGGCGCCGCGGCCCTCGCCGTCGAGACCAGGCGCCAGAACCTCGTGGTCGTGGCCGCGATCCCGCTCTCGATCCTGCTCGCGTCGTGGCTGCAGGAGAGAGATCTCCGACGCACCTGGCGCGCGGCTGCCCGGTACTCGGTGACGTGGGCGGCGTTCCTCGTCGCGACACTCCTTCTCGTCGCGGTCCCTCTCGCGCAGGGTGACGGGGCCGGGGCGCGACTCGGCCCGTACGAGGTCCTGCTGCACGGCTACGAGCTCGGGGCCGTGACCGCGTGGACGAGGAACCACGTCGCCGTGCTGGGCCTGACGCTCGGCGTGCTGCCGCTTCTCGCCCTCCCGTTCGGGCTCTCGGCGTCGTTCGGCCGAGGCGCTCCGGCACCCCGCCGAGCCCTCGGAGTGGTGACCGCCGTGCTCGTCGCGTTGGTCGTCGTCCAGGTGGGTGTGTTCTCGAGCGGCGACTTCGGCCTGAACCGTGTCCACGAGCGCTATCTCTTCTACGTCGCCCCGCTCGCCCTCGCGATGCTCGCCGTGTGGATCCAGCAGGGCCTTCCTCGGCCGCGGACGGCGGTGTGGGCGGCAGCCGCAGCGGTGATCGCGCTGCCGCTGCTGCTACCGGAGCACGGCATTCGGGACGGAGGGATCGACACTCCGACGCTACCCGCGCTCGGCTACGGCGCCTCCGGGGGCGGGCTGTACGGCTCCTTTCACGTCGTGGCGATCGTCTGGTCGGCATTCCTTGCCCTCTGGATCCTGGCCGTGCGCCCGCGTCAGGCAGCGGCGCTCCTGGCCGTCGTCGCCGTGGCGCTGGCCATCGTCGACGTCCGCTTCAACCGCTGGGTCGTCGACGAAGCGCGGGCCATCGAGCTCACCGCCACGGCCGGCCGGCCCGGTCTTCCTCGCGACTGGATCGACCGGGCCGTCGGGAAGGAGGCCGAGGTCGTCGCGGTGTCCGTCGCGCCCGCCCCGACGTGCCCGACGGCGCGCGTCGATCGCATCCGCGCCTCGACGTCCTTCCAGCAGGCGGTGTTCTTCAACACCGGGATCGTTCGCGTCGTCTCGGTCGGACCTCCCCCTGACGTCGGGCTCCCGGTAACCCGCGCACGTCTCACGCGGAGCGGGCTCGTCGCGAGCGGCACCGCGCCGGCGAGCGCGCGTCTCGTCGTCGCGAACGCGCGGCTTCCGCTGCGAGGGCGGAGGATCCGGCACGACCCCGCCGGCCGGCTCACTCTGTGGGCCGTGGACGGGCCGCTGCAGCTCGAGGGGGTTCGGGACGATGCCTCGGCCCGCGGCCTCGTCTGCACCGCCGGGCGAACGGCATAGCCCCTCTCAGCACGCGTCGGTGCGGCGCGCTCCCCGCTCCACACGCACGCCGTCCGTCGTGCGGTACAGGGCCATGTGCGTCTTGCGGTCGACGGCGACAGCCGCTCCGACCACGCCGAGGGAGCACTCGGCCAGGACGAAGGGCGCCCTCAGACGCAGCCCGCCGGCATCGACGACCGAGCCGTCGGACGCAAGACGCGCGACATCGCCGCCCAACCCGTACGGCAGGCGCGCGCCGAGCACGTGAACCTCGCCGACGCTCTCGTTGTACAGCTCGGCGAGCCAGACGATCCGCTGCCTGTCGGTTGGCTCGGCGTAACGCCTGATGTCGGGCTCGCTCCAGAGCAGGAGCACGTGCTCCTCCTTCCCCACCGCCCGGTCGATCCAGTCCGGCCGGGCGCCGGCTCCCGTGCGCCCCGTGTTGCTCGAGATCGCCGTGAAGACGATCACCGTCAGCAGACCGGCGAACGCGAACCACGAGGCCACGGCCACCCAGAGCCGACCAGCACGATCCGGCTCGATCCGAAGCCAGAGCACGGCGACGACCACCGCGAACGCGCACGCGACGACCGGCACGAGCCACGTCGGCTGCACGAGCAGCCACACCGTCGCCGCGAGGTTCTGCGGGTTGGCGGCTCTGGGCAGGAGCGACCACGGATACACGGCGAGCAGAAGCACGCAGGCGGCCGCCGCGAGGGGCGCGAGCGGGCGCGGGCGCGGGAGGCCGCGCTCGACCCAGAGCGCCAATCCGAGCAGCAGGAGCGGCACGACGACGAACAGGTTGCGCTCGTACACCGGCGCCGACTCCGGGATTCCGGTGGCCTGGTAGTCGACGTTCGAGGCGAAGGACGCGAAGACCGCGACACCGACGGTGGTGCACAGCACGGTCGGGAGCGCGAGCGCCGCAAACACCCTGCCCTCTCGATCCGCGTCACGGCCGAGGGCGAGCGCGACGACGACGGTCGTCGCCGCGAGGGGCGCGACTGCGGAGTACAGGGACAGCGCGGCAAGGTGCCGGACGATCGCGAGCAGCAGCGAGCCGACGTCGACGCTTCGCACCGCCTCCTCGTACGCTCCGAAGGCGCCGAGGGGCGACGAGCCGCGGACGAGCGCCACGCCGGCGACGGCGAGGACGCCTCCGCCGAGGACGACCCAGGTCAGACGGAAGCGCGCGAGGCTCGACCGGATGGACGTGCGGTCCGAGACGCGGTCGAGAACGGCGAGCAGGACTACCCCCGCCGCGAAAGCGGGCACGAGGGCGACGGCAAGAACCTTGCAGGCCGCGGCGATGCCGATGGCGCCGAGCGCCGCCGACTGGCTGCCCGGCGTCGGGCGATCGAGGGCACGCGCCATGCACCAGAGCGCGAGCGCGAACGCGGGGTAGAACGCGACCTCGCTCATGAGCGTCGCGGCGTACGCCATCGAGGGGATGGCCACCGACAGGGCGGCGACCAGGAACGCGTTGCGCTCGGCGACAAGGCGGCGCGCGAGCAGGAAGACAGGGATCGCCGCCAGCGACATGAGGAGAGCGTCCTGGACGCGTATCA
Source organism: Gaiella sp. (assembly GCA_036556925.1). GTDB lineage: Bacteria > Actinomycetota > Thermoleophilia > Gaiellales > Gaiellaceae > Gaiella. The sequence goes on from DATBIN010000002.1 coordinate 40,818, forward strand.
GGGCGAACGCCACGGGAGCGCTCGAGGCCAGCAGCCATGCGGGGGCGATCAGCAACGGGTAGACGAGGCCGTATCCGTACGTCACGACGCCTCGCACGGACGGCTCCGAGCCCGACGCGAGCGACCTCGCGAGATCCGTGTAGATGAGCTCGTCGGCGAAGATCCACGGCGTGCGCGAGAGCGACGCGAGGCCACCCCAGACGAGCGTCGCCGTGGCGACGAGCAGCGCCAGACGCGAACGCGCGCCGAGGCGGCCGACGGCCGCGGCCGCGGCAGACACGACACTGTCGCGTCGAGAAGAGGAGACGCTCTCCAACCCTCATCCAGCATGATCGATGCCGGTCAGGGCGAACAGAGCTTCAGACCGGGCGGCGTTCGGTCGACGGAGTGACGACCATGGCCACGGAGCTGCGCGACCATCCACCCGCCCAGATCGAGGCCTCGGGCGCCGTGACGGGCTTTCTCGCTCGCAACAGCCTCCTCGTCGCGCTCGTGTGCGTGCTCGGCTCGACACTGCTCGCGCTCGCGCCGGAGTTGCTCGTCGCCGACAGCTGGATGACGCTCGTGGCCGGCCGCGAGATCGCGCGCGACGGCCTTCCCTCGAACGAGGTGCTCACCGTGATCCCGTTCGGTCGCGAGTGGACCGACCAGCAGTGGCTCGCGCAGGCAGTCTTCTACGGCGCCGACGCGCTCGGGAGTCTCCGCCTCGCGGTGCTGCTGGACGTCGCGCTCGTGACGGTGACGTTCGCGCTCGGTGTCGCCGCAGCGCGGCGTCGCGGCGCCTCGGCCCGGAGCACGCTCTTCGTCGCCGCCGCCTGCGTGCTCGTGGCGCCGTGGTCCTGGCAGCTACGGGCGCAGGCGCTCGCCCTGCCGCTGTTCGTCCTCGTGCTCATGCTCGCGAGCGAGGACACGCGGAGGCCGCGCCCGCGCACGCTGCTCGCGCTTCCGCTCGTGGCGATCTGGGCGAACCTGCACGGCTCCGTGCTGCTCGGCGCCGGGATCGTCTCGCTCGCCGGGCTCTTCGGTCTGGGGAAGCGCCTGCGCGGGTCGCCGGGAGCGCCCGGGATCGGTCGCTCGCTCCTCCTCGCGGTGGCCCCGTGGGCCTGCGTGCTGGTCTCGCCGTACGGGTTCGCGCTCGTCGACTACTACCGCCTCATGCTGGTCGACAGCCCCGTCTCCAAGGTGATCGTCGAGTGGCAGGCCCCGACGCCGACAGGCTGGTACATCGTGTTCTTCGCGGTCGCTGCGGCGACGGTCGCGGTCGCCCTCTGGCAGCGCCGCCGGCTGTCGCTCTTCGACCTCGCCGTGATCGCCGTGACGCTCGCGGGCTCGCTCCGCAGCGGCCGCGGGATCGTCTGGTTCAGCCTGGCGGTGCTCGTGCTGCTGCCGGTCGCACTCGACGGCGTGTTCGGGTCCAAGGAAGTGCCGATCCGGCGACGGCTGGGCATCGTCCTCGGCGCCGGCTCCGTGGCGCTCCTCGCCGTCTCGACGGTCGTCGTCGCCGCTCGTCCCGTCTCGTGGTACGAGCGGTACTGGCCGGAGGAGGCGCTGCGGGCCGTCGCCTCGGCCGCCGCACGCGAGCCCGGCCGGCGCGCCGTCTACCCGAGCGACAAGCACGCCGACTGGCTGCTCTGGAAGCTGCCGGAGCTTCGGGGCCGCGTCGCGTTCGACGTGCGGTTCGAGCTCGTGACCGCTGCAGAGCTACGGTCGCTCGTGCTGTACAAGACGCTGGAGCCGGGCTGGGACGCGGTCACGCGCGGCTACCGGGTGGTCGTGCTCGATCCCGACGACACGCCGGAGCATCGCGCCGCGCTCGTGCGGCAGGGCGCGCGCGTCCTCTACGCGACGGGCAGCGCCGTCGTGCTCGCACTGCCGACGGGATCGGGCCCCTGAGCCTCCGCGCGCGCCGCCGTGCGCACGGGCCACATCACGATCCCGACGACCAGAGCAGCGACGCCGAGGACGAGAGCGGTCTGCCAGACCGTCCCGTTCCCGGTCCCGGAGGCGAGCACGAGCGTGACGGGGAGCGCCCAGACGAGTGACAGGCGCGGCCGGAGCAGCGCCACCGGCACGAGCAGGAGCGCGAAGGAGTGCAGCCAGACGATCGGCGACGCCACGATCATCGCGACGGCCGCCAGGGCGAGCGACCGCCGCTCGTCCCCGCGCCGGCCGTAGAGCACGACGCCCACGAGCGTGGCGCCTGCGAGCAACGCGCCGGCGAGGCCCGCCACCGTCGACCCAGCCCCGAGGTCGGTGAGGAGCGCCTTCAGCGTGTAGCCGTCTGGCGTCACCTGCTCGCCGAGGCCGCGCAAGCTCGAGGGGTAGTCGAGCAGCCCCGAGAAGCCGAGGATCGCCCACAGGCCGAGCGTCACGCCCACCGCGACCGCCACGGCCCCGGCACCTGTCCGGATCCGCCGCGTCGCGCAGAGCCAGACGACGAGAGGCCAGCAGAGGATCTTGGCCGCGATGGCCAGGCCGCCGGCCGTCGCGGCCGCTCGTGCTCGGTCGCGCCAGTGCCAGCAGGCGGACACGCCGAGGAGCAGGGGGATGGTCACATTGCCCGTCTGCACGGCGGAGAACACGGGCGCCCACAGGAACGCGGCGCCGTAGCAGCGCCAGTCCCGTACGCCGAGCAGCCAGAGCGACGCGGGGACTCCGCCGAGAAGGAGGAGCGTGAAGATCACGTGGGGCGCAGGCAGGACGGTGAGGGGGACGAGCCCGAACGCGACGAGCGGCGGGTAGCCGTACGCGGGATAGGGCGACCGCCCCGAGGCGACCTCGTCGGCTGCCGGCAGCAGCGTCTGCTGGAGGTCGATGCCGAGGTTGCCGTCGCGCCATGCCGTCCCGAGCAGTACCGCCTGGAGCAGAACCGGAGCGGCGACGAACGCCGCGAGCCAGACGAGGCGTCCGGCCGGCGACGCCGAAGTGCCCGCCGCATCAGGTCGGAAAGAACGACGCATGCACCTCGCAGCATGGACGAGAACCCCGCGTTTGTGCGTAGACCGAAGGTCCTACACGGTCCGTTCCTTCGTCCAGTTGAGATGCGCGATTGCGAGGGTCAGGCTGGCTGTGCTCGTGCCGCCCGGTACGAGGTGGCGTCCACGGGAGAGGGAGCCGCAGATGCTCGACGCAGTCAACTCGGTGGTGGTTCGCGCCCAGAACGCCTGGTACGCGGCACGCAACCGCGAGTCCGGACAGACCCTGGTCGAGTACTCGCTGATCATCGCGCTCGTCTCGCTGGCGGCGATCGTCGCGCTCGGCTTTCTCAGCGGCAGGATCAACAACATCTTCAGCAGGGCGGGCAACTCGGTGAACAAGGTGACGACGCCATAGAGTGATCCCAGGGCAGCCCGACTGGCGGACGGGCATGTGCGATGCGGCGGAGGCAGACACAGAGAGAGCGGCACGCGGCTTCGACCCGTTGGCAGGCGGGCCGAAGCTGCATGCGGTCGCACGATTGAACTCGAGCGACGAGACCAGGCAGCGTAGGGGAGGACGTTGATGGCGGAGACCGGTCAGTCTGTGGCGGCGCGGCGGAGATCGCGAGCGACAGCACGAGAGGATGAGTCGGGCCAGACGCTCGTCGAGTACGCGCTCATCATCGCGCTCATCGCGCTGGCGGCGATTGTCGCCCTCGGCTTCCTCAGCGGCAAGATCAACAGCCTCTTCAGCAAGGCGGGCAACAGCCTCGACAACGTCACCGTCGCTGTCGGCGGCAGCGGCGGAAGCACGCCTCCGCCACCCAGCCCGCCGACCGCCGGGACCGTCTCGATCACGTGTTCGGGCGGTGGCTGCGACTCCGGCGACACTCTGACCGCAGTCCCGGCTGGGTGGACAGGCGTGACGACCTTTACCTACTCGTGGCGGAGAAACACCTTCCCGTTCGCAACGTGCGCCGACCCGACGCCCGGCGGGTTCGGCCCAAACTGGACGACTTCCGGGATCACGCCGAGCGCCAGCTCGAATCCGATCACGAACGTGCCCGTATCCGGACTGGACGATCCATACGAAGTCAGCGTGACAGGATCGAACGCAGATGGCACGGCGGGTCCAGTCGTTGCCTGTGTGAACGTCACGTAAGTGTCGCTGGGCGGACACTGACCATGAGGTCCGGGATAAGACTGACTCATCGGCCAGTTGCTGTCCGAGACGCCCGC
>DATBIN010000003.1:0-8238 GCA_036556925.1 Gaiella sp.
CCCGCGCGTGATCCGTACGGAGTGGGTCGCCGAGTGGGAGAAGCGGCCGGACGAGGCCGCCGCCGAGTCCGAGCGGCTCCTTGCCGAGATCATGTCCGCCGTGCGCGAAGGCCGGACACACGAGATCCTCCCCTTCACGGGCCAGACGGCCGGGCTGATCGACGACGTGCAACCGGCCGCCAAGATCATCGAGGAGCTGGTCGCCGGGGCCGAGCAGGCCGTAGAGTTGGGCTGACGCCCTTCCCTTTCGTAAGGAGGCCCGGATGGCCATCGATCCGAAGCGCACCGCCGTCGTCCTGATCGAGTACCAGAACGACTTCACCTCGGAGGGCGGCGTGCTGCACGACGCTGTCAACGACGTCATGGAGAGCACCGGGATGCTCGACAACACGCGCCGGCTCGTGGAGGCCGCGCGCGCCGCCGGCGCCACAGTCGTGCACGCGCCGATCACGTTCCAGCCCGGCTACGGCGAGCTGTCCGAGCACCCCTACGGGATCCTCAAGGGAGTCGTCGACTCCACCGCCTTCGTCAAGGGCGAGTGGGGCTCGGAGATCGTCGACGCGCTTTCGCCGCAGGAGGGCGACGTGGTAGTCGAGGGCAAGCGCGGCCTCGACACGTTCGCCACCACGAACCTCGACTTCATCCTGCGCGCCCGCGGCATCACCACGATCGCGCTCGGCGGCTTCCTCACGAACTGCTGCGTCGAGTCGACCATGCGCAGCGGCTACGAGAAGGGCTACCAGGTGATCACGCTGTCGGATTGCGTGGCGGCGACCTCGCCTGAGGAGCACGAGAACGCGATCAAGTTCGACTACCCGATGTTCTCCGAGGTGATGACCGCGGAGGGCTTCACCGAGGAGTTGCAGGGCGCTATGGCCGCGCGCTAGCGCTGGGGTTATTGTCTCGTCAACGACCTCGGAGGTTTGGGCATGGCCGCTGTGACCGCAGCCTCAACCGGCTGGTGGATCGGGCTGGTGCTGGGCATCGTCGTCATCGCCGTCGCGGCGGCGATCGTGATCACCATCGTCCTGCTGGCGCGCCGGATCGCGGGCCAGGCGAGCGGCGCGGTCGAGGGTGTCGAGGTGGTGCGCGCCCAGACTGAGGAGCTCGCCGGGATCGAGCGGATCAACGACTCCGGGGTGAGGATCCTGCACTCGGCACGAGCCCTGCGAAAGGTGGCGGTGGGCAAATGACCACGCTCGCGGTATCGGCCAACACGCTCTGGGCGATCTCGCTCGTGATCGGGCTCGTGGCCGCCCTGGTCGTGGCGGCGCTCCTGCATCTCCTGGTGAGGACCGTCGACGACATCGACAAGTCGGTCGGCGGCCTGCTCGAGGTCGCCGGCAAGGTCGCCGGCAACACGGCGCACATCCCGAAGCTCGAGGCCACGGCGCCCGTGCTCGGGCTGATCGTCGACGAGGCGATCGTCCAGGACCGCTACATGAACGCCCTCACTGACGGGTTCGGCGAGTCATGAGTGAGACCGACACGCTCGTCCTCCTCAGCGTCCTGCTCGCCGTGGTCGTCGTCGCGGTCGTGGCCGTCGCGCTGATCCTGATTCGCGCGAAGCTCGAGTCCACCTCGCGCAACCTCGCCACACTCGCGGACGCGCTCGAGACGGTCGAGTCCGAGCACCTGCGCCCGCTCGAGCCGGCCGTCCAGGCGATCAACGCGCAGTTCGACGTGATCGTCGGCGCGATGCCCGGCATCGCGGCCAAGGCCGCCGTCGTCGCGGAGAGGAGGCCGTCATGACCCTCTGGTGGATCGGTGACGTACTCCTGATCGTGGTCGTCCTCCCGGTGGTGATCTACCTGCTCAAGGGCGTGCTCGACGCGGCGCGGAGCATCGTCCCGAGCGTCAGCCGGATCGCGGCGGCCGCCCAGGCGGGCTCGAAGGACCTCGACGCGGTGCCGCTGCTCCTGACGACTCAGGCGCACGTGAAGACGACGGTCGAGGTGGTGGCCGGCTACGGCGGCTCGCTCGACGTGATCATCGACGACGCGGAGGAGGAGTAGCGATGCCCGCGGCAGGCGTGGTGCTGATCGTCGCGGTGCTCCTGATCGTCCTCGCGCTCGTCTACTACCTCGTGTCGACGATCGTCGCTCTCAGGCAGATCACGGCCGGCCTCGACGAGGCGATCGCCGGGGTCGTGGAGATCATCGAGAAGAGCGCGCCTGTCGAGGAGGTCGTCAAGGACATCAACGCGAACCTCGACGCGGGCGTCGACCTGCTCGAGGGCCTCCTCGTGAAGAAGGCGGGCCTCGTGGACTCCATGGGCCTGGTCGACGGGCTCTATCCCGGGGCCGCGGCCGCGGGGCTGCGGAACTTCCCCGACAGCACGGCCATCGAGGCGCCGCGGATCTCCGAGGTGTACACGAAGGGGACGCTCACGCTGGCGCGCCTGGGGCGCGAGGCCCCGATCGCCGCGGCGAGCCCCAACGGCCCCGTCCTGCGGAACATCGAGGGCGGCAGCCTCGACGCGCGCTCGCTGTACCCGGAGGCCCGGCAGTCGCGTCCCGAGCGGCTGGCCAGGTCGCCTGTCATCGGCACGAACGCGCCGGTGCAGTACCCGCCGAGCGAGGCGCGCGGCGGGACGCCACCGGGCGACGACGAGCTCGAGGAGAAGGGCCAGTGGGCCGAGACCGCCGCCGAGGGCATCGTCCCCGCGGAGCTCGGGGGCTCGGACGCGCCGCGCGAGATGCTGGACGAGGATCCGGAGCTCGGCAGCGAGGCGCTGGGGGAGACGACCGGATCCGACGCGCCCGCGACCGAGAGCGGCATCGACCCGACGGCCGGGGACGAGGCCGACGCGACCTCCGACGGAGGGCCGGCGCCCACCGAGGAGGGAGCGGAGCCGGACCTGAAGGATGCAGCCGCGCCGCCCCGGCAGGTCGACGCCGACGACAGGAGCTAGCCAGTGCAGACCCCCGCCTCCTTCGAGTACGAACGCGCGACGAGCGTCGATGGCGCCATCGAGGCGCTCCAGCGGCTCGGCTCCGAGGCGCGCGTCATCGCCGGCGGGCACAGCCTGCTGCCGATGATGAAGCTGCGCCTCGCGAACCCCGAGCACCTGATCGACATCAACGACCTCCACGAGCTCGCCTACATCCGCGAGGAGGGCTATGAGGTGCGGATCGGCGCGCTCACGCGGCACGTGGAGCTCGAGAAGTCCGACCTGCTCGCGCTGCGCTTCCCGGTCTTCCGCGACGCGGAGCAGGTGATCGCGGACCCGGTCGTGCGCAACCGCGGGACCATCGGCGGCTCGCTCTGCCAGGCCGATGCCGCCGAGGACCTGTCCGCGGTCTGCTCGGCGCTCAAGGCGCAGGTCGTGATCCGCGGCCCCCAGGGCGAGCGCGTGGTCGGCCTCGACGACTTCTACGTCGGCCCGTTCACGACCGCGGTCGGCGAGGGCGAGCTCCTGACCGAGATCAGGCTGGGGCTGCGCCCCGGCGCCGGCAGCGCGCACGAGAAGGTCGAGCGGCGGGCGGGCGACTGGGCGGTCGCCGCGGCGTCGGCCGCGCTCTGGATCGAGGGCGGCACGATCGCCGACGCCGGCGTGGCGCTCAGCGCCGTCGGCCCAACGACGATCCATCTCTCCCGGGCGGTGGAGCTGCTGCGCGGCAAGAGCCCGTCGGAGGAGCTGTTCGCGCAGGCGGGCGAGATCGCCTCGGAGGACTGCATGCCGTTCCCCGACGGCCGCGGCCCCGTCGACTACAAGCGCCACCTAGCGGGCGTGCTCACGAAACGCGCCCTGCGCCGCGCCGCGGCCCGCGCCCAGCACCAGGAGGCCTGACGATGCAGGTGACAATCAACATCAACGGCGAACAGGTCTCGCGCGACGTGGAGCCCCGGCAGCTGCTCGTGCACTTCATCCGCGACACGCCGGGACTGACCGGCACCCACTGGGGCTGCGACACCTCGAACTGCGGCGCCTGCGTGGTGCTCATGGACGGGAAGCCCGTCAAGTCGTGCACGACGCTCGCCGTCATGTGCGAGGGGCACGAGATCCGCACCGTCGAGTCGCTCGAGGTGAACGGCGAGCTCGACCCGGTGCAGCAGGGCTTCCACGAGATGCACGCGCTTCAGTGCGGCTTCTGCACCCCCGGGATGCTCATGACGAGCCGCGCGCTCCTGGACGAGAACCCGAACCCGACCGACCAGGAGATCCGCACCGCCATCTCCGGGGCGATCTGCAGGTGCACGGGCTACAAGAACATCGTCGCCGCGGTTCAGTGGGCGGCACAGCACGAAGCCGGCACGAGGCAGGAGGTCTGAGCATGGCGACCGTCGAGAACCTTCCGAGCACGTCGCAGGAGCGGCCGATCGGCTTCGGGCGCCTGAAGCGCAAGGAGGACGCGCGGTTCATCCGCGGCAAGGGCAACTACCTGGACGACATCCGCCTGCCCGGCATGGTCCACGGGGCGATGCTGCGCAGCCCCTACGCGCATGCGCGCATCCTGTCGATCGACACGAGCAGGGCGCTCGCCCATCCGGGCGTGGCGGCGGTGGTCACGGCCAAAGACCTCGAGACGCTCGGCCTCGCCTGGATGCCGACGATCTCCTACGACACCCAGGCGGTGCTCGCGGGCGACAAGGTGCGCTTCCAGGGCCAGGAGGTCGCGTTCGTGATCGCGACCGACGAGTACATCGCGCGTGACGCGCTCCAGCTGATCGACGTCGAGTACGAGCCGCTGCCCGCGATCGTGAACGCGCGCAAGGCGCTCGACCCCGACGCGCCGCTGATCCGCGACGACAAGTCCGGCCAGACCGACAACCTCGCCAGCCCGACTTGGGAGGCGGGCGACGAGGAGGCCACCGACCGCGCGTTCGCGGAGGCCGACACGGTCGTGACGCGCGACATCATCTACCCGCGCTGCCATCCCGCGCCGCTCGAGACCTGCGGGATGATCGCCGACTTCAACCCGCAGACCGGCCAGCTCGACATCTACAACGGGAACCAGGCGCCGCACGCGCACCGGACCGTGTACGCGCAGGTCGCCGGCCTCGCCGAGCACATGATCCGGATCCAGTGCAACGACATCGGCGGCGGCTTCGGCAACAAGGTGCCGGTGTACCCCGGCTACGTGTGCGCGATCGCCGGCTCGATCGTCGCGGGCGTCCCGGTCAAGTGGGTCGAGGACCGTTCCGAGAACCTCATGTCCACGGGGTTCGCGCGCGACTACGTGATGCGCGCCGAGATGTGCTCGAAGGACGGCAAGATCACCGGGCTGCGAGTGGACACCATCGCCGACCACGGCGCCTTCGACAGCACGGCGCAGCCGACGAAGTTCCCGGCCGGGTTCTTCCACATCGTCTGCGGCTCCTACGACCTCCAGGCGGCGCACGTGAAGGTGAAGGCCGTCTACACGAACAAGGCCCCCGGCGGCGTGGCCTACCGCTGCTCGTTCCGGATCACCGAGGCCGTCTACCTCGTCGAGCGCATGGTGGACGCACTCGCGCTGGAGATGGAGGTCGACCCGATCGAGCTGCGGATGCGGAGCTTCATCGCGCCGGAGCAGTTCCCGTACGAGACCACCACGGGCTGGACCTACGACTCCGGCGACTACGCGAAGACCATGAAGGTCGCGATGGAGATCGCCGGCTACGACGAGCTGCGCCGCGAGCAGGCGGAGAAGCGAGCGCGCGGCGAGCTGATGGGGATCGGCGTCTCCTTCTTCACGGAGGGCGTGGGCGCCGGGCCGCGCAAGCACATGGACATCCTCGGCCTTGCGATGAACGACGGCGCCGACCTGCGCGTGCACCCGTCCGGCAAGGCGGTCGTGAGCATCAGCGCCCAGACCCAGGGCCAGGGCCACGAGACGACCTTCGCCCAGATCGTGGCCGAGGAGCTCGGGATCCCGCCCGAGGACGTGCAGGTGCGCCACGGCGACACGGACCGGTCCCCCTACGGGCTCGGCACCTACGGCAGCCGCTCGACGCCGGTCTCCGGCGCGGCCGTGGCGGTCGTCTCGCGCAAGGTGCGCGACAAGGCGCGCCAGATCGCGGCGACGATGCTCGAGACGAGGCCGGAGGACCTCGCCTGGGAGAAGGGGCGCTGGTACGTGAAGGGCGACCCGGGCAAGGGGGCGCCGATCGAGGACATCGCCGTGCGCGCGTACAGCGGCGAGCCGCTCCCCGAGGGCTTCGAGGGCGGGCTCGACGCGCAGGTGATCTACGACCCGCCGAACCTGACCTATCCGTACGGCGCCTACATCGCCGTCGTGGACGTGGACGCCGAGACGGCCGAGGTCAAGGTCAGGCGCTTCATCGCGGTGGACGACTGCGGCGTCCGGATCAACCCGATGGTGGTCGACGGCCAGATCCACGGCGGCCTCGCGGAAGGGATCGGCATCGCGCTGATGGAGGTGATCACATTCGACGAGGAGGGGAACTGCCTGAACGGCTCGTTCATGGACTACCTGATCCCCACCGCGCTCGAGTGCCCCGACTTCGAGCTGGGCGAGACGGTCACCCCCTGCCCGCACCATCCGCTCGGCGCCAAGGGCGTGGGCGAGTCGCCCAATGTCGGCTCGCCGCCTGCCATCGTTAACGCCGTGATCGATGCGCTGCACGAGACCCACGGTGTGGACCACATCGACATGCCGTGCACGCCCGCCCGCGTCTGGGCGGCCATGCAGGGCCGACCCGAGCCGCCGCAGTGATCGGGAACGCGCTCAGCCACAGGGCCGATGAGCTCGCCGCGGAGGGCGCGCCGTTCGTGCTCGTAACCGTCGTCCGCGTCCAGCGGCCCGCGAGCGTCCAGCCCGGAAGCGCCGGGCTCGTCCGGGCCGACGGGACGATTGAGGGCTTCATCGGCGGCCACTGCGCCCAGCACAGCGTGCGGCTGCACGCTCTGGAGGCGATGGAGAGCGGGCTCCCGCTGCTCCTGCGAATCCTCCCCGAGGGACCCGAGGAGGCCGTGCGCGAGGAGGGCGCCGTGACGGTGGTGAACCACTGCCTCTCGGGCGGCGCGATCGAGGTGTTCCTCGAGCCGGTGCTCCCGGCGCCGCGCGTGCTGGTGGCGGGCGATTCTCCGATCGTCGGCGCGCTGGCGGAGCTCGGCCCCGGCGTGGGGCTCGAGATCGTGGCCGCGCACGACATCAAGGACGGCGTGCTCACGCCGAGCGCATCCGACCTCGCGCTGGTCGTCGCGGCGCACGGCACCGACGAGGTGGCGACGCTGCGCGCCGGGCTGGAGGCGGGCGTCCGCTGGGTGGGCCTCGTGGCGAGCCCGAGGCGGGGCGCCGCGGTGCTCGACGAGCTGCGCGCCGAGGGCGTGTCCGAGGAGCTGCTCGCCAGGCTCGAGACCCCGGCCGGCCTCGACATCGGCGCGCGCACCCCCGCGGAGGTCGCGCTGTCGATCCTCGCGCGCATCGTGGAGGTGCGCCGGCAGACGGCCGAGGAGCGGAGTGAGCTCGCGCGGCGCGACGGGTGACCCGGCGGACGAGGTCCGCCAGCTCGTCCCGGACGTAGAGACCCTCGCCCAGCGGCTCGCGGCCGTCGACTACCTCGCCGACGAGGGCCTCGCGACGTCGATGTTCCTGAGCCTGCGGCTGCCGCAGCCGCTGCTGCTCGAGGGCGAGGCGGGCGTCGGCAAGACCGAGGCCGGCCGCTCGCTCGCCGCGGTGCTCGACACGCCGCTGATCCGGCTCCAGTGCTACGACGGCATCGACGCCGCCGAGGCGCTGTACGAGTGGAACTACCCGCGCCAGCTGCTGAGCATCAGGCTCGCGGACACGAGCGGCACGAAGCTCTCGGAAGAGGACCTGTTCGGGCCCGACTACCTGATCCGGCGCCCGCTCCTGCGCGCGCTCGAGCATCCGGGCCCGCGACCAGCCGTGCTCCTGATCGACGAGATCGACCGCGCCGACGACGACTTCGAGGCGTTCCTGCTCGAGCTGCTCGCGGACGCCGCCGTGACGATCCCCGAGCTCGGCACGGTCCGGGCGACGCACCCGCCGGTGATCGTGCTCACCTCGAACCGCACGCGCGACCTTCATGACGCGGTCAAGCGGCGCTGCCTCTACCAGTGGATCCCCTACCCCACGCCCGAGCGCGAGGTGGAGATCGTGCGCCGGCGGGTGAAGGGCGCGTCGGAGACGCTGGCGGTGCAGGTGGCGAACGCGGTCTCGCGGATGCGCGAAAGCGACGGACAGAAGCCGCCCGGCATCGCCGAGTCGATCGATTGGCTGGCGGCGCTCGACTTGCTCGGCGTGGAAGCGCTCGACGCGGACGCGA
>DATBIN010000004.1:0-179859 GCA_036556925.1 Gaiella sp.
GCCCCGGAGAGCGTGCCCGCCGTCTCGCTCACGGCATGCGTGGCGGCCCGCGCGAGCGGCGCGGCGGCCTTCGCGACCGGACGGACAGCGCCACCGACGGTGCGCCCCACCACCGGCGTCGCGGAGCCGGCCACGTCCGACGCGGTTCGAGCGACCGGCGCGGCGACCTGCTGCACCACCGGAGCTGCCGCCTGCGCCACCGGAGCTGCCGCTTGGGCCGCGGGAGCCACGGCCTGCACGACCGGCGCCGCGACCTGCGCTGCAGGAGCCGCCACCTGCTCGACCGGAGCGGCAGCCTCGGGTACCGGCGCAACTGCAGCGGCAAGAGGACCGGCCGCCGACGTGCCGGACGTGTCGTCCGAGACCGGTGGCGAGCCGGTGACGCCAGAGGCGAGCGCACCCACGGAGGAGCCGACGTCGGCCTTCGCGACACCCGCGCACACCGCCGCCGCCAGCAGCGCGGCCACTGTCAGGACCGCGACCCTCACGGCGCGTCGTCGCGCGCGCATGCCGCGCACCCCCCGGTGCACCGCAGTCTCATCCCGACGAGGGCCTAACCGGATCCGCAGGTCCGAAACCAGCGCGCTGCGACAAAAAGCCGCACATTGCGGCAATCGACGCTCCGGCGGGCCTGCTCCTCCGGCTCGCGCCGGGCCCGAGACCGTCCGCTAGGGTCGAGGACCGTGGACGCGATCGTCGTAGACGGGCTCGAGAAGACGTACGGCAAGGACGTCCGCGCCCTCGACGGGCTGAGCTTCACGGTGCAGGAAGGCACCGTGTTCGGGCTCCTCGGCCCCAACGGCGCAGGCAAGTCGACGACGGTGCGAGTCCTCGTCACGCTGACCGTCCCGGACGCCGGCCGCGCCATCGTGGCGGGCACCGACGTCATGGAATCCCCGGCGGCGGTGCGGCGCGCCATCGGCTACGTACCCCAGGCCTCCGGCGTCGACCGCGAGGCGACCGGGCGCGAGAACCTCGTCCTCCAGGGACGGCTGCAAGGCATGCGTGGCCCGGAGATCGCGCGCCGCTCAGACGAGCTGCTCGAGCTCTTCGGCCTCGCCGAGAAGGCGGATGCGCTCGTGAAGACGTACTCCGGCGGCCAGAAGCGCCGCCTCGACGTCGCCACCGGCCTCGTCCACCGCCCGCAGGTCCTGTTCCTCGACGAGCCGACGACGGGGCTCGACCCGGAGGCGAGGGCGGCGATGTGGGAGGAGCTGTCCAGGCTGGCTGCGCAGGAGCGCCTCACCGTCCTGCTCACCACGCACTACCTGGAGGAGGCCGACCGGCTCGCCGAGCGCGTCGCGATCGTCTCGCGCGGCCGCATCGTGGTTGAGGGTGCGCCCGACGTGCTCAAGCGGCAGCTCCGGGGCGAGCTGGTGACGGTGGAGCTCGGCGAGCACCACGACGGCAAGGCGACGGGGATCGTCGAGCGCCTCGAGGACGTCCACGAGGTCTCCGTCGAGGGGCGGCGGCTCTTCGCCCGCGTCGACCGCGGCGCGCAGTCCGTTCCGGTCATCCTCGGGGCGCTCGACAGCGGCGGCGTCAGCGTGGCCGCGGTCACGATCTCGCGCCCCTCGCTGGACGACGTGTACCTCCACTACACGGGTCGCGACTTCCGCAGCGACGACGAGGCAGGCACGTGACGACGATCGTCCAGACGCTCTACCTGTGCGCCCGACTGCTGCGGAATCTCGCGCGCCAGCCGATCTGGATCGCGGTGATGGTCGTGCAGCCGCTGTTCTGGCTGTTGCTCTACAGCCAGCTCTTTCGGCGGATCACCGACCTGGGCGGCTTCGGCACCTCCCAGTACATCGACTACCTGACGCCGGGCGTGGCCGTCATGACCGCGTTCTTCTCGGGCTCCTGGGCGGGCATGAGCATGATCGAGGATCTCGATCGCGGCGTCGTCGAGCGCTTCCTCGCCACCCCGGCGCGGCGCGGAGCCGTCGTCTTCGGCCACATCCTCCAGTCGTCGATCGTCGCCACGCTCCAGGCGGTGCTGATCCTGCTCTCGGGGCTCGTGCTCGGCGCCACGAACGGCGGCATCGCCGGCTGGCTCGTGATCCTTCTCGCCTCCTTCCTCGTCGCAGGCGGGTTCGCCGGCCTCTCGCACGGCATCGCGCTGCTCACGCGGCAGGAGGCGTCGATGATCGCCATCGCGCAGTTCATCGGGCTGCCGCTCCTGTTCTTCTCGTCGCTCCTCATCGCCCGCAACCTGATCCCGGGCTGGATGGAGACGCTGTCGCTCCTCAACCCCGTCGAGTGGGCTGTCCGCGCCGCCCGCGGCGAGGCGCTGCCGGGGACCGGCTGGGACGAGATGGCGGCCTTCCTCGCGCTGCTGGCTGCGTTCGCGGCCGCGACCGGCGCCTTCGCGACGTGGGCCTTCCGCTCGTACCGGCACGCGCTCTAGCGCCTCGGCAGCGGCGACCGGCGGGCAGGCGCTAGAAGGTCACGCGGAACGACGGCGTCTCCTCCGGGGCGGCGCCGCAGCTCTGCGGCAGGAACGGGCCGGCGCCGACCTCCACGACGCAGGTCACGCTGCCACCGGGCACGGCGAGCTCGACCGAGTGGCCGTCGTCCGACAGGAGCCGCACATCGGCGACGCGGTCGAGGCCGTGTGCCTGCCGGACCGCGACCTCGGCTGCTTGCACGTGTGCCGGATAGAGCGTGCGGCCGCGGTAGTGGTCGAGCGGGATGCGGCCCTCGAGCAGCGAGGCCACGACGGCGGGCGCCTCGCCGGGCTGCACCCGGCCGAGCTGGATGCCCGCGGGCAGGACGAGCACGTTCGCAGCGAAGCGGTGGCCGCCCTGGTGCGAGGACTGCCAGACGCCCGGCAGGTCGCGCAGCGCGTCGAAGACCGGCTTTCCGCGCCGCGCGCAGCAGACGTCGCGGCGGCCGTGGCAGCAGACGAGGACGAGCGGGTGGTCGACCGGCTCCGCGTCGCCGCTCTCGAGCCGGTCGAGCGACGGGATCTGCACGAGCCTGCCGCCCTCCTCCGTCGTCTCGCCGACGAAGACGGCCCCCTCGGGCCCGCGCCGGCCAGGCCTCCGCAGGAGCATCCTGCGGCCGTCGAACGGCGGGAGGTCATGGTCGGCGACGTCGCGCTCCCACGCGCCGGGGAGCTCGACCAGCAGCCAGCGGGACGCCGTCGTCGCGGTGGCGGCGAGCGGCTCCCGGAGAGCGGCGGACGTCTCCGAGCAGCTCACGCGGCGACACCGCCCTCTCGCAGCAGGCGCTCCAGCGCCGGCTCGATCGAGAGCGCGTCCGCGAAGGCGCGGTACTCGGCAGCGAGCCGGCTTCGGGCCTGGGAGGTGCGCGAGCGCGAGCGCCGCACGGCGCGGAGCAGCACGTTCTTCGGCGTGTGCTCGAGCGGTACGAACTCGACGACCTGCACGTCGTAGCCCGCGAGCTCCAGCAGCCGTGCGCGCGCGGCGTCCGTGACCTCGGCCGCGAACCGCTCGCGCAGGGTGCCGTGCTCGAGCAGCGGAGAGAGCGGCCGGCTCGCCAGCTGGTGCAGAAGCTCGTGCTGGCAGCACGGAACCGCGAGGATCACGCGCGCCCTCGCGGCCACGGCGCGGGCAAGCGCGTCGTCGGTGGCCGTGTCGCAGGCGTGCAGGCTGACCACGAGGTCGACGCCGTCGAGCGACGCGAAGGAGGCGATGTCCCCCACCTCGAAGCGCAGCCCGCGGGCGTCGAGCCGGCGCGCGAGCAGCTCGCACTCCCGCACCACGTCCGCCTTGAGGTCGAGGCCGACGACGTCGACGTCGCGCGCGTGGATGCGGGTGAGCAGGTCGTGCAGCGCGAAGGTGAGGTACGACCTGCCCGAGCCGAAGTCCACCACGCGCAGCCGGCCGCCTTGCGGCAGCGCCGGCAGGACGTCCTCGACGAGCTCGACGAAGCGGTTGACCTGGCGGAACTTGTCGCGGCGCCGGGCCCGGACCTTGCCGTCCGGCGTCTGCACGCCGAGCTCGACGAGATACGGCGCCGGCGTTCCCTCCTCGAGCACCCGGTGCTTCACCCTGTCGTGAGCGAGGCTCACCGTCGGCCGCGTGGGCGGCCGCCGCAGGACGCGCGGTTCGCCCCGGCCCCCCGCCAGCACCTGCCAGTCCGCCGAGGGCCCGTGGAGCAGGGCCTGCCGGAAGGTCGCGCCGACGAGCGAGAGCATGAGCTCGCCGGCCGCTGCGGGGGTGAGCAGCTCGTCCGTCGTCCGCGTGGCGAAGTGGCGCCTCACGCGGTAGCGCTCGCCCTCCGCGACGAGCACCGGGTCGACCGTGATCCGCCGCACGCCGTCGGGGTCCGCGCGCCGGGGGCGGCTCAGCGTGGCGCCCGTGAGCGTGCCGCTCTGCACCAGCTCGGAGACGAGGTCTGCGACGTCGCTCACTCGCCCGTGCTCCGGACAATGCAGATGACCTGTCCCGTGGTCACTGGGCTTCCCGGTGCCACCGCCAGATCCGTCACCACGCCTGCGTACGGGGTGGCGATCTCGTTCTCCATCTTCATCGCCTCCACGACGCACAGCACCTGACCCGAGGCGACGTGGTCGCCGTCCGCCACCTCGACCTGGAGCACGGTGCCCTGCATGGGGCTCGCGACCGCGCCGGAGCCCGCCGGGCCCGCGGACGAGGCGCGCTCCCTGCGACGTCGCGCGAGCGCCGCCCACGGCGGCTCGGGCAGATGGACGTGCACCTCGTAGGCGCGCCCGTCCACCTCGACCGGGACGAGGCGCTCCCTCGTCCGCACTCCGACGCCGTCCGAGCGCTGCGCTATCCTCGTTGTCAGATGCGACAACTGCTGATCAAGCTCGTTCGCGCGCTCGGCGAGGTGCTCCGACTCCACGATCCCGTGGCACGTCGTCCCGGCGACGAAGCACGGGTGCTCGAGCAGCGCGCGATGGAAGCCGATCAGCGTGGGCGGCCCGGCGACGACGAACTCCTCCAGAGCGCGGAGCATCCGCCTCCTGGCCGTCTCGCGATCGACGTCGTGCACGACGAGCTTCGCGATCATGGGGTCGTAGAGGTCGGAGATCTCGTCGCCCGCCTGGATGCCGGTGTCCACCCGCACACCCGGCCCGGCCGGCTCGCGATAGGCGGTCACGACCCCCGGCGCCGGGAGGAAGCCGCGGCCGACGTCCTCCGCGTTGATGCGGCACTCGATCGCGTGACCGCGCAGGACGACGTCCTCCTGGCGCACCGACACGGGCTCGCCCGCGGCGATCCGCACCTGCTCGCGCACCAGGTCGAGCCCCGTCACCATCTCCGTGATCGTGTGCTCGACCTGGATGCGGGTGTTCATCTCGATGAAGAAGTAGTCGCCCTCCGGCGTCAGCAGGCCCTCGATCGTCCCGGCGGACCGGTAGCCGGCGGCGCGGGCTGCATTCACCGCGATCTCCCCGATGTGTGCTCGCAGGTCGTCGTCGACGGCGGGCGACGGGGTCTCCTCGACGAGCTTCTGGTGACGGCGCTGGATCGTGCAGTCGCGCTCGCCCAGGTGGACGACGTTGCCGTGCGCATCCGCCAGGACCTGGACCTCCACGTGCCGCGGATCGATGAGGTACCGCTCCGCGTAGACCGTGTCGTCCGCGAAGTAGGTCCGCCCCTCTCGCTGCGCAGAGCGGAACGCACGCTCGGCCTCCTCCTCCGACGCCACGAGCTTCATCCCCTTCCCGCCGCCGCCGGCGGCGGCCTTCACGATCAGCGGGTAGCCGATGGTCTGCGCGAGTGCGAGGAGCTCGTCCACGGATCCGAGCGGCTCGACGCTCCCGGGCACCACGGGCACCCCCGCCGCCCGCATCGCCGCCCGCGCCGCCGTCTTCGAGCCCATCAGCTCGATGGCGGCGGGCGGCGGGCCGATCCACACGAGGCCCGCGTCCTGCACGGCCCGCGCGAAGCCGGCGTTCTCCGCGAGGAAGCCGTAGCCCGGATGGACGGCCTCGGCGCCGGCGCGCAGGGCCGTCTCCACGATCACGTCGGCGCGGAGGTAGCTGTCGGCAGCAGGCCCGGGACCGATCAGGTACGCCTCGTCGGCCGCCTGCACGTGCAGGCGGCCCCGGTCCGCCTGGGAGTACACCGCGACGCACGCGATCTCGAGCTCCCGGAGCGTACGGAAGATGCGCACGGCGATCTCACCGCGGTTGGCAACCAGCACCTTCGAGAAGGCCCCCATGGGCCGCGTATTCTCCCGCAGGATGACGCTGCCCGACCAGCTGACGGTTGCGCGGGCGCTGTCCGTGCCGGTCGTCGTCGTCCTCTTCGCGTGGGACTTCCCGAACCACGCCTACTGGGCGACGGGCGTGTTCGCCGTGGCGATGGCCACCGACCAGGTGGACGGCTGGCTGGCGCGGCGACGCAATCAGACGTCACCGCTCGGCTCGCTGCTCGACCCGATCGCGGACAAGGTGCTCGTCATGGCCACCCTGGCGATGCTCGTCGGCGAGGGTGTCGCCCCCGCCTGGATGGTCGCTGCGATCGTCGCCCGCGAGTTCCTCGTCTCCGGGCTCCGCCTCGCCGCGATCGAGCGCGGCATCGTCATGGGCGCGCGTGACCTCGGCAAGCTGAAGACCTGGGCCCAGACGGTTGCCGCCGGCGTAGCGGGGTTCGCAGCCGCGGGAGCGTGGAGCGAGGACGTGGCCTGGTGGACGCTGCTGGTCGCGGTCGTGCTCACCTGGGTCTCAGGCCTCGACTACGCACGGGTCGCGCCGAGCGTCCTGCGCGGCCAGAGCGTCTAACGTTCCCGGCGCAGCCCGGAATTCGCTCACGCGGATCCGGACACGCAAACCCCTGACCGTCCGCTGCACGGCCGGACGCCACGGCTTTCCCATCAAGGTCTCGAGAGGGCGGGTTAGGGTGCGACCATGCTCGAGCGCATGCCGCGCCGGCTCCTGCGCGTCGAGGGGCTCGCCGTCCTCGTCGGCAGCACGGTCCTCTACTTCGACGCCGGCTTCGCCTGGTGGCTGTTCGCCGCCCTCTTCTTCGCGCCGGACCTCGGCATCCTGGGCTTCGCCGCAGGCCAGCGCGTGGGCGCGGCCGTCTACGACACCACCCACTTCGAGGCGCTGCCCATCGCGCTCGGCGTGGTCGGCGTCCTTGCCGGAAGCGACGTCTGCCTCCAGGTCGCGCTCATCTGGCTCGCCCACATCGGCCTCGACCGCGCGCTCGGCTACGGGCTGAAGTATCCGGGCGGCTTCAAGGACACCCACCTGCAGCGCGTCTAGTCAGGGCCCGGGCGCGCGCCTCTCGGCGGAGCCGCTGCCCGCGCCGCGTCATCCGCGGACGAGCCGGGCGCGCGGTCGGCTGCCGGCCGCTCCGGGCTGCGCTCGACCGCCTCTTCCCGCACCGCGCGCAGCCAGGCGCTCGCCGGCGCAGGGCCCGCGGCGTCCACGAGGAGGTCGAGGGCGGCCGCTTCCACCGCGGCGCGGCGGACGGCCTCCGCGAGGTCGGGAGACGCCGGCGGCCGAAGCTCGATCTCCACGCACGCGACCCTACAGCGGCAGCAGCCGCGCGGCGGTGGCCTTGAACGTGGCGACGACGACGTCGCCCTCGCGCAGCCCCAGACGCTCGGCCGAGGCGGCCGTGATCTCGGCCGTGACGGGCCCGACACGCGCGCGAACGCGGTTTCCCAGGGCCACGAGCGAGGCGATCGGCGCACGCAGATGGTTGACCGCGGAGTCGTCGGGGATGTCGCGCGACAGCGACACCTCCCACGGATAGACGGCCACGGCCACCCGCCCCCGGCCGGCGTCGGTGGACAACACCGTGCCGCCGGCGTCGAGCGCGACCTCGGTGAGGCCGGACGCGACGGCCACCGCGACGCCCGGCAGCAGGGCGGCGCCCGTGAAGCTCGCCACGAATGCGTCCGCAGGCGCTCCCACGAGGGCGGACGCCGTGTCGAGCTGCAGGATGCGCCCGTCCACGAGCACACCGACGCGGTCGGCCAGGGTCGCCGCGTCCTCGTAGTCGTGCGTGACGAGAAGCGTCGGCAGCCGGAGGTCGGCGAGCACCTCCCGGAGCTCGGCCCGTACCGATGCCCGGGTATGCGTGTCGAGCGCGGAGAGGGGCTCGTCGAGGAGCACCACGCCGGGATCGCGCGCGAGAGCACGTGCGAGGGCCACGCGCTGGCGCTCGCCGCCGGAGATCTCGTGGGGCCTGGCCTCTGCGAGGTGCGCGATGCGGAAGCGCTCGAGCAGCTCGGGAACGCGCTCCCTGTTGCCGAAGGCGACGTTCGCCCGCACGGTGAGGTGCGGGAAGAGGGCGTATTCCTGGAACACGAGGCCGACGCGGCGCCGCTCCGGCGCGAGATCGATGCGCGCCGCCGTGTCGAGCCACGTCTCCGACCCGAGGGTCACCCGCCCCCGCTCCGGACGCAGCAGGCCGGCGACGGCGCGAAGCACGCTCGACTTGCCGGCGCCCGAAGGGCCGACGAGCGCGACGGTCTCCGCGCCGACCTCGAGCGCTAGCGCGAGGCGGAAGGAGCGGAGACCGTGATCGAGGTCGAGACGGAGCGTCTCCATGCCGGGACGAGCTTCGCTGCGAGCAGGACGAGCGCGCTCACGACCACGAGCTCCGCGCCGATGGCGAGGGCGGTGCCGAAGTCGAGGTCGAACTCCTGGTAGACGGCGAGGGACAGCGTCTGGGTGACGCCCTGGAGCGAGCCGGCGAACATGATCGTGGCGCCGAACTCGCCGATGCCGCGGGCGAAGGCGAGGGCGGCACCCGCCCCGAGGCCGCCGGACGCCAGCGGCAGCGCGACCCGCGCGAAGGTCCGCGCCGGGCCTGCTCCCAGCGTCCTCGCCGCCGCCACGAGGTCCTCGTCCACCGACTCGAACGCCGTCACCGCGGTCCGCACGTAGAACGGGCTCGCGACGAAGGTCACGGCGAGGATCACCGCCACCTTCGTGAAGGCGATCTCGAGCCCGAGCACGTCCAGCACACCGCCCAGGAGCCCCAGCCGGCCGAAGGCGGCGAGCAGGCCGATGCCGGCCACGGCCGGCGGCAGCACGAGCGGGAGCTCGACGAGCGTCACGAGCAGCGCCCGGCCGCGAAAGCTCCTCGTGGCGAGGAGGTAGGCGGTGGGGGTTCCGAAGAGCAGGATCAGCGTCATCGCGGCGAGATTGGTCTCGGCCGTCACCCGCAGAGCGTCCAGGGCGACGTCGCTCGTCAGGCCGTCGGCCAGCTCGCTCGCGGAGAGCTCGGCAAAGATGGCGACGATCGGCAGCGCCAGGAAGACGAGCGTGACGGCGGTCGCCGCCCCGAGAGCGACGCCGAAGGGCGTCACGGCTTTCACGGCTGCTCGAAGCCGGCGGCGCGAAGCACCCGGCGGCCGTCGGGGCCGAGCAGCGCGATGACGAAGTCCTGCGCCGCCTCCAGGTCGGCGGGCCTCGCGGCGATCGCGGCCTCGTAGACGACCGTCGGCTGGGCGCGCGCCGGGATCGAGACCACGCGGACGCGCTTCCTCACCGGCGCCACGTCGGTGGCGTAGACGAACCCGGCGTCGGCCTCACCGAGCGCCACCTTGCCGACGATGCCCTTGACGTCGGGCTCGAGGCTGACGGCCTTGCGCAGCACCTTGAGCAGCCCGAGGCGCTTGAGCACCTCGCGCGTGTAGAGGCCGATCGGCACGGCAGGGCCCGCCACGACCAGGCGGAGCTTGGCCCGTTTCGCGAGGTCGAAGACCGACGAGATCCGCGCGGGGTTCCCGCGCGGCACGATCACGACGAGGTCGTTGGTCGCGAACGCGACCGGCTTCCGCACCAACCCGTCGCGGTAGAGCTCCTGCGTGTAGCGCGGGCTCGCCGAGAGAAAGACGTCGAACGGAGCATCCTGGCGAATCTGCTGCGCCAGCTGGTTCGAGCCCGCGAACGAGTACCTCCCCTCGGGCGCGATGCGCGGCAGCACCTCCGCCAGCGACGCGGCTGCGAGCACCAGCGGGCGCGCAGCGGCGGGCGCAGCCTCGCCGGCAGGCGCCGTCCCCGACACGACAAGCGCCGCCGCGGCAACGAGCGTCGCGACCGCCGCGAGCCCGGCCCTCACCGCTCCACCATCACGCTCGTCGCCTTCACGACCCCGGCCGCGCTCATCCCGGCCTTGAGCCCCAGCTCCTCGGCGGACTCGCGCGTGATGATGGCGACGACGCGGGCCGGCTCGGTGACGTCGATCTCGACACGTGCGAGCAGCCCGTCGACCTCGACCGAGCGCACCACGCCGCGGAAGCGGTTGCGCGCCGAGAGCTCGTCGGAGCCTTCTGCGCCCTTCAGGCGCTCGACCTCCTCGCGGCGCACGACGCGCCGGTTGGCCGTGTCACGCTCGACGCGGATCTTCCCCGCCCGGTCCCAGCGCCGAAGCGTGTCGATGCTGATTCCGAGCGCACGCGCCGCCTCGGCGGCGCTGTAGTTTTGCCTAGGCATTTCCTAGACACTACCACAGCGACTACGAACTCGACGCACGTCGGAGCGCTTCTCGGTTGACGTAAGCAGTACTTATCCACTAGATTGGCATCGCTAATTCTATGGTTCTCCTGTGGACAAACTAGGAGGTTGTCGCATGCCCCCTCGCCGTGCCTCGATCGTCGCCGCCCTCGCGGCTGCCGCGCTCGCCTCGCTCGCCGTCGTCGCCCCGTCCGCGCCGGCCCGGACGAGCGACGTGCGTCTCTCGCTCGTCGGCTATGCGGTGCCGCGCGAGGCGCTCGGCGCCGTGATCAAGGCGTGGCAGCAGACAGCGGACGGCAAGGACGTGACGTTCTCGCAGTCCTACGGCGCGTCCGGCGACCAGGCGCGGGCGGTGGTGGCAGGCCTGAGGGCCGACATCGTCCATCTCTCCACGGCGCTCGACGTGGACGTCCTCGTCAAGGCAGGTCTCGTCGACCCGACGTGGGATCGCCAGTCCGCGAAGGGGATCGCGACCAACTCCGTCGTCGTGTTCGCCGTTCGCGACGGGAACCCCAAGAAGATCAAGGGCTGGAACGACCTCACGAAGCCGGGCGTGCAGATCGTCACGCCCAACCCGTTCTCGTCGGGCGCGGCGAAGTGGAACATCCTCGCCGCGTACGCCGCCCAGCGCCGGCTCGGAAAGACGGACCGGCAGGCGACGGGTTTTGTGGAGCGCATGTTCCGGAACGTCGTCTCCCAGGACAGCTCCGGCCGGAACGCCACCAACACGTTCGTCTCGGGGAAGGGCGACGTCTTCATCACGTACGAGAACGAGGCTCGGCTCGCGAAGCTGCCGTACGTGATCCCGGGTCAGACCCTGCTCATCGAAGCACCCATCGCCGTGCTCAAGGCGAGCGAGCACCGGGACGTGGCCAACAAGTTCATCCGGTTCACGAAGACGGCGCAGGCGCAGCGCATCTTCGCCCAGTTCGGGTATCGCCCCATGATCCAGTCGGTCTACCGGGAGTACCAGGAGCAGTTCCCGCCCCGGCGCGGCGTGGCGAGGGTGAGCGACAAGTACATCGGCGGGTGGACCGCGGCGAACAAGAAGTGGTTCGACCCGGACAAGGGCCTGATGGTCGGTATCGAGCGGCGGGTGGGCGGTCCCACTGGCTAGCGCGCCCGCAGCGGCTTCCGCGGTCGTCGTCCGGCGCACTGCGCGACGATCGAGCGAGAGGGCCGCGACGGCCCTCTCGCTCGGCTTCGTCACGCTGTTCCTGACGGTCGTCGTCACGCTGCCGATGGCTGCGCTCGTCTGGGAGTCGTCCAAGGAGGGTGCGGGCGGCTTCTGGGAAGTGGTCACGAGCCCGCAGGCCGTGGCGGCGCTGAAGCTGAGCCTCGGCGCTGCGGCTGTCGTCGCGCTCGTCAACGCCGTCGTGGGGACGGTCATCGCCTGGGTGCTGGTGCGGGACGAGTTCCCCGGCAAGTCGATCGTCAACTCCATCATCGACCTGCCCTTCGCGCTGCCCACGATCGTCGCCGGCCTCACGCTGCTCGCGCTCTACGGCCCGACCTCGCCGGTCGGCATCAACGTCGCGTTCACGCGCACCGCGATCGTGCTCGCCCTCCTGTTCGTGACCCTGCCCTTCGTCGTGCGCACGGTCCAGCCCGTGCTCCTCGAGCTCGACAAGGAGATGGAGGAGGCGGCGCGCTCGCTCGGCGCCTCGGAGCGCGTGGTCTTCACACGCGTCGTCCTGCCCAACATCCTCCCCGGCATCCTCTCGGGGGTGGCGCTCGCGTTCGCGCGCGCCGTGGGGGAGATCGGCTCGCTGGTGATCATCTCCGGGAGCCTCCCCTACAAGACCGAGGTCGCGTCGGTGTACATCCTGACGCGCATCGAGGGAGGCGACCGCGCCGGCGCGGCTGCGGTCGCGGTCGTCCTGCTCGTCGTCTCCTTCGCCGTCATCCTCGGCATCGGGATCCTGCGCCACTTCGCGACCCGCCACGAGGCCGCGCTGGAGGAACGCTGAGCACCGTCGCCCTCCCCAACGCGACGCCCAGGGCGCGGGCCCGCCGGCTCGGCCTGCGCACGGTCGCCATCGGCTATCTGCTGGCCGTGCTGATCGGGCCGCTCGCGATGGTCTTCTGGCGGACGTTCGAGCACGGCGCCGACGCCGCCTGGAACGCGCTCACGCAGCCCGAGACGATCCACGCGTTCAAGCTGACGCTGCTCATCGCCGCCATCGCCGTGCCGCTCAACACCGTGTTCGGCGTCGTCGCGGCCCTCGCCATCGTCAGACGGCGCTTTCCGGGCAAGGGCCTGCTCAACGCCTACATCGACCTTCCCCTCGCCCTCTCGCCGGTGGTCGTCGGCCTCTCGCTGTTCCTGCTCTACGGCCGCGACGGCTGGTTCGGCGGCTGGCTCGAGCGCAACGGGATCGACGTGCTCTTCGCCCTTCCGGCCATGGTGCTGGCCACGGTGTTCGTGTCGCTGCCGTTCGTCGCGCGTGAGGTCGTGCCGACGCTGCGCGAGATCGGCGACGAGCAGGAGCAGGCCGCCAAGACCCTCGGGGCCTCGGGATGGCAGACGTTCCGCCGCATCACGCTGCCCGCCATCCGCTGGGCGGTCGTCTACGGGGTCGTGCTCACGACCGCCCGCTGCCTCGGTGAGTACGGCGCCGTCGCGGTCGTCTCGGGGCGCATCCAGGGGGAGACGGAGACGGCGACCCTCCGGGTGGAGGAGCGCTACGACAGCTTCGACCTCGCGGGCGCGTACGCGATCTCGCTCGTGCTCGCCGTCGTCGCAGTCCTCGTCCTCGTCGCGATGATCGTGATCAAGCCCAGAGAGGAATCCGGCTAGCCATGTCCATCGAGATCCACCACGTCTCCAAGCGCTTCGGCGACTTCCTCGCCGTCGACGACGTCACGCTCGAGGTCGAGAGCGGGTCGCTGACCGCCCTTCTGGGCCCGAGCGGCTCGGGCAAGTCCACGCTGCTCCGCATCATCGCCGGGCTGGAGTGGCCGGACACGGGAGAGATCCTCCTCTCCGGGAGAGACGCGACGGCGCTGCGGCCGCAGAAGCGCGACGTCGGCTTCGTCTTCCAGCACTACGCGGCCTTCAAGCACATGACCGTGCGCGACAACGTCGGCTTCGCGCTCAAGGTGCGCAGGCGCCCGCGCGCGGAGATCGCCGAGCGGGTCGACGAGCTCCTGCGCCTCGTACAGCTGCAGGGCTTCGGTCACCGCTACCCCGCGCAGCTCTCGGGCGGCCAGCGCCAGCGCATGGCCCTCGCGCGGGCGCTCGCCGCGAAGCCGCAGGTGCTCCTCCTGGACGAGCCGTTCGGCGCCCTCGACGCGCGCGTGCGCGCGGAGCTGCGCGAGTGGCTGCGCCGGCTGCACGAGGAGGTGCACGTGACGACCGTCTTCGTGACGCACGACCAGGAGGAGGCGATGGAGGTGGCCGACCAGATCGCGGTCATCAACCACGGACGGCTCGAGCAGGTCGGCGGCCCGCAGGAGCTCTACGACCGGCCCGCGACCGAGTTCGTGATGCGCTTCGTGGGCGACGCGAACGCGATCGGCGCGGCGCTCGTGCGCCCGCACGACCTCGACGTCCTCCACGAGCCGGCCGACGGCGCGACCGAGGCGATGATCGAGCGCATCACGCTCCGCGGCTGGGACGCCAAGATCGAGCTCGTCGACGGCGGTGGAGAGCCCCTCGTCGTGCAGCTGACACGCGAGCGGCTGGACGAGCTCGAGCTGGAGCGGAGCCAGATCGTGTGGGTGCGCGCGCAGCAGGAGCGCGTGTTCGCCTGAGCGCCGGCGGCCGCCGCCGGAGGCTCAGACGTAGATGCGGCAACCTCGCTCGACGAGGGGATCGAGCGAAGCCGGGACCTCCTCCCAGCCGTTCCAGCGCAGATCCAGCCGCTCGAGTGCGGGGAGCCGGGCCACTCCGGGCGGAAGCGTGGCGATCCGGTTCGCACGCAGGTCGAGTGAGTGGAGGCGGCCGAGCGCGCCCACGGAGTCCGGCAGCCGCGTGAGGCGATTGCCGCGCAGCGAGAGGGTGCGGAGCTCCGCGAGCGCGCCGAGATCCTCGGGCACGTCCTCGAGCTCGTTGTGGTCGAGGTGCAGCTCGCGCAGACCGGCGAGGTGCGTGAGGCTTGGCGGCAGTGCCCGGATGCGGTTCCCCTGCAGCCGCAGCTCCTGCAGCAGCGCAAGCGATCCGATCTCGTCCGGCACCGACGCGAGCCGGTTCTGTCCCGCATTGAGGTAGCGCAGCGAGCCGAGCGTCCCGAGCGAGCGCGGCAGGTGCTCCAGCGACTGGTCGGCGGTGTACAGGAACTCGAGGCGCCCGAGGGCGCCGATCTCCTCGGGCAGCGTCCGCAGGGGCGCGTTGTGGCTCAGGTCGAGCACGCGCAGGGCGGTCAACGCGCCGAGCTCGGCCGGCAGCGAGACCAGCTCGTTGTCGTGGACGTAGAGGCCCTCCAGCCGGCCGAGGCGCCCGATCTCGCCCGGCAGCGCTGCGAGGCGGTTGTGCCCGAGGAAGAGCCGGCGCAGCGCCGTGCGCTCCCAGACGTCGGCCGGCACCTCGGAGAGGCCGCGGCCGGAGAGGTCGAGAGTCGTCTCGCCGTCGTGCGGCGGGGCAGACGTCACGGCGGCTCAGCGCGGCGTTCGCGCCCGGTCGAGCAGGTCGGCCAGCGACGTCTCCTCGAGCACGCCGCGCATCGCCGAGCGCAGCTCGATCCACGTCTCCTGCAGCGGCGCCGCCACCCCGGTGTAGACGACGTCCTCGGGCCGGGAGCCGCGCACGGTCGCGAGCGGCCCCTCCACCGCCCGGATCACGTCGGCGACGCTGATCTCGGCGGCGGGACGCGCGAGCAGGTAGCCGCCCTCGACGCCCCGCTGGCTCGCGACGAGCTCGGCCCGCCGCAAGTCGAGCAGGATGTTCTCGAGGAACTTCTGCGGGATCCCCTGCGCCGCGGCGATGCGCTCGCCCTTGACGCGCTCTCCCGCAGCCGCGAGCTCGAGCATGGCGCGCAGGGCGTAGTCGGCCTTGGCGGAGACGCGCACGCCGACACCGTACTCCGCCGCCCGAGCCGGTCGCTTCGCGGCGAGCCGGTCCCGTCGCGCTGAAGCGCGACGCCGTGGCGCGCGCCCCCCGCGCACGCCCGCGAGCGACTCAGGAAGCTGACTCGATCACCCGCGGCGCGTGCGAGCTCGAGTAGATGTCCTTGCGCGCGATCCGCCCCTCCCTGATCGGGAAGACGTCGACGCCGTCCCACTCGAGCCGGCGCCCGTCGGACGCGGTGCCCGTCGCAGTCCACTCGCAGACGGCGTGGCTTTCGCTCGCGTAGAGCCGCCGCGCGCGGAAGCTGAGGTCGGGCCAGCGCTCGAAGATGCCCGCGATGTGGCGGGCGACGACGTCGCGGCCGGCAGCCGTCTCGCCCGCCGTGTGGTTGGCGAAGACGATGTCGTCCGTGTGCAGGGACGAGATCGTCTCCACGTCGTGTGCGTTCCAGGCGGCGTTGTAGCGCTCGATCAGCGCAGCGACGTCGGCACCGGCGTCCATGGCATCTCTCCTCCGGGTCTCACAGCGGGATGTTCCCGTGCTTGCGCTTGGGCGCCGGCTCGCGCTTGGTCAGCGCAGTCTCGAGCGCGGACACCAGCACGGGACGCGTGCGGCGCGGCTCGATCACCTCGTCCACGTAACCGCGCTCGGCCGCGGTGTACGGGTTGGCGAAGCGCTCCTTGTAGTCGGCGATCAGCTCGGCCCGGCGCGCGTCGGGATCGGCGGCCTCCTCGAGCTCCTTGCGGAAGACGATGTTCACGGCCCCTTCCGGGCCCATCACCGCGACCTCGGCCGTTGGCCACGCGACGTTGAAGTCGGCGCGGATGTGCTTGGAGCTCATCACGTCGTAGGCGCCGCCGTACGCCTTGCGCGTGATCACGGTGAGCTTGGGCACCGTCGCCTCGGCGAAGGCGTAGAGCAGCTTGGCGCCGTGACGGATGATCCCGCCCCACTCCTGCGCCGTCCCCGGCAGGAACCCCGGGACGTCGACAAAGGTCACGAGCGGGACGTTGAAGGCGTCGCAGGTCCGCACGAAACGAGCGGCCTTGACCGACGCGTCGATGTCCAGCACCCCCGCGAGCGTGTGCGGCTGGTTGCCGACGACGCCCACGGCGTGCCCACCGAGCCGTGCGAAGCCGCAGACGATGTTGGCCGCCCAGTGCGCCTGCACCTCGAGGAACGAGCCGTCGTCGACGACCGCCTCGACGACGCGCTTGATGTCGTACGGCTTGTTGGGCGCGTCGGGGATGAGGGTGTCGAGCTCGGGCGCCTCGCGCTCGACCGGGTCCGCCGGTGGCGCGTACGGCGGCGACTCCAGGTTGTTCTGCGGCAGGAAGGTGAGGAGGTACCGCGCGTCCTCGATCACCGCGTCCTCGTCCGCCGCCGTGAAGTGCGCCACCCCCGACTTCGCGGCGTGCGTCGCCGCACCACCCAGCTCCTCGAAGCTCACCTCCTCGCCCGTCACCGTCTTCACCACGTCGGGGCCCGTGATGAACATGTACGAGGTGCCCTCGGTCATGAGCACGAAGTCCGTGATGGCGGGCGAGTAGACGGCGCCGCCGGCGCAGGGCCCCATGATCAGCGACAGCTGCGGAACGACGCCCGAGGCCTGCACGTTGCGCCAGAAGATCTCCGCGTAGCCGGCCAGCGAGACGACCCCCTCCTGGATCCTCGCCCCGCCCGAGTCGTTGATGCCGATCACGGGGCAGCCGTACTTGACGGCCATGTCCATGACCTTGCAGACCTTCTCCGCGAACACCTCGGAGAGCGAGCCGCCGAAGACCGTGAAGTCCTGCGAGAAGACGAACACCTTGCGGCCGAACACCGAGCCGTAGCCGGTCACGACCGCATCCCCGTAGGGGCGGTTCTCGGCCATCCCGAACTCGGTCTCCCGGTGACGCACGAAGCGGTCGAGCTCGGCGAACGACCCCGGGTCGAGGAGCTTCTCGACACGCTCACGCGCGAGCAGCTTCCCGCGCTCGCGCTGGCGCGCGACGGCGCCCTCGTTCCCGGCCGACACGACCTCGTTCAGCTCGGCGAGCCACTCGAGCTTCGCCTGCGTCGTGTCGTGAGTCGCCATCGCTGCGCGAGAGCCTAGTGGACGCGTCCGCACGTTCGGTCGTGACCGGCGCCTACGCAGGCCGGGCAGCCCTGGGCGCTCGACGAGCGTGCGCGAGGAACTAGAGTCGGCGCGTGACCGCGCCCGTCGACCGCTCCGCCACCTGGCCCTACGAGGACGGCGAGCCGGGCCGCTTCTCGTACGCCCGCGCCGACCATCCGAGCGGCGTCGCCGCGGAGGACGCGCTGGGCGCTCTCGACGGCGGCCACGCGCTCCTGTTCCCGTCGGGCATGGCTGCGGTGACGACGACGGTGCTGACGATGCTCCGTCCCGGGCAGCTGCTCGCCCTGGCCGAAGGGGCGTACTACGGCCACCGCGTCCTCCTCGACCACCTCGCACCGTGGGGCGTGCGCCTGGCCGAGTTCGACCAGACGGGGGCGCCGCCCGCGGACGCCGACCTGATCCTCGTCGAGGCCCCCGCGAACCCGCTCCTGACCATGCCCGACCTCGAGGCGGCGGTCGCGCACGCGGCACCCGTCGTCTGCGACGCCACCGTCGCGTCGCCACTCCGGCTGCGACCGCTCGACGCTGGCTGCGACGTGGTTCTGCACTCCGCGACGAAGGTGCTCGGCGGCCACGACGACCTGCTCGCCGGGGTGCTCGTCACGCGGCAGGAGGAGCTCCGCGACCGCCTGCACACCACGCGCCGGCTCACGGGCATGGTGGCGGCGCCCGACACGGCCTGGCTGCTCCTCCGCGGCCTGCAGACGCTCGCCGTGCGTCTCGACCGGCAGGAGGCGACGGCGCGCGTGCTCGCCGAGCGGCTCGCGGCGCACCCGGCGGTGCAGGCCGTGCGCTATCCCGGCTTCTCCTTCCTGATCTCGTTCGACGTCCCGGACGGCGCCGCTGCGCTCCGGGTCGAGCGCGCGGTCCGCCTGATCCAGAACGCGACCAGCCTCGGCGGCGTGAAGTCGAAGCTGGAAGGCCGCCACCGCTGGGAAGGCGACCGCATCCCTGCAGGCCTGATCCGCCTCTCGGTCGGGCTCGAGGACGCAGAGGCTCTGTGGGCCGACCTCGAGCAGGCCCTCGCCGCCGCCTGACGCCCTTGTAACTGATCGTTACAAGGCGCAGCACGCGGCTGCACGCAAAGCCCCGCCACGCTCCGCGGTGCGTGAGCGCCTTGTAACTGATCGTTACAAGGCCCGCGGCGGCGACACACGCTGCGCGCGGTACCGTAGGGGCATGAACCTCTTCTTCCGCACGTCCGTCGAGATGCCCACTGCCGAGACCGCGCTGCCCGGTCGTGAGACGCCGATCCCAGTCGTCGGCAGGCACCTCGTGCTCGACACCTCGATCGTGCCGCCGTTCCCGGAGGGCTTCGAGCAGATCGTCGTCGGCATGGGCTGCTTCTGGGGCGCCGAGCGCCTCTTCTGGCAGGCGCCCGGCGTCTACACGACCGCAGTCGGATACGCCGGTGGCTTCACCAAGGACCCGACCTACGAGGAGGTCTGCTCGGGCCGCACCGGCCACACCGAGGTCGTGCTCGCCGTCTTCGACCCCCGCGCAACGAGCTACGACGACATGCTGCGCGTGTTCTGGGAGGGCCACGACCCGACCCAGGGGATGCGACAGGGGAACGACGCCGGCACGCAGTACCGATCCGCGATCTACTGGAGCTCCGAGGCCGAACGCGACGCGGCGCTCGCCTCGCGGGATCGCTTCCAGGCGGAGCTCTCGCGTGCGGGCTACGGCGCGATCACGACCGAGATTGCCCAGGCCGGGGCGTTCTACTACGCGGAGCAGTACCACCAGCAGTACCTCGCAGCGAACCCGAACGGCTACTGCGGCCTCGGCGGCACAGGCGTCGCCTGCCCGGTCGGCGTCGGCGCAGCGCTCGAGAACGCGTAGAGAGCACAGGGGTCGGGCTCAGCGCGACCCCCGCGGTCGGCTACGGCTCGGCGTCGATGGCGGCGGCGACGCCGCCCTTCGCGCGCCGGTCGGCGATGACCGTCCCCGCGCCGGCGATCCGCTGGGCGAAGTACACGGGGATGATCGAGGCGACGATGACGAAGAGCACGACGACGTTCACGACGGGCTGCTCGACAGGGCGGAAGAGGTTGGAGTACACCCAGATGGGCAGCGTCTGCTGCGCTCCCGAGGTGAAGATGGTGACCACGACCTCGTCGAACGACAGGGCGAAGGCGAGCAGGCCTCCGGCGAGGAGCGCACTTCGCATCTGGGGCAGGGTGACATAGCGGAAGGTCTGCCACGAGTCGGCGCCGAGGTCTGACGACGCCTCCTCGAGCGATCCCGCCGTGCGACGCAGCCGCGCGATCGTGTTGTTGTAGACGACGACGATGCAGAAGGTGGCGTGGCCGACGATGATCGTGGTCAGGCTGAAGGTCACGCCCAGCGGGCCGAGCACGTCGCGGATCGTCGCCTGCAACGCGAGGCCCGTGACGATGCCCGGCAAGGCGATCGGCAGGATGACCGCGAACGACAGGGACTCCCTGCCGAAGAAGGCATACCGCGACACGGCCAGCGAGGCGAGCGTGCCGAGCACGAGCGCGATGAGCGTCGCGCCGAGCGCGGCCTGCAGCGAGAGCAGCAGCGCGTCCCGGACACCCTCGTTGTGGAAGGCGACCGAGAACCACTTCGTCGAGAAGCGCTCGATCGGCCAGCCCTGGGTGACGCTCTCGTTGAAGGCGTAGAGGCCGATGATCACGAGCGGCACGTAGATGAAGGCGAGCGTGAGCGCCGAGGCGAGGCGAAGCAGCGCGCGGGTGAGCGGTGACTCGACCACTAGAGCGCCTCGAAGGCCCGCAGGCGCCGGGCGACCACGAGATAGAGGACCATGATCCCGATCGGGACGTAGGTGAACGCCGCCGCGACCGGCAGGTTGGTGCCGCGGCTGTCGTAGATGACGGTGCCGATGAACTGCTGGCTGGTGATCAGGTCGGGCGCGATGTAGTCGCCCAGGGTCAGCGAGAACGTGAAGATCGACCCGGCCACGACCGCGGGAAAGACGAGCGGGAAGGTGACACGCACGAACGTGCGCACGGACCTCCCTCCGAGGTCCGCCGACGCCTCGAGCAGCGAGGACGGGATTCGCTCGAGCCCGGCGTAGACCGGCAAGATCATGTAGGGCAGCCACAGGTAGGTGAAGACGAGCCACAGACCGGCCGTCGAGTAGCCGTCGAACGAGAGGCCGAACGGCTCGAGCGCCCAGTTGAGCGCGCCCCCGTCGGAGAGGATCGTCCGCCACGCGTACGCCTTGACGAGGTAGCTCGCCCAGAGGGGCATGAGCACGGCGACCACGAGGAGCCCGCGCGTACGAGAGGAGGCCACCCGCGCCATGTAGTAGGCGATGGGGAAGGCGAGCACCGCGCAGGTCAGCGTGACGAGCGCCGCCATGGTGACCGTCCGCACGGCCACGTCGCGGTAGACGGGCGTCTCCACGATCGTCGCGAAGTTGTCGAGGGTGAAGTCCTTGACCACCTCGGAGGTGAACGGGTCGGTGTCCCAGAAGGCCGCCAAGAGCAGCACGAAGAGCGACCCCAGGTAGCCGATCACGAGCCACCCGACGGGCCCGGCGAGGAGCAGGCCCAGCCGCGCCCGCGGGTGGCGGTGGAGGAACGTCGAGAGCCGCCGCCCCGTGCTTCTCCGGGGCGGCGGCTGCTCGTACGAGACTGCGGTCACGAAACCGCTACGCCGCTAGCCGCGGATCTCCGTCCAGGCAGCGGTCCATTCCTCCTGCGTCTTGCAGGTGCCGCCCGCACCGCCGCAGTCCTCGGTCGGCGTCTCCCAGTAGTACACGTCCTCCCACCAGGACTCGTCGTCCGCGTGGAACTCGGTGCAGTGGTTCTTGTTCTTCGTCAGGTCGCAGGCCTTGAGGTTGGCCGGCGCCTCGCCGAAGTACTCGGCCACCTTCGCCTGCGCCTCCGGCGACATGATGTAGTCCATCCAGAGGTACATGCAGTTCGGGTTCGCGGCCTTGGAGTAGATCATCCAGGTGTCGGACCACCCGGTCGTGCCCTCCTTCGGCTTGATCGCCTTCACCGGCTGCTTGTCGGCGAGGAGCGTGTTGACCTGGAAGGGCCACGTCGTGCCGACCAGGACGTCCTTGTTCGTGATCGACTGGATCTGCTTCGCGTAGTCCGCCCACCACTCGCCGACGTTCGGTGCGAGCCCCTTGAGCAGGTTGACTGCGGCCGTGAACTGCTCGTCGTTCAGCTGGTACGGGTTCTCGATGCCGAGATCCGGCTGGGTCTCCTTGAGCCAGAGGGCGGCGTCGGCGATGAACGGCGAGTCGTCGTAGATGGAGATCTTGCCCTTGTACTGCGTGTTCGGGTCCCAGATCACCGACCAGCTGTCCGGCTCCGGCGTCACCTCGTCCGTGCGGAACACGAGCAGGTTCGGCCCGCGCCCGTGAGGCGCGCCGTAGGGCTGGCCGTCGAGCGAGTTGTACGGCTGGTTCTTGAGGCCCTCGGCGATGTCGGCGTAGTTCGGGAGCAGGTCGACGTCGACGGGTGCGACGTCGCCCTTCGCGATCAGTCGCTGCGTCGCGTTCCCCGACGCCGAGACGCCGTCCCACTCGCCGGAAGCGATCAGGTCGATGGCGTCGTCCGAGGTGCCGAAGTCCTTCGTGTTCACCGTGCACCCGGTGTTCTGCGCGAACGTGTCGGCCCACGACTTGTCCGCGTAGCCAGGCCAGATGAGCAGGTTGACCTTGCCCTCGGTCCTCGCGTTGGCCTGGATCTCCTCGAGCGTGCTTCCGAGCCCCTCGATCTCGGTGCTCGCCCCGCCCCCACCGTCGCCGCCGCCGCACCCGGCGGCCGCGGCCGCGAGCATGGCGACGAACATGAGCAGCCCGCCCCGCACGCCGAGGCGCCGCTTGCGATCACTCATCCCTTCCCTCCTACCTCGTTGATTGCCGATTCGTGCTCGGGGCGCCACTGCAGGCGCAGGCGCCGCCCCTTCGCAGCGAGCACCTCGCTCGACCCCTCGTAGAGGTTCTGCGCGAGCATCTGCAGCTCGCCGCCTCGATCGAGCGTGACGTAGTACCGCGTCACGGGTCCGACGTACTGGACGTCGCGCACCATCCCCGCCTCCACGTGGGCGCCCGCCGACGGCGTCGCGTCGTCCGCGAGGACGTGGATCTTCTCCGGCCGCACGGTGTAGCGGCGCCCGTCCCGCTCGATCACGTTCGAGACGCCGATGAAGCCGGCGATGAACTCGCTCGCGGGATGCTCGTAGACGTCGGCCGGCGCGCCCACCTGCTCGATCCGTCCCTGGTTGAACACCGCCAGCCGGTCGCTCATCGTCAGCGCCTCCTCCTGGTCGTGCGTGACGTAGACGAACGTGATGCCGACCTCCCGCTGGATGCGCTTCAGCTCGATCTGCATCTCCTGCCGCAGCTTCAGGTCGAGGGCGCCGAGCGGCTCGTCCAGCAGGAGCACCTGCGGCCGGTTCACGATCGCGCGCGCCAGGGCGACACGCTGTCGCTGGCCGCCCGAGAGCTGCGCCGGCTTGCGTCCACCGAAGCCCTCGAGCCGCACCATCGCGAGCGCCGCGGCGGCACGCTCTCGCCGCTCGGCTTTCGGGACCTTCTTCACCTGGAGGCCGTACTCGACGTTGCGCTCCACGGTCATGTGGGGAAACAGCGCATAGTCCTGGAAGACGGTGTTCACCGGTCGCTCGTAGGGCGGCAGCGCCGAGACGTCCACCCCCGCGAGCTCGATCGCTCCCTCGTCCGGCACCTCGAACCCGGCGATCATCCGAAGCGTCGTCGTCTTGCCCGAGCCCGAGGGCCCGAGCATCGTGAAGAACTCGCCGCGGGCGATCTCGAGGTCGATCCGGTCCACGGCGACGACGTCGCCGAAGCGCCGCGTGACACCGGTGAGCCGGACGTCCGGCCGCTGCGCGACGTCAGGCGGGGATGTCACCCCGGCCTGGGTCGCACCCGCGGCGTCCGACTCGTCAGAGGGCGGCGGCAAGAGCCTCCTCGAGGACGGCCATGCCCTCCTCGAGCTCGTCGTCGCCGATCGTGAGCGGCGCCAGCAGGCGGATGACGTTTCCGTAGGTGCCGCAGGCGAGGAGGAGCAGGCCGCGCTCGAAGGCGGCGTCGACGACGGCCTTGGCTCGCTGCGGATCCTCCTGCTCGAGCTCGAGCGCGAGCATCGGGCCGAGCCCTCGTACCTCACCGACCGCCGCATGGCGCGCTGCGAGGCGCTCGAGGCGCGCCCGCATCGTCTCGCCGAGCCGCGCCGCAGCGGCGAGGAACTCGCTCTCGGCGACCGCGTCGAGGACGGCGACCGCAGCCGCGCAGGAGATCGGGTTGCCCCCGAAGGTCCCTCCGAGCCCGCCGGGGCCGACGCTGTCCATGAGCTCGGCCCGGCCGGTCACGGCAGCCAGCGGCAGGCCGCCGCCGAGAGACTTGCCCGAGACGAGCAGGTCCGGCTCGACGCCGTGGTAGTGCTCGACCGCCCACATCTTCCCCGTCCGGCCCACACCCGACTGCACCTCGTCGTCCACGAACAGGATGCCGTGCTCCCGGCAGACCGCGGCCAGGCGCGCGGGGTAGTCGGGCGGCATGGGGATGAAGCCGCCCTCGCCCTGGACGGGCTCGAGCACCGCGCAGGCCACCGTCTGGGGGTCGACGTCCGACTTGAAGAGCCGCTCGAGCCCCGCCAGGGCGTCGTCGCTGGAGATCCCGCGGTACGGGTACGGAGCCGGGGCCCGGTACACCTCGGGCGCGAAGGGCCCGAAGCCCGCCTTGTACGGCTTGACCTTGCTCGTCATGGTCATCGTGAGCAGCGTCCGTCCGTGGAACGCGTTGTCGAACACGACCACCGCGGGCCGGCCGGTGGCGGCGCGGGCGATCTTGACCGCGTTCTCCACCGCCTCGGCGCCGGAGTTGACGAGCACGGACTTCTGCTGCTCGCCGGCGCACGGGGAGAGCTCGGCGAGACGGACGCAGACCTCCACGTACGGCTCGTAGACGCCGACCATGAAGCACTGGTGCAGGTACTCGTCCGCCTGCGCCTTGATCGCCTCCACCACCGGCGCGAAGCGATGCCCCGTGTTCTGGCAGCCGATGCCGCCCGCGAAATCGATGAAGCTGCGCCCGTCGACGTCGATCACGCGCGCCCCTTCGGCGCGCGCCACCACGAGGCGGGGCGTCGAGACACCGCCCGAGACGACCTGCGCGCGCTGCGACAGGATCCGGTCGTGGACGGTGAGCTGCTCGGTCGGTTGCATGGCGGGGCCTCCTTGTCGCCGGGAGTCTCTCGCCCCTGCAGGGCGCGGCGCAACCCGGAAGCCACGACCCCGAAGTTGTGAAGGTCCAGTTAGAGCTTTCCCAGAAGCGAATCCGCAAGGGGCATAGTGGGCGAACCACGGGATGAAAAGCGGATGAGCGACCTGACATCCACGCTCGGCTCGCGTCGCGAGCTCGCACACCGGCAGTCGGGCAAGGCCGACGTCTACCTGCTGTGGAGCTCCGAGACGGACACGCTCGCCGTGACCGTGGTCGACCCGGAGGGCTCGTTCGAGCTCGTCGTCGGGCCGACCGAGGCCTTCGACGTGTTCCAGCACCCGTACGCGTATGCCGCCCAGCGCGGCGTACGCCCGCTCGAGCCGGTCGCGTAGCCCGTTCACCGCTCGTGCTCACCGAGCACGAGCGTTCGTCCCGCGCCACGGCGCTCTACCATGAGGCACGCGCGCCGGAGTAGCTCAGCTGGTAGAGCAACCGCCTTGTAAGCGGTAGGCCGTGGGTTCGAGTCCCGCCTCCGGCTTGAAGCGCCGGCTCGTCTACGCGGGCACGGCGCGGGTCGCCTGGTGGGCGAGGATCTTGCGCTTCACGCGTTGCAGCGCGTTGTCGATCGTCTTGCAGTCGCAGGCGAGCACCTCGGCCATCTGGTCGTACGAGTTGCCGTCGAGGTAGAGCCTGAGCGCCTCGGCCTCGAGCGACGACAGCGTGGTGCCGAGGCAGCCGACGAGACTCTGCAGCTCCTCGGTGGAGATCACGACGACGGAGGGGTCGTCGACGCTCGGGCCGGGCAGCGCGTCGCCGAGGGTGCACTCGCCCTCGCTCTCCTGACCCGCGGGAGTGTGGCTGAACGAGACGTACGTGTTGAGCGGCGCATGCTTGTACCGCGTCGCGGTCTTGATCGCGGTGATGATCTGGCGGGTGACGCACAGCTCGGCGAAGCTGCGGAACGACGTCTCCTTGTCGGAGCGGAAGTCGCGGATCGCCTTGTAGAGGCCGATGAGGCCTTCCTGGACGAGGTCGTCGGAGTCGCCTCCGGCGAGGAAGTACGAGCTCGCCTTCAGGCGCACGAAGCCGTGGTAGCGCCGCATGAGCGCATCGAGCGCGGCCGAGCTTCCGTTGCGTGCCTTGAGGACGAGCTGCAGATCCTCTAGCTCGCGTTGAGCCTTCTGGGGCGACTTCGGAGCGGTGGCGGTGCGGGCGGCGGCCATGCGTCTCCCTTGGATTCTCGGGGGCGTGAGGTGGGGTCGGCTCAGGCGCTGATCTGCAACTCTCAGCCTGAAGTTGAGGAAGAACGTAGCACCTTCGTGCAGGCGATACAAGCCCTTTGCGACTTTTCCATCCTGATAAGAACACGTGTTCGTCTGCAGGGTGTGGTTCCCCGTACCGCAGAGAGCGCGGCCTTCTGCGACGATCCATGTCAACGAGATGTCACCGACCGTCCTCATCGTCGACGACCACCCGAGCTTTCGGTTCTGTGCGCGTACGACGCTCGAGTCCGAGGGCTTCGAGGTGGTCGGCGAGGCGGAGGACGGCCAGGCCGCGCTGGCGGCGGCCGCCGAGCTCGAGCCGGAGATCGTCCTGCTCGACGTGCAGCTGCCGGACATGAGCGGCTTCGACGTCTGCGACACGCTGTGCCGGCAGAACGGCGCCGCCCCGGCGGTGATCCTCGTCTCGAGCCGCGACGGCGCCGACTACGGCGACCTCATCGCGACGTGCGGCGCCCGCGGCTTCGTGCCCAAGGCCGAGCTCTCCGGCGCCGCGGTCTCCGCGCTCCTTCGTTGAGCAGGCTCACACTCGCGCTCGGACTGTCGCTGCTGGCCGTGGAGACCGCGGTCGCGGTGGCGATCGTGGCGACGAGCGACCACGCCGAGAGGGGGCCGACGATCGCGCTGGCGGTCACCGCCGGCGTCGCCTTCGTCCTCTCCGGCCTCGTCGCCCTCTGGCGCCGGCCGGACAACCGCACCGGCGTCTTCATGGCCGCCGTGGGCTACACGTGGCTTCTCGGCGCGCTCGGCGAGTCGAACAGCTCGTGGGTGTTCTCGATCGGATATGCGCTCGGCAGCCTCGCCTTCGCGCCGTTCTCGGCGCTACTCCTCGTCCATCCCACCGGACGATTCGAGTCGCGGCTCGAGCGCACCGTCCCGTGGCTCGTGGGCGGGGCGCTGATCGGGCTCGCCACGGCGAAGCTGCTCGTCGACCCCACGCCGGCCGCCTCGTGCGACGGCTGTCCGCCCAACGCCTTCGACGTCGTCGACGCGCCGCGTCTCGCAGACGTCCTCGACGCCCTCGAATCCGTCGTCGCCATCGGGCTCGCGGTCCTCCTCGTCGGCCTCCTGGCGCGACGCTGGCGCCGCGCCGCCCCGGCGCTGCGAAGGCTGCTCTGGCCCGTCCTCGTCACCGGCGGCGCGGCGATCGTGATCCTCGTCGTCGACAGCATCGTCACGGCGGTCGCCTCGGCGGAGGCGTCCGACCGCATCGCCCCGCTGTTCTTCGTCGCATTCGCGGCCGTGCCGGCCGCCTTCCTCTTCGGCGTGCTGCGGACGAAGCTGGCGCAGTCGTCGGCGACCGACGTGATGGCCGCCCTGGAGAGCGGCACGCCCCTCCAGGAGGCCCTCGTGGGCGCGCTCGGCGACCCGACGCTCGAGATCGCCTACTGGTCGCCGGAGCGCGACTCCTGGGTCGATGCCGAGGGGCGGCGGCGGGACGAGCCGGCCTCCGCGCCGGGACGCTCCGTGACGATGGTCGAGCGCGACGCCCAGCGCGTGGCGGCGATCGTCCACGACTCGGCGCTCGACGGCGAGCCGCAGCTCGTCGAGTCGGTCGCCGCCGCGGCAGGGATGTCGCTGCAGAACGAGCGACTCAAGGCGGAGCTGCACGCCCAGTACGCCTTCCTCGAGACGGTCGCCAACACCGCGCCCAGCCTCCTCGTCGTCGTCGGCACCGACGGGCGCATCCAGAACCAGAACGCGGCCACCGTCGTCGCGAGCGGGTACGACGACGAGGAGCAGGTTCGCGGACAGTACTTCTGGGACGTCTTCATCGACCCGCGCGAGCGGGAGGCGATGATCGCCCGCTTCGAGGCCGCGGCACCCGACTTCCCCCCGGCCGAGTACGAGAACTGGTTCACGAACGCCAAGGGCGAGGAGCTCGTGATCGACTGGCGCAGCGCGCCCGTGCACGACGAGAACGGCGAGGTCGTGAGCATCGTCGCGGGCGGCATCGACGCCACCGAGCGCCACCATCACGCCGCGGAGCTCGAACGCGAGCGGGAGTTCCTCAACGCGATCGCCAACAACGCGCCGAGCCTCCTCTGCCTCATCGACGCGGAAGGCCGCGTGGCCCACCTGGCCACGAACAAGGCCTTCGAGCACACCCTGGAGTACGCGCCCGAGGAGACGGGTGGCTACGTCTTCTGGGAGCGCTACGTCGACCCGGCCGACGCGAACGAGGTGCGCGAGGCGATCGATCGCGTCGTGGCGGGGGAGGCCGTCCCGGAGCACGACCACCACTGGCTCACGCGTTCCGGCCGGCGGCTCCTGATCGCCTGGACGTGCACGGCGCTGCCGGCGCTGGACGAGCGGGGACTCTTCCTCATCAGCGGCGTCGACGTGACCGAGCGCAAGCGGAGAGAGGCCGAGGTCCACGCCGAGCGGGACTTCCTGAGCGCGGTCGCCAACTCGATTCCCAGCCTGCTGTCGCTGCTCGAGCCGGACGGCACCGTCGCGGCGCGCGGCGTCAACCGGGCGTTCACCGACCTGATGGGCTACGACGACGACGATCTCATCGGCCGCCCGCTCTGGGACGTGCTCTCCCCCGAGGACGAGCGCGAGGAGGCTGCGACCGCGCTCCGGCAGGCGCTGACGCCGGGAAGGCCCTCGGGCGGCGAGGGGCGCTGGCACACGAGGGACGGCGACGTGCGCTTCGTCGAGTGGACCGTGATTCCCACGGTCGACGCCGAGGGCCGCCTCCAGTACCTGGTGAGCGCCACCGACGTCACCGAGCGCGAGAAGCGCCAGCGCGAGCTGCAGTGGGAGCGCGACTACGCGAACATCCTCACGGACACCAACCCGAGCCTCATCGCCGTCATCGAGCGCGACGGCACGTTCCCCGAGAACGCGCTCAATCCCGCCTTCGAGACGACGCTCCAGCGCACGGAGGCGGAGATCGTGGGAGCGAGCTTCGTCGACCTCGTCCATCCCGAGGACGCCGAGGCGGCGAAGATCGCCATCGCCGTGGCCGCGTCGGGCGGGCAGTCCGAGCAGATCGAGTCGCGCTGGCTGCGCAAGGACGGCCAGGAGGTCGTGGTCGTGTGGTCGGCGACGGCGATCCCCGGATTCGAGGGCCAAACGCTCGTGCTCGTCTCGGGCCTCAACATCACCGATCGCAAGGCACGCGAGCTCGAGGCGGAGCGACGGCGCGACTTCCTCAACGCGATCACGGACGCTGTCCCGAGCTTCCTCGCCGTCGTCGACCTCGAGGGCGCCGTGGTCGAGCGCGGCGTCAACCGCGCCTTCAGCGACGCGTTCGGCTGGGCGGCGTCGGACATCGCCGGCCGCAGCTTCCTCGACGTGATGGCGCAGGAGGACGAGCACGCGGCGCGCATGGCGATCGCGAACGCCGCCAACGGCGTCTTCCAGCCCGAACGGGAGACGCGGTGGCTGCGACGCGACGGCGACACGCGACTCGTGGCCTGGACGGCGTGGCCGGTGATGGACCACCTCGGCCGCAGCCTCGTGCTCGTGAGCGGGCACGACGTCACGGTGCGCCGCACGCAGGAGGAGGAGATCCGGGCCTCCCGCGCCCGCCTCGTGGAGGCGGCGGACAATGCGCGGCGCAAGCTCGAGCGCAACCTGCACGACGGGGCGCAGCAGCGCCTCGTCGCGCTGTCCGTCTCCCTGCGCCTCGCCGAGTCGAAGCTCCCCGTCGACCCCGCGGGAGCCGCGTCGATCCTCGCCGCGTCGCGCGTCGAGCTGACGCAGGCGCTCGACGAGCTCCGCGAGCTGGCCCGCGGCATCCATCCCGCCGTTCTGACCGATCGCGGCCTCGGCGCCGCCGTGGACGCGCTCGTGGCGCGGTCGCCGGTCCCGGTGGAGGCGGACGTCTGCTCCAGCCCGCTCCAGCCGGCGGTCGAGGCAGCCGCCTACTACGTGGTCTCGGAGTCGCTCGCGAACGTCGTCAAGTACGCGCAGGCATCGAGCGTCACGGTGCGCATCTCGGCGGAGAACGGGCACGTGCTCGTCGAGGTCGCGGACGACGGCGTCGGCGGAGCGGATCCCGGCGGCGGCAGCGGCCTGCGCGGCCTGTCGGACCGTCTCGCCGCGCTCGACGGCACGCTCCACGTGGTCAGCCCGGCGGGCTCCGGCACCCTCGTGCGGGCCGTGATCCCGGTGCGCCCCGCCGCCCCCACGGCGTAGGGACGACCGTACCCCGAGACACCTGTGAGCCGGACTGCCGTCACGTACGCGGGGTGACAGGGTGCGGACATCCACGAACCGCTCAGCAAAGGAGCAGCCGTGTCCGCCCCGACCACATCCGACCGCCGCGAGCTCGACCACCGCCATTCCAACGGCATCGACGTCACGCTCACGTGGAGCCCCAGCGCCGACGCGGTCTTCGTGACGGTGCTCGACGACGCCGGCGACTCCTTCGAGCTCGTGGTCGACGCCCGGGAGGCGCTGGACGCCTTCCATCACCCCTACGCCTATGCAGCCCACCGCGGCTGCCTCCCCACTCCCGTCCGTGTCGCCGCGTGAGACCCGCTCCCACGCGGCGGCCGCAGCATCGACCGCCCTGCACGTCCTCGACGATGCATCCCTCCATCGCGAGCCGGGGACGACGGTTTCGGACCACCTGACCGGCGCCGGCAGCCTCCATGCCGTTCTTGCCGTCTCCGCCACCGTCCTCCCCCGGCTCCGTGCAGGCCGCTAGAGCTTGATGTGACATCCGTGGCGCCCGGCCGCGAAGCGGACGGCTTCAGGGGTGTGCGCGTCCGGGATCCGCGCGAGCGGATTCCGGGCTGCGCCGGGTACTAGAGACCCTTCTCGCCGCCGCTCGTGACGACGTCCGGCGAGTGGCGTGCGGGTTCTCCTTGGGGAACGGCTGACGCACTCGTAGACTCGCAGGCGTGGCAACGCTCCCCACCGGCACCGTCACCTTCCTCCTCGCGGACGTCGAAGGCTCGACCATGCTGCAGCAGGACGAGTCCCTCGACTACGGCGCCGTGATCGGCGGCGTCCGCAGGATCCTCCGCGAGGCGATCAGGGCACAGCTCGGCCAGGAGGTCGACGCGACCGGGGACGAGCTGCTCGCCGTCTTTCCCGACGCCCAGCCGGCGGTCGAGGCAGCTCTGCTGGCCCAACGCGGCTTTCGAGACGCCTCCTGGCCCGACGACATTCGCGTCCGCGTGCGCGTGGGGCTGCACACGGGCACGCCGTCGCTCGGCGAGGAGGGGTACACGGGGCTCGACGTGGTGCGTGCGGCACGCATCGCGTGCACGGGTCACGGCGGCCAGATCCTGGTCTCGGCCACGACCCACGAGATCGTCCCGGGCCTGTCCTGCCGCGATCTCGGCGAGCACCGGATCGAAGGGCTCGCCCAGCCGGAGCGGATCTACCAGCTCGTCGCGGACGACCTGCCGCGCGACTTCCCGCCGCTCCGTTACACGGTGGCGACGCTCGGGAACGCACTCCGCGTCGCCCTCGCCGACGACTCGGTGCTCCTGCGTGAAGGCGTCGCGCGCCTGCTCACCGAATCGGGCTTCGAGG
Organism: Gaiella sp.; assembly: GCA_036556925.1. Lineage (GTDB taxonomy): Bacteria > Actinomycetota > Thermoleophilia > Gaiellales > Gaiellaceae > Gaiella. The sequence continues at coordinate 31,525 of DATBIN010000004.1, forward strand.
TCGTCGCGCAGTCCGGGACCGCGGACGATCTCCTCCGGCATGTCGCCATGCACAAGCCGGACGTCGCGATCGTCGACATCCGCATGCCGCCGACCCACACCGACGAGGGCCTGCGCGCCGCCGGCGAGATCCGGGAGCGCTTCCCGGACACGGGCGTGCTCGTCCTCTCGCAGTACGTGGAGGCCGGCTACGCGATGGACCTCCTCGCCGAGAGCGCCGAGGGGGTCGGCTACCTGCTCAAGGACCGCGTGGCCGACGTGGAGCAGTTCGCGTCGTCCGTGCGCCGCGTCGCCGAGGGCGGCTCGGCGCTCGATCCGGCGGTGGTCAGCCAGCTCGTCGGGCGCCGCCGACACGACGATCCCCTCGACGAGCTCACGCCGCGGGAACGCGAGGTGCTCGAGCTGATGGCCGAAGGGCGCTCCAACCAGGCGATCGCCGAGCGCCTCTTCGTGACGCTGCGGGCGGTCGAGAAGCACGTCACCAGCATCTTCACGAAGCTCTCCCTGCCCGCGAGCTCGGACGACCATCGTCGCGTGCTGGCGGTGCTCACCTACCTGCGCGACTGAGCCGTGCTCGACTGAGCCGCATCGAGGCGCACGAGGCGCCCGACCGGCCGCGTGGGTCATCCGACGCGCGGCCTCCTGGACGCGCGGGGCGCTGAGATGAGGCTTGGCGCTGCCAGACGAGCCCGCATGTGCGACATCCGCTGCTACGAGCACCGGACACAGCCCGCGCGGCGACGTCCTGTGCTCGAAGCACGGGACGCGTCCGGCGTAGACGGTGCGGATAACCGAACCGCGAAATGTCGGACAGCCCCATGGTGGGGACGCGTCCCGCGCGGCAAGCTCGACGCATGCTCCGGACCTGGCTCTCGAGACCGCACTCCGGCTTGGGCGAGATCGCCGGGCTGGCCGTGCTCTACGGCGCCTACGAGATCGTGCGCGGAGCCGGCGAGGACGACGTCCACGCCGCGCTCGCCAACACGGCGGACATCGTCGCGCTCGAGCAGCGCCTCGACGTGTTCGTGGAGCGCTCCATCCAGAGCTGGGCGGAGAGCGTGCACCTGTTGCCGGTGCTCCTCGGCGCCGCGTACATGCTGCTGCACTTCGCCGGCACCGCAGTCGCGCTCGTCTGGGTGCACCGGCGGCACCGCGAGAGCTTCCCGATGCTGCGCACGACGCTGATCGCGTCGACCGCGTTCTCCCTCGTCGGCTACGTGCTCTTCCCCGCAGCGCCGCCGCGCCTCGCCGATCTCGGCTTCTCGGACACGGTGAGCGCCTCCACCGGCGTCAACCTCAGCTCCGACCTGCTCGGGGCCTTCTACAACCCCTTCGCAGCCGTGCCCAGCCTCCACTTCGGATACGCGCTGATCGTCGGCGTGGCCGTCGCCATGCTCGCCTCGCGCCGCTCCGTGCGCATCGCAGGGGCCCTGTATCCCGCGCTCATGCTCGTCGTCATCGTGGCGACGGGCAATCACTTCCTCTTCGACGCGGCGGCGGGCGGTCTCGTCGTGGTCCTCGGCTGGATCACGGCACGATCGCTCGTCGCTGCACCCTCACGCCCGTCGCGCCGGGCGACGGCGAGCTAGACGCCTTCCCGTCGCCGAGGCGTTCCCGCGGCCCGAGACGGTTGCGGTCATCCGGTCCACGCGAGCGGGCCAGGCCGGCGAACCGGCAGCGACGGGAGCCGCGATGCGGGTGCGTCGAGGGAGCCAGCAGCGCCGGAATCGCCGTGCGGCTACCCGCACCCGCAGACGCCAGTCCGCCCCACTGCCGCGACCTGACCCGCCTGCGAGCCTGCGAGCTACGAACTCGACCTCTGGGAAGGAACACACACATGTCACCGCTCAAGCGCAGCACGAATGTGGCAGCCCGCATGGGCCGCTGGAGCGCGCGCCACCGCAAGACCGCGATCTTCGGCTGGCTCGCGTTCGTGATCGCCTCGTTCGCCATCGGCACCGCCGTGGGGATGAAGACGATCGACGAGAACGACTTCAACGTGGGCGAGGCCCGCCAGGGCGACCACATCATCCGGGACGGCGGCTTCTCGCTCGACGAGCAGTCGGAGTACGTGCTCGTCCAGTCGACCACGCGAACCGCGAGCGACCCCGCCTTCCGCGCGGTCGTGAGCGACGTCGTGTCGACGCTCGGCGGGTACCGGCAGGTGACCAAGCTCCGGTCGCCGCTCGATCCGAGCAACGCCGGCCAGATCTCGAAGGACGGCCACTCGGCGCTGATCCAGTTCAGCCCGAAGGGCGACTACGAGCAGGCGATCGCCTACATCGACACGATCACCGCAGCCGTCGACGAGGTGCAGAAGGCCCACCCCGACTTCTACGTCGGCGAGGCCGGCTCCGCGTCGACGGGCAAGGCTCTCGACGAGATGTTCACCTCGCAGCTGGCCAAGGCGGGAATGCTCTCCATTCCGCTGACGCTGGTCATCCTGCTCGTCGTCTTCGGCTCGCTCGTGGGGGCGACGGTGCCGCTCCTCCTCGCGCTCTCGTCCGTGTTCGCCACGATGGGCCTCGTCGCCCTGCCCAGCCAGATCGTCCCCATGGACGAGCAGATCGCCGAGGTGATCCTCCTCATCGGGCTGGCGGTGGGCGTCGACTACTCGCTCTTCTACATCAGGCGCGAGCGTGACGAGCGCCGTGCCGGGCGGAGCGAGAGTGCGGCCCTCGAGGCAGCCGCCGCGACGTCCGGCCGCGCGGTGCTCATCTCCGGCTTCACCGTCATGATCGCCATGGCGGGGATGTTCTTCTCCGGCGACAAGACGTTCATGTCGTTCGCCATCGGCACGATGATCGTCGTCGCCGTCGCCATGCTCGGCTCCCTCACCGTCCTGCCGGCCGTCCTCTCGTGGCTCGGCGACCGCGTCGACAAGGTGCGGGTGCCGTTCCTCTGGCGGCTGCGCCGCGACGGCGGCGAGAGCCGGGTCTGGGGAGCGATCCTCGACCGCGTCCTCCGGCGCCCGCTTCTCTCCGCGGCTGTGTCGGCAGGCGTCCTGGTGGCGCTGGCGCTGCCCGCGCTCACCCTCCACACCTCCATCTCCGGCCTCGACGCTCTGCCGAAGTCGATGAAGGAGCTCCAGTCCTACAACCGCGTCAACGACGCGTTCCCGGGCGGCGCCACGCCGGCCACCGTGGCGATCGCGGGCGACGCGTCCGATCCGGAGCTGAAGGCGGCCGTCGCCGAGCTCCGCGAGCAGGCGCTCGCCTCGGGCCAGGGCCTCGAGCCGATCGACATCGAGGTCGCGCCCGGCGGCAAGGCCATGCGGGTCGACATCCCGCTGGTCGGCAAGGGCACGGACGGCCGCTCCAACGAGGCGCTCGCCACGCTTCGGGAGGAGTTGATCCCGGCGACGATCGGGAAGGTGGACGGCATCGAGTACGCCGTCACCGGCGACACGGCCGCCTCGAAGGACTGGAACGACGCGATGAAGTCGGCCGTGCCGATCGTGTTCACGTTCGTGCTCGCGTTCGCCTTCGTGCTCCTGCTCGTCGCCTTCCGCTCCGTCGTGATCGCGCTGAAGGCGATCGTCATGAACCTGCTCTCCGTGGCGGCCGCGTACGGCCTCGTCGTGGCGGTCTTCCAGTGGGGCTGGGGCGAGAACCTGCTCGACTTCCAGTCGAACGGCGGCGTCGCAGCCTGGCTGCCGATGTTCCTGTTCGTGATCCTCTTCGGCCTGTCGATGGACTACCACGTGTTCATCCTCAGCCGTGTGCGTGAGTACTACGACCGCGGCCTCGACACGGAGCACGCGGTGGCGCAGGGGATCAGGTCGACCGCAGGCGTCGTCACCAGCGCCGCCGTCGTGATGGTGCTCGTCTTCGGGGTCTTCGCCCTGATGCCCATCATCGACATGAAGGAGATGGGGATCGGCCTCGCCGCCGCCATCCTCATCGACGCGACGATCGTGCGGGCAGTCCTGCTGCCGGCCACGATGAAGCTGCTCGGCAAGTGGAACTGGTACCTGCCGACGTGGCTCGAGTGGCTCCCCCGCCTCGAGCACGAGCGGTCGGCGGAGCCGGCCGCCGTGCCCGAGCGGGCAGCCGCGTAGCCCACGCGGGAGTCGTCCCAAGGCCGGGGTGAGGCTGAAGCCTCACCCCGGCCTTCGTCATTTCCCGCGGCGCAGCCGCTCGAGGCGCTCACGCGTCTCGTCGTCGAGACGGTCGCGCACGCGGCTGGGAGCGTCCTCGTGATGCGAGGCGGCGTGAAGCTCACCGAGGAAGGAGCGAGAGCCCTGCTTCCGCACTTCCTGACCCGCCGTACCGCGCACGGCGGCGTCCGAGGTGACGACGAGCACCGCCTCACGCTGCCGGTGCTCGGCCGCGAGGCTCTCCAGCAGGTCGTCCGCGTGGGGCGCGAACCTGACGGAGAGCGGGCCGAGCACACGCTCCGTGCCCAGTCCGTCGAAGACGACCACGCCCCTGACCCCCTTCATCGCGACGAAGCTCGCCAGCCGGTCGACGAGCTCGTCGCGGTCGCCGAAGACGCCGGCGTGGAACAGGTTCGATCCGTCGAAGAGGTAGAGCGTCGGCTCGGACATGGCGCACACACGATGCCCGAATGCCCGGCGCCCGGCCGCCCGACGCGGCCCATGCGGACGTGTTCGGTGTCAGAGAAGGGACGTCGCCGCCACGGACGACTGCGGACCGGACAGAGGAGCCGCTGCGGCTGATGGCGCCTGGCCGAGCTGACCCGCATCGCGCGAGACGAAGCACGCCACGTCCATGTCCCGTCTCTGAGACGCGCCGTGTCGTCCTGGGCCACGGCCACGGCCGTCGGAGGATGTGGTCAGCGCTGTCGCTGCCGCCGTGCTTCGTACAGCAGCACCGCCGCCGCGACCGACACGTTGAGGGACTCGACTCCCTGCCCGAGCGGGATCGAGACCAGGCCGTCGCACGTGCGCCTGACGAGCGGGCGGACGCCCCTGCCCTCCGCTCCGAGAACGAGAGCGAGCCCACTCTCGAGGTCGGCCTCCCACATCGGCGTTCCGCCCGTCGCCACAGCAGCGTACGCCCAGAGATCCGCGCCCTTCACGTCGGCGAGGTACCGCGCGAGGTTGGGCACGACCGCCAACGGCACGTGCTCCACCGCGCCGGCCGATGCCCGGCACACGGCGGCCGTCACGCGTGCCGTGCCGTGTGCCGGCACCACCACGCCGGTCGCACCCGCGCCCGCCGCGCTGCGGACGACCGCCCCGAGGTTGCGCGGGTCCGTGACCTGATCGAGGCAGCAGAGGAGCGGCCGCTCGACGGCGGCGAGCTCCCAGGCGTCCGCGTAGGGAAACGGCTCGCACCAGGCGACGAGGCCCTGGTGGTCGGACGAGCCCGCCGCCGCGGTCAGCTCGCGCTCCTTGTGCACCTGGAGGCGCGGGCCGTCGTCGAGCCACTCGAGCGACGAGGCGGCCCGCTCGCTCGCCCAGAGCTCGAGCACCTGCCGGCGCCCGCGCAACGCCTCGCGCACCGCGTTGCGCCCGTAGACGAGCTCGCGGATCACGCCCGCCGCACGAGCAGGAAGAAGGGCGCCTCTCCGACGTCTCGGACCTCCCACCCGCGCGCCTCGATCGAGTCGCGCAGGCGGTCCGCCTCGCCCCAGTCCTTGGCCTCGCGCGCGGCGACGCGCTGCTCGGCCAGCTCCACGAGCTCCGGAGGCGCCTCCGCGGCCTCTGCGAGCGACGACAGGCCGAAGACGTCCAAGGCCCGTCGCAGGAGCTCGTGGTCGCGCCACTCGTGCATCACGGCCAGCGCGTCGGGGGTGTTGAAGTCGTCCTCCAGGGCAGCGGAGAACCGCTGCCACGCGTCTGCGTCCGCAGGCCGCGAGGGGCCCCGGAACACGTCGCGGAACCGCTCCGCTCGCGCGACCGCCTGGCTCATCACCCCGTCCGAGAAGTCGACGGGCTTGCGCCAGTGACCGGAGAGGAGGAAGACGAGGAGCGCCTCGCGGCCCCATACGTCGAGCACGTTGCGGAGCGTGACGACGTTGCCGAGCGACTTCGACATCTTCTCCTGGTCGAGCTCCAGCATCCCGTTGTGCATCCAGATGCGTGCGAAGGGGTGGCCGAGGCTCCGCGACTGCGCGAGCTCGTTCTCGTGGTGCGGAAAGCGGAGATCCATGCCCCCGCCGTGGATCTCGAACTCACGCCCGAGGAACTTCTCGGCCATCGCCGAGCACTCGATGTGCCACCCGGGACGGCCCGGGCCCCAGGGCGACTCCCAGGCGGCGTCCTCGTGCGGCTTCTGGGACTTCCAGAGCGCGAAGTCGCGCTGATCCCGCTTCAGGTCGCTCGCCTCCTGCGCGACCATGTCGTCGAGGCGCGCCCCCGAGAGCCGGCCGTACTCCGGAAAGCTCTCCACGCCGAAGTAGACGTCCCCGCCGGCGACGTACGCGTGGCCGCGCTCGAGCAGCGTCTCGATGAACTCCACGATCTCGGGAATCGTCTCCGTGGCGCGCGGCTCGATGTCGGGCCTGCCGAGGCCGAGCGCGTCGGTGTCCTCGAAGAACCAGCCCGTCGCCAGCTGCGACAGCTCGCGGCTCGGCACGCCCTGCGCGATCGCCTCGGCGTACACCTTGTCGTCGACGTCGGTGATGTTGTGCACGAGCGTCACCTCGTACCCCGTGTGCCGCAGCCAGCTGCGGACCCACATGCCGAGCACGAACGGCCGCGCGTTGCCGACGTGGACGCGCTGATAGACCGTCGAGCCGCAGACGTACATCCGGATCGGCCCCGGGGGTGGAGGCAGCTCGACGAGCCCGCGCGTGAAGGTGTCGTAGAGACGCACGGCGCGATCGTATCCGCGCCTTGCTCGAGCTCCGGCCGCCCTACGTGCCGGTCGCCGCGGTTGCCCGCGTGAGCGCCACCTCGCGCGGCAGCGCCGCGACCACCGTCCAGAGCTCGGGGCCACGCTCGGCGCCGGTGAGCGCGAGGCGGAGCGCCTTGAGGTCGCCGCCCACCGCCTTCAGCTCGCGCACGACCTCCCGCGCGCCCGCTTCCGCGAGCTGCTCCTCGCCGCGCGCACGCAGCTCGACGAACCGCTCGAGCGTCGGCCGCGCCTCCGGTCCCAGCGACACCGGCGACGGATCGAGCACCTGGCGCGCGATGTCGCCCGCCTCGACGAGCGTCCGGGCGCCGCGGAGTGCCCGGGCGAGCTCGGGCGGCGCGCCCGCGGCTGCTGTGAGCTCCTCGTCCGGCATCGCCGCGATGGCGTCGATCGCGAGCCGGCCCAGCCGCGCGCGGTCGAGGCGGACGTCGTGCTCGGGGAGGCCGAGCTCGTCGAGGTAGGCGCGCACCGCGGAAGCCGGAAGACCCTCCTCCCGGAGGCCGGCGACCGACGCGTGCCCGTGGCGTTTCGACAGCTTGCGGCCGTCCTCGCCGAGCAGCAGCCCGTGGTGGATCACCTCGGGCAGCTCGCCCCCCACCGCGCGCGCGATGCGCCGCTGGAGCCGCTCGTTGGGGCGGTGGTCGGAGCCACGGATGACGTGGGTGATGCCGAGCTCCAGGTCGTCGACGACGGTGGCGAGCTGGTAGGTGGCGCGCCCGTCCGCGCGCACGAGCGTCGTGCTGTCGAGGCGCACCGCGCCTTCGTCGTCGCGGGCAACACCCGCCTCGAGCGCACGCGCCGCCGCAGCCGCGTACAGCGCACCGCGCTCGCTCTGCAGCAGCGGGCCTTCGTCCCAGGCGATGCCGAGCCAGCGCAGGTCGTCGAGGATCGCCTCGACGCCGCCCGGCACGGTGCGTGTCTCGTCCGTGTCGTCGATGCGGAGGACGAGGACGCCGCCGTGACGATCTGCGAAGGCGCGGTTGGCGGCCGCCGTGAGCGCGTTGCCGAGGTGAAGCGAGCCGGTCGGGCTCGGCGCGAAGCGCACACGCACACCCATCGGCGCCAATCTACAAGCCGGCGAACGCGCCCTGGCGCCGCCCCCGGCACCTCGACGCCGCGCCCCGCGAGGCGGTGGCGGCCGGCTCAGCCCGTGATCGGAACGTGACCCGGCTGCGCGGCGACCCGCTCCAGCCAGGCGCGTATCGCCGGAAAGCGGTCGAGCTCGAACCCGCCTTCGTGCGCGACGTGTGTGTACGCGTAGAGCGACATGTCGGCAACCGTGTAGCCGCCGCCCACGAGGAAGTCGCCCCCGTCGAGGTGGCGCTCCATGGCCTCGAGCGCGCGGTAGCCACCGGGCAGCTTCGACGCGATCAGCTCCCGGTGCTCGTCGGCACGGCCCGAGTACACGAGCAGAAAGCGCGCGACGGCGATGTACGGCTCGTGGCTGTACTGCTCGAAGAACATCCACTGCAGCGTCTGCGCCCGCTCGTAGGCGTCGTGCGGCACGTACGCCGTGCCGTCGCCGAAGTACCAGAGAATGGCGTTCGACTCCGCCAGCGGACGCCCGTCGTCGAGGACGAGGGTCGGCACGCGCAGCGCCGGATTCAGCCCGCCGAGGAGCTCCGGCCGGTTGGACCGCTCGACGACGTCCACCTCGACCGTCTCGTATCGGACGCCGAGATGCGCGAACAGGAGCCGCACCTTGTAGCAGTTGCCCGAGACCTGCGAGTTGTAGAGCCGCATTTCCGGCACTCTCGCAGCCGATCGCGACCCCTCGCAATTCGAGAGTGCGATGGGCGGAATCCGGACGCTGATCGCGTGCTGCAGCCGCGTGCCCGCCGCGCCTGCGACAATCGTCGCGTGCCCTTCGGGATCGGCCAATGGGAGCTCATCGCGCTCGCTGTCGTGCTCGTGCTCCTCTTCGGCAGCGCGCGGCTGCCGCGCATGGCACGCGACCTCGGGCGAGGCGTGAGGGAGCTGAAGGAGACTGTCGCGGACATCGATCCCCGGCCAGCGCCCCCGCACGAGCCGGAGCCGCGCTCCCGCGAGGCCGCTGGGAAGGCATCTCCGCCGCCCGACGAGCGAGGGTGAGGGCCGGCGTCGAAGGCCAGCTGCTCGCCTGGTACGAGAGGGCGGGGCGTGACCTCCCCTGGCGCCGGACGCGCGATCCCTACGCGATTCTCGTCAGCGAGGTGATGCTGCAGCAGACGCAGGTCGATCGCGTCGTGCCCCGCTACGAGCGCTGGCTGACGCGCTGGCCCACCCCGGAGAGCCTCGCGGCGGCGGCGGCTGGCGACGTGATCCGGGAGTGGCAGGGACTCGGCTACAACCGCCGCGCGCTCGCGCTGCACCGCGCCGCGCGCCGGATCGCCGACGACGGCTGGCCTCGGGATCTCGAAGAGCTGCCGGGCGTCGGCCCCTACACGGCCGGGGCGATTCGCAACTTCGCACTCGGCGAGCCGGTGCTCCCGGTCGACGTCAACGTGGCGCGGGTGCAACGCCGTACGGGACATCCCTTCTCGCCGGCGAGCGCACAGGCGTTGATGGATCTCGGCGCCACCGTCTGCCGCGCCCGCGTGCCGCGCTGCGGGACGTGTCCACTCGAGACGTCCTGCCCGTCGCGCGGCATCGCAGAGGCCCCGCGCCGACGGCAGGGCCCATTCGAGGGATCGTTCCGGCAGCGGCGCGGCGCGGTGCTGAAGCTCGTCGCCGAGCGCACCCGCCGGCTCGCCGACGTCGACGACGAGGCCGCGCGCTCGCTCGAGCGCGACGGCCTCGTCGTCGTCGTCGAGGGGTCGGTCAGCCTTCCCTCGGAGGCGGGCTCGCCGGCTAGAGCACCGGGCAGTTGACGACGATGGGCATGGCCTTGATCGTCACGTCGCCCGCGGCCAGGGCGCGGCGCACGGCTGCCGCAGACGTCAGCACGCGTACCTGTACTCCGTCCTTCCAGGTGACGATCCTCACGCCCCAGAGCGGCGTGTAGTCCGCTCTGCCCGGGACGGTGTCGATCACGTTCCGCTGGCCCTCGGCCCCGTTCGCGAAGGCCCAGATCGGCGCCACCTTGTTCCCTCTCGCGAGCTTCACCGGGCCGAAGTCGAGGTACGAGACGACCTGGCCTCGGAAGAAGCCGAGGGTCACCTTCTGGGCGTACGTCTGCACAGGGCCGTCGGCGGCGAGCGCGGGCGCGGCGACCGAGGCGGCAGCGAGCGAGGCGAGCACGACGGCGAGTGCGGCGATGCGTCTCATGGGTTCCTCCAGAGCGACGTGGACGCCGCCGACGGTAGGCCCCGGTTCTTGCGCCACGGTGACGCCGCGGTGAATGTTCCAGTACGGAGGACGATTTCACCCGTGCGTAAGGAGCACGAAGGCACGATCCGGCCCATGGCCACCGTTCTCGTCGTCGACGACGAGCCGATCGTGCGCGAGGTCGTGGTCCGCTACCTCGAGCGCGAGGGCTACGCCACGCTCGAGGCGGGAGACGGCGATCGCGCGCGCGAGCTCCTCGAAGGACGCCAGGCGGATCTCGTCGTCCTCGACGTGATGCTGCCCGGGACCGACGGGCTCGAGCTCTGCCGCTGGATCCGCTCCCGCTCGGAGCTCCCCGTGATCATGCTCACGGCCCGTGGCGAGGAGGCCGACCGGATCGTCGGGCTGGAGCTCGGAGCCGACGACTACGTGACGAAGCCCTTCTCGCCGAGGGAGCTCGCGGCGCGGGTGCGTACGGTGCTGCGGCGCTCGCGACCGAGCCAGGAGGAGCACACCCGGCTCGCGTTCGGCGACGTGGTGCTGGATGCGGCGACCCGCGAGACCCGGAAGGGCGACGCCGAGCTGCGGCTGACGGCGAAGGAGTTCGACCTGCTTTGGTTCCTCGCCTCGCACCCCCGGCGCGTCTTCGGACGCGACCAGCTGATGAACCGCGTCTGGGGCTACGAGGCGGCGCTCGACACGGGGACGGTGACCGTGCACATGCGCCGGCTCCGCGAGAAGGTCGAGGACGATCCCTCCCACCCGCGGCACCTGCAGACCGTGTGGGGCGTCGGCTACCGGCTGGTGCCGTGATCCTCCAGGCGCTCGTGGTCGCAGGAGCGACGCTCGTGATCGGGCTCGGGCTCGTGCTCGTGCTTCGCTCCCTCCCCACCGTCCGGCTGCAGCTCGCCGGCCTCGCGGCGCTCGCCGTCTGCCTGCCGCTCGCGTCGGTGCTGCTCTCGGGCTGGGTCATGTTCCACATGGGCGACGACGTGAAGATCCTCGCCGTGTCGGCGGCGTCGGCGACGGTCGCAGTCGTGGCGGGGCTCGTCCTCGCGGGGTCGATCGCCGGACGCATCGATCGCGTACGTGAGGCTTCGGCGGCGCTCGCCGGAGGCGATCTCTCGGCCCGTGCGCCGGAGGCCGGGCCGGCCGAGCTGGCCGACCTGGCCGGCGCCTTCAACGAGATGGCTGTGAGCCTCGAGCGGCTCTTCGACGCGCGACGCGAGCTCGTCGCCTGGGCGAGCCACGACCTGCGTACGCCGCTCGCGAACATGCAGGCGATGCTGGAGGCGCTCGAGGACGGCCTCGTCGAGCCGGAGGTCACCTACCCGGCCCTGCGCGAGCAGGTGCGCGCGCTGTCACTCCTCGTCGACGACCTCTTCGAGCTGGCGCGCATCGACGCCGGCTCGCTCACGCTGGAGTTGCAGGAGGCCCCGCTCGCCGGCGTCGTCGCCGCGTGCCTCCGCGGAGTCGAGGCGGAAGCGCGCAGGAAACACATCGGCCTCGCCTCCGAGGTCGATGCGGACGCGCGCGCCCGCTACGCGCCGGAGAAGGTCGAGCGGGTGCTGCTCAACCTCCTCGTGAACGCCCTGCGCCACACGCCGTCGGACGGCTCCGTCGCGGTGCGGGTGGTGCCTCTGGCCGGCGAGGTGCAGGTGACCGTGGAGGACACCGGCGAGGGGCTCGAGGAGGAGGCCGAGCGCCGGATGTTCGAGCGCTTCTGGCGAGGTGACCGTGCGCGGACGGTGCGGGGCGCCGGCCTCGGCCTGGCCATCGCCCGCGGGCTGGTGGAGGCCCACGGTGGCCGCATCTGGGCCGAGAACCGTCCCGGAGGCGGCGCGCGCGTCAGCTTCACGCTGCCGGCCGCCTGATCCCGCGCCCGTTGGCCAGGTCGACGGCATCGAGCGCCACGAGCCACGTTCTCCCCCCTGGGGGGAGCGAGCTCCCCTGAGTTCACGGTAGCGGCGCGGGTGCCACGTGTCCGTGTCGGTTGTGGGACGACTTCGTGCCGGGAGCCTGGCGACCATCGGGGCGTCTCCAGGCGGCCGCCCGCCGTGCCAGCCGGCACAGCGCCACGCGGCTGCTGAACGCCTGTCGACCGCGACGCCGCCAGAGGCGCGGCGTACGCGTCGTCCGCCCGCGGCCGTGCGCGGAACGCGTCGTCACCGGCGCCCGGCGCGCCGCGTCACCCGACGTCCGCCTCGATGTGTTCGTCCACGACCCGTGTGGGAAACAGGCGAATCGGCTCCACGGCCGGGCCCTCGAGCGGCGCGCCCGTGGAGAGATCGAACAGCGCGCCGTGGCATGCGCAACGGAGCGCGTCACCTTCGAGCCAGCCGTCGGTCAGCGGGCACTCGGCGTGCGTGCACCAGGGATCGAAGGCGACCCAACCCTCGCCCACCCGCGCGAGGCCGACGAGGCGGGCGCCGACACGGACGTCTCTCACCTCGTCCGGTGCCGCCGGCTCCGCCGGCCCGAGGTCGACCCAGCTCACGGCACGGCGGCCAGCCGCGCACCGGTCTCGAGGGCGAGCTCAACGAGGGCCAGGACGTCGTCGTCCGAGGTGCGGAAGTTGACGATGCACGGCCGCAGGCACGTCCTGCCGTCCACGCGCGCCTGCGCCACCCACACCTTGCCCTCCTCCTGCAGGGCGCTCACGAGCCGGGCATTGTGGGCGTCGAGGTCGACCGCCCCCGTGTGCCGGAACGGGACGATCGAGAGTGGCGGAACACCGCAGAGCGCCTCCAGCTCCTCGTGCCGTGCCACCTCGTCGTGGAGCAGGCGCGCCTGCCGCAGGTTGTTGGAGATCGCGGCCCGAAACGCTTCTGCACCGTGCACGCGAAACGCCAGCCAGAGCTTGAGCGCGCGGAATGGGCGCGAGTACTCGAGCGTGATGTCGACCGCGTGCGGCTCGTTGCGCTCGTGCGGGATGTAGTCCTCCTCGTGGGCGAGGGCCGCGGCGAGCTCCGCCCTCCTGCGCACGAGGCAGAGCCCGCATGCCTTCGGCAGGTAGAGCCACTTGTGCACGTCCACGGTGGCCGAGTCGGCCCGGTCGAGGCCGGCGAACAGCGGCGCAGTCTCGGCGACGGCCGCGGCGGGAAGCCCGTAGGCGCCGTCGACGTGGAGCCACACCTCTCGCTCCTCGCAGACGTCGGCGAGAGCGTCGAGTGGGTCGATGGAGCCGGTCAGCGTGGTCCCGGCCGTCGCCACGACGGCGATGGGGACGATGCCGGCGTCCCGGTCGCGATCGATCGCCGCGGCGACGGCCTCCGGGACGAGCCGGCGCGCTGCGTCGATGGGCAGCCCTCGCACGTTGGCGGAGCCGATGCCGAGCAGCTCTGCCGAGCGGGTCACCGAATAATGCGCCTCGACCGAGCAGTACAGGGCTACCCGGCGGCCGGTGAGGCCCTCGCGCCGCGAGCCCGGAAGCGCACGCTCGCGGGCGGCGACGAGGGCGGTGACGTTGGAGACGGTGCCGCCGCTCGTGAAGGCGCCCGTCTCTGCAGGAAAGCCGACGAAGTCGGCCACCCAGCGCACGGCCTGGTCCTCCACCTCGGACGCGGCGGCCGCCCAGGACGCGAGGTTGACGTCGAAGCACGACGCGAGCAGGTCGCCGAGGACGCCGACCTCGAGGCCGGACGAGCCCACGAAGGCGAAGAACCGCGGCCGCGGCTGGGCCAGGCTGCGGTCGAGCACGAGCGCGGCGTCCTCGAGCACCCGGGCTGCGGCCGTCGGCCGCTCGGGAAGCCCGAGTGCGAGCAGGTGGCGGATCGGGTCGTCGACCGGCGGCTGCCCCGGGCGGAAGTGATCGAAGCTCCGCCAGGCGTCGGCCACGATCGCCGCCGCGCGCCGGAGCACTTCCTCACGAGGCGCGTCGAGCTCGAGCTGCCGGGCGCTGGGGGCGAGCGGCTGGCTCACGGGCGCCAGTCTAGGCGCCTCCGCGCGCCACGTCGCCGACGAGTCCTCGCGCCTCCCTCAGGCGGCGCGGCTCGTCGACGACGAGTGCGCAGACCACCTCGCCGCTCACGTCCCGGCCGACGTGCATCCCGCCGAGGTCGTGCCACTCTGCCACCTGCTCGGCGACGCCGACCTCGGCGAGCCGGAGCGTCCCGATGTCGCTCCACCAGTAGGGCAGCCGCTCGTACGGGCCCGCAACCCCGGCTATGGAGTCCGCCGTCTGCTCCCCCGTGCCGATGGCTGCGTCCCAGTGAGGGAAGCGGATCGCCCCGAACCGCGCGTGGGGCACGAGCACGAGGTCGCCCGCCGCGTACACGCGCTCGTAGCCCGGCACGCGCATCGTGGCGTCGACGGCGAGAGGCAGCTCTGCGCTCGAGAGTCCCGGAGGCGCGGCGGGCCGTCCGCCGGTGGCGGCGAGGACCAGCTCCGCCGTGAAGGTCCCGTGCTCCGCCGTGGTCATTCGCACGTCGCCGCTCCCGCGCGGGTCCGGCGCGGACGCGGATGACGGTCCCACAGGCTCGAGACGCTCGACGTGGACCTCTCCCACGAAGCGCACTCCGAGCTCGTCGAGCGCACGCCGCGCCAGTGCCGGGACGGGGTCGTGCAGGCGGTCGAGCGGCCGCGGGAGCAGGTCCACGATCGTCACCTCGTGCCCGGCAGCCGCGAGCGTCGCCGCCGACTCCACGCCGATGAGCCCGGCGCCGACGACCAGGACACGCCGCGACCCCGCCGCCAGCCGGGCTGCGAGAACGTCGAACTGCAGCGGGTCGGCGTTGACGAACGCCGCCTCGAGCCCGGGGACCGGCGGCGGCTCGTAGGTGAGGCCCGTGGCGATGACGATCAACTCCGCGTCCACCTGGATCACGCCGGCAGCGGTGTCCACGTCGAGGCTGCCGGCCAGCAGGTCGGCGTCCGTCACCGTGCCGTCGAGCCGTCCGATGCCGCGCTCTGCGAGCCGTGACTCGTCCGCCAGGAGCGTCGGCACCCCGCTGGCGAGCGCAGTCTTCGTCAGGGGAGGCCGGTCGACCGGCAGCCCCGGGCCGACGAGGAGCGGACGCCAGCCGTGACGCGCGAGACGCGCCGCGCAGGCGAAGCCGGCGACGCCGTTGCCGACGATCGCGACGTCGGCCTTCACCACCTGACGCGCAGATGCTGCGGGGCGCGGAATTCCCAGCCGTTGAAGACGGGAGGCCGCTCGGGATCGAGCTGCAGCCCGGGGAACCGCTCGAACAGGCGCTGGATCGCGATCCGCATCTGCACGCGCGAGAAGTGATGGCCGGAGCAGAAGTGCGGGCCGAAGCCGAACGCGGCGTGGTTGCGCCGCGGCCGAAACAGGTCGTACTCGTCGGCCGTCGGCCCCCACACGGTCTCGTCGCGATTCGCCGACGAGACGAGCACCCCGAGGTTGGCGCCCGCCGGCACGATCGCTCCGCCCAACTCCGTCTCCACGAGGGCACGGCGCGTCTGCGTCCCGATCGGCGACACCCAGCGCAGCCCTTCCTCGACGGCGTCGCGAACGAGCCGGGCCGGCTCGGCCGCGAGAGCCTCCGACTGTCCGGACTCGAGCAGGCCGACGACGGTCGAGCCGGCGGCGTGGCCCGGCTCCTGCATGCCGCCGAGGAGGATGACCTTCAGCGTGGGCAGGATCGCGGCGACGCGCTCGGCGAGGCTTCCCTCCGCGTGCGCGAGCATGGTGGCGATCGTGCTGTCGTCCGGCTGCTCGAACAGGCGCTCGAGGACGGGCGCGAGCTCGCGATCGATCTCGGCTCCGGTCGCGTCGGACACCGCCCACTTGGCCGGATCGTCCTCGAAGTTGGTCGCCCCCTGCGCCAGCCCGTGAAACCAGCGCCTCAGCGTGTCGCCGTCGACATGCCCGAGCCCCAGGACCTGCCCCAGGCTGAGGACGGAGATCGGCTCGAAGTAGTCCTCCATCAGGTCGGCGCCACGCCGGCCCTCGAGCACGTCCAGCTGCCGCTCCACGATCGGCTCGACGAGCGCCGGAGTGCGCTCCTCGACCACCCGCGGACGCAGGGACGGATCGAGCATCGCGCGCAGCCTCTTCTGTGGCTCGCCGTCGACGACGAGGATGCTCTCGCCTCCCATCGTGCGATCGAGCGGCGAAGGCAGCACCCGGGAGTCGTACAGCTCGGGATGCGACGCTGCGTACTCGACGTCCTGCCACCGCGTCACGAACCACAGGCCGACGGCGGGCACGTGGCAGACCGGCGCCTCGCGACGCAGCCGCGCGTAGATCGGGTACGGGTCGCGGTCCAGATCCTCGACGGTGACCTGGTCGGCGAAGATGCTCACGGCGGTCACGACGTCGAGCCCTCGAGGATCTGCAGGGTCTTCAGGTCGGAGTAGAAGTCGAGCGCGTAGTCGCCGCCCTCGCGCCCGAGTCCCGAGATGCCGACGCCGCCGAACGGCGCGGTGAGGTCGCGCACCAGGAACGTGTTCACCCATACGGTGCCCGCGCGTACGGCGCGGCCGACGCGCTCCGCGCGCTCCTCGGACCCGGTGTAGACGATCCCCGAGAGGCCGTACGGCGTGGAGTTGGCAAGGCGAATCGCGTCGGCTTCGTCGGCGAAGGCCTGGAACGTGAGCACCGGCCCGAAGACCTCGCGCTGGACGATCTCGGCGTCGTTGGACGCGGGCAGGACGAGCGTCGGCTCGTAGAAGAGCGGCCCCAGGTCCGAGCGGCGCCCGCCACGGACGACGGTGTCCCCGGCCGCCCGAGCGCGCTCGACGAAGCCCTCGACACGCGCCAGGTGGTCGGGATGGATGAGCGGCGAGACGGTCGTGGCGTCCTCCCGCGGGTCGCCGAGCACGTGCTCGTCGACCGCACGGTGGAAGCGCTCGAGGAAGTCGTCCGCCACCGTCGCCTCGACGAGCAGGCGCGTGCCGGCGAGGCACACCTGGCCGGCGTCGTCGTACTGTCCTGCGGCCTTTCTCGCCGCAGCCTCGAGATCGCAGTCCGCGAAGACCAGCAGCGGCCCCTTGCCGCCCAGCTCCGCGGTGAAGGGGACGATGTTCCGCGCGGCCGCGACGCCGATCGCCCGCGCCGTCTCCGGGGATCCCGTGAAGGAGATGCGACGCGCCCGCGGATGGGCGGCGAGCGCGGCTCCGGCCTCCTCGCCGATCCCCTGCACGAGGTTGAAGACCCCCGGCGGGAGGCCGGCCTCGACGGTGAGTTCGGCGAGGAGCGAGCACGAGAGCGGCGACCACTCGGCGGGCTTGAGGACGACGGTGCAGCCGGCGGCGAGCGCCGGCGCCGTCTTCCAGGTGGAGAGCATGAACGGCGCGTTCCAGGGCGTGATCACGACGGCTGGGCCGGACGGCATGCGCACGACGCGGTTGGCCGTCCCGTTCGAAGACCACACGCGTTCCTCGTAGGCGACCGCGAGGTCGGCGTACGCGCGGTAGTTGCGCGCTCCCCGCGGGATCACACGCGCTCGCAGCGAACGCAGCAGCATCGCCATGTCCACGCATTCCACCGCCGCGAGACGCTCGACGTTCGCGTCGATGAGGTCGGCGAGCCGGTGGAGATACGGCGCGCGCCCCGCCGGGCCGAGCGCAGCCCACGCGGGGAACGCTTCCTCGGCGGCGGCGAGCGCGAGATCCGCCTCCCGCTCGCCGCCGCGGGCGATCTCCCCGAGCGGCGCGGCGTCGATGGGCGACAGATCGACGAATCCCCCGGCGCTCCCCACACGCTCCCCGCCGATGAAGTGGTCGGTGGAGACCGGGACGCCGGCGACGTCGATCACAACCCGCGCACCGTCTCGAGGTCGTCGACGGTGTAGGCGAAGGTGAAGCGGAAGCCCTTGCCCATGCGCACGGGGGCGAGCGCAGCGTGCTCTTCGTGGGGCGCCTCGTGGAGGCGGAGCGTCGCGCTGCCCTCCCAGACGGGCGAGATGGCGCGGTCGCGGCTGCGCGCGCGGACCAGCTCGTGCACGGCCGGATCGTCGTGCCGGCCGGCCTCGAGCCGCGGGAAGTGCCGCACGTTGACGAGCGGGGGGTCGTTGTGGCTCGGCCCGGACGCCGAGAGCCGCTCGAGCGTCACCGTCCCCTCCGCGACGCGCCGACCGTAGGCGGTGCAGGTGCCGCCGAAGGTGGCACCGGGTCCCAGGCCGGGGTCGGCGACGCATTCGAGGCCGAACGTCCGGGTGATCCAGATCTCGCCGAGCTTCTTGGGGAAGCCCTGCAGCCAGCCGCGCGCGAGCGCGAAGTCCCGATCGACCCAGATGTACGGGCACGTGGTCACGAGCTCGCCGTCGAGGAGGGCGTTGACGACGAGGAAGAACTCCTTGTACTGCCCGCGGCCCGGATCCACGAGCTCGTCGCCCGCCGCGGAGCGCGACTGCCAGTCGACGAACAGCGCCGCCGCTCGGCCGGGGTCGTCGGGGTACGGCTCGAGCCCCGCGGGCAGGAACGACGCCACCGCGTCGGGGTCGGCCCAGTACTCGAGCACGAGGAAGTCGCCGACGTAATGCCACGGCGGCGCCGGGACGAGCGACGAGCGCCCTTCGGGCGTGCGGGGCACCGTGTATCCGCGTAGCCGGCTCATGCCGCCCCCCACTCCCGGGCGAGCAGCTGGCTCCGGTGGCCGCTGCCTCGCGAGGCATGTCCGGTGTCAGAGAAGAGACATCTCCCGCGCGGCCATGTCCGCACCCCTCCAGTGCCGGAGCCATGCCAAGCTCGGCCGCCCGGCGACACCGTCGCTGCTCTGACACCAGACACGTCCAACGCGGCCGTCATTCGCCCTCCTCAGGCGGAGGCAGGGGCCGGCCGAGCGTCTCGTACGAGTTCCGCTCCCACTCGATCGCGACCGGGTCGAAGCGGAAGTACGAGCGCGGCGGGAGCGGCCCCCAGGTGTTCGACGAGTAGCGGTCGTCCGGGTAGACGCGCGGAACGTGGTCGTCCGGCAGCTGCTCCATGTCGCAGTACAGCTCGACGAAGCACGCCTCCTCGACGACGCGGACGTAGCTCGCGATGTTGCCGGCGATGCCGTGCCGCGCAGGGCCCCAGCCGAGCCAGCGGCCGTGCCGCGCCAGGTGGTCGAGCATGTCCCGCATCTTCCCGATGTCGACCGTCTCGAAGGCGAGGTGGTGGAAGTGCGCGTAGCCCAGGTCGACGAGCGCCATCACGTGGTGATCGGAGTCGACGTGGAACCACACGCCTGCGTCCCCCAGCCAGTCCGAGAGACGCATGCCGAGCACGTCGGTGTAGAAGGCAAAGCCCTCCTGGATTCGGCCCGTGAGGCAGTTGACGTGGCCGAGCCGGCGCGGCCCGCCGAGGTGCACGCTGCTCGACGGGCGCGCGTGCTGCGGCCAGCGGCCGGTACCCGGCGGCGGCTCGCCGTACGGCATCACCTGCACGGGCCGGCCGTCGGGATCGTCGACGAAGAGGGAGCCCTCGCGCTCCTCCCACTCGACGCCGCGCGCCTCGAAGCGTGCGCGCGCGTCGTCGAGCGTGCTCTCTCGGTGGAGCTCGAACGCGACGTGGTCGTGCCCGGGCGTGCCACCTTCGACGAGCTCGATGGAGTACGGCTCGTCGTTGCAGGCGAGGAGCGCACGGCCGCCGCTGCGCGAGCGCTCCACGAGCCCGAACTGGAGGCACCAGCGCGCCGCCGCCTCGTCCAGGTCGGCGACGCGCAAGCACACGTGGTCGATCCGATGCAGGCGCATCAGCGCCTGCCCTCCGCCACCAGGCGCTCCGCCTCCTCCTCGGGCACGGCGAGCGCCACGTGCAGCGTGTTCGCGGAGACCTCGAGCTGCTCGCCGGCCTCGCTCAGGTCGACCTCCCATTCGGCGACGGTGCTCTCGAGCCGCCCGATGCCGTCGATCTCGACCTGGACGAGGTCTCCCGGCTCCATCGGGCGCGAGTTCGCCGGCGTGCCCGTGAGCACGACGTCGCCCGGCTCGAGCGTGATCAGCCTGCAGAGATCGGCGAGCTGGTAGGCGACGCCCCAGACGAGGTCGGAGGCGTCCGCCTCCTGCACGACCCGGCCGTTCAGCAGCGTGCGGAGGGTGAAGCGCGTGGGGTCGAACTCCGACGCGGGGACGAGCTCCGGGCCGAGCGGGAGGAAGCCGTCCTGCCCCTTGACGCGGAGCATGGAGCCACGGTCGGCATGCCGGAAGTCGTGCAGCCCGACGTCGTTCGCGCACGTGTAGCCGGCGACGTGGGCGAGCGCCTCCTCGACGCGGACGCCCTTCATGCGGCGGCCGACGACCACCGCGAGCTCGCCTTCGTAGTTGAGGAAGCGCGCGCCCCGCGGCCGGTAGATCACGCCGCGGTGCCCCGCCAGCGTCGAAGGGGGCTTCATGAAGTAGGAGGGCTCGACCGGCGTGCGCGCGCGGTACTCCTCGATGCGGCTGCGGTACGTGAGGTGGACGGCGATGATCTTGGACGGCTCGGCCGGCGCGTGATAGACGGCCGTCGTCTCGTCGAGCGTGGCGCCGTCGTCCAGACGGATCAGGGCGCCGTCGCGGCTCCCCCAGCGCGGCTCGCCGTCGACGAGGACACGCACACGTCTCGCTGCCTCAGAGGTGCGCGGCATATTCCTCGAGCTCCCACTCGCTGACCTGCTCGACGTCCAGCTCCCCCACGGCCTCGTCGAAGCGCTCGACCTCGAACCGCTTCATGGCGACGAACGTCTGCACGAGGCTCCGCCCCAGACCGTCGGCGAGCCGCGTGTCCGCCTCGAGCGCATCCAGCGCCGCCCCGAGGCCGGCGGGCAGGCTCGAGCCCGCGTGCGCCTCGTCGGCGCGGTAGGAGTCGCCGACGACGGGCTCCGGGGGGACGAGCTCGCGCTCGATGCCGTCGAGGCCCGCGACGAGCAGGGCGGCGGTGAGGAGATGCGCGCAGGCCGAGCCGTCACCCGCGCGGATCTCCACGCGCGAGCGCGCCCCCCGCTCGTTGGGCACGCGGCAGAAGGCCGTGCGGTTGTCGTGTCCCCAGTTGGCGTGCGTCGGCGCCAGGCTGTCCGGGAGGATGCGCTTGTACGCGTTGACCGTGGGGCCGAGCAGGGCCATCAGAGCCTGAGCGTGCTCGAGCACGCCGGCGACGAACTGCGCCGCCGTGGGGCTGAGCCCGTGCGGGCCGCCGTCGTCGGCGAACGCGTTGCGCCCGTCGCGTACGGCAAGCGAGAGATGCACGTGGAAGCCCGAGCCGCCCTGGTCCGCGAACGGCCGGCCCATGAACGTCGCGAGGAGGCCCTCCCTGGCCGCGATCTCCTTCACCGCGGCCTTGAGCAGGAAGGCGCGGTCGGCGGCGTCGAGCGCGTCCGAGTGCTTCACGTTGATCTCGTACTGCGAGTTCATGAACTCGTGGTTGGCTGCGAACGCCTGCAGGCCGAGCTCGTCGCACCAGACGAGCATGCGCAGGACGATCTCGCGCGGGTCGGAGACGGCGCCGACCGTGTACACGCGCGACAGCTCGTCGACGTAGCGGCGCAGGCCTCCGCTCGCCCCGCGGTCTCGCTCGGCCAGGAAGAACTCGAGCTCCGGGGCGACGATGGGCGTCAGCCCACGCTCCGCGTACGCGGCGACGACCCGCTCGAGCAGCGCCCGGGGGCAGACGGGCCAGTGGTCCGACCCGTCGAGCGTCCACGCCTCGCCGACGCACCACGCGACCTCCGGTTGCCAGGGCGAGACGCGCAGCGTGCCCAGGTCGGGGCGGACGGCGAAGTCGACGTAGCCCTCCTCGCCCCCGACCACCGGAGTGTGCCGCAGGTCGGTCCCCATCACGGCGGCGCAGAAGGCGACACCTTCCTCGCACAGCCCGGCGAAGTGCGCGAGCGGGATGTCCTTGCCGCGGGCGACGCCGTGCAGGTCGCTGTAGAGGAGCCTGACGGCCCGGACGCCGCGCTCGGAGAGGCTCGCGACGATCGCCTCCGGTTCGTGGCCTGCGTGGCTCATGTGCGGGAGCGCCTCCAGTCGAAGCCTCACCGGCGCACGCGCACCGGGAGGCGCTTGATGCCGTTGAAGAAGTTCGAGCGTAGCCGCGTCGGCGTGCCGGCGAGCTCCACCCGCTCGAGGTACGGGACCATCTCCTCCAGCCACACCTTGACCTCGAGCCGCGCGAGATGCGCACCGAGGCAGAAGTGCGGCCCGCCGAGGCCGAAGGTGAGATGCCGGTTGGGCGTGCGGCCGATGTCGAGCCGGAAGGGGTCGGCAAACTTGTCCTCGTCGAAGTTCCCCGACGCGTACCAGATCGTCACCTTGTCCCCGGCCCGGATCCGGCGTCCGTGCACCACGACGTCTCGCGTCGCCGTGCGGCGGAAGTGATGCACCGGGTGGGCGCGGCGCAGGATCTCGTCCGCGGCGGTGCCGGCCAGCCCGGGGTCGGCGGCGAGCCGCGCACGCTCCTCAGGATGCGCGAGCAGGTCGAGCAGCCCCAGGCTGATCGTGTGGCGCGTCGTCTCGTTGCCCGCCGTCGTGAGCAGGATGAAGAAGAGTCCGAACTCGTGCTCGCCGAGTGTCGAGCCGTCGACCTCGGCCTCGACGAGCCTCGTCGTGATGTCGTCGCGGGGCTCGCGGCGCCGGGCCTCCCCGAGCTTGCGGCCGTACTCGATCAGCTCGAGCGAGAACGGGCTCGAGAACGGCAGCTTGCGCATCTCGGGGTCGTCGATCGTCTGCTCGAGCACGTGCTCGGCGCCGACGACCTCCGGGTCCGTGTTGCCGAGGATCTTGTCGCCCAGCTCGATCAGGAGACGCCGGTCCTCCACCGGCAGTCCCATGATCTCGGAGAAGACCCACATCGGGATCTCGGAGGCGACGTCCTCCACCCAGTCGAGCTCCTCCCTCTCGAGGGCGCCCGCCAGGATGCCGCGCGCGAGGCCGCGGATGCGGTCCTCGTAGCTCTGCACGACGCGCGGCGTGAAGCCCTTGTTGACGAGCGCGCGAAGCCGCGTGTGCGGCGGCGGATCGGTGTCGATCATCGACTTCCGGGCCTCGATCTCCTCGGGCGTCAGGTCCTGCAGCGAGGTTCCGCCGAGCTCCGAGCTGTACGTCTCCCAGTCCTTGGAGACCTGGACGATGTCGTCGTAGCGCGTGAAGACCCAGAAGCCGCGGCCGTCGCTCTCCGGCTGCCAGTGGAGCGGTGCCTCGCGACGCAGGAGCGTGAGCCACTCGTACGGCACGCGCTCCTCCCACACGTCGAGATCGGTGAGATCGACGTCGTCGAGGACGAGGCCCGCGGTCGACGGGCCGGCGACGGTGGCCGCGCGCGCGACCGCCTCGGGCACGTGGTCCTCGCGGTCGTGGCGGGCCTCCTTCGCGGCCGCGGGCGGCACCAACCGGACCTGGAGCGTCCCGCCGGTCTCCTGCGCCTCGTAGATCGGCAGCGGGTCGAGCGCGGGCGGGCAGAGCACGTCTCCGGTACGGACGTCGAACTCGGAGCCGTGGCAGGGGCAGACGACGACGTAGCCGTCGAGCTCGCCGTCCGACAGGGGGCACGCCTCGTGGGTGCAGGTGTCGTCGAAGGCGACCCAGCCGCCCGCCGTCCGCGCCACGCACACCGTCCGCCCCTCGATCTCGACCTGCCGGAGCGCGCCCTCCGGCGCGGCCCCGGCAGGCCCGATGTCGTGCCAGGCGTCCGTCACAGAGGCATCTCGTCCTCGGGCAGCGGCTCGTAGGCGAGCGTCTCGTCGAGTGGCGCGACGCCGCGATGCTCGGCGGCGTGCGCCGCGGCCATCGCGACGTTCGAGGGCCTCGTGGCCATCACGATCGCGAACCAGACGAGCGCGAGCAGGATCAGCCCGACCGTCCAGTACGCCGCCTCCCAGTTGTAGTTGGAGCGGTCGTGCGGGTCCGGATTGAGCGCCCCGTAGAAGCCGAGGACGGGAGTGACGACCGCGACGGACACGATGACGTACTGCCACCACGTGCCGCCGGCGGTACGGACGAGCCGGAACGCCACGACCGCGAGCACGAGGTAGACGAGCTCGACGGCGAACGAGCCGATGGTAGCGCTGAGGATGAAGACGGCGAACTCGTCGCTCGGGAAGAGCGGTACCGGGTTGCCGTCCTCGCCCGGGATCGTGAAGCGGTTGACGTAGTCCGTAGCCCAGATGATGAGCATGAGGCCGATGCCGCCGACGGCGACCATCAGGTTGCCGACCCACGGCGTCCCGTACCGGGACGTCTTCGCGAAGGCGCGCGGCAGCAGCCCGTCGCGGGCAAGGGCGAAGTAGCCGCGGCCGATGGTGACGCAGATCGCCAGCGCCAAGGCCATCGCGTCGAGGATCACGACCAGCTCGAGGATCGTCGCGTACCACGAGCCGATGTACCTGGTCGCCATCTCGCTCACCGGCCCCGGCGAGAAGGCCCAGGCGCCCTCGGAGACCGCCGCCTTGCCGTAGCCGACCGAGAACGCGAACGCCATGATCACGTAGAAGGCCCCGGCCGCACCGATCGTCCAGAGCACCGCCCGCGGGATGGAGCGGTGCGGATCGTGCGACTCCTCACCGAGGGACGCGGCGGCCTCGAACCCGACGAAGAGGAGGATGCCGAGCAGCACGCCGCCGAGGACGCCTCCGCCGGTGACGCCGAGCAGCGACGTCTCCCCCGGGTTGAACATGGAGAGCGTGAGGCCGTCGTCGCCGCCCTTGACGATGATCACCAGCGCGAGGACGAGCATGGGCACGAACGAGAGCGCGGCGAAGGTCAGCATCGCCCGCACGGCGATCCGGATGCCGATGTAATTGAGGACGAGCACGATGGCGAGGCCGATCAGGCCCCACACCCACCAGTCCGGCCCGGAGTCGGAGATGTGCGCGGTCCAGAAGCCGTCCCCGAGGATGCCGAGCCCGAGGTAGATGCCGCCGCCGCCGAGGAAGAGCGTGCCGACGAAGAAGAACCCCGCCACGAGGACGCCGACCCAGGGGTGCGCGCCGTGGGTGAGGTACTCGTAGATGGCACCCGCCCCGGCGTAGCGGCGAGCGTAGAGCGCGAGCGCGTAGCCGATCGCGAGCACGCCGAGGGTGGCGATCAGCACCGCCAGCGTGGCGTTCCACCCGGCGCCGATGTCCGGGCGCGAGATGCTGCCCAGGATGAGCGCCACCGAGAACATCGGCCCGATGGCGAGCGACTGTGCGACGGCGTGGATGGTGGAGAGATTCCGCTGCCCGAGACCGGGTCCGGCTTGCTCGCTCATGCGCCCTTGCCTCCCAGTGCGACGGTGCGACCGCCCCTTGCGTTCGCGACGCTGAGACGATAAAAGGTTCGAACATCGAATGTCAACCATCGGTCGACATGGCTCGCTGCCGCTCGACGTCCGGTCGGTCGTCGGGCTCGCCTACGACGCCATCCGCGAGCTGATCGTCGACGGCTCCCTCGCCCCCGGGGCGCGCGTCGGCCAGGCGGAGCTCGCCGAGCGGCTCGGGATCTCGCGCGGCTCGGTGCGGGAGGCACTCCGCCGGCTCGCCGGCGACGGGATGGTCCAGTTCGAGGTCAACCGCGGGTTCTTCGTCGCCGACATCGGCCTCGACGTCGTGCTGGAGCGCCTCGAGGCGAGGCTGCTGCTCGAGCCGCAGATCGCCCGCCTCGCCGCCGAGCGCCGCACCGACGACGACCTCGACGAGCTGCGGCGCTCGATCGCGGACGAGCGCGCGGCGTCCACCTCCGACGCGGCGCACGACGCCAGCCGAGCCTTCCACCTCGCGCTCGCACGGGCGACCGGGAACGAGCAGCTCCATCGCCTCATCGACAGGCTCTGGATCGCCGACGTCGGGCGCCAGCTGCTCGCCCGACGGTACGCGACGCCCACCTGGCAGGCGGACGACGCCCGCGAGCACGAGGAGATCCTGGCGGCCGTGGAGGACGCCGACGCCGACCGCGCCGAGGCCCTCATGCGGCGCCACGACGCCGACGCGCTCCGCCACTGGTCCGACCGGCAGCACTCGCCGGCGTAGCACCCGAGCCCGTCGCTCGAGGCCGGGTTTGGGCCTCCCGCTCGGCTCGGTGTGCGCAACCGGCGTGTCGATCGGGACGGGCGCCCCGGCTCGAGCACCGGGCTCCGCCTACGTCCAGGCGCCGCGTAGGTCCAGGCCCCCCCTGGGGGGAGCGAGACCCCCTGAAGTCACGCTAGCCGCCAGGCCCGAACGGATGGCACACGGGTTCGTGCCAGAAGCGTGCCGGGCTCGGGCGGCGCCTCAGAGGCGGTGGTGCATCCACACGTTCGGCTCGACGTACAGCCCGCGATCGGACTCGCGGTCGATGCTCACCGGCACGAGCGCGCCGGGGACGACGTACTGGCCCGTGGCCGGGAACGCCATCGCGGTCCACCCCTCCCACTCGGCGACGGTGCCTTCGATCTCCATCGAGTGCGGACACACCCCGACGAGCTCGGCGCCGGCACGCGCGTGCACGCGTAGCCACGGATCGAACGGCAGGCCGTCGGGGCGCCGCCACTCCACGTACTCCTCGATCGGCGTGATCGGATACGCGGCCTTGGCCGAGGGACGCACGGGCGCCACGAGATGCCGGAAGCCCCGCTCACGCACGATCCGCCGCATCTCGTCGAGCGCGCTCCCGCTCAGGCCTTCGCCGCGGCGGCTCTCGGCGACGAGGATCTGCAACGCGGAGACGAGCGTGGGCGCGACGTCGTCGTCGATGCCGCGCCGCAAGGCCTCGCGCCAGCCGTCGACGGGGAGGTCGCGGACGTCGAGTGCGACGGGTATCGCGTTGCCCTTGACGACGATCTCGTCCGTGCTCTCGTCGATGCCCCAGAACTGGAAGTCGGGGAAGCGATCGTAGAGGAGACCCCAGCGGTCGGCGGAGATCGAGTCGTGCAGCATGAACTCCGGCCACGAGCGCCACAGCTCCTCGAGCTCGCGGAGCTCGGGTCGTGCGGCGTGCGAGACGTAGGCGATGCTCAACGCGGTCCCAAGAGCTCGCCGGCGCGGCGGTCGAGCGGCGTGGCGGCGGGTGGCGGCGGCATCACGTCGCCTCCGGCGCCGAGAGCAGCGCGACGGCATGCGCGGCAAGACCTTCGCCGCGGCCCGTGAAGCCGAGACCGTCCGTCGTCGTCGCGCGGACGTTGAGCCGTTCCTCGGCGACGCCCAGCGCGGCGGCGAGCCTCCGGCGCATCTCCTCGCGGCGCGGCGCGATCCGCGGCTCCTCCCCCACGAGCACGCAGTCCGCGCTCACGAGCTCGAAGCCCGCGGCGCGCACTCGCCCGTACGCCTCGACGAGCAGGTCGACGGAGTCGGCGCCGCGGAACCGCTCGTCGCCCGCGGGGAACAGCGCTCCGATGTCGGCCATGCCTGCGGCTCCGAGCAGGGCGTCGATGAGCGCATGCACCACGACGTCCCCGTCCGAGTGGCCGGTGAGGCCTCGCGGATGCTCGAACGCGATCCCGCCGAGCACGAGCGGAACGCCCTCGGCGAACGCGTGGGCGTCCACACCCACGCCGATGCGCAGGCCGCTCACGCAGCTTCCCCCGCGGCGCGCGCCGCCGGACGCTCACCGTGCGCAAACGAGAGAGGCAGGGCGATCACGCGAGAGACGCTAGCGCGGCGGGAAGCTCGGCGAGCGACTCGACGACGAGCTGCGCCTGGCCCGAGGCGTCCTGCAACCTCCCCCACGGCCCTCGTCGCACGTGTACGGCGACGAGCCCGGCGGCCACGGCCGGGACGACGTCGTTGTCGACGCGATCGCCGACGTAGGCGACCTCCCCCGGAGCACGGCCCAGAAGCGCCACCAGCCCCGCGAAGAAGGCCACGTGCGGCTTTCGCGCGCCGAGGCTCACCGACGAGGCAACGAGGTCGACCGGCAGGTTCAGCGACCGCGTCCATTCCTCGAGCGCCGCCGTCTGGTTGCCGGCGAGGGCGACGGCGTAGCCGGCCGCCCGCGTGGCGGCGAGGCACGGCAGGGCGTCCCCGTGGAGGTCTCCTCGCTCGTAGACGACGTTGTCCACGGCAGTGGGCCGCTCCATGCCGAGCCGACCCCAGAGCGCGCGGTGATCCTCGCCCCGCGCGATCGTGACGCCGAGCGCGGCGAGCAGGACGTGCCGGGGCACGCCTGCCACGCGGGCCACGTCCTGCCAGTAGCGATCCTCGTCGACGAGCGTCTCGCCGACGTCGAAGACGACGGCCCGGAGCGTCATGCGTCCTGCAGCCACCGCTCGACGAGAGCGAGGTCGTCGCTCGTCGTCACCTTCAGGAGCCTCGGATCTCCGTCCACGGCGCGCACGTTGCCACCGCGACGCTCCACGAGCGACGAGCAGTCCGTCGCGTCGTCGGCGCCGGCCGCGAACGCCGCCCGCAGCGCGTCCGCCCGGAACGCCTGGGGCGTCTGCGCCACGACGAGGTCGTCGCGCGCGATCGTCTCCACCACTCGCCCCCGCTCGACGCGCTTGACGGTGTCCGAGACCGGGAGCACCGGCACGACGCCGTCGACGCCTTCGGCGAGCGGGGCGAGCACGCGCTCGAGCACGGAGTCCGTCAGCAGCGGACGTGCCGCGTCGTGGACGACCACGGCGAGCGCGGCGTCGTCCACCTCGGCCAACGCTGCCCGGACCGACGCCGACCTCGTCGCGCCGCCGGTGACGACGCGGGTCACCTTGGCGGCGACGAGCTCCTCCGCCAGCAGGATCGCCGGTTCCTCCCAAGCCGGGGGCGCGGCGACCACGATCGCCTCGATCCAGTCGGATTGCTCGAGCCGCTCGAGGCTCTCCGCCAGGAGCGGCCGGCCACCCAGGCCGACGAACGCCTTCGGCCGGTCCCGCCTCAGGCGGAGGCCCTCGCCTGCGGCGACGAGGATCGCCCACGTCCCGGCGACGCCGAAGTCACCCTGGCCGGCGTGCGGCCCGCTCATCGAGTCGAGCCTCGAGAGACCCGCCGCATGTCGATACGCCCGTCGTCGGCGACGAGTACGGACTGCCGATCGTCCACGTGCACCTCCGGGTACGGGACCCCGCCGCCGGCACGCGCTCGTACGAGGCAGCCCTTGCTGCCGGCCGGCGGCACGACGGACTCCCTGGCGAACGCCGTTACCACGCCGGCTACCTCAGCGCGTACGTGCTCGACCCGGACGGGAACACCATCGGGGCAAGTCTTCCACGACCGCCCGCAGTGGCGCCGCCTGATGACGACGGGCGCCGTCCCGCCTCGACGGCACGGGAACGACGATCGTTGCGGGCGCCCTCAGGCGCTCGCGGCTGCGACCTTCGGCTTCGCCCTCGGCTTCTTCGCAGCCGGATTGGCGAGGACCTCTTCGAGCCAGGCGTGCGCCTCGTCCTCGCTCATGTCCTTCGCGTACATGAGCTCCGAGGCGAGGATCTTCTTCGCCTTCACGTACATCTGCTTCTCGCCCGTCGAGAGGCCTTTCTCGTGATCGCGGAGCGCGAGATTGCGGACGACCTCGGCCAGCTCGAGGATGTCGCCCGTCTTCATCTTGTCCCGGTTGTGCTTGAAACGGCGATTCCAGTTCTTCGGCATCTCGGTGGATCCACCGGTCAGCGCCTTGACGACCACCTCGACCATCTGCTGGTCGATGACCCAGCGAAGACCGACCTTCTCCGCATTCTCGGTGGGCACGTTGACCGTCATGTCGTTGTGGAGGATGCGAATCGTCAGGTACTCGCGCTCCTGCCCCAGAACGAGCTTGACGTCCTTGCTGACCACCGTGCCCGCACCGTGGTGGGGATAGACCACCTTGTCGCCGATATCGAACAAGCCTTGCCCTCCCATGGGGAACGATGTCGCTTGACTCACGAAAAGCGCCGGCGAGAACTGCGGCCGGCGACGAAGTCTCCATTCTAGCGCAACACTTCCTTAACGACCGGCGCATCCGCCGCGTTCCGGGCTCTCCCGCGGGGCGCGGACCTCACCCGGCGGGTGCCGGCCGGTCGTGGGTAGCCTCCGCGGCCGATGGCCGCAGCCGGCACACCGATCGCCGCGGGCGCGGCGGACCTCGCGTCACGGGCGGACTGGCTGGCCGACCGCCTGCCGAAGGGCCTCAGACCGCTCGCACGCGTGGCCTTCAACTACCGCTGGTCGTGGGCACGGGACGGCGAAGCCGTCTTCCGCGACATCGACCCCCACCGGTGGGAGCTGACCGGCCGCAACCCGGCACGGTTCCTGGCCGACCTCTGGCCGTCGTCGCTGGAGGCGGCCGAGCGGGACGAGGCGCTCGTGGCGCGGATCGGCGAGCTCGTCAGCGCGGTCGAGAGCGACGCGAACCGGCCCGACCGTCCGCGGCTCGACGCCGACGGGCCGGTCGCGTTCTTCTGCGCCGAGTACGGCATCCACGCGTCGCTCCCCATCTACTCCGGCGGCCTCGGCGTCCTGGCGGGCGACATCCTCAAGGAGGCGAGCGACCAGTGCCTTCCGCTCGTCGCGATCGGCCTCTTCTACCGGCGCGGCTACTTCCACCAGCGCCTGGACCTCTCGGGGCGGCAGCAGGAGTACTGGACGGTCAACGACCCGAAGAGCCTGCCCATGGCGAGGGTCAGCGGCCCGGACGGGAGGGCGCTGAAGCTCACCGTCCACGTCTTCGGTGCCGAGACGTGGTTCCAGGTCTGGCGCGTCGACGTCGGCCGGGTGCCGCTCTTCCTCCTCGACACCGAGCTGCCGGAGAACGACCCGGTGCGGCGGTGGACCGCCCAGCGTCTCTACGAGGGAAACCGGGCCATGCGCCTCGCCCAGTACGCGCTGCTCGGTGTGGGCGGCGTGCGCACGTTGCAGGCGCTCGGCATCGAGCCCGCCCTGTACCACCTCAACGAGGGGCATCCGGTGCTGGGAGCGCTCGAGCTCGCCGCACAGGCCGTCGACGCAGGCGCGCCTCTCGAGGACGCGCTCGAGACGGTACGCCGCCGCGTCGTCTTCACCACCCATACGCCGGTCCCGGCCGGCAACGAGACCTACGGCCCCGACGAGCTCCTGTCGGCGTACGACGACCTTCCCGGACGTCTCGGCCTGAGCGGAGAGCGCTTCGTCGAGCTCTGCCGCGCGCGTCCCGAGGACGCAGACGAGGCGCCGGGCTTGACGCCTCTGGCGATCCGTCTCAGCCGCGCGCGCAACGGGGTCAGCCGCCTGCACGGCGAGGTGGCACGGCAGATGTGGCACGGCATGTTCCCGGATCGCCCCGTCGACGAGGTGCCCATCACGCACGTCACCAACGGGGCCCACGTGCCGACGTTCGTGTCGGCACCGCTGGTCGAGCTCTTCGACCGCCATCTCGGGGAGCGCTGGTGGGAGCGCGCGGGCGACCCGGGCACCTGGCAGGCGGTCCACGACCTGCCGAACACCGAGCTCTGGGAGGCTCGCCGGGCCACGCGGACGGCGCTCATCGAGTGGGCCCGCCTGAAGAGCCAGGACGACCGACTCCTGCGCAACGAGCAGATCGGCTACGCGAACGGCGCCGCCCACGGCCTCGACCCCGAGCATCTCACGCTCGGCTTCGCGCGGCGGCTCGCGACGTACAAGCGCCTCTACCTGCTCACGTTCGACGAGGAGCGCGCCGTCCGGATCCTGACCGGCGAGCGGCCGGTCCAGCTCCTCATCGCGGGCAAGGCGCACCCGCAGGACGAGGGCGGCAAGGCAGTGGTGCAGCGCCTGTTCGAGGTCAAGAAGCAGGATCCGCGCTTCGGCGAGCGTGTCGTCTTCCTCGAGGACTACGACCTCTCCGTCGCGAAGCACCTGGTGGCCGGCTGCGACGTCTGGGTCAACCTGCCGAGACGCCCGATGGAGGCGAGCGGGACGAGCGGCATGAAGGCGACGTTCAACGGCGTGCTGCAGCTGAGCGTCCTCGACGGCTGGTGGGCCGAGGCCTTCGACGGCGCCAACGGCTGGGGCATCCCGGGCGACGAGGATCCCGATCCCGCCGTCGTGGACGCCCGTGACGCGGCGGCGTTCTACGACCTGCTCGAGCAGGAGGTGATCCCGCTCTTCTACGATCGCGGCGCGGACGGCGTGCCGCACCGCTGGTGCGAGCGGATCAAGCGCTCGCTGGCGACGAACGCCTGGCGCTTCAGCTCCGCGCGGATGCTCGACGAGTACGCGGCGCGGATCTACCCGGCGATCTGAGCGCCCGCGGCGACCAGGCCCTCCTCGTCCGCCGCCGTGGGCCCGGCCGTCGCCTCCAGCGCGGCACCGAGGGCCTTCCGCAGCGTCTCCGCCGGGACGAGCTCGGGCCCACGGCCCCGTGCCCGCGTGCCGGCCGGCGCGACGACGGCACGCACGCCGAGCTTGGCGCACTCCTCGAGCCGCCGCTCGGCCTGCGCCGCCGGCCGCAGACGCCCGGTCAGCCCGATCTCCCCGAAGGCGGCCATGCCCTCCCGGACAGGCACACCGCGCGCCGCGGAGGCGATCGCGAGCGCGACGGCGACGTCCGCGCCCGGCTCCTCGATGCGCACGCCGCCCGCCACGTTGACGAAGACGTCGGCGCTGCCGAGCGGCACCCGCGCGTGCCGGGCGAGCACCGCCACCACCATCGCCAGGCGCTTCGGGTCGACCCCGGTGGCGACGCGGCGCGGCATCGCGAGATCGCTTCTCGAGACGAGCGCCTGCACCTCGAGCAGCAGCGGGCGCGTCCCCTCGAGCGTGCAGCAGACCGCGGCGCCGATCTCACCCGCCTCGGTCCGCCCGAAGAGCTCGGAGGGGTCGGGGACGCCTGCGAGGCCGGCAGCCGTCATCTCGAAGACGCCGAGCTCGTTCGTGGAGCCGAAGCGGTTCTTCACCGCCCGGAGCACCCGGTGCGCGTGGTAGCGGTCGCCCTCGAACTGGAGCACGCAGTCGACGAGGTGCTCCAGCACGCGCGGCCCGGCCACCGTCCCGTCCTTCGTCACGTGGCCGACGAGGACGACGGCCACGCACGATTCCTTGGCGACGCGCAGCAGGCGGCCGGCAGCCTCGCGCACCTGCGCCACCGAGCCGGGCGCCGACCCGAGGCCTGTCGCGTGCAGCGTCTGCACCGAGTCGATCACGCAGACGGCGGGCCGCTCGCGCTCGAGCGTCGCGCACACGCTCTCGAGCTCGGTCGCGGCGAGGATCTCGACCGCATCCGCGCCTCCCAGCCGCGCCGCGCGCAGGCTGACCTGCGCGATCGACTCCTCGCCGGTGACGAGCAGGGCGCGGCAGTCGGCGCTGATCGCCCGCAGGGCCATCAGGAGCAGCGTCGACTTCCCCACTCCCGGCTCCCCGCCGACCAGCACGAGCGAGCCTGGGACGAGGCCCCCGCCGAGCACGCGATCGAGCTCGGGCACGCCGGTCGAGATCCGCTCGGCCTCGTCGGGCGCCACCTCGCCCAGACGCTGGAGCGGCCGGGCGGCCGCGCCGCGCCGGGATCCCTCGGCCTCGCGGCCGGTCAGCTCCTCGACGAGCGTCCCGAAGGCGCCGCAGCCCGGGCAGCGCCCCAGCCAGCGGCCGGTCGTCGTCCCGCACTCGGAACAGCTGAACTGCACCACCACCTTGCCCATGGCACGACCGTAGCACGGGCGTCGGACGAGATGGTGTCAATCGAGACAACGAGCCTCGGCCCGTCGTACCGCCTCACGTGTCGAGACGCTTGACGAAGAGCACGCGGTCCTCCCCGGGCCCGTCGTACGCCTCGGCCACCCGATCGACCTCGAAGCCCATTGCCTGGTGGAAGGACACCGAAGCCTCGTTCGCGGGCGAGGTGACGCAGCGGACGACGCTGCGCCCCTGTGCGCGGGCCTCGGCGAAGAAGCGCTCGTACAGCTCACGTCCGAGGCCCTCTCCGCGCTGGTGCGGCGCGACGCCGACGAAGTGGATGTAGGCCTCGTCGGGATTCGTCTGCGAGCAGAAGCCGACGAGGAATCCGACGAGCTCGCCCGCCTCGTCCTCCGCGACGAAGCTCGTGCCCTCGAAGTGGACGAAGAACAGCCTCGGGAGCATCGGCGCCATCTCGCGCCCGTCCCACCACGCGTTGACGTGCTGGATCACCCGCCCGTAGTCGGCGGGATGCGCGTGACGGATCGCCGCTGGCACCGCGTCCAGGCTAGACGCGCTCGAACGCGGCGTCCACGGGAACCCGCAGGCCGCTCGCGAGCGCGTTCGTCTCGTTCGCCATGCCGACGACGGCGAGGAGCTCGCCGTGCTGCGCGTCGCTCATGCCCTTCGCCCGCGCGCTCGCGGTGTGCGACGCGATGCAGTACTCGCATCCGTTCGTCACGGACACCGCGACGTAGACCATCTCCTTCACGAGCGGGTCGAGCGCACCCGGCGCCATGACCTGCTTCACCGACTCCCAGGTCCGCACGAGCGTGGGCGGGTGGGCGGCGAGCACCTTCCAGAAGTTGTTCACGTCCTCGACGTCGCGCGTCGCCTTGATGTCGTCGAACACGGCCCGCACCTCCGGCGTGGCATCCGCGTACTCGATCACGGCACCTCCTCGGTCGACAGATCGGTGCGCCCGATGGTACGAGGCCGAGCCCGCCACACCCAGGGCATGCGCCGACCGGCCCGGCGGCGAGCTCGTGCGGGGCGGCCGAGAGCGCGCCCCCGGGACCGGCCCGGCGCGCGGAGAAGCGTCAGGGACGGCTACTCGCCCGACGGCTCGTCGGCGTCCGCCGGAGGCTCGTCCCCCGCCGGCACTGCGACCGGCTCGGGCTTCACCTCGCCCTCGACGATGCGGATGTCGACCTTCGTCTCCTCCGGGCCGGCGTCGGCCCGGCGGTCGACGATGATCGTCGCGCCCTCGTTCAGCTCGCGCCCGAGCACGAAGTCGGCGAGCGGGTCCTCGATCAGCCGCTGGATCGCGCGCCGCAGCGGGCGCGCACCCATCGCCGGGTCGTGACCCTCCTCGACGAGGAGCTCCTTCGCGGAGTCGGTGAGCTCGATCGTGGCGCCGTGCACCGCCATCTGGTCGCGCAGGCGCCGCATGAGGATGTCGACGATCTGGAGGATCTCGTGCTTCTCGAGCTTGTGGAAGACGATGACCTCGTCGATGCGGTTGAGGAGCTCCGGCCGGAAGACCTTCTTCAGCTCGCTCATCACGCGCGACTTCATGTCGTCGTACGAGAGCCCCTCCTCGTCGCCGACGTTGAAGCCGAGCGTGAGGTTCTTCGAGATGGAGCTCGCGCCGATGTTCGACGTCATCACGACGATCGTGTTGCGGAAGTCGACCTTCCGCCCCTGGGCGTCCGTGAGCTTCCCGTCCTCCAGGATCTGGAGGAGGATGTTGAAGACGTCCGGGTGTGCCTTCTCGATCTCGTCGAGGAGCACCACCGAGTACGGCTTGCGGCGCACCGCCTCGGTGAGCTGGCCTCCCTCGTCGTAGCCGACGTAGCCCGGAGGCGAGCCGACGAGCCGGGACACGGAGTGCTTCTCCATGTACTCCGACATGTCGACCTGGATCATCGCGTCCTCGTCGCCGAACAGGAACTCGGCCAGCGTGCGCGCGAGCTCCGTCTTGCCCACGCCCGACGGCCCCAGGAAGATGAAGGAGCCGGTCGGCCGCTTCGGGTCCTTGATGCCCGCGCGTGCGCGCCGGATCGCCTTCGAGACGGCGACGATCGCCGCCTCCTGGCCGATCACGCGCTTGTGGAGCTCGTCCTCCATGCGCATCAGCTTCTGCGACTCGGCCTCGGTGAGCTTGAACACCGGGATGCCCGTCCACATGGAGACGACGTCGGCGATGTCGTCCTCCGTGACCTCGGGCTGCTCCTCGTCCGCCTCGTTGCGCCAGCTCTCCTCGAGCTCCTTGCGCTTCTGCGTGAGCTTGCGCTCCTTGTCGCGCAGCGCGGCGGCCTTCTCGAACTCCTGCGCCTCGATGGCCGCTTCCTTGTCGGTGCGCACCTTCTCGATCTCGTCCTCGAGCTCGCGCCAGCGGGGCGGAGCGGACATCGTGCGGATGCGCAGGCGCGACCCGGCCTCGTCGATCAGGTCGATCGCCTTGTCGGGGAGGTGCCGGTCCTGGATGTAGCGGTCGGCCAGCTCGGCAGCCGCCTTGAGCGCGTCGTCGGTGATCTTCACGCGGTGGTGCGCCTCGTAGCGGTCGCGCAGGCCGCGCAGGATGAGCACCGACTCGTCGATCGACGGCTCCTCGACGCGCACCTGCTGGAAGCGGCGCTCGAGCGCGGCATCCCGCTCGAGGTACTTGCGGTACTCGTCGAGCGTCGTGGCGCCGATCGTCTGCAGCTCGCCACGCGCCAGCGCGGGCTTGAGGATGGAGGCGGCGTCGATCGCGCCCTCGGCGGCGCCCGCGCCGACGAGGTTGTGCAGCTCGTCGATGAACAGGATGATGTCGCCGCGCTGGGTGATCTCCTTCATCACCTTCTTCAGGCGCTCCTCGAACTCGCCGCGGTACTTCGACCCCGCGACCAGCGCAGCGAGGTCGAGCGTGTAGATCTGCTTGTTCTTCAGGAGCTCGGGCACCTGGTTCGACGAGATGCGCGCGGCGAGGCCCTCGACGACGGCGGTCTTGCCGACGCCGGGCTCGCCGATCAGCACCGGGTTGTTCTTCTGGCGGCGTGACAGGATCTGCATCACGCGCTCGATCTCGGTCTGGCGCCCGACCACCGGGTCGAGCTTGCCCTCGGTCGCCGCCTTCGTGAGGTTGCGCCCGAACTGGTCGAGGAGCTTGGAGCTCTTGGCCTTCTCGCCGCTCGGCGCGCCCTGTCCCTGCTGGCGCCGCCCGGGGCCGGAGAGCATGCGGATGATCTCGTTGCGGATCTTCTCCGCGTCGGCGTCGAAGTCGAGCAGGATGCGGGCCGCGACACCCTCGTTCTCACGCACGAGCCCGAGCAGGATGTGCTCGGTGCCGATGTAGTTGTGGCCGAGGGAGAGCGCCTCGCGCAGCGCGAGCTCCAGCACCTTCTTGGCGCGCGGGGTGAACGGGATCTGACCCGTGGTCACCTCGTCGCCCTGGCCGACGATGCGGGCGACCTGCGCGCGCACCTCTTCCACGGTGATGTCCAGCGACTCGAGCACGCGGGCTGCGAGACCCTCCTCCTCGCGCAGGAGGCCGAGCAGGATGTGCTCGGTGCCGATGTAGTTGTGCTTGAGCGCCCGCGCCTCGTCCTGCGCGAGCACAACGACTTGTCTCGCCCGTTCCGTGAATCGCTCGAACATGCCGCTCCTTCGACCCTCCTTTCCGACTCGGTCTCCGGAGTAGTATCGGCCACTCCGGGTCGAAGGTAGAGCCATCGTACCGAACGCCTGCGGGCCTGCCGCTTCCGCGCATGATTCGCCCGGCCGTGCGGGTACCCTTCCCCGGTCGTGCGGGTCAAGGCTCTCGTCACCGGCGGTGCGGGCTTCGTCGGCTCACACCTCGCAGAGCTCTTGCTCGAGCAGGACGCGGAGGTGTGGGCTCTCGACGACCTCTCGACGGGCTCGCTCGAGAACGTCGAGCACCTGCGTGACGACCCTCGGTTCCACCTCGTGGTCGAGTCGGTCCTC
Organism: Gaiella sp.; assembly: GCA_036556925.1. Classification (GTDB taxonomy): domain Bacteria; phylum Actinomycetota; class Thermoleophilia; order Gaiellales; family Gaiellaceae; genus Gaiella. Next base: position 68,916 of record DATBIN010000004.1, read on the forward strand.
TCGTGGCCGGTCGTCAACGAGCTCGTGCACAAGTGCGACGTCGTCTACCACCTCGCGGCGGCGGTGGGGGTGCGCCTCATCGTGGAGCGGCCGGTGGAGACGCTCGTCACGAACGTGCGCGGCACCGAGATCGTGCTCGACCACTGCCACCGCTTCGGCAAGCGCGTGCTCGTCGCCTCGACCTCGGAGGTGTACGGCGACCACCGCGAGGAGCGCCCGCTGGCCGAGTCCGACCGTCGCATCTACGGGCCGACGACGCAGCGGCGCTGGGCCTACGCCGACTCCAAGGCGATGGACGAGTTCCTCGCGCTCGCCCACGTGGCGGAGAACGACCTCGACTGCGTCATCGTCCGGCTCTTCAACACCGTCGGGCCCCGCCAGAGCGGCCAGTACGGGATGGTGATCCCGAGCTTCGTCCGCCGCGCCCTCGCGGGCGAGCGGCTCGAGGTGCACGGGGACGGCACGCAGACGCGGTGCTTCTGCCACGTGCAGGACACCATCCGTGCGCTCACGGGCCTCATGGAGGCCGCGCCGACGGGGGAGATCTACAACGTCGGCTCGCAGGAGCGGATCTCGATCGGGGAGCTCGCCTCGCGGGTGCTGGAGGCCACCGGCTCCGCCTCCGAGGTCGTCCACGTGCCCTACGAGGAGGTCTACGACCAGGGCATCGAGGACATGCTCCACCGCATCCCCTCCCTCGAGAAGGTACGCGAGGCGATCGGCTGGCAGCCGACCCGCACGCTCGACCGGATCCTGACCGACGTGATCGCCTACGAGCGCGCCATGCTCGTCGCCTGACGCCTCGGCCCGATCAGGCCGCCGGGGAGCCGGCGCGCGGGGACATGCCCCGCATGAGCGCCTCGAACTCGACGGCGGCGAGGGGAGGCGCGAAGAAGAAGCCCTGCGCCAGCCGGCAGCCGAGGCGCCGGAACGCAGCCGCCTGGCCGGGCGTCTCGATCCCCTCGGCGACGACGGTCAGCCCGAGGGCGCGACCGAGCTCGATGATCGCGCCGGTGAGCGCGGCGCGGCGATCCGCCACCTCGACGCCCTCGACGAAGGAGCGATCGACCTTGAGCGTGTCGACCGGCAGGTGCCGGAGCCGGGAGAGGGACGAGTAGCCGGTGCCGAAGTCGTCGAGCGCGAGGCGCACGCCGACCCCCTTGAGCGCCTCGAGGACGGCCACGACCCCGTCGCGCCCCTCCGCCAGCACCCCCTCGGTGATCTCCAGCGTCAGGGCACGGCTCTCGAGCCCGGACTCGCGCAGGGCCGCGCGCACGTCGTCCGCGAAGCCCGGCTCCTGCAGCTGGCGCGCGGACACGTTCACGCTCACCGAGAGCGGGTCGCCCGGAAGCTCACGGCGCCAGCGCGCGGCCGTCCTGCAGGCCTCCGCCAGCACCCAGCGCCCGAGGCCCAGCACGAGCCCCGTCTCCTCCGACGCGGCGATGAACTCGTCGGGCTGCAGGAGTCCCCGCGTCGGATGCTGCCAGCGCACCAGCGCCTCGACGCCGACCGTCACGCCCGTGCGCAGGTCGACCGTCGGCTGGTAGTGGAGCACGAACTCCTCGGCGACGTCCGCGCGGCGGAGGTCGGCGATCAGCTCCAGCCGCCCGAGCAGCGCCTCGTCCATGGCCGGCGCGTAGAAGGCGTACTGGGCCTTCCCCGCCGCCTTCGCGCGGTACATCGCCACGTCGGCCGAGCGCAGCAGCTCGTCCGCGTCGTTGCCGATCGCGATGCCCATGCTGGCCGTGACGAACACCGAGCGCCCCTCGACGCCGAAGGGCGTCTGCAGCGCCGCGAGCACCCGGTCGGCGACGCCGGCGGCCACCTCCGGCTCGCGCACCTCCTCGATGAGCACGGCGAACTCGTCGCCGCCCAGCCGGGCGATGGTGTGGCTGGCCGACAGCGCGCCGACGAGCCGCGTGCCGACCTCCCGGAGCAGCGCATCGCCGGCGGCGTGGCCCAGCGTGTCGTTCACGCGCTTGAAGTCGTCGAGGTCGAGGAAGAGCACCGCCGCGCTGCCGCCCGCCTGCCGGCGCAGGACGAGGGCATGCTGGACGCGGTCGGCGAACAGGGCCCGGTTCGCCAGCTCCGTGAGCGGGTCGTGGAAGGCTTGCCGGCGCAGGAGCTCCTCGGCCTCCCGGCGCTCCGTGACGTCGAGCAGGTAGCCCTGGAGCACGGGTGCGCCACCGGCCGGGTCGCGGACGACGCGAGCCTCGTCGTGCACCCAGACGACGCGCCCGTCCCGCGCTCGCAGCCGGTACTCGAGCTGGAGCGGCTCGCCGGTCGCGTGCGTCGCGGCGTGGGCGGCGAGCACCGCCTCTCTGTCGTCCGGGTGCAGGACATGCACGAACAGGTCGGCGTCCGAGACCCATTCCTCGGTCGTGTAGCCGAGCATCTGCTCGATCTGCGGGCTCGTGTAGATGTTCGAGCTCGCCTCGTCGACGCGGTCGATGTAGACGGCCAGCGGCAGCTGCTCGACCAGCGTGCGGAACCGCGCCTCGGCGTGGCCGAGGTCGCGCTCGGCCCGCTTGCGCTCGGTGAGGTCGACCGCGAATCCCTGGCGGTAGGAGGGACCGTCGGACGGGCGCACGTGCACCGACTGGTCCTCCACCCAGACGTGCCTCCCGTCGGCTCCCACCATGCGGTACTCGAGCCGCAGCGGCGCGCAGTCCCGGTAGGCGTCCTGCTTGGCGGAGAGCACCCGCTCGCGGTCGTCGGGATGGATGGAGTCCTCGTAGATCCCGGGCGTCGCGATCCAGGTCTCCACCGTGTACCCGAGCACGTGCTCCACCTGCGGGCTGATGTAGAGCGGCCGCGAGACGGGGTCGTCGGACACGTCGATGTACGTGATGATCGGCAGCTGCTCCACCAGCGTCCGGAAACGCCCCTCGGCACGGCGCAGGCGCCCGTCGGCCTCCTGGCGATCGGTCAGGTCGCGAATGCAGGCGGTGAAGAGCGGCGGGCCGGGCACGTCCACACGGCTGATGGCGAGCTCGGCCGGAAATTCGGAGCCGTCGGCGCGCATCGCGCGAAGCTCCGTCCTGCGGCCGAGCAGGCTCCCTGCACCGGGGCCGGGCCCGGCCTCCGTCCAGCGCCGGAGCCCGCGACGGTGCGCCTCGCGGAACGCGGGCGGCACGAGCAGCTCGGCGAGCTCCTCGCCGAGCACGTCCCCCCGCCGGTAGCCGAACGTCTGCTCCGCCGCCCGGTTGAACTCCAGGATGCGACCGAGGTGGTCGATCGTGACCACCGCGTCGAGCGCGGCGTCGAGGATCGCGAGGGCGTGGGCCTCGCCTGCGCGCAGCGCCGGCTCGTCCCGGCCCGACGTGCCGGCGCTCGCAACGTCCACGCGCTAAGCCATCGTCACCCGCAGGGCTCTTGGCTACCCTCGATCGGGGTACCTCGAACTGAGGCCTTCGGGGGCCTCGGAGCCCCGCTCAGGCGTCCGTCGGGCGCAGCGCCGGGAAGAGGACGACGTCACGGATCGTCTCGCGCCCCGTGAGGAGCATCGTCAGGCGGTCGATGCCGAGCCCGAGTCCGCCGGTGGGCGGCATCCCGTAGGAGAGCGCCTCGACGTAGTCGGGGTCGCCGGGCATGCCTTCCGCGTGTGCGGACTGCTCGTCGAAGCGGAGCTGCTGCGTGGCGGCGTCGTTGATCTCCGAGTAGGCGTTGCCGAGCTCCATGCCCGCCGCGAAGAACTCGAAGCGCTCGGTCAGCGACGGGTCGCCGTCCATGGTGCGGGCGAACGGCGAGAGCTCGACGGGATGGCCGTACACCATGGTCGGCTCCACGATGCTCGGCTCGACGTAGTGCGAGAAGGCGTGATCGACGAGCTGGGCCCAGTCCCTGTCCGCCTCCGTGTCCACGCCCCGCTCGGTGAGCCACGCGCGCAGCTCGCCCTCGTCGCGCGTCCAGAGCTCCTGCGCCTCGAGCGACTCGACGAAGCCGAGGCGGCGCCATGGCCGCTTCAGGTCGACCTCGTGGCCTCTGAAGCGCACGACCGTGGTGCCGAGCACCTCGAGCGCGACCTGCTCGAGCATCTCCTCGATGCGCGCCATCGTGTCGCGGTAGTCGGCGTAGGCCTCGTACCACTCGAGCATGGTGAACTCGGGCTGGTTCTTGTACGACACGCTCTCGTTGCGGAAGTCCTTGCCGATCTCGTAGACCCGCTCGAGCCCGCCGACGATCAGGCGCTTGAGGTACAGCTCGGTCGCGATGCGCAGGTAGAAGTCGGCCTCGAGCTCGTTGTGGTGGGTGACGAACGGTCGCGCCAGCGCGCCGCCGTAGCGCGGCTGCAGGACCGGCGTCTCCACCTCCACGAACCCCTCGCCGTCGAGGTAGCGCCGGATCGCCGTCACGATGCGGCTCCGCAGCAGGAAGTCGGCTCGCGACTCCTCGTTCATGAGCAGATCGAGGTAGCGGCGCCGGTAGCGCTGCTCGACGTCGGTGAGACCGTGGAACGTGTCCGGGAGGGGGCTCGAGTTGCGCGCGAGCACGACGAGCTCCTCGGCTGCGAGCGACGGCTCGCCCCGGCGCGAGCGGGACGGCCGCCCGGCGACGCCCACCACGTCGCCGAGATGGATGTCGACGTCGCCGGTGCGCGTCGTGTCGCAGATCACCTGGATGCGGCCGGAGCGGTCGACGACGTCCAGGAACACGAGCTTGCCCATCTCGCGCCGCGCCATCGCCCGCCCCGCCACGCGACGCGTGCTCTCGGCCTCGGCGCCGGGGTCGAGCGGCTCGCACTCGTCCCGGACCGCGGCGATCTCGTCCCGGTCGGGAAACCGCTTCGGGGTCATCGTGGCGCCGAGCCTACAGCGAGCGTGCGGGGCGGGCCTCCGATGGAGACGCCGCCCCCGCAGGCTCAAGCGTGCGCGGCAGCCGGCTCGGGCGCGAGCCCGAGCTGGGCCATGAACCCGGCCAGGTCCCAGTACCCCCGGAAGCGCCGGATCTTCCCGTCCTCGACGCGAGCCCAGGCCGCGAAGGGGAACTCCACGCGCTTGCCCGTCGCCGGGATCTCCCCCATCGGGCCGACCAGCGGGCCCGTGTGCGTGCCGTGCGCGACGCCCTCGACGGCGACGAGCGCTCCCTCCTCGAGCACCGCGGTGAGCGAGTGCTGGAAGTCGGGGATCGCCGTCCAGAACGCGTCGAGCAGCGCACGGAGCTCCGCCGCTCCCCGCACGGACGCGACGGGGTTCGCCCACTCCACGTCCGGTGCCACGAACTCGTGCGACCCCTCGAGATCGCCGCGGTCGAGCGCGTCGGCCCACGCGCGAACCACATCTCCTGCACCTGCCATCGAACCCTCCTCAGGGTTGGGGTTGACGGCGTGGGATTCGCCGGCCACGGCGTCGCGGTTCGGACGAGCGCGCGCCACTCCGGTGGGCCGGCATGCTCCGGCGCGCGCCCTGCTCGTCGTTTCCACGGCCACGTCGGTGTGGCCGGCGGCGCTAGGCGGCCTTGATCTCCATGATCTTGAACTTGACCACGGTGCCCCGCGGAGTCGAGACCTCGACCGTCTCGCCCTTCTTGCGGCCCAGGATGGCCTTGCCGACGGGCGACTCGTTCGAGAGCTTCCGCTCCTCCGGATTGGCCTCCGCGGAACCGACGATGAAGTACTCGACCGTCTCCTTCGCATCGACGTCCCGGAGGCGCACGACCGAGCCGACGGAGACGACGCTCGTGTCCACGTCGCCGGTGTCGATCACGCGCGCGTGCGCGAGCCGCTCCTCGAGCTGGGCGATCTTGTGCTCGAGCATCGCCTGCTCGTTCTTGGCGTCGTCGTACTCTGCGTTCTCGGCGATGTCGCCGAACTCCCGGGCGACCCGAATCCGGTCGGCGATCTCGCGCCGTCGGGTGGTGCGCAGGTGGTCGAGCTCCTGCTTGAGGGTCTCGTATCCATCGGGAGTGAGGATCACGTCCTTCACTTGCTGCTCCGCCTCCGTGGAGTCGGGAAAGAGAGAGAAACGCGGCGCTGCCGCGCCACGCGGACGCGCATGGTAGCTGTCACGACAGACGAGGGTCAAACCATCGGAACTACCATGCGACGGATGCCCCACGACCTTCGCGACAGCTGGTGGATCGGCGACGTCGAGATCCCCACGCGCCTCGTGCTCGCGCCCATGGCGGGCGTCAGCGTGCAGGCGTTCCGCCGCCAGGGACGACGCTTCGGAGCGGGCCTCGTGTGCTCGGAGATGGTCAGCTGCGCGGGCATCGAGCACCGCAACGAGCGCACCCTGGGATACCTCCGGGTGGCCGCCGACGAGCACCCGCTGGCCATCCAGCTGTTCGGCTCCGACCCGCGCGCGATGGGCGAGGCGGCGCGCATGGTCGTCGCCGCGGGCGCCGACATCGTCGACGTCAACTTCGGCTGCCCCGTGAAGAAGGTGACGAAGACCGGCGCAGGCGCGACCCTCCTGGAGGACGCTCCGCGGGCGTGCCGCATCGTCGAGGCGATCGCGGCCGCGGTCGACGTGCCCGTCACGGTGAAGATGCGGCGCGGCCTGCGGAACGCCTCCCGCGCGTGCCTCGAGGTGGGCCCGCAGCTCGTCGCGGCCGGCGCCAGCTCGCTCACGCTGCACCCCCGCTCCGCGGAGCAGATGTACACCGGCACCGCCGATCACGCGCTCACCGCGGAGCTCGTCTCCCTCGTCGACGTGCCGGTCGTCGCCTCGGGCGACGTCGCTTCGCGCGCGCGGGCCCAGGTCGTGCTGGAGACCACCGGCGCCGCGGCGGTGATGGTCGGCCGGGGCGCGCAGGGCAACCCGTGGACGCTGCTCGAGATCGTCGACGGCGGCCGTGCGGAGCCCACGCGCGAGGAGGTGGTGGCGGAGCTCGTGCTCTTCGTCCGCGAGACCGTGCGGGAGCTCGGCGAGCGACGGGCGGCGAGCTTCCTCAAGAAGTTCTACGGCTGGTATCTCGGCCGCGGCCGATTTCCTCGTCCGTTCAAGCAGGAGGTGCTCCTGCTCGACTCCACCGAGGAGGTCGAGCGCCGCCTGCTCGCGGCCGCGCCCGGGGCGCTGCCGCTGCTCGACGCGCTCGAGGCGGAGATCCCCGCGGGCGAGGAGCTGACGCTCGAGCTCCCCGTCTCCATCTACGGCGGCGGGTGAGCGCCGCGGCGCGGCTCCCGGCCCCCGTGCCTCGTCAGCCGTCCGTGCGGTGGTCGGTCGCGGCGGCGAGCACGCCCAGACCCACGAGCACGGCGCCGGACACGTAGCGCTGCGCGCGCAGGAAGCGCCTGCTGCCGCGGAGCACCTCGCGTGCCGTCCCTGCGGCGAGCGCCCACGCGGAGTCGCTGACGAGCGCGAGCAGCACGAAGACCGCGCCCAGGAGCGCCAGCTGCAGCCGCACCGGGCCGTCCGGGTCGACGAACTGCGGCAGGAAGGCGAGGAAGAAGAGCGCCGTCTTCGGGTTGAGCACGTTGACGACGACGCCCTGCCGGTAGGTGCGCCCGCGGCCCGACGGCATCTCGCGCCAGCCGTCGTCCCGCTCGCGCGACAGCAGCGTCCGGATCCCGAGGTAGACGAGGTAGGCGGCGCCCGCGAGCTTCACGACCGTGAACGCGCTCGCGGAGGCGACCACGAGCGCCGAGAGGCCCACGACCGCGGCGACGATGTGGACCAGGCCGCCCGTGGCGACGCCGAGAGCGGAGACGAGACCCGCGCCGCGCCCTCCCTGGAGGCTCTGCGCCACGATGTAGAGCACCGCCGGCCCGGGGACGACGATCAGGGCGAGCGCCGCCAGCGAGAACACGGCCAACGTGGCGGCATCGGGCATGGCCGCAGCGTAGCGGCGCCGTCGCGGCGCGTCGCGTGCGGCGCTACGACGCGTTGAGGTCCCACACGATGCGGAGCCCGTCCAGGGTGAGGAACGGGTCGACCGTGGCGATGGCGGCCGAGTGCGGCGCGATCAGGCCCGCCAGGCCGCCCGTCGCGACCACGGGCGCCTCGGGCGCCTCGAGCTCGCGACGGATCGCCGCCACGATGCCGTCCACCTGGCCGGCGAACCCGTAGACGAGGCCCGACTGGAGCCCGCCCACCGTGGTCTTACCGATCACGGCCGGCGGCTCCGTGTAGTCGACCTTGACGAGACGGGCCGCCCGCGAGAAGAGGGCCTCCATGGAGGTCTCGATCCCGGGAGCGAGCACGCCGCCGACGTACTCGCCGGCCGCCGAGACGACGTCGAAGTTGGTCGAGGTGCCGAAGTCGACGACGATGCACGGTGCGCCATAGCGCTCCCGCGCGGCGACGGCGTTCGCGATGCGATCGGCTCCGACCTCACGCGGGTCGTCGTACCGGATCGGGATCCCGGTCCTCGTTCCCGGCCCGAGGACGAGCAGCGGGACGCGAATCCAGCGCTCGGCGAGGCGCTCCCATTCGCGGACGAGCGCGGGCACCGTCGAGGCGAGGCAGATGCCGTGCACGGCGTCCACGTCCAGCAGCCCCTTCAGGAGCACCCCGAGCTGGTCGCCGGTCCAGGCCCGCTCGGTCGCGAGGCGCCAGTGGTCGGCGAGCTGCTCGTCCTCGTACAGGCCGAGCACGGTCTGCGTGTTGCCGACGTCGACCGCGAGCAGCATGCGGGGACCTTACGCCGTCGGCACGGGAGACATCGCGCCCGGGGACGCTCGCGCGGGCGGGCCGGCGGCTACGTCGCGTCGTCGTCGTCGGTGCGCAGGGGATCCCCGATCCGCTCCGCGAGAGCCTCGGCCGTCAGGCTGGGCTCGTCGCCCTCGCCGCGCAGCTCCTCCACCGTGACGTCACCCGAGGTGTACACCTCGGCGTGCGGGATGATCCGCGTGGGCCGGTTCTTGTCCCAGACCCACACGTCCTCCATCTGCACGTGGAAGAAGGGGTAGCTCGCCTGTGGCACGACCTTGAGGTCGAGCCTGTTGCAGAGGTACGTCGCGTCCTGCGTGAGCACGCAGTAGCGGAACAGCCCGAAGACGGCGGTGTACTCCTTCTTCAGCCGGAGCTCGAGCTCGGCCTCGAACTCGTCGAGCTCGTCCAAGTGACTCATCGCTCCACGCTCTTTCCGCAAGGCAGGAATCCGCAGCAGCGGATCCCTGCCGCGGGGATCCGCCTGCGGCGGCACACCCCTGAGGCGGCCGCTTCGCGGCCGGTCGCAACGCACATCGTCCCTGAGTGTAGAGGCTGGCCGCGAGATCGAGCCTCCCGGCCGTCGAGACCGCTGCACGGCCGACCTGCGCAGTGGAGACCGTTCGCGGCCCGCTCGACCGCATGTCCCCTCAGGAGAGCGAGACGAGGAGCTCCGACACCGTTCCCCGCCCGGGAACGTCGAGGCCCGGATCCAGCTCCGCGAGCGGCTCGAGCGCAAAGCGTCGCTCGTGCAGGCGCGGGTGCGGGACCGTGAGCCCCGGCTCGTCGAGGACCTCGGCGCCGTAGAGCAGCAGGTCGAGGTCGATCGTCCTCGGCCCGAAGCGCGGCCCCGACCGCTCGCGCCCGAGCACCCGCTCGATCGCGAGCAGGCCGTCGAGCAGCGCCCGCGGCACGAGACGGGTCTCGAGCGCCGCGACACCGTTGAGGAAGCGCGGCTGGTCGAGGATCCCGACAGGCTCGGTCTCCCGCAGCGACGAGACGCGGAGCACGGAGGTCTGCGGGAGGAGCTCCAGCTGCTCGACGGCTGCGGCGATCGTGGCCGCACGGTCGCCGAGATTCGCGCCGAGACCCACGTAGGCCACGGTCATCGCGCGACCTTAACGAGGTCGCAACCGAGGACGCCAACCGATGCCCGTTTCCGGCACGTAGAACATCACAGACCGATGCGCCATCCGATGCTGCTCGCCTCCACGGTCGCTCTTGCCGTCCTCGGGCCCGCTGTTTCCGCCGCGGGCGCGATGACCGGCTACACGCTCGTCCAGCTCCGCGCCGGGGCCGCGTGCTCGGGCGCGGCCACGCTCGCCGCCGCGGGCGCCACGCCGGTCGCCCGCGAGCTGCGGCTCTGGCGGCTGCCGTCCGCCGAGGCCGAGCGCGTCCTCCCGGCGCTCCACAGAAGGGGAGCCGTGCGGCTGGCGGAGCCCGACAGGCCGCTGGCCTCGATCGACGCCGTGGCGGGAGCCCGCGTCGACCCGCTGTCGGGAGAGGAATGGTGGCGCGCCGCGGTCCGCGTCGAGGGCCTCACGCCTCCCGGCCCCGGCGTGCCCGTCACGGTGGTCGACTCGGGCATCGACGTATCGCACCCCGAGTTCGCGGGGCGCCCGAACACGGTCGTCCTCAACCAGCAGGAGCCCGTCGGCATCGGCGGCGAGCACGGAACGGCCGTGGCCTCGCTCGTGGCGGCGCCGGAGAACGGCGTGGGCATGGTCGGGATCTACCCGCAGGTCCTGCTCGCATCCTGGGATGCCGCCCGGGGAGCGGGGACGCGGCTCGACACGAGCGAGATCGTGGGTGGCATCGTGGCCGCCGCCCGCCGTGCGCCGGGGGTGATCAACCTCAGCCTCGGAGGCACAGAGAAGGACATTCTCGTCCAGCAGGCCGTCGGCTTCGCCATCGCCAAGGGATCGCTCGTCGTCGCGGCGTCGGGCAACGACGGCGAGGTCGGGAGCCCGCTGGGCTACCCGGCCGTGCTGCCCCACGTGCTCACGGTGGCCGCGACCGATCGCAACGACAACGTCGCGTCCTTCTCGAGCCGCTCCCCGTACGTCGACCTCGCGGCGCCCGGCACGAACGTCACCGTGGCGACGGCGCTCGGCAGAGGCTGGCGGCCGAGCGCCGGCACGAGCTTCTCCGCACCGCTCGTCTCGGGGGCCGCGGCCTGGGTGTGGACCGCCCGGCCCGAGCTCGACTGGAGCCAGGTGTTCGAGGTCATGCGACGATCGGCACGGGACCTGGACACGACCGGGCGCGACGGGGCGAGCGGATTCGGCATGCTGGACGTGGGCGCCGCGCTCGCCTTCGCCGCCCCGATCCGCGACCCGCTCGAGCCCAACGAGGACGTCGACTACATCGATGCCGAGGGCCTGTACGCCGCAGGCGTCGCGCCGCTGACGACGCTGGCCCTGCCGACGACGACGGCGACGGCGCGCGTCGGGGGAGTCGAGGACCCACGCGACGTGTACCGCGTCTACCTGCCACGCGGCAGGCAACTCGTCGTCACGGCCAACGCCGATGCGGACGTCGACCTGGCGCTCTGGCGCAAGGGCACGCAGAGCGTCGTGCAACGCTTCGCCTCCCGCGACCGGCTCGCCCGGGCCGCCACGCAGGGTCAGCGCGAGGTGCTCCGCTATCGCAATGCCGCGCCGGGCCGCATCGCCTGGCTGGCCGTCATCCCGCGTCGGGGAACGGAAGGGGCCTACCGGCTCACGGTCCGCGTCCGCTGACGCGCTCGACGACGACGGCCGCGTGCTCCACCCCGAGCGCGAGCCGGACGTCCGGCTTGCGGACGCGCACGCGTACACGCTCGAGCGGGAACCGCGCCAGGAGCGCGTCGGCGATGGCGCCGGCGAAGGCCTCGAGCAGATGGAACGAGCGCCCGTCCGAGATCTCGCTCACGAGCGCGACGACGTCCCGATAGTCGACCGCGTCCTCGATGTCGTCGGTGGCGAGCACGGCCGGATCACCGGCATAGACGAGCTCGAGGTCGACGAGGAAGCGCTGGCCTGTACGGCGCTCGTGCTCGAGCACGCCGTGGCGGGCGTGGAGCTCGAGGCCGTGGAGCTCGATCGCGACGCTCATGCCTGTCCGCGAAGCAGGGATCCGCAGCAGCGGATCCCTGCCGCGGGGATCCGCCTGCGGCGGCACACCCCTGAAGCGGCCGCATCACGGCCGGTCGCGGCCCTGCTCATACCGGCCCCTGTGCCTGCGCGCGAGATCGACACCGGGCGCCTCATGCGCTCCCCGCGCGCACGGCGCCCCTCTCGACTGCCGCCGCGGCCGCGAGCGCCTCGACGTGCTCGCGGACGTCGTGCACGCGGAAGACGCTGGCTCCCCGCGCGAAGGCGGCGACGGCAGCGCCGACGGAGGCGTCGACCGTCCCGGTGGTCGCCTCCGGGTCGCCGAGGATGCGTCCGAGGGTGCTCTTGCGCGAGAGCCCGACGAGGACCGGGCACCCGATCGCGACGATGCGGTCGAGGCCTCGCACGAGCTCGAGGTTCTGGTCCGGCGTCTTGCCGAACCCGATGCCGGGATCGAGGCAGACGCGCTCCGGGTCGACCCCCGCGGCGACGGCGAAGGTGAGCCGCTCCTCGAGGAAGGCCGCCACCTCGACCACGACGTCGTCGTACCGCGGTTGCCTCTGCATGGTGCGCGGGTCGCCCTGCATGTGCATCAGGCAGAGGTAGACCCCAGCCTCGGCCACCAGCTCCGCCATGTCGGGATCGCCGCGCAGGGCGGTCACGTCGTTGACCATCTCGGCGCCGAGCTCGATCGCGCGCCGCGCCACAGCGGCCTTGGCCGTGTCGATCGAGACGGGCAATCCCGACGTCAGCTCGAGCGTGGAGACGATCCGGCGCAGCTCCTCCTCGAGGTCGACGCCTGCCGATCCCGGCCGGGTCGACTCGCCGCCGATGTCGACGATGGCAGCCCCCTCCGCCACCATCCGGTGCGCGGCGGCGGCGGCCGCCTCGGGCTGTGCGTGCACGCCCGCGTCGGAGAAGCTGTCGGGCGTGACGTTCACGATGCCCATCACCGCGGGACGGGGCAAACGTTCCCGGAGCGCCGGACGTCTCATCGAGCATGGACGGTAGCCGCTCGGCACCCGGCGGACGCCGGAGCCTGATCGTCGTGCTCGTCCTCGCTCTGCTCGCCGCCGTCGCCGTCGCCTCGACCGGCTCCACGCCGGGCGGCTCGGGCGCCGCCCGCCGGCCCTCGGAATGGCTGCTCGACGTCGTCGTGAGCCTGCTGCTCGTCGCCATGGCGTTCGGCACGGTGCTCCTCGTGCTGCTCGTGCTGCTGCGGCCGGCGTTGCTCGTGCACGACGACGTGGCGGGGGCGCGCCGCCGCAGCAGCAAGCTGATGACCCTCGTCTATCTCGGCCTGCTCTTCCTCCTGGTCAGCCTCGTCATCCGGCGGCTGGCCGAGTCGGACGGCCGTAGCGGCCTGCCGCGGCTGCTCCCGGGTGGCAACGGCGACCAGGCCGTGCAGCCCGGCGGCCGATACGAGCCGGAGTTCCAGGCGGTGCCCGTGGCGGTCACGCTCGCGCTCGTCGCGGTCGCCGCCGTGGCGGCGGCGATCGCGTCGCGCGCCCGCTCGAGGTCGCTCCCACCTCTGTCGCCGGACCTCTCCGCCGCGGTGGCAGAGGTGCTCGACGACACGCTCGACGACCTTCGCGCCGAGCGCGACCCGCGGCGGGCGGTGATCGCCGCCTATGCGCGGCTGGAGGGCGTGCTCGCCGCGTACGGCGCGCCGCGCCACGTGTCCGAGGCGCCCGAGGAGTACCTCCGGCGTGTGCTCGTCGATCTCGACGTGCCTCGTCATGCCGCGGCGCGCTTGACGGCGCTGTTCGCGCGGGCGAAGTTCTCGCAGCACGAGATGGTGACCCAGATGAAGGAGGACGCGATCGAGGCCCTCGAGACCGTCCGCAGCGAGCTGCGTGACGCCAGGGAGCGTGCCGAGGCCGCCGAGGCGCACGCGCGTGCCCTGGCCGCGGAGCGGCACCCCTGATGCGGCGAGCGCTCCTCCGCGCGTTGAGGATCGCCTTCTTCCCCACCATCGCGTTCGCGGTCGCGCTCGGCACGTTTCCCGACCGCCGCGAGCTCGTCCTGCACGTGTCGCTGCTGGTCGTGCTCGGTGGGGCGCTCGTGGCGGGGCTGAAGGCGGTCCGTGCCGCATCGCCCTCCTCGCCGCCGGTGTTCGACGCACGCGCGGCAGGGGTGGAAGGGCCGCCGGGCAGGTTCGTGTCCCTCGCCCGCCTCGAGCGAGAGGTCTCCATGGCGTCCACGAGCGCGTACGACCTGCACGTCCGGCTTCGGCCCACCCTGCGCGAAGTGGCGCTGGGGCTGCTCGCGACCCGGCGCGGCATCGACCTCGACCGCACGCCGGAGCGGGCGCGCGAGATCCTCGGCGACGACACGTGGGAGCTCGTGCGCGGCGACCGCCGGCCGCCCGAGGACGGACGCGCCCCCGGGCTCGATCTCCCGAGCCTCGATCGCGTCGTCTCCTCGCTGGAGCGCCTGTGATGACCCTGCCCGAGGTCCGCGCACACGCGACCGCCGTGCTCGACGAGGTGAGTCGGGCCGTCGTCGGCAAGCGTCCGCAGCTCGAGCTCGTGCTCATGGGCCTGCTCGGCGACGGGCACGTCCTGCTGGAGGACGTCCCCGGCCTCGCCAAGACGCTCGCGGCGCGATCGTTCGCACGCGTCACCGGCCTCGCGTTCGCGCGCGTGCAGTTCACGCCGGACCTCCTGCCGTCCGACGTCACCGGGTCGTCCATCTGGAGCCAGCGCGACGCGGACTTCGAGTTCCGACCGGGGCCGATCTTCACGAACCTCCTGCTCGCCGACGAGATCAACCGGGCCCCGCCCAAGACCCAGGCCGCCCTGCTCGAGGCCATGCAGGAGCGCCAGGTCTCCGTCGACGGCACGACGCACCGGCTCGAGCCCCCGTTCCTCGTCCTGGCCACGCAGAACCCGATCGAGTACGAGGGGACCTACCCGTTGCCCGAGGCGCAGGTCGACCGCTTCCTGCTCCGCGCCCGCTTCGGCTACCCGTCGCGCGAGGACGAGTGGGAGATGCTCGCGCGCCGGATCGAGCGTCGAGCCGACGAGATCGAGCTCGACCGGATCGTCGACCGCGAGACGCTCCGCGAGATGCAGGCCGCCGTCGAGGAGGTCCACGTCGACGGCAGCGTCGGACGCTACGTCGTCGACCTCGTCACGGCCACCCGCGAGAGCGCCAGCACCGCCGTCGGAGCGAGCCCGCGTGGCAGCCTCGCCCTGCTCAAGCTCTCCCGCTGCCGGGCGGCGCTCCAGGGAAGGGACTTCGTCACGCCCGACGACGTGAAGGCGGTCGCCGTGCCGGCTCTCGCGCACCGGCTCGTCCTCAAGCCCGAGCTGTGGGTGCAGCAGCGCTCCGGCGTGGACGTCGTGCAGGACGTGCTCGACGCGGTGCCCACACCTCGCGCCGAGGCCGACGCATGAGCGGCAGGGGTTTGCCGCCGGCTCGGCGGATCCCCGCGACAGGGATCCGCGCCTGCGGATCCCTGTCCTGCGGAAAGGGAAACGGAAACGCGTGACGGCGCGGCCGTCGCCGCGACTGTCCGCCTACTCGGCGCTCGTCGCGATCGGCCTGCTCGGAGCGCTCGCGGCACGCCGCGCCGAGCTCGCGGTGCTCGCGGCGCCCTTCGCCCTCGTCCTCGCTCTCGGGCTGACCGCCCGGCCGCCGCAGCCGCGCGTGCGCTTCGTCCTCGAGGGGGAGCGCGTGCTCGAGGGAGACCCGCTGCGCGCGACGCTCGAGGTCGAGTCTGCGGACCCGATCGACCGGCTCGAGCTCCGGCTGGCGCTGCCGGCGGGGGTGGAGCTCGTCGCGGACGACCTGCCGCGCGCGTTTCATCTCGGCTGGGGCGGCGAGCGCTCGCTGGAGCTCGAGCTTCGTGCGCGCTGGGGCGTCTGGACCGTCGGCGACCTCCGCCTGCGGGCGCGAGACCGCTTCGGCGTGCTCTGGTGGGAGGAGCGGCTGGAGCGGCCGCACCGGCTCCGGGTCGTCCCCCGGCCCGAGCAGCTGCGTGCCCTCGTGGCGCCGGCGCAGACGCAGGCCGCGACGGGGAACGAGGTCGCCCGCGTCCGCGGAGAGGGCGTCGAGTTCGCCGACACCAGGGCGTTCGTGGCCGGCGACCGGGTCCGCTCGATCAACTGGCGCGCGAGTGCCCGCCGGGAGCAGCTCATCGTCAACGAGCGCCATCCGGAGCGGAACACCGACGTCGTGCTCTTCCTCGACAGCTTCGCCGACGCCGAGCGAGCCGACGGCAGCATCCTCGGCCGCGCCGTCCGCGCCTCCGCGACGCTCGCGGATCTCTACCTGCGCAGGCGGGATCGCGTCGGCCTCGTGACCTTCGGCGGCACCCTGCGCTGGCTCGAGCCGGGCGCCGGAGCCCTGCAGCGGTACCGCCTCGTCGACGCGCTCCTCGAGACGCGGATGCGCTTCAGCTACGCCTGGAAGGACGTGAACGTGATCCCGGCACGCACGCTGCCGCCGCGCGCCCTCGTGATCGCGGTCACCCCGCTGCTCGACGCCCGCGCTGTGACGGCGCTGCTCGACCTGCGGGCCCGCGGCCACGACCTCGCCGTGGTGGAGGTGCCCGCCGAGCTGTTCGCCGCTCCGGGTGAGGAGGACGTGGAGCAGCTCGCCTGGCGGCTGTGGCTGCTGCGGCGCGAGACGCTGCGGGCCCGGCTGCAGGCGATCGGCGTCGCCGTGTCTCGCTGGGACGACGACGCGCCGCTCGACGCGGTGCTCGAGGGGGTGAGGACGTACAGACGCCACGCCAGGCTCGCACGGCGGTAGCCGCCGCAGCCGGCTCCTCGGCGGTCGTCGCCGCCGCGGTGACGGCGCCGCTCGCGCTCGCCGCGGAGAACGCGGCCGTGGGCTGGACGATCGCCGCGATCGGGGCCGCCGGCACTCTGTGCCTGCTGGTCGCCGGGCTGGCGCTGCCCGGGCTCGTGGCGCCCGGCGCCGTGCTCGTGGGCCTCGGCTACGGGATCCTGCTCACGGTCGACGGCGGCCGGCTCGACCGCGACGCCGCCCTGGTCGCCGCCGCGCTGCTCCTCGCCTGCGAGCTCTCCCTGTGGGCGCACGAGCTGCGGACGACGTCCCCCGACGAGCCGGGCGGCCGCATGCGTCGGCTCTCCTGGCTGGTCGTGCTCGTGCTCTTGGCGCTCGGCCTGTGCGCCTGCTTCCTGGCGCTCGTCGACCTCGCGCGGGTGGAAGGGATCGCAGTCGAGACGCTCGGCGTGGCGGCCGCGGCAGCCGCCTTCGTGCTCCTGTGGCGCGTCGCGCGAGACGCCGGTCGCCGCTCGGGGCCCTCGCCGTGAGGGCCGGACGCCTCAGCCCGCGGCCGGGTCGGGCGGCGGCGGCTGCATGGCCGCGCCGGGCAGCGGGCGCGGCGCCGGCTTGAGGAGCGGCTTGTCCTTCTCCAGCTCCGGCTCGGGGCTCGGGGCCTGCGTGGCCACCTCGGCGAACACCGACTCCTCCTCCTCACCCTGCAGCAGCCGCTCGAACTGCTCCTTGTCGATCGTCTCGCGCTCGATCAGGATCAGCGACAGGCGATGCAGCACGTCCATGTGCTCGCGGAGCACCTGCGTCGCCTTGTCGTGGGCCTCCTCGATGACGCGGCGGATCTCGTCGTCGATCTCCTTCGCGATCTCGTCGGAGTAGTCCGGCTCGGCGGACATCTCGCGGCCCAGGAACGGCAGATCGTGGTTGCGGCCGAGCACGCGCGGGCCGAGCTTCTCGCTCATGCCGAAGCGCATGATCATCTGCTTCGCCGTCGAGGTGACGCGCTCCAGGTCGTTCGCCGCGCCGGTCGTCACCTCGTGGAAGACGAGCTCCTCGGCGGCCCTGCCGCCGAGAGTCATCGCCATCTGGTCCATGAGCGTGCCGCGGGTGGTGAGGTAGCGGTCCTCGGCCGGCAGCGAGATCGTGTAGCCGAGCGCCTGTCCGCGGCTGACGATCGAGATCTTGTGCACCTCGTCGGTCTCCTCCAGGTAGTACCCGACGAGGGCGTGTCCCATCTCGTGGTAGGCGGTGATCTTGCGCTCCTTCTCCGAGAAGAGCCGGGACTTCTTCTCCGGGCCCGCGATCACCCGCATGACGCCCTCTTCCAGCTCGTCCTGGGAGATCACCTTGTGCCCGCGGCGCGCCGCGAGGAGGGCTGCCTCGTTGATCACGTTCGCCAGGTCTGCCCCCGTGAAGCCCGGGGTTCCGGCCGCCAGCACGTCGAGGTCCAGCTCCTTCGCGAGCGGCTTGCCCTTGGCGTGCACCTCGAGGATCTCGCGGCGTCCCTTGCGGTCCGGGCGGTCGACGACGATCTGGCGGTCGAAGCGCCCCGGGCGCAGCAGCGCAGGGTCGAGGATGTCCGGCCGGTTCGTGGCCGCGATGAGGATGATGTTGTCCTTCAGCTCGAACCCGTCCATCTCGACGAGGAGCTGGTTGAGCGTCTGCTCGCGCTCGTCGTGCCCGCCTCCGAGACCGGCGCCTCGGTGGCGCCCGACGGCGTCGATCTCGTCGATGAAGATGATGCAGGGGCTCGCCTGCTTCGCCTGCTCGAACAGGTCGCGGACGCGCGAGGCGCCCACGCCCACGAACATCTCGACGAAGTCGGAGCCGGAGATGGAGAAGAAGGGCACGCCGGCCTCTCCCGCCGTGGCGCGCGCGAGCAGCGTCTTACCCGTGCCGGGCGGCCCGTACAGCAGCACGCCCTTGGGGATGCGCGCGCCGAGCGCCTGGAACTTCTTCGGGTTCTCGAGGAACTCCTTGATCTCCTGGAGCTCCTCCACCGCCTCGTCCGCCCCGGCGACGTCCTTGTACGTCACCTTGGGCGAGTCGGGCGACATGCGCTTGGCGCGGCTCTTCCCGAAGCTCATCACCTTGGAGCCGCCGCCCTGCATCTGGTTCATGAGGAAGATCCAGAAGCCGATCAGCAGCAGGATCGGGAACAGGCTCGTGAGCAGCGTCCACCACGCCGACGAGCCGGTGCCCTTGGAGTCGAAGCGCACGTTCTGCTTCTGCAGGATCTCCTCGAATGCGAACTGGGACTGCGGCGTCGGGTAGTTGACCTTGACCTTCTGCCCCGAGTCGAGCGTGGCCGAGATCTGCTGACGGTTCGGGTTGAAGAGCACCTCGCTGACGTTCCCGGCCTCGGCCTGCTGCCGCAGCTCGGAGTACGTGATCTTCTGTGCAGAGTCGTTCCGCGAGATCAGCGTCTGGCTCGCCAGGTACACGAGCAGCACGATGACCACGAGCGGAAAGAGTGCGCTGCGAAAAAAGCGATTCACGCTAGTCGGAGGGTAGCAGCGCCTTTCTTCGCCGCCGAGCCCCCGGGCCCTGGTCGGCCAGGTCGCGAGACGGGCGGTTACGTGGCGTTCGGCACGAGTTCCGGGCTCAGCACCCCGATGTAGGGCAGGTTGCGGTAGCGCTCCGCGAAGTCGAGCCCGTAGCCGATCACGAACCTGTTCGGGATCTCGAAGCCGACGTAGCGGACCGGAACCTCGATCTCGCGCCGGTCCGGCTTCGTCAGCAGGGTGCAGATCTCGAGGCTCCCCGGCCGGCGCGCGCGCAGGGTGCGCATCAGGTAGGAGAGCGTCAGGCCCGAGTCGATGATGTCCTCCACGACGAGCACGTCGCGGTCGGCGATGTTCGCGTCGAGGTCCTTGAGGATGCGGACGACGCCGGAGGAGTCGGTGGCCGCCCCGTAGCTGGAGATGGCCATGAAGTCGATCTCGCAGGGCACGGTCAGCCGCCGCATGAGGTCGGCCATGAAGAAGACGGCGCCCTTGAGCACGCCCACGAGGAGCAGGTCGCGGCCGTCGTAATCCGCCGAGATCTCGGTTCCGAGCTCGGCGATCCGCGCCTGCAGCCGCTCCTCGTCGATCAGGACCTCGCCCACGCCGTGCTCGACCATCGTCATGTCACCCTCCGCGCGCTCACGACGCCCTCCCAGCCCGGAGCCTCCGCCACGCCGGGCACCGCCACGACTCCGTCCTCCGCGACGACGATCGGCCAGGCGGCGCGCTCGGACCGCGGGATCTTTGCGTCCACGAGGAGATCCTGCACCTTCTTGCGGCGCCCTGCGAGCCGATCGCCCGGACGACGGCCTCGCACCTCGAGCCCCGGCCGGGCCGCGGACAGGCGCCACGGCCCCCAGCGCACCTCTCCCTCGAGGCGCAGGGTGTCGTACTCGCGGACCGCGTGCAGGCCGCGCCCGAGGTCGGCGTGCTTCGAGCCCTCGTGCGACGAGAGGAGCTCGACGAGGGAGCGCTCGAGCGCACGCGGCAGCCTCGGCTCCTCGTCGGCGAGAGCGAGCAGGTTGGCCTCGGCCCTCGAGTCCAGGCGCCGCAGGAGCGGCAGCAGCTCGTCGCGGATCAGGCCGCGCTTCGTGCCCGCGTTGCTCGCGTCGACGCGAACCGCGAGACCCCGCTCGCGGCAGTAGGCGCTCGTCTCCTCGCGCCAGAGGCCGAGGAGCGGCCGCACGACTCCGTCCTCGCGGCGGGGCTTGATGCCGCGGGTGGAGCCGCTCGACACGAGCCGGTAGAGGACCGTCTCCACCTGGTCGCTGGCCGTGTGCCCGGTGGCGCGCAGCCCGAGCCGCTCCGTCGCCGCGTAGCGCAGGTCCCGCAGGTCGCGCTCCGACGACCCTGCCGGCACGCGGACGACCTCGGCGCCCATCGTCTCGACGCAGTGCCGGGCGTCGTCGTCGGCCTCGCGCCCGCGAAGGCCGTGATGCACGTGGACCGGCCGCACGCGGTAGCCGAGCTCCCGGAGCGCATGCCAGAGGCACGTCGAATCCGCCCCTCCGGAGACGAGGCAGGTGACCTCGCCGCCGGGCTCGATCAGGCGCTCCGCGCGAACACGCGCCTCGATCCGCGTGAGCACCTCGCCGTCCATGCCGCCATTGTGACGGACGCAGCGCGGGCCGCCGGGCCGCCTCGAGCTGCGAGAGGCCTGCTGTGAGCTCCGGCGGCGCCCGGCCGCGCAGCGGACGGCTTCAGGGATCTGCGCGTCCGGAATCCGCGCGGGCGGATTCCGGGCTGCGCCGGCAACGAGACGCTTGCTGTGAAAACCGTGGCACCCGGCCGCGAAGCGGACGGCTTCAGGGATCTGCGCGTCCGGAATCCGCGCGAGCGGATTCCGGGCTGCGCCGGAAGATCAGGAGCCGAGCTGCAGCGTCGCGGCGTCCGCGACCTGGTCGGCGGGCGGCAGCTCGATGAAGAGCGGCTTGCCGTAGTCGAACAGGTCGAACGACAGGGAGAAGTTCGCGCTGCCGCCGGCGCCGGCCGGGGACATGGCGAACGTCATCTCCATGCGGCGCAGGAGGCTCTCGTCGTCGACCCAGACGTCGACCGGGATGCTCGAGACGCCGGCCTGCTGCACCATCGAGTCGATGTTCACGAGGCTGTCCTTGCTCGACCCGGCTGCGAGACCGAGGAGCTTCTGCATGTCGAGCGTTGCCCGGTAGTGACTCGTGCTGACGCCCCGGACGTCCTCCCGCCCGACCGCCTGGACGTCTCCCGCGACGGCCTTCAGGAACCGGATCACGTCACGCGGGTCACCGCCCGTGAAGCCCGAGCCGCCGAGCAGCGAGCCGCTCGTCTTGGTCAGGGTGGCGACGTCGCCCTTCACCCAGGTCTTCCCGCCCGGGACCTGCTTCGCCAGGAACTGCGGCAGGCGCAGGTAGAAGACGGTTCCGTCCTGGACGACGTCCAGCTTCCAGTCCGCCGGGTCGCCGAGATCCGGCGTGCTCTTCCCCCCGAGCGAGCCGATCAGCTCGACGAGCGCGGACATGTCGAGCGTCATCTGGGCGCGCTCGACGAGCCGGTCGAACGCCCCGCTGGCGCCGATCTCGAACTCGCCCGGCAGGCCGGGCGCGCTCATGCGCATCACCATCTCGAACCGGCCCGTGTCCGCCTTCGTGCTGCGGTCCGCGACGCCGACGAGACTCTGCAGCTCCATGGGCTCCGATGAGCCGGAGGAGCCGCCGCAGCCGGCCGCCACGAAGGCGAGCAGCACGGCGAGCAGAGGCAGGAGGAGACGGAGCCGCACCATCACGCTCTTCATCGTCGCAGGCTCGCGGCCCGAGCATGCCCCGTCCGGGGGGTTGAAGGCCCGCTCAGGCGCCCGCGAAGCGGGGCGCGTCGGCCCAGGAGCGAAGCGTCTGCGCGGCCCGCTCCACCGAGGCGCGGTCGAGCCGGAAGGGCGTCGCGTTCGGCACCAGGCCGATTCGCTGCGGGGGGAAGCGGCCCTCGCTCGCGTCGAGGACGTAGCGCACGGGCAGGGCATGCGAGACGACGAGCACCGTGCCGGCCGGGCGTGCCAGGAGATCGTCCAGCGCGCCCGCGAAGCGCAGCGCGGCGTCGAGGCGGCTCTCGCCGCTGCCGGGGCAGGCGGCCGGCGGCTCGTTCGTCCAGGCCCACTCGCGGTAGGCGGAGAGCGGCCCGCCCTCGAACGAGCCGAAGTCGATCTCGTTCAGGCCCGGGAAGACCTCGGTCTGCACGGCGCGCCCCTCCAGCGCGAGCTCGAGCGTCTGGCGCGCACGGCGGAGCTCCGTCGCGAGGCCGAGGTCGATCGGCTCCGGCGCGAGCGTCTCGCGAAGGGCTCGCGCCTGCTCCACTCCGAGGTCGGACAGGCCTTCGCCCGGAGGCGCGCAGCTGACGACGTCCCGCTCGTTCGAGGCGGAATGCGCGTGGCGGACGAGGAGCAGGCGGTCCAGGAGACGGTCCCTTCGGCCCCGCTCGCGCGGCGCCGTCAGCGCGAGATATATCTCGCCCTACAGGAGCACGCTGCGGTAGTCGAGGACGTGACGCATGCCGATCGTCTCGTAGAGCGCGATCGCGGCGGTGTTCTCGGCCCGCACGAAGAGGCACACGGCGGGAACTCGCTGCAAGAGCAGGCGCACGAGGTCGCGGAGGCCGCGGCTCGCGTTCCCGCGCCTGCGGGCGGGCGGGTCGACCCATACCTGCTGCAGCTGGACCGCTGCCGGCGTCCACGCCGAGGCCTCCGCCTTGAAGAGGATGACGCCGTCTTCCTCCCAGAGCCACGAGCGGCCCTCCTCGACCTGCACGCGTGTGCGCCAGCGGAAGCCGTTCGGGTCACGCTTCAGCGGGTCGATGCCGAGCTCCTCGCGGTGCGCCGCTGCACACGCCGGGACAAGCAGGTCGAGGTCGCCGATCCCCGCTGGCCGCAGCCCCGACTCGCCGGCGGCAGGCGCCTCGTCGATCACGTACACCGGTTGGCGCGGCCGGTCCTCCCGCGGCCTGGGCAGCTTGCGGCGCGCGGCATCCCAGAGCTCCGTCACAGCATCGTGCTCCCCGATCAGCATGCGAGCCCCCGACCGCGCGGTGACGCCGGCGAAGGCGTCACAGCCGACCCCGGAGGGAACGACGTTCGTACCGAGGTGACAGAGCGCCACCAGGTCGTCGCCCTCCGCCACCCCCGCGAAGCGCCCGTGGCCCCTCCGTGCGACGTCCTCGAGGAAGACCCGCTCCACCGGATCGCGCGCGCAGTAGCGCAGGATCTGCGACGTCGTCGGCTCCAGCGGCTTCCCACCCACGCGCGGAACTCTAAAGCGGCACCGGACGCTCCTCCGGCGCGCGCACCCCGCCTGCTCCCAGCACCGAAACCCGTAGGGTTCGCGGGATGCCGATCCACGTCAGGGCGGACCCCGGCGACTACGCCGACGCGTGCCTGCTTCCCGGCGACCCGTTGCGCGCGAAATACATCGCGGAGACGTTCCTCGAGGACGTCGTGCAGCGGAGCGCGGAGCGCGGGATGCTCGGGTTCACGGGCACCTTCGGCGGGAAGCCCGTGTCGGTGCAGGCGAGCGGCATGGGCTGCCCCTCGGCGGCGATCGTGGTGGAGGAGCTCGTCCAGCTCGGCGTGAAGAAGATCATGCGCGTGGGCACCTGCGGCGGTCTCCAGCCCGACCTCGCCATGGGCGAGCTCGTGATCGCGCTCTCCGCGACACCCGCCGACGCGACCGCCACCCACTACGTCGGCGGGGAGCCGCACGCCCCCACGGCCGACTTCGCGCTCGTGCACGAGGCGGTGCACCAGGCCCGGCACCTCGGCAAGCCCGTCCGGGTCGGGCCGATCGTCTCGAGCGACGTCTTCTACCAGCCCGATCCGGAGCAGGCGCGGCGGTGGTCCGAGCGCGGCATCTTGGCAGTGGAGATGGAGGCCGCGGTGCTCTTCACGCTCGGCGCGCTGAGGAAGTTCCAGGCGGGCACGATGCTCATCGTCAGCGACATCAAGGTCGGGGACGAGTTCGTGCGCATCTCGGACGACGACATGAAACGCGCCGTCGACGAGATGACGGAGCTGGCGCTGCACACCGTCACAGCGGATTGACCGGCCGCGCCGCCGCGCCGCACGAGCCGAAGGCAGTGCGATCGCCGTCCGTCCCCTCTAACGTTCCGTGATCGCGCAGCGACCACGAAACGTCGTCTTCCTCGTCAATCCGGCCAGCGCCAACGGGACGACCGGGCGCCGCTGGCCGGAGATCGCGCGCCGGTCCGGGGCGGTCGGGCTCGACGGCCACACCCTGATGAGCAGGGCGCCGGGTCATCTCGGCGAGCTCGCGCGGGAGGCGGCGCTCGGCGGCGCCTCGCTCCTCGTCGTCGTCGGCGGCGACGGCTCGGTGCACGAGGTGGCGAACGGGCTGGCCGCGGTCCAGGACCCTCCCGAGGTCGCCGTCGTGCCGCGCGGCACGGGCTGGGACTTCGCCCGCTCGCTCGGCATCCCGCGCGCCGTCGAGGACGCCGCGCGCGTGGCGCTCGACGGGGATGTCCGCACGATCGACCTCGGCGCCGTCACCTACCGCAGCTGGGGCGGCGAGAGCGGGCGCGCCGTCTTCGCGAACGCCGCCAGCGCGGGGATGAGCGGCGCGATCGCGCAACGGGCGAACGAGACGTCGAAGATGCTCGGCGGCAAGGCGAGCTACCTCTGGGCGACGTTCGCCGTCTTCGCACGCTGGTCCGCCACGGACGTCCGCGTCTCCGTCGACGGCGAGCGCCGCGAGGGGCGCATGTTCGACGTGATCGTCGCCAACGGCCGGTACCTCGGCGGCGGGATGCAGATCTGCCCGGACGCGGAGCCGGACGACGGCGTCTTCGACGTGCTCACGATCGGCGACGTGACCAAGCGCGACCTCGTGCTCACGATGCCGAAGATCTACCGCGGGACGCACCTCCCCCATCCCAAGGCCGAGCTCCTGCGCGGGCGCGTCGTCAGCATCGAGTCGGAGGCGCCGATCCCGGTCGAGCTCGACGGCGAGCAGCCCGGCACGACGCCCGTCCGCCTCGAGCTGCTGCCGAGCGCGCTCCGGCTCCGCGTGCCGGCGTCGCCCTCCCGGGGCTGAAGGCCCCTATTCCGCAGGCCCCGGCGGCGCCGGGCGCTTCCGGGCCGTGGTGGCCCTCGGCTTCGGCGTCGTCGCCTGCGCGCGCTTGAGTGCGGCGAGCTCCTTCTCGAGCTTCGCGACCCGCACCTCGAGGCCTTCGATGCCTCGCACCTTCTTGCCGAGCTCGTCCACGCGGTCGCGCAGGTCGTTGAACGCCTTCAGCGCCTTCGAGCCGCCTGGAAGGTCGGCGAGCTTGTGCAGCGTCGCCTCGCCACGGCTCGCGAGCCGGCCGATGGCGTCCCCCTGCCTGGTCTTCTGCGTCGTCGCCATGGTGAATTCGTACCAGTCGTGCCGCGTCGCCGTCAGCTGCGGATGAGCACGGGCGTGCCCTCGGCGGCCATGTCGAAGAGCCTGAGCAGATCGCTGTTGCGGATGCGCACGCACCCGTACGAGACCGCGAGCCCGAGCTTGTGCGGCGTGTTCGTGCCGTGGATGGCGATCGGCCCTCCCTGCGCCCAGTACTGCAGCGTGGGCGAGAACGCCGAGATGCCGACGGCGCCGGGTCCGAACGGGCCGGCGGGATCGGCGGAGCGAAGGCGCTGGTTGACGTAGTAGCGGCCGGTGGGCGTCGGTGTCCCCGGCTTCCCGATCGCCGCACGCGTCTCGAGCACGCGCTCCCCGGCCCGGAACAGCGTCACCCGGCGCTCGGAGAGATCGACGACGATGCGCGTGCGGACGGACGAGATGCTGACGCGCCGCGCAGGCACCCAGCCCGTGGCGCCGTTCGGCCGGATGGGAAGCTGGACGCGGTACCAGCGCGGACGGCACTGCCGGTCGACGCGCTCCGAGAGCACGCCCAGCACGGTCGGCACGCCGTTGACGTTGATGCGCCCGAAGCGTGCCACCGCGCGCCCGCCCGGCTCGTCGAGCGCCACGAGGGGGCGCTGCACGCGCGCCGCATAGGCGTGCCCTCCGCCGCTCAGCGGACGGATCTCTCCGGGGAGGCACGTGGGCTCGGGCTTCGGGGCAGCGGGAGCGACCGGCTCGCTCGGCGCGGGCAGCACCGGTGCCGCCGGAGGCACGGCCTGCCGTCCGGGCTCCGGGTACAGCCACACGACGAGACCGGCCACGATGGCCGCGAGCGCGAGACCGGCCGCCGCGATCCTCCCCCGCATGGTCATGGTGATACCACCTCCGGCGCAGAAAGCGAAGCCCCCGGCGCCGCGAGTCTCCCGCTCAGCCGCCGGTGAGGAGGTGCCGTGCCTCCGCGAGCACCTCGCCTGCGGCGGCATGGACGACCAGCTCGGCGCGGTGATCGAACGGCGTCTCCTCGCGGTTGAGGATCGCAACGGCGCCGCCGGCGGCCAGCGCCTGCGACGGCAGGTCGGCGACCGGCCAGACCTGGAGCGACGAGCCGACGACCAGCAGCAGGCCCGCCTGCGCGGCGAGCCGCTCCGCGCGGCCCATCGCGTCGAGCGGCAGCACCTCGCCGAACATGACCACGCCGGGCTTGAGCACGCTGCCGCAGGAAGGGCAGAGCGGCGCGACACGCAGCTCGAGCTGCGCGAGGACGCTCGCGAGCTCCTCCGAGACGCCGCATGCGAGGCAGACCGCGCTCCGCACCGACCCGTGCACCTCGACGACCTCGCGGCTTCCGGCGCGTGAGTGGAGCGTGTCGATGTTCTGGGTGACGACGGCCTGCACGAGCCCTTCCCGCTCGAGCGCGGCCAGCGCGAGGTGGCCCTCGTTCGGCTGCGCGTCGAGCAGCGCATGGATCCGCTGCCCGTACCAGCGCCACACCCGCTCCGGGTCGCGCTGGAACGCGTCGATGGAGGCGACCTCGAACGGGTCGACCTCGGACCAGAGCCCCTCGGCCGAGCGGAAGTCCGGGATGCCGCTCTCCGTGCTCATCCCCGCTCCGGTGAGCACCACGCATGGCTGCCGTGCCCGGATCAGCTCGGCGAGCGCGGCCGCGGACACCGGGCGATTGTAGGCTCGCGCCGATGGACGGGTTCGCCTTCTCCCATCCCGTGCGCGTCCGCTTCGCGGAGACCGACGCGCAGGGAATCGCCCACCACGCGTCCTACGTCGTGTGGCTCGAGGAGGCCCGCGTCGCCTACCTCGACGCGTACGCGGGCGGCTACAAGCACATCCGCGAGCAGGGGATCGAGGCGCTCACGACCGGCGTCCACGTCGAGTACCGACAGGCGGCGGGCTTCCACGACGTCCTGCGGATCTGGACCCGCTGCGTGGACATCCGCGGTGCGCGCTTCCGCTACGAGTACCGGGTGCAGCGCGGCGACGAGGCGATCGCCGACGGGTACACGACGCACGCCATCGTCGACCGCGCGAGCCATCGCCCGACGCGCGTGCCGGCGTGGTTCGTCGACGCCGTGCGCGCGGCCGAGCAGGCCGCGGAGCGGTCAGGCTGATCGGGAGCCCGTGCGCTAGAGGTCGGCGTACGAGGTAGCGCCGTGACCGTTGCAGGGCTCGTCGTACGGGACCGCCGGAGCCGACGGCGCCGCGGGCGAGACCTTGGCGGTGGACGCCGTCAGCTTCGCACCGACGGCAGCCGGGACGACGAGCGCCACCACGGCCGCAAGAGCGAAGACCGTGCGCTTCATGCCGTCCAGGATACGCCTCTCGGCTTTCTGCGCAAAGCCGCGGGCTTCGGCCGGCGGCTGCACACGAACGGCACGAGGGCACGAACGGCACGGGTCAGACCTCTTCGGGGTCGAACCCGCTTCTGATCAGGGGGCGTCGAGCCCTGATCAGAAGACGAACAGCTCCACGCCGCCGGAGACGTTGAGCTCGATGGCGGTGATGTAGCCCGCCGGGTCGGAGCAGAGGAACGCGATCGCGTTCGCGATGTCCTGCGGCTCGCCCGGGCGCTTGAAGACGGTGCGGCTCGCGATCGGCTCGTTCATGGCCGGGCTGGCCATGTGGAAGGCCTCGGTGCCGATGATCCCGGGGACGATGGCGTTGCACGTGATCCCGTGCCGGCCGAGCCGCGCGAACGAGCGCAGGAAGATCGCGACCCAGTGGGCGAACTCGGCCTGCGAGTACACGAACAGCCCGCGCAGACCCGACGTTCCCGAGGTCGAGAAGACCCGGTACTCGCCGTGATACACCGAGGTCATGCGCAGGCTCGGCGTGTCGGAGCGACGGGCACGGCTCGTCCGCCGGCATCTGCTGACTCCCGCTCGACGCGCCACCGACGCCCTCGAGGTCGCGCGCTCCCTCACCGCGCTGCACTCCACCGATCCCGTCACGGTCTTCGTCTCTCTCCAAGCGCGCACCGACGGCGTCCTCCCCGACGACATCGAGCGGACGCTCTACGACGAGCGCACGCTCGTGCGCGTGCTCTGCATGAGGCGCACGCTCTTCGTCGTCCCCCGCGAGCTCGTTCCCGCCGTCTTCGCCGCGTGCACCGACACGATCGCCGCCCGCGAGCGCAGGCGGCTCGAGCAGATGGTCGTGGACAGCGGCATCTCGACGCGTCCGGGAGCCTGGCTGCGACGAGCCGAGGCGGCTGCCCTCGCCGCGCTCGACGCGCGCGGAGAGGCATACACCCGCGAGCTCGTCTCCGACGTCCCGCAGCTCGCGAGGAAGCTCCGCGTGGGCGCCGGCACGCGCTTCGAGACGACGCAGAGCGCCGGCGCGCGCGTGCTCCCGCAGCTGGCGATGGAGCGCAGGATCGTCCGCGGCCGGCCGCGTGCGTGGAAGAGCGGCCAGTACCGCTGGGTGCCCGTGGAGAGATGGCTCGAGGACGGGATCCCCGCGCTCGACGCCGACGTGGCGCGAGGACAGCTCCTCCAAGCGTGGCTCGCCGCCTTCGGGCCCGCCACCGAGACGGACCTGCGCTGGTGGACCGGGTGGACGGCTCGGGACGCGCGCGCCGCGCTCGCGTCGCTACCGCTTGCGACCGTCGACCTCGACGGCACGACCGGGTTCCTGCCCGCCGACGATCTCGAGCCCGTCGAGGCGCCCGAGCCGTGGGCCGCGCTGCTCCCGACGCTCGATCCCACGACGATGGGCTGGAAGGAGCGCGACTGGTACCTCGGGCCGCACGGACGGATGCTGTTCGACTCCGCAGGGAACGCCGGGCCCACCGTCTGGTGGGACGGGCGGGTCGTCGGCGGCTGGGCGCAGCGCGCCGACGGCGAGATCGTGCACCGGCTGCTCGAGGACGTCGGCTCCGAGGCGGAGCGCGCGATCGGGGCGGAGGCAGAGCGCCTGCAGGCGTGGGTGGGTGACGTGCGCTTCAAGCCGGGCTTCCTGCCGCCCTTCCAGCGCGAGCTGAGCCGTTAGCCGAGATCCGACATCAGTCGGATCTCGGCAAGAAGATCTCCTTCGCGATCACGAGCCGCTGGATCTGCGAGGTGCCCTCGTAGATCTGGAACAGCTTCGCGTCGCGCATGAGCTTCTCGACCGGGTACTCCTTGATGTAGCCGTAGCCGCCGAAGACCTGCACCGCGTCGAGGGTGACCTTCATCGCCGTGTCCGCCGCGAAGCGCTTGGCGAAGGAGGAGTAGAGGGTGGCGCGGCGCCCGTAGCCCTGGTCGAGCATCCACGCCGCCTGCCACACGAGCAGGCGCGCCGCCTCGATCTCCGTCGCCATGTCGGCGATCATGAAGTTGACGCCCTGGTGCATCGCGATCGGCACGTCGAACGTGACGCGCTCCTTCGCGTACTCCACCGACAGCTCGTAGGCGGCCTGCGCCACGCCGACGGCGCCGGCGGCCGTGCCGGGCCGCGTGAGATCGAGCGTCTGCATGGCGATCTTGAAGCCGTCGCCCTCGCCCCCGAGGAGGTTGGCGGCGGGCACCTTCACGTCGTCGAGCGCGAACGCGGAGGTGTCCGTCGCGCGCTGCCCCATCTTGTCGAGGTGCTTCTCGATCGTGACGCCCTCTGCGTCCATGGGGACGACGAAGGCGGACAGGCCCTTGTGGCCGCGCGACTTGTCCGTCGACGCGAAGACGACCGACCACGCCGCGTGGCCCGCGTTCGTGATGAACATCTTCGAGCCGTTGAGGACGTACTCGTCGCCGTGGCGGATGGCAGTCGACTTGATGCGCGCCACGTCCGACCCGGCGTCCGGCTCCGTGAGCGCGAACGAGCAGAGCAGCGGCTCCTCGAGCAGGGGCGGCAGCCAGGCTCGCTTCTGCTCGTCGGAGCCGGCCACGAGCACCGGGCCCGCCCCGAGCGTGTTGCCGACGATCGACACGGCGATGCCGGAGCAGCCCCACGAGAGCTCCTCGCCGATCAGCATCCCCTCGAACCCGGGCAGGCCCGGCCCCCCGAGCTCCTCCGGGATGTGGGCGTTCATCAAGCCGAGCTCGTGCGCCTTGGCGATGATGTCCGTGGGGTGCGTCTGCTGCTCGTCGTACTCGGCCGCCTTGGGCCGGATCTCCTTCTCCGCGAACTCGCGGGCGAGCGCCCGCAGCTCCTTCTGCTCGGCGGTGAGGGCGAACGAGACGCCGCCCGCAACGCCGGTCTCCAGCGTGGCCATGCCCTCGATGCTCCTGGTGTCGATTGACTAGTCAGTCAACGAGTCTAGAGCCCGTGCCTGCAGACGGTCAAGCGCCCGCCCTGCGCCTGTCCGCCGTCGACGTCTGGCGCTGGCAGGCGGCGTCGGGCACACGGGTGGCGCTCCTCACCGCGATCGACTGGCAGGTGGCGCCGGGAGAGAGCTGGGCGCTCCTCGGCCCCAACGGGGCCGGCAAGACGACGCTGCTCACCATCGCCGGCGCGCTCGACTTCCCCAGCCGCGGCACCGTGGACGTCCTCGGGCGCCGGCTGGGACGCACGGACACCGCACGCCTGCGCGGGGAGATCGGCTTCGTCGACGCGCGCGCCGGCCATCGGTTCGCACCGGCACTGACGGTCGCGGAGGTCGTGCGCACCGGCGCGACGCAGACGATCGGGTACTTCGAGGAGCGGCTCGCGCAGCAGGACCGCGACCGTGCGGACGAGCTCCTCGCGACCTTTGACCTCGCCGAGCTCGCAGGGCGCCGCTTCGCAGACTGCTCCCACGGCGAGCGCAAGCGGGCGCTGATCGCCCGCGCGCTCGCACCTCGTCCGCGCCTGCTGCTCCTCGACGAGCCGGGCGGGGGGCTCGACCTGCCAGGCCGCGAGACGCTGCTCGCCGCCCTCGACCGCCTCGTGGCCGACGACGCCCGGCTGGCGCTCGTCGCCACGACACACCATCTCGAAGAGCTGCCCGCCTCCACGACGCATGCGCTCCTCCTCCGCGCAGGACATGTCGTCGCGGCAGGCGCCGCCGACGCGACCCTGGCGGAGGGGCCGCTGACCGAGTGCTTCGGCCTGCCGGTCTCCGTCGCACGGGAGGACGGGCGCTGGCGCGCCGTCGCGCGCGCCGGCTAACCAGGCCGATACGCCTTCACGGTGGCGCCGTTGGCGCCGAACTTGAGCGCCTTTCGCCTCGTGTCCTCGAAGGCGGAGCGCATGTACGTCGCGACGAGGTTGCCGTGCTCGATCCGCTCGAAGCCGTGGCGCTCCAGCGTTGCCGCGTACTCTCCGTCCAGGAGAGCCCCGGCGATTCAGCCGGTCCAGAGGTCGATGTTGCGCTTGCCCTCCTCGGACACCGGACGCTGGATCGTCACGTCGGCGACCTGGATTCGCCCGCCCGGGCGGAGGACGCGGTAGATCTCGGCGAAGACGGCGTCCTTGTCCGGGATCAGGTCGATGACGCCGTTCGAGATGAGCACCTCGAACGACTCGTCGGCGAAGGGCAGCCGCTCTGCTTCCGCCTCGACGAAGGACACGTTCTGAAGCCCCGCCTCGCCGGCCGCGGTGCGCGCTTTCGCGAGCATCTCGGGCGTCATGTCGATCCCGGTCACCGACCCCTTCGCACCGACCATGAACGCAGCGACGAGCGAGTCCGTGCCCGCCCCGGAGCCGAGGTCGAGCACACGCTCGCCCGGCGCCAGCCGGCCGAGCGAGAACGGGTTTGCCACCCCGGCGAACGACTCCACCGCCGTCTCCGGCACCTGCGCGAGCTCCGGCGGGTAGCCGAGGTCCTGTGCCCAGGCGCGGCCGGTCGGGAAGACGAAGTCCTTCTCCGGCTCCTGCGAGACCGAGGCGTAGGTCTTCTTGATCTCGGACTTGAGCAGCCCGACGTCCAGACCCGCGTCGACTGCCATCAGGCGTCCTTCGCGTCGCGAGCGATCCTCATCCGCGCCTCCCTTCGATGTCGTCAGGACGATAGGCCTGTCGCTGCCATCGTTCCAGGCGTCATCCGCCATGGCCACCATCGTCCTGGACGATGTCAGCCCGGGTCCGGCGGCGCGGTGCCCGGCACGCCGTCGAACGGCGCCGGCGCCGGCGCGACGGGAAGACCGGCGGTGCGCCAGCCGACGAAGCCGTCGATCACGTCGCCGGTGGACAGGAGCCCGAGCTCTCGCAGCGTGGCGGCAGCGAGCGCAGAGGAGTAGCCGTGATCGCACAGCAGGATGAGCTGCTGCTCGGGGCCGCCGAGATGAGGGTTCCGCCACGGGCTGTCCGGGGCGGCACGCCACTCGAGCACGGTGCGCGGGATGTGGCAGGCGCCGGGGACGACCCCGTCTCGCGCACGCGAGGTGTCCGACCTGATGTCGACGATCAGGGCACCTCGACCCGTCGCGCGGTACGCATCGAGCGGCTCGAAGCGATCAATCGACGCGCAGGCTGCGGCATACAGCTGCTCCAGCGTCCGCGGCCCGGCGGGATCCATCACCCGCCGATGATGGAGGAGACTTTGACGGGCGTCCAGCGCTAGCCGTGCGCGGGTGCCGCCACGGGCTGCGTGTGCCACCGTGTCGCAGCGACGGCGAGGCCACTCGCGAAGGTCAGCGCCGCCACGATGGCGATCGCGCTGCCGCTGCCGAGCGCATCCGCGGCGACACCAGCCACGACCCCGCCGACGACGAAGCCGGCGTCCCGCCAGAAGCGGTAGACGCCGACCGCCTGGGCGCGGTCGCGCGGCTCCACGGCGTCGGAGACGGCTGCGATGAGCGTCGGATAGACCATTGCGGTTCCCACGCCGAGGAGCACCGACGCAACGAGAGACGGCGCGAGCGCGCCGCCCCCCGCAGCGAGGAGCCCGAGAGCCCCGCCCTGGAGGAGCATGCCCAGGGAGATCAGCGGCTTCCGCCCCACGTGGTCGGAGAGCCAGCCGCTGCCCAGCTGACCCAAGCCCCAGACCGCCGGATAGACGGCGGCGACGGCGGCGATCTCGGAGGCGTCTGCGCCGTGGGAGGCGAGGTACAACGGCGCGAGCCCCCAGGCCAGCGCGTCGTTCAGGTTGTTGACGAGCCCCGCCTGCGAACAGGCGCGCAGCACCGGGTCGCGCAGCGACACGTGGACGAAGGCGGCGCGGAACGCCGTCTGCGCCGTGCGTTCCCCGTGCGCGCGCTGCTCGGCGGCAAGGTGGTGGTGCGTGTCGCGTACGAACACGAGCGATGCGATCAGTCCTGCACTCGCGACCACGACGCCGGCCACCCAGACGAGCGTGCGCGGCGCGACGGCCGCGGCGAGCACGCCGGTCAGGAATGCCGCCAGAGCGACGCCCAGGTACCCCGCGGACTCGTTGAGCCCGAGCGCGAGGCCGCGGCGCCGCGGGCCGACGAGATCGATCTTCATGACCACGGTCATCGACCAGGCGAGACCCTGGCTGGCTCCCAGGAAGAGGTTGGCGACGACGATCCAGCCCCAGGTCGGCGCGACGGCGATCAGGATCGGGACGGGGAGCGCCAGGAGCCACCCGAGCACGAGCAAGCGCTTGCGACCGGTGCGCTCGGCCAGCGTGCCGGCCGCCAGGTTGCTGAGCGCCTTCGTCGCGCCGAAGGCGACGACGAAGGTCAGGATGGCGCTCTTCGAGCGCAGGCCGAAGTCGTCCTCGCCGACGAGCGGCAGCACGCTGCGCTCGAGCCCGACCATCGCGCCGACGAGCGCGTTGATGCCCACGAGCAGCGCGAACTGGCCCGCGTTCGCCCGCAGCCCGAGGCGGACGTGTGGCGTCACACGGGTTGGTGCGCCCGCCCTGCTCGATTCGCCGCCACGATCTCCGCCTGGTGAGCCGGCGGCGGCGGCACGTCGACGAGCAGCGCCCGCGCGAACGCCTCCGCGTCCGCGTGGCGCAGCGCCGGGTTGTGCGCGCGCTCGAACCCGATCGTGGAGAACGGGTTGCCCGAAAGCCCGCGGCCGCACACGGAGCCGCCGTAGTGGCTCGGGTAGAGGACGACGTCGTCGGGCAGCTCGAGCAGGCGCTCGATCGATCCGAAGAGCGTGCGGGCCAGCGGCTCGGGATCGCCACCCGCATGCAGGTCGGGGCGGCCGACATCGCCGACGAGCAGCGAGTCGCCGGTGAACACGAGCCACGGCTCGTCGGTCTCCCGCCGCCGGTCGGAGACGACGAACGCGAGGTGAGCGGGCGCATGTCCAGGCGTCGACAGCGCCCGGACGAGGGTGTTCCCGAGCTCGACGACGTCGCCGTCGTCGAGTGCGACGTGCCGGAACTCGACGCCTGCGTTCACCGGCAGGTACGCCCTGGCGCCTGTCCTCTGCACGAGCTCGGGGAGCCCGGAGACGTGGTCGGCCTGAACGTGCGTCTCCAGGACGGCGACGATCGGCGAGCCGATCGCCGCAGCCGTCTCCACGTAGCGGTCGACGAGCTCGACGTGCGGATCGACGACGGCGAGCCGGTGCTTGGACCCGCAGCCGAAGAGGTAGCTGGCGCACGAGGTCGCCTCGTAGAGGAACGGGCGCAGGATCACATCGTGAGGGTACGGTCCGCGCTAGCATCGAGCCAGACGAAATCGTCCATGAGTCCCATCGCCCACATCGATGGCTCTGCGACCCTGTTGCGGGAGCTCTGGGACACCACGCGCATGCGGCTGCTGGTGGAGATCGGGCGTCGCGGGAGCCTCTCGGCCGCGGCCGAGGCGATCGGGATCGGGCAGCCGACCGCGAGCCAGCATCTGCGCCTGCTCGAGACCGCGGCAGGCCAGCGGCTGGTGGAGCGCAGTGGGCGAGGGAGCACGCTCACCGAGGCCGGGAAGATCCTGGCGGCCAGGGCGGCGCAGGCGCTCGCGACGCTCGGGAGCGCGGAGGAGGAGCTGGCCGCGCTCGCCGGCCTCCAGACGGGGACGATCCACCTGGGGGCGTCGTCCGTCCCCGGCATCTACCTGCTTCCCGACACGCTCGGCTGCTTCCGTCGCGACTACCCCAACGTCACCGTCGAGGTCGAGATCGCGTCGTCCGACGAGATCCTGGGTCGCCTCCTCGCGGGCCGGGTCCAGATCGCCCTCGTCGGCACGCCCACCGCCGGAGAGCGCGTGGAGCTGCGGCCGTTCCTCGACGACGAGCTCGTCGGCGTCGCGCAGCCCGGAGCCATGCCCGCCCGCCGGGGTCGAGTCAAGGCCGCGGAGCTGGAGCGACAGCTTCTCCTCTGCCGCGAGCCTGGCTCGGCTTCCCGGGCGATCGTGGAGGAGGCGCTCGCGAGGGCGGGGATCCAACCCGCGGCGACCTGGGAGCTCGGTGCCAGCGAGGCGGTGAAGCGCGCGGCCCGAGAGGGGCTCGGCGTCGCGTTCCTCTCCCGATACGCCGTCGCGGAGGAGGTCGGCCGCCGGGAGCTTCAGCGCTTCCGCGTCGAGGGCATGCCGCCGATCTCGCGCGTCCTCAGCGTCGCCTACGTGGCTGGCCGCGACCTGTCACCCGCCGAGGAGAGCTTCGTCGCCACCCTCACCCGCTGCTGCGCGAAGAGCGCGAGCTTCGCGGAGTCCTGCGTCGGCGTCATGCCCCGCCGGTAGCGGCCGGGGCGGCCTCGATCTCGGCCGCGCGCTCGTCGGCGCGCCGCTCCGCACGGATCAGCGAGGCCACGAGGGGGATGGCGAGCAGGATCGGCACGCCCAGCACGGGCCAGAGCGCCTGGTAGCCCTCCGTGCTCTCGAGGTGGGGTTGGAGGACGTCGATCAGGGCCCCGGCGAGCAGCGGGCCGATCAGGAGCCCGATGCCCTTCGTCGTCGTCGCGAGCCCGGAGATCGCGCCCCGGTCGCTGGCGGGCATCAGCTTGAAGAGGAGGCCCCAGGACAGCGTCATCACGGCGCCGCCGGCGATGGCGACGAGGAAGATCAGCGACAGGTACCACGCGTGCCATTCGCGCCCGAGGCCGCCTGCGACGAGGCCGCCGCCGTAGATCACGGAGGCGCCGACGATCACCCGGGCCAGCCCCACGCGGTCGCCGATCGGCCCGGAGACGACGGCGGCGACGACGTAGCCTCCCGCCACGGCGCCCAGCACGGCGGTCGAGGTGGAGAGCGGCTCGCCCAGGCCGACGGTGACGTAGAGGACGACGAACGTGCGCGCGCCGGCAAAGGTCCCCTCCCACGCGGCATTGGCCGCGAGGAACTTCGCCACGTCGCGGTTCGAGCGAAGCACGTGCCACGAGTGCCTGATGTACGTGCCGACGCCCTCGAAGACCCGGCCGTGGCCTCCGTCCTCGGCCACGAAGACCACCGGCACGAGGCAGGCCACCACGACGACCACCGCAGCCACGAGGAAGGCGCCCGGCTGCCAGAGGTGGAACAGGAAGCCGCCGCCGACGAGCGCGCCGCCGATGGCGATGCCGCGGAAGACGTGCTGGATCCCCTGCGCCCGCCCGAAGACGCTGCCCGGCAGCACGTCGGGGTACAGGCCGCGGTAGGGCGGCTCGTACACGTAGTAGGCGAAGAAGAAGGCGAACACGAGGAGCGCCGTCGTCCAGAGGCTGGGCATGAAGGCCATCAGCGCGAGGCAGAAGCCGATCGGCGGCACGGCCACGAGCATGAACGGCCTCCTGCGCCCGAGCGGCGTGTGGAAGGTGTCGCTCCAGGGGCCGATCACGAGCGGCAGCGTGAGCGCGAACGCACCCTCGGCTGCGAGCACGAGCGCGATGAGCGTCGTCGAGCTCGTGAACTCGCCGAGGAGCGGCGGCAGGTAGGCCGCGGTCGTCGTCAGCGACCAGGCGAGACCGAGCGCGCCGACGCCGAGCAGCGTGACGTTGCGCGCCGACGAGGCGGGCGAGCTATGCGGCGACTGGGCTGCGGGCGATGAGTCCGCCGCAGACCACGTCGACGACCGTGCGCTCGGCACGGGCCACCTCCTCGTCACCGTCCGGAAGCTGGCCGAGCACCCAGCCGGTGAGGAGCTCCTCGAGCGCCCCGTAGAGCACCCAGCTGGCGAGCCTGGCATCGATGTCGGAGCGGAACACCCCCTCGTCCTGCCCGCGCTCGATCACGAGCTCGATCGTGCGAAACGCCTCGCGGATCTCGTCCACCTGCGTCTGGAGGTGCGGGCTGCGCGCGACCTCGCGCACCATCACGGTGACGAGCGCCGGGTCGTTGCGCCACGTGCGCAGGAGGATCTTCGCGATCCCGCGCAGCTTCTCGTCGGCCGGCTCGTCCGACGCCTCCACCCGCCGGAACCGCGCCAGCAGATCGGCCCAGTTCTCGCGGAAGACGGTGGCGAGCACCTCCTCCTTGGACGAGAAGTAGTGGTAGAGAAGGCCGTGCGCGACGCCCGCCTCCTCGGCGATGTCCCCCACGCGCGAGGTGTGGTAGCCGTCGCGTGCGAAGACGCGCACCGCGGCGGAGAGGATCCGCTGGCGCTTCTCCTCGCCGCCGGCCTGGCGCTCGCCGTCGGAGCGCGTGCGTGCGATTGAACGGTCAGTCAACGCGGCCTCAGAATAGGGGCCGTGTCGTCGCCGCCGCAACCGCTGGACGCCATTCTGGTCGTCGACCTGACCCGCTACCTCCCGGGCGCGTACGCCAGCCGCGAGCTGCTGCGCCACGGTGCGCGCGTCGTCCGGGTCGAGCCGCCGGGGGGCGACCCGATGCGGCTGACCGCCCCGGCGTGGGACCGGGCGCTGCGCCGCGGGAAGGAGTCGGTCGTCTGCGACCTGAGGCGCGACACGACCTTCGCGTCGGCCCTGTGCGCCCGCGCCGACGTCGTCCTCGAGAGCTTCCGGCCGGGCGTGGCGGACGCCCTCGGCCTCAGGCGCGAAGACCTGCCGGCCTCGGTCGTGTGGTGCTCGATCACCGGCTTCGGCACGAGCGGTCGTCACGCGGGACGCGCCGGCCACGACCTCAACTACCTCGGCTGGGCGGGCGTGCTGGAGGACACGGCGCCGGGCGTCCCGCCGGTCCAGGCTGCCGACCTCGCCGCGGGAGCGCTCCGGGCCGTGGCCGAGATCCTCGCCGCGCTCCTGCGCCGGACGCGAACCGGTGCCGGCGGCCACGTGATCGTCTCCATGACGCACGGCTCCCACGACCTCGTCGCGCACCGCCTCGGCGGCGATCCGCTGCCGCGGCTGCTGACCGGCGGGCTCGCCTGCTACCGCATCTACCCGACGGCGGACGGCCGCCATCTCACGGTGGCGGCCCTCGAGCCGAAGTTCTTCGTGCGCCTCTGCGAGCTCGTCGGCCGCGTCGAGCTCGCCGCACGGCAGTACGACGAGGACCAGGACGCGCTCGCCGGCGAGCTCGCGGCGATCTTCGCAAGGCGGCCCCTGGCCGAGTGGCTTGGCCTCTTCGAGGGCGAGGACGTCTGCACGGGCCCCGTGGCGACCCGGGCCGAGGCCCACGCCGACCTCGGCCCCTGGCCGGAGGACGCGGACGACGTCCCCCTCGGCGCGCACACCGAGGCGTGGCGCGCCGAGCTAGAGGCTTGATGTGAACTCGTGGCCTCCGGACGGCTTCAGGGATTTGCGTGCCCGGAATCCGCACCCGCGGATTCCGGGCTGCGCCGGCAACGAGACGCTTGCTGTGAATCCGTGGCGCCCGGCCGCGAAGCGGACGGCTTCAGGGGTTTGCGCGCCCGGAATCCGCGCGAGCGGATTCCGGGCTGCGCCGGCTAACTTAGCCCGTTGCCGACCCGAGCCCGAGCGCGGCCGGGAGCTCGTCCAGGGCGCGGATGCGGTCCGGCTGCTCGGGATGCACGCCTTCGCGGTCGAGGAGGATGGCGCGCATGCCCAGCGCGCGGGCGCCCTCGATGTCGTCCTCGAGCGAGTCGCCCACCATCACCGTCTCGCGCGGGCCGACGTCGAGCGCCGCCAGCGCGGTGTCGAAGATCGAGCGGTGCGGCTTCACGTAGCCGTGGTGCCTCGAGCCGACGGCCACGTCCACGTCGAGGCCGTGGTGCTCGGTGAACTCCTCGAGGTCGCGCTGGCCGTTGGAGATCAGCCCGACGCGCATGCCGTGGCCGCGGAGAAACGCGATCGTCGCGGGCACGTCGTCGTAGAGGAAGAAGTTCTCGTGGCGCTCCCACTCGCGCACGATGTCGACGGCGCACGCTCGTGCGCCCGCACTGCCGCCGCCCATCCCGCGGACGATGTCCTCCGTGAACGCGATCCACACCTCCTCGTCGTGCTCGAGCTCCGGATGCCGCTGCAGGTCCTCGAGCGCGCCAAGCCGGGCGTCCTCGTACCGGGCGGCGTCGAGTGCCAGCCCGTGCCGCTCCCCGGCCCGTACGTACCCCTCGGGCCCGAGCTCCGGCCCGGGCCGAAAGAGCGTGAAATCGACGTCGAACAGCACCGCGCGCAACACGCTTCGAGGATAGCCACGGGCCCTCGCGACACCGACCTGCTGCGGACGCTCGGGCCTGGTCGCGGCAGGCTGCAGATCAGGAGGGGTTCTGGGGAAACCGTCGTTCCAGGCTTCAGGGATCTGCCCGCCGCGAGGCGTGGTCCGCTGCACGAATCCGCCCCTGCGGATGCACCGCAGGCGGCATCAAGCTGCGGAGGAGGGATCGTGGGTCAGTTTGCGAAGAGGTCGAGCCCTCCGACGAGCATCAGCATGCCAACCAGGCCGAACAGCACACCCATTGCCCCGGCCATCCATTCCATCCGCCGCATGTATCTGTCTCCGGGGTCATACCGCCGTACTGTCACGCTGATCTCCCGAAGCAGCGCCATGTACTTCCGTCGATACCAAACCATGGCGCCGCCGCCCACCAGGAACAAGACCCCAAGAAAGATGGACACCGCCACAAATTCAAACTGACGCACGATCGGCGAGGGAGGGTTCACAGGGAACCGTAGGTTCCCGGCTTCAGGGATCTGCCCGCCGCAAGGCGGGATCCGCGGCAGGAATCCGCTCCTGCGGATTCCTGCTTCGCGAAAGAGATCGGGGTGCCCAGATTTGAACTGGGGACCTCTCCGACCCGAACGGAGCGCGCTACCAGGCTGCGCCACACCCCGAGGCCGAGAAAGGGTACCGGACGCCGGGTGCCGGTCCTGCTCCACCGACCGGGCGCCCGCGAAGGCGGCGGTGGTCGCCGCGCGGCCGACCGTAGAATCGCGCGCGTGGCCCGCCGGGACGAGATCGTCGCGCACGCGAACGAGCTGCTCGACGTCGGGGCGTGGCCCGAGTTCGCGCCGCCGGGCTTGCAGGTCGCCGGCGCCGAGGAGGTCTCGACGCTCGCATGCGGCGTGTCGGCCTCGCGGGAGCTGTTCGAGCGCGCCGTGGGGCTCGGCGCCGAGATGGTGCTCGTGCACCACGGGCTCTTCTGGCGGAACGAGCCGCTGGTGGTCGACGCGCGCCTGCGGGGCCGGCTGGAGACGCTCTTCCGCGGCGACGTCTCGCTCGTCGCCTACCACCTCGCGCTCGACGCGCACCCGGAGCTCGGGAACAGCACACAGCTCGCCCGTGCGATCGGCGCCGAGCCGGTCGGGCCCTTCGCCGGCGTAGGACGCGGGTGCGTGTTCGCCGAGCCCGTGGCGATCGACGACCTCGCCGACCGCATCGCCGCCGTCGCGGAACGCAGGCCGCTGGTGCTCGCTCACGGCCCGTCCGCGGTACGCCGCCTCGCAGTCTCGACCGGCGCCGCCGGCTACGACCTCGTCCAGGCCGCGCACGAGGGCTACGACGCGTTGCTCACCGGGGAGGCGGAGGAGCCGAATGCGGCGGCGGCCCGGGAGCTCGGCATCCACCTGATCGCGGCCGGCCACCACGCGACGGAGCGGCTCGGCGTGCAGGCGCTCGCGTCGCACCTGGCCGAGCGTTTCGGGCTCTCCTCGCACTACGTCGAGATCGACAATCCCGTCTAGGCTGCGGCGCCCGCACCCGGCT
Source organism: Gaiella sp. (assembly GCA_036556925.1). GTDB lineage: Bacteria > Actinomycetota > Thermoleophilia > Gaiellales > Gaiellaceae > Gaiella. Next base: position 110,014 of record DATBIN010000004.1, read on the forward strand.
CGGCAGCCGTTGCGCACCGTCGCGGTCCGGGGGTATGGTGGGAGCAGTGAATGGCTTCGGGAGGCGGGCCCGTTGACCCCCGCCACGGACAAGAGAGCGTCGACTCGGCCCGATCGCGCGCGTTGCGCCGTCGGGCCTTTTTGATGCTCGGAGGAGGACCTACCGGATGGCGAACCACCTGACGCCCGAGGAGCTCTCGAAGGAGCTCGGCATCGACCGCGAGGCGATCATCAAGCTCTGCATCGAAGAGGGCGTCCCGATCTACCAGGGAAAGATCGACAAGCACCTGTTCCAGGCCCAGCTCCAGGCCGTCGCGGGCGCAGGCGCCCGGAGCGGCGCGTAGCCGACCCAGCGGCTCGACGCTCGCGGGGTCGTCCGACCCCGTCGCTCAGGCCTTCGCCGCGCGCTTGCGCGCAGGCTTCTTGGCAGCGGCCTTCTCGCCGGCATCCCGGCCCTTCGCCGCCGCCACGCTCGCCTTGAGCGCCTCCATGAGATCGATCACCGGTGCCGGCTCGGCGACGGGCTCCGGCATGACGAGCTCCTCCCCGCGCAGCTTGGCCTCGAGCAGCTGGCGCAGGTCGCGGCGATACTCGCTCGTCAGGTCCTCCGGGTCGAACGCACCCGAGAGGCCGCCGACGATCTGGCGCGCGAGGTCGAGCTCCGCCTCCTTCACCTCCGTCGCCTCCATGGCCTCGTCGATCTCGGCCTGGGAGTAGACGTCCTCGGCGAGGTAGAGCGTCTCCAGCACCAGCCCCTCCCCACGCGGCCGGACGAGGCACAGCGACTCGCGTCCGGAGCGGACGAACCGCCCCACGGCCCCCATGCCCGACTCCTGCATCGCCTGCAGCAGCAGCTTGTACGGCCGCCGCTGGGCCGGTGCCGTGGCGGGGACGAGGAAGTACGTCCGGTCCATCCACACCGGGTCGACCTCGTCGAGCGAGACGAAGCGCTCGATGTCGATGGCGCGAGAGTCGTCGACGCGCTCCAGCGCCTCCAGCTCCTCCTCCTCGACGACCACGAACTGCCCCTTGGACACCTCCCAGCCCTTGACGAGCTCGTCGGGCCCGACCTCACGGTCGTGCTTGGGGCACCAGCGCTTCTGCTTGATCGGCGTCAGGCACTCGCGGTGCAGCAGCCGGAACGAGACGTCCGATTGCCGCGCAGCGGGCTTCGTGGCCGGCGCCAGCCCCACGGGGATGCTGACCAGCCCGAAGCTCAGTGATCCGTTCCACGTCGTTCTCATGTGTCTCCGGCAGTGTAGGCGGGCTTTCCCGGTTCTTCACGGGGCGACACATCCCTGCAATTCGCACATAGAGTGAGAGTCCCGTGAGCGGCGAGCGCACCATCCCGCGGCTCTGGCGCGACGCGATCGCGAAGCAGCGCCCCGGACCGGCCTACCTCGTGCAGGAGGGCGAGTCGTGGCGCGAGGTGAGCTGGGCCGAAGCGGCCGAGCGGGTCGAGCTGCTGGCCAACGGGCTCCTCGCGCAGGGCGTCCGCAAGGGCGACGCGTTCGCGATCTTCGCGCCGACGACGCTCGAGTGGGCACTGTTCGACTTCGCGCTCGCACACGTGGGCGCCGTGGGCGCCGCGATCTACGCGAACTCGTCCGCCAGGGACGCTGCCTACATCCTCGAGCACGCGCACGCCGTGGGTGTCCTCTGCCACGACGTCGCGCAGCGCGACAAGGTCGAGGAGTACCGCACGCAGCTGCCGGAGCTGCGCCGTGTCCTGACCTTCGCGGATCTTGCGGCGCTCGAGGCGGAAGGACGCGCGTTTCGTGCGTCACACCCGGGAGCGCTCGACGAGCGGGTGGCGGAGATCGACGAGGACGACCTCTTCACCTTCATCTACACGTCGGGCACGACCGGCCCGCCCAAGGGCTGCATGATCCGCCACCGCAACTACTACACCATGGTCGCGGTCGTCGACGAGCTCCCGGACTACTCCGGGCCGGACGACGTGATGCTCCTCTACCTGCCTCTGGCGCACAACTTCGGGCGGCTGATGCACCTCTCGGGCCCGTACGTCGGGTACACGATCGCGTTCCTGCCCGATCCGCTCACGGTCGGCGAGGTGATGCCGGTGGTGCGGCCCACCGTGCTCCCGAGCGTGCCGCGCGTCTACGAGAAGGTGCACACGGCCGTCAGCGCCGCCTTCGCGGAGGCGACGGGAATGCGCCGGCGGCTGATCGACTGGTCGCTGGACGTCGGACGCCGGGCGAGTGCCCTCCGGCAGCAGGGGCAGCCGCTGCCGCGCGGCCTCGCGATCCGCCACGCCGTCGCCGACCGCCTCGTCTTCTCCAAGGTGCGGGCGCGCCTCGGCGGCCGGCTGCGAACGCCGATCTCGGGTGGGGCGCCGCTCGCCAAGGAGATCGCCGAGTTCTTCGACGCGATCGGCATCCGCATTCTCGAGGGCTACGGCCTCACGGAGTGCACGACCGCGGCGACCACCAATCGGCCCGATCGCTACCGCTTCGGCACCGTCGGCCCGGCGCTGCCCGGCTTCGAGCTCGCGCTCGCCGAGGACGGCGAGCTCCTGATCCGCTCCGGCACGGTGTTCGCCGGCTACTACCGCGATCCCGAGGCGACGGCGGCGGTGCTGGGCGACGACGGCTGGCTGCGCTCGGGGGACATCGCGACCATCGACGAGGACGGCTTCGTCACCATCACCGACCGCAAGAAGGACATCATCGTCACCGCCGGGGGCAAGAACATCGCCCCCCAGAACATCGAGAACGACCTCAAGACCTCCCGCTACGTCTCCCAGGCGCTCGTCGTCGGCGACCGCCGGCCGTACCCGGCGGCGCTGATCACGCTCGATCCGGTGGAGATCGCGAAGTGGGCCGCCGAGCAGGGCCTCGACGGCAGCCTGGAGGAGATCGCGCGCGACGAGCGCACGCTGGCGCTCGTGCAGGGGATCGTCGACGACGTCAACAGGGATCGCTCGCGCTTCGAGCAGATCAAGCGCTTCACCATCCTCCCACGCGACTTCGAGATGGAGCGCGGCGAGATCACGCCGACGCTCAAGCTCAAGCGCCGGCTCTGCCTGGAGCACTTCGCCGACGACGTCGAGGAGCTCTACTGCAGCCCCGCACCCGAGGCCTCCCTCCCCGCGGCCCGCCTCGACCCGACGGACTGACGACCGCCGGGCGGCATCGGCTCCGCGGGCACGACCGGAGAGCAAGAGGCCTGATGTGAAATCCGTGGCGCCCGGCCGCGAAGCGGACGGCTTCGGGGGTCTGCGCGTCCGGAATCCGCACTCGCGGATTCCGGGCTGCGCCGGCTAGTAGCCGAGCGACGCGAGCACCTGTCGCACGAGCGCCACCTCCGCCTCGACGTCCGTCACCGGGCTCCGCGGGCACGGTGCCTTGACCAGGACGGCGACGTTCCCCTTGGAGAGCACCGTCGACGCTCCGGCCGACTGCCCGTCGAGGCATCGGTGTGGACGGAACCGTGTCGGCTTCTGCCAGACGTCGCCGGGCGTGCTGGCGATCTGGACCGTGACGTCGAGAGGATCGCGTCCGCCGCGATAGACGTCGAACGTGCCCGACCGAGGGTCTGCGGTGTTGATGCCCGGCGTCCCGCCGTGGCGCGCGAACGCTTGGAACACTGCGAGCGCGGACTTCCCGCTCACCGGGTCGGGCAGGGCGTTCAGTCGCCGCTCGACGTCGCTCTCGGCGACGAGGAAGCCGAGCAGCGGCGGATCGGCGTAGCCGCTCTTGCCCTCGCGCGTGTAGATGTGCTCGCGCGGCCACACGGCCGCGACGACGAGCACGAGGAGGATCCCGGCCGCGATCGTCATCAGCGCGCGGACGCGGGCGTGGCGCGCGTCTCGGCGGAGGTAGACGAGCGTCTTGACGGCCGCATAGAGGATGGCGGCCTCGGCCACCAGGGTCGCGACCACGAGGACGATCCACTCCGCGCTCGGGGTGTCGATGATCGTCCCCGTGGCGGCCACGTCGCTCGGATCGAGCCGCTCCGCCGCGCTGAGGACTGCGATGAGCGCGAGCGAGACGCCGATGACGACGAACTCGCGATATCGGGTGATGCCACGGCGGAGCCGCCAGCGCGGCACCGCGGACGAAGACTCAGGGGGAACGGTGGCCATGGCCGTGACCTACTCGGTCGCCTCTTTCCCGCGGTATCGGCCGCGCCTGGACCGAGCTGAAGGCTACCTCGCGCGAGCTCCGCCCCCGGGCGCCGGCTAGCTCGGCCGGATCTCGAGCGTGAGCGTCGGCGGCCGGTCGGCCTCGCGGGAGCCGAGGTGGAGGTGGCCGGGTTGGCCTTCGAGGTCCTTCTTGATGATCCAGCCGTGATTCGCCGCGGTACCGGCCAGGAACGCCCGGACATCGGCGGTGACGTCGAACGTCACCGCTCCCGTCTGGCCGTTCGTGATCAACGCGCTCGCGGTGGCGGGCTCCGACCAGGGATGAAGGCTGGGCTGGTCGGGCTTGCCCATCTCCCACGCGGTCGTACCGGAGCAATCCCGCGCCTGGTTCGAGATCTGGGCGTCGATCGCGCATCTCCAGGTGGCGCCGGGGCCGGTACCGCGCGTCGGAGGCGTGCCCTGGCTGTTGAAGCCGTTGCCCTCGGCCCAGGCGGACGTCACGCGATAGGCGCTGATCGTGCGCCCCGTGGCTCCCCAGTTGTCGCCGTTGTCCGTGATCTCGAACGTCAGCGTCGCCGACAGCACCGTGCCCGAGCCGACCAGGGACTGGAGCGCCGCTTGGTCGAACCGTACGAGCGCGCGGTTGTCGCCCGAGGCGCGAACCTGGAGGAACGGCGCGGCCCCTTCGTTCGTGTCGGGCGCTCCGGAGCGCAGGTAGGTATCGGCCGCGGCCGGGATCGAAGCGGCCGCGGCGGCGACGATCGCCTCGTCGTCGGCGACCTGGCCTTGGTCATTCGTCACCGTCACCCGGACGCGGACCGGAGCGGCTCCCGACCGGGTCAGGGTCGCGGCCTCGCCGCCGCCGTTCGGCTGGATGGTCCCCTGCCCGTCGACGACCTCCCAGGTGTAGCTGAGCGGCCCGGCGTTGCCCGATGTTCCGTCCGTCTCCAGCGTGACCTCGGGGCCGGCCGGCAGGACGGGCTTGATGAGGACCGTGGGGCCGTTCTCCTCGAAGGTCGCATCCACGGAGCCGTCGCCTCTCCGATCCAGGAGCACGCGCCATCCGCCCGCCTGCTGCAGGACGGTCGCACGATCGCCGCGCTCGACGTCGAACAGGAGCGTGCGGACGCCGCCGTCGGGCGTGTCGATCCACAGGCCGACAGGGCCGTCGTCGATCGCCTCGAGCGAGGCGATCGGAGGCGCATTGAGGGAGTCCTCCGGGACCACGATCGCGGTCGACGCGAAGCCGCGTCCGTCCGAGGAAAAGCTCACAAGGGATCCGGGGATCTCCTCGCCGATGTGCCCGTCGGGGAGGAACCCCGTCGCCGCCGCTCCGACCTCCACCCTGACGGCGACGGGCGAGCACGTCTTCAGCGTGAGCGAGCTGCGATTGGCGAGCGCGAGCTGGATTCCCTCGTTCCCTGGCAGAAGGCCGGCCCCCGACGGGGGTTCCCCTTGGACGACCTCCTGGATGAGGTCGAGCACCGGGTCCGCCGTGGCCACCTTCTTGTGCTCGGTCGCGATCGCGTACTGGGTGGCCGATGCGAGCCCGCCGCCTGGCCAGATCGCACTCCAGCCAGGGACGGTGCCGTCGCCCTGCACCGTGGCGTCGAGCTCGACCTGGTCCTCGAGATCCTCGTAGCGGCGGAGAACCGGCCCGGTGCGACTCGCCAGCGCGTACGCATTGCAGTTGCCGGGCGCGTACGATCCGGGCGTCTCCTCGCCGACGCCGAAGACGTTGTACACCGGGAGCGCCCCCACGGTGCCGGCGAGGTCGTCGTGGGACGGGTGGGTCTGCGCGGCCTTGAGGTCGAGCGAGAAGTTGAGCGGGTCGCCGGCCACGTTGTTGTCGCCGCGCCCGTCGCTGGGGTCGTCGAACCACGCCTCACGCGCCTCGGGATGCTCGGGCGCGACGTCCGGGTCGTCCCTGCGCGGCATCAGCTCCCACACGGTCAGCCAGTTGTTCGCGACGCGCGCGAAGGCATCGCCGTTCGAGAGGAGCTTCTCGAAGAACGATCCGAAGAACTCGTCCGGGTCGACGGCGGACCCGATCGCCTTGGGCGCGCCGGCGTGGGGCGTGGCGAGGAAGACCACGCCGCCGCCGGCGAAGCAGGTCTCGGGCGAGGTGCCACGCTGTCGAAGCTTGCGGAGAGCCACCTTCGACACGAGCCCGCCGGTCGAGTGCGCGGCCACCCAGACGGGTCCCGGGTCGAAGCAGTGGCTCTGCAGCTCGTCGGCCAGGGTCTCGGCTGCACGATCCACGCCGAGCCGCCAGTCGTACGGGAAGAGCACCAGCTGCGACAGCACGTCGTCCGGATCGTTGCCGATCAGGTTCTCGAATCGCTCGCGGAACCCCTTGTAGATGTCGAAGCCGATCGGCGAGGGATACTCGTCGATCACCGCCGTCGCGCAGACGGGCCCCGCGGACGTCACTCCGTCGGCCGCCACCGCGAGCTGGTCGATGTCGTGGCTGACGATGTTCCAGACGCCCTCGCCGACGACGTCGGGCCAGAGCTGATCGCGGGAGTCGCTGCAGTCCGGGGGGCCGCCGGTGACGAGGCTCGATCCGGCAACGCCGGGCACGAAGACGAGAGTCGCCTTCCCGTCGCGCTCCACCTCGCAGGGAGTGGACGGCGATTGCGGTGTGAGGACGTACGCCCGTTCCTCGCCCGCGTCGAACTGGTTGACGACGATCACGCCGAGGTCGTTGATCGCCGCCGGGCTCGTCGAGTCCGCAGAGGGAAGCCCGCTCGACAGGTCGACGGCCTCGGATCCCTGCCAGACGACCGGGACACGCGGGCTCGAGAGGTCCTCCCGCCTCGTGCCGACCACGTCGCCGTGACAGTTGATGTCGCTCGTGCGACCCAGCGGGGCGAGCTCGTCGGGCGTGTCCCCGAGCCAGCGATACGGAGTGCCGGTGACGAGTGTCCCGTAGTAGCGGTCGACCCAGCCGCTGACGTCGCCGCCGGCGTTGATCCCGGACGCGAACGCCCCCTGCGCTCCTTCCGGCTCCGCGAGCGTCGTCGTGACGCCGTTCGCGTAGCGGAACGCGCGCGAATGGCCGAAATCTCCGCGATCGTCGGTGATCGCGACCTCGCCCGCGTCGTTGATCGCGACGGCGACCGGATTCCCCTCGGACGGGCCGATCGCCGTCATCGTGCCGTTGCGCCACAGGAACGCACGCGTCGAGCCGCCCACCACCTCGCCGCGGTTGTTGATGTCGAACGCCTCGCTGTGATCACCGTCGATCGTGCCGAGATCCCGTACGGGGCCGGACAGCGTCTTCGTGGCCGCATGTGTCACCAGCTGATCGTCGACCATGAGCTGGAGCTGCCCCGCCATCTCGCCGCCGTCGTTGATCGCGCGAGGCACGAAGCGCGGCAATGCCGCGCCGAGATCGTGCAGCCCGGCGCCGTCGTAGAGGAAGCCGTGCACGCCCTCGGCATCGCTGAACTCGCCCACGACATTGCCCGCCGCGTTGACGTCGTGGGCGATCACGTTCGTGGAGCCGGGAACGACGATCTCCATCACCGAGAAGTCGCCGGGCGCCGCTGCCGCACCGTGACTGCCGACTCCCACGGAGGCGAGAACGACGCCGACCACGAGGACGACCAGCGGCCGCCGACTCCGCTGACCGGCCGGTCCCTCGGCGCTTCCCCGGCGTGCGTGTATTCCCACCAACCGCCTCCGTGCTTCTACCTCGACGACGCCATCCGATCCGAGCGCGGAACCCGCGGGCGACCTCCTCGCACCGGAGCGCCGTCATCAAGCGCAGACGGCACGACTGAAGTCAAGTGTCCGAAACGGACATGCCTGGAACGGACAGGGCGGAGCGCGCGGCTGGAAAGCTCGGCTCGAGCGGCGCGACTAGAGCCGGCGCGCCCCGACCCAGCCGGACGAGTACCAGCCGTCGATCGCCGAGATCTTCACCACGTCGCCGGTGTGCGGCGCATGGATGAACTGGTTGCCGCCGATGTAGATGCCGGCGTGCCCGAGGCCGTCGAAGAAGAGGAGATCGCCCGGCTGCAGCGCCTCGCGCGGCACGGGTGTGCCGTACGAGTACTGCGAGGCTGCGTGGTGCGGCAGCGAGACGCCGATCTGCGCGTAGACGTACATGATGAAGCCGGAGCAGTCGAAGCCGGCCGGGCTGGCACCGCCCCAGACGTAGGGAACGCCGAGGTACTGCATGGCGATCCCTACGACGCCGCCGTACCTGGCGGGCGGCAGCGAGGCGGGATCGATCGTCGCAACCGACGGGTCCGTGAGGGAGCTTCCGCTCTCGGACGCGCCCGACCTCGCATACGCCGCGAGCCGCTGCTGCTCCGCGAGGCGCGCGCGCGCCTGGGCCTCGAGCAGTGCCTGACGCTGGCGCTCCTCGGCCTGCAGCTTCGCGATCTCGTCCTTCACCGAGGCGAGCAGCCGCCGGCGCTCGGCGAGCTGGCCCTCCGCCGCCCGGCGTTGCGCGGCACGCTCGGCGACGACCTGGGCCTGCCGTGCGCGCGCGCTCCGCAGGCGCGCGCGGCGCACCTCGACCTCGCGGCGGAACTGCTTGACTGCGCCGAGCACCCTGGCGTCCTGCTCGCTGACGCGCTGCGCGATGTCGAGCCTGCTCAAGAGGTCGTCGAGGCTCTTCGCGCCGAGAATCACCTCCACCGCGCCCACGCTGTCGCCGTTGACGTACAAGGACCGGAGTCGCGCGGCGATATGCCTCTGGGCCAGCTTGAGGCTCGAGCGCGCGACCGTCAGGTGGCGCGAGTTCGATCGCAGCTCGCCGTCGATCTGCTGGAGCTGGATGGTCGCGTAGTTGAACGCCTCGGCCGCCCTCCCCACCTGGCGCTCGATCTCGTGCACCTGCTCGAGCACGGCCTGCGCCTGCGCGCGCTTCGACGCGATCGTGGGGTCGGCGTTCGCTGCGGAGGCCCCGAACAGGAGGCCCGCGCCAACCGCCGCAGGAAGCAGCAGCAATACCAGAGCCTGTCGCTTTCTCGAACGTGCCATGTTTCGTGTTCGACCGTCGACAGACCCGCCGGTGGCGGCGTCACCCGTCACAAGTCGGACACCGTACCAGGGGGGTCGAACGGAGGCAACCGACAAGCGCAGAAGGCGCTGCAAATGGGGCCATCCTGCGTTGCCGCTGTGGTACGGTGCCCGCGCTTTGCGAGATCGGTGGGGAAGGCCCGCTCCGCTCGTCGCGGCTCTCGCAGGACTCGCCCTCGCTGCAGGGCTCGCGGCTCCGCCCGGTGAGGCCGAACCGGCACCGGCCGGGATCGAGCGCCTGCAGCAGCGAGGCGCGGCTCTCGCGCGCGCCGAGCACCGTGCGCTCCTGGACCTGTATGCCGCGGAGGCGGCACTCGAGCGCGCGCGGGCGCACCTCCGTCGCGTCGAGGCGAGGGCGGCGGCGCTGGCACGTGCCGAGGACTCGGCGCGGCGACGCGCGAGGGTCGTGAGCCGCTCGCTGGCCGCCTCGCAGCTCCGCGTCGCGACAACCCTGCGCATCCTCTACGTCGAGGGCGAGACCGACCCCATCGCCGTCGTGCTCGGCGCCTCGTCGCTCGACGAGGTGATGGACGGCATCGACGGGCTGCGACGCGCCGCGGCGCAGAACCGCCGCCTCGGACGCGAGGCGGCGACGCACGCGCGGCGGCTCGCCGCGCTGCGAGCGCGCCTCGCCGGGCGACGAGCCGCCCTCGAGCTCCAGCGCCGCGCCGCGGCGCGGGCCACGGGCCGACTCCTCGCCCTGGCCGGTGGCCAGCGCAGGACGCTGGCGGGCATCCGCAACGAGGGGCTGGTCACGACCCGCCGCCTCGCCGAGCTCCGGGCGCAGGCACGCGAGGCACAGCGCCTCTCGGTGAGGATCGCCCGCCCCGCGCCTGCGGCCGGCGCGGCGGCGATGGCCGTCTCGGCCGGCGCCGCCGGACAGGACGCCATCGCCGCGGCGCCGGCCACGGCTCCGGTCGTCGCGCCACCCGGGGGGACGGTGTCGCTCGTCGTCGACGCGGTCGCCTACCACCTCGGCGGGCGCACGGCGAGCGGCCTCCCTGTCGGCCCCGGCATCGTCGCCGTCGACCCGACCGTGATCCCGCTCGGCACGCGCATGTTCGTGCCCGGCTACGGGCCGGGCGTCGCCGCCGACGTCGGCTCGGCGGTGAAGGGGAACATCATCGACCTCTGGATGCCGTCGCGCGCCGCCGCCCTGCGCTGGGGGAGGCGTACCGTCACCATCACGATCTACGGTTAGCGGCCGTGCGGGGTCGCCTCACCCTCGTGGCCGTCCTCACGGCGGCGCTGGCGCTGCCTCTGGCCGCCACGGCGACCGGCGTCACGCTCGGGACGCGGCTCACGCAGTCCCTGCGAGCGCCCCAGCTGTCGCTCGGCCACACGGCCGCGATGGCCGTCGATCTCGCCTCGGGCATGCCGATCTACTCCCACAACGCCACGACCCCTGTCGTGCCGGCCTCGAACGAGAAGCTACCCGTGGCCTGGACGGCGCTCGTCCAGCTCGGGCCCGGCTTTCGCTTCCACACCGACGTGCTGGGTGTCGGCACGCGCACGGGCTCGACGTGGAACGGCGACATCGTGCTGAAGGGCTACGGCGACCCGACGCTCTCCACACCCGACATCGACGCGCTCGCGCGGGTCGTTCGCGGTCGCGGCATCCGCACGATCGCGGGCCGGATCCGGGGCGACGAGTCGTTCTTCGACGACGTGCGCGGCGCGCCCGGCTGGAAGCACGGCTGGGTCGGGATGGAGTCGCCGCCGCTGTCGGCGCTGGTCGTCGACCGGGCCGACGGCTGGCCCGCGCTCTCGCCTCCACTGCTCGCCGCACGCGCGCTTCGCGAGGCTCTGGAGCGGCGCGGCGTGACCGTCGTCGGCCGCCCCGGTCTGGGGCGGGCTCCGGCCTCCGCCGTGGCGCTCGCGACCGACTGGTCGCCGTCGCTCGCCGAGCTCGCCGTCTGGATGAACCGGCACAGCGACAACTTCGTCGCGGAGATGGTGCTGAAGGCCCTCGGCGCGAGCGAGGGCCGCGTCGGCACGACGGCCGGCGGCGCCCGGGTCGTCCTGCGCACCATGCGCGAGGCCGGCATCCCGGTGGACGGCGTGCGCATCGTCGACGGCTCGGGCCTCTCCAGCCGCGATCGCCTCACCGCCGCCGCCATCGTCGGGGTGCTGCGCGCCGGACATGCGGACGCACGCATCCGGCGGGCGTTCGTCGAGTCCCTCGCGGAGGCCGGTCGCAACGGGACGATGCGCTACCGCCTGCCCGCCCTCCGGTGGAAGGTGCGCGGCAAGACGGGCACGACGAATCTCGCCTGCACGCTGTCCGGCCTCGTCGGCAGCCAGATCGCGTTCGCCGTGCTCCAGAACGGCCGGCCCGTCGCCACCTGGGCCGCCCGGGCAGCGCAGGACCGCTTCGTCACGCTGCTGGCGCGGTCGGCCGGCGGCTAGTGGTAACCAGCCGGCCGCTTCGCGGCCGGGCGCGGATTTCACATCACGCCTCCAGCACGCGCGCTCGACCGCGCCGGCCTGACGACGAGCTGGCCCATTCCTTCACATATACCCTCATAGGGTATATAGTGAGGACAGATGGAGACGAGCGCCTACACGGTTCCCGGCATGCACTGCAGCCACTGCGCGGCCTCCGTCGAGGAAGCGGTCTCGGCGGTGGCGGGCGTGGCGTCGGTCGTCGTCGATCTCGACGACAAGCGGGTCGAGGTGGCGGGCATCGCGCTCGACGACGCGGCGATCCGGGCCGCGATCGAGGACGCGGGCTACGAGGCCGTCTGATGGTGGTCGCCACCCATCCCGAGCGCGTGCGCCTCGACGTCGAGGGCATGACGTGCGCGTCGTGTGCGACGCGCATCGAGCGCAAGCTGAACCGGCTCGAGGGCGTCGAGGCAACCGTCAACTATGCGACCGAGGAGGCCGCCGTCACGTACGACGCCGCCGCTGTCACGATCGACGATCTCGTGTCGGCGGTCGAGGCGGCCGGGTACCGGGCTGCGCTCCCCGGCCACGGCGCCGACGCCGCGGACTCGGCGCGGGCACTGCTCGTCCGCCTCGTCGCAGCGGCAGGGCTCAGCGCGCCTCTGACTCTGCTCGCCATGGCGCCGCCCGTCCAGTTCGACCGCTGGGAATGGGTGGCGTTCGCCCTCGCGACGCCGGTCGTGCTCTGGGCCGGCTGGCCGTTCCACCGCGCGGCAGCGCAGAACGCGCGGCACCTGGCCGCCACGATGGACACGCTCATCTCCGTCGGCACGCTCGCCGCATGGGCGTGGTCGACCGTCGTGCTCGTCGGCGGTCTCGACGCCCACACCTACTTCGAGGTGGGCGCCGTGATCACGACGCTCATCCTGGTCGGCCGCTACCTCGAGGCCCGCGCGCGCCGGCGCTCGGGCGAGGCGATCCGGGCGCTGCTCGAGCTCGGCGCGAAGGACGCGCACGTGCTCCGCGACGGCGAGGAGGTCTTCGTGCCGGTGGACGAGCTGCAGGTCGGCGACCTCTTCGTCGTGCGGCCGGGAGAGAAGATCGCCACCGACGGCGTCGTCGTCGAGGGCTCCTCTGCGGTCGACCAGTCCATGCTCACCGGCGAGCCCGTCCCGGTCGAGATCGCCGCCGGCGACGAGGTCGCGGGAGCGACCATCAACGCCTCCGGGCGCCTGGTCGTCCGCGCCACCAAGGTCGGCGCCGACACCGCGCTCGCGCAGATCGCCCGCCTCGTCGCCGAGGCGCAGGCGGGCAAGGCGCCCATCCAGCGGCTCGTCGACCGCGTCTCCGCCGTCTTCGTGCCCGTCGTGCTCGGCATCTCGCTGGCGACGCTCGCCGGCTGGCTCGCCTTCACGGGCGACGCGTCCGCCGCGTTCACGGCGGCGGTTGCGGTGCTCATCATCGCCTGCCCCTGCGCCCTCGGCCTCGCCACTCCGACCGCCCTCATGGTCGGGACGGGGCGCGGCGCGCAGCTCGGGATCCTCATCCGCGGCCCCGAGATCCTCGAGCAGACCCGCCGCATCACCACGATCGTGCTCGACAAGACCGGCACCGTGACCGAGGGCCGCATGTGGGTGACCGATGCCGTGCCCGCCGCGCACGCCGAGCGGCACGAGCTGCTGCGTCTCGCCGGCTCGGCCGAGGAGGCCAGCGAGCACCCGATCGCACAGGCGATCGCCGCCTACGCACGGGCAGAGCTCGGAGGCCTCCAGCGGGCCGAGAGCTTCACGAACCGCTCCGGCCTGGGCGTGGAGGCGGTCGTGGACGGGCACGCCGTCGTCGTCGGCCGCCCTGCCATGCTCGGCGAGTGGGGTCTCACCCTGCCGCCGGACCTGGCGGCCAGGTTCGATGCCGCCGAGGCCGAGGGCCGCACGGTCGTCGCGGTCGGGGTCGACGGCGTCGTCGCAGGACTCGTCGTCGTCGCCGACCGGATCAAGGCCACGTCGCAGCAGGCGGTCGGCGAGCTGCGGAACCTCGGCCTCACCCCGGTGCTCCTCACGGGCGACAACGAGCGCACGGCCCGGGCGGTCGCGGCCGAGGCCGGCGTCGAGCAGGTGATCGCGAACGTCCTCCCGGAGGACAAGAGCGAGACGATCTCCGGGCTCCAGGCGGCGGGCGAGGTCGTCGCCATGGTCGGCGACGGCGTCAACGACGCGCCGGCGCTCGCCCAGGCGGACCTCGGCCTGGCCATCGGCACCGGCACCGACGTCGCCATCGAGGCATCCGACCTGACGCTCGTGTCCGGCGACCTGCGTGCGGCTGCCGACGCGATCCGGCTCGCGCGCCGGACGCTGCGCACGATCAAGGGGAACCTCTTCTGGGCGTTCGCCTACAACGTCGCGGCGATCCCGCTGGCGGTGGCCGGCCTGCTCAACCCGATCGTCGCCGCGGCCGCGATGGCGTTCTCGAGCGTCTTCGTCGTCACCAACAGCCTGCGCCTGCGGCGCTTCCACAGCCTGAGGGAGGGTGCCTGATGCACGGATACGCGGAGCACAAGGGAGCGCTGATCAAGCGCCTGCACCGGATCGAGGGCCAGGTGCGAGGCATCGAGCGGATGGTCGAGGAGGACCGCTACTGCATCGACATCCTCACCCAGATCGGCGCGGTGCGGACGGCGCTCGAGCAGGTCGGCGCGAAGCTGCTCGCAGACCACGTGAGCCACTGCGTGGCCGACGCGATCGCCTCCGGCGACGAGGCGGCCGCGACCGCCAAGGCAGCCGAGATGCTCGACGCGGTGCAGCGGTACGTGAAGACGACGTAGCGGCGACGCGACCGGCACGCGACGGCCGGCGCCCGGTCAGCGTGCGCGGAGGAGGTCGGCGAGCGCGGCCTCGTCGAGCACGGGCACGCCCGCCCGCTCGGCCTTCGCCAGCTTCGAGCCGGGGCTCTCGCCCGCGATCACGCCCGCGGTCTTCTTCGAGACGCTCTCGGAGACCTTCGCGCCGAGTGCCTCGAGCGCCGCCTTGGCCTCCTCGCGCGTGTACCCGGAGAGCGTTCCCGTGATCACGTACTGCCTGCCGCTCAGCGGGCCCTCCACGGGCTGCTCCGCCTCGCCGGCCGTCATCGTCAACCCGAGCGCGCGCAGCTCGTCGACCAGCCGCCGGTTCTCCTCGTCGGAGAACCACTCGGCCACGAGCTCCGCGCGGTCCGGCCCGATGCCCTCGACGGCCTCCAGGTCCTCCTGCGAGGCGGCCATGAGGGCGTCCACCGACCCGAAGTGCCCGGCCAGGTTGCGCGCCATCACCCAGCCGACGTTCGGGATGTTGAGGCCGTAGAGGACGCGCGAGAACGGCTGGGCCTTCGAGCGCGCGATCGAGCTGACAGCACGCTCTGCGGAGATCTCGCCGTAGCCCTCGATCGCGACCAGCTGCTCCGTGGTCAGCCTGTAGAGGTCGGGCATGGACCGCAGCAGGCCCTCGTCCCAGAGCCGCCGCACGAACTGCTCCCCCACCCCCTCGATGTCCAGCGCCGCGCCGACCCAGTGGATCAGCGTCTCGAGGCCGCGCGACGGGCAAGCACGGTTGGGGCAGCGGTGCATGACCTCGCCCTCGGGCTTCACCACGCCTGCTCCGCAGAGCGGGCATTGCGCCGGCATGCGGAAGGGCGCCGTGCCCTTGCCGTGCTCTCCGGCCGGGCCGACCACCTGCGGGATCACGTCGCCGGCACGCTGGACGATCACCAGGTCACCCTCGCGGATGTCCTTGCGATTGATGTCCTCCTCGTTGTGCAGCGTCGCCGTCGAGACGGTGACGCCGCCGACGTGCACCGGCTCGAGCTCCGCCCAGGGGTTGAGCGCACCCGTGCGGCCGACCCGGATGTGGATGCGGCGCAGAGTGGTCACGGCAGCCGTCGGCGCCCACTTGTACGCCCGCGCCCAGCGAGGGCGGCCGTGCAGCGCGCCGAGCCGCGCCTGCTGGTCGAGATCGTCCACCTTGATCACGATCCCGTCGATCTCGTAGTCGAGATCGCCCCGGCGGCGCTCCCACTCCTCGCAGACCGCCGCCACCTCCTCGATCGTCTCCAGCCGCGCGATGTGGGGGCTGGTGCGGAAGCCGTGCTCGCGCAGCCACTCGAGCATGCCGAACTGCGTCTCCGGGAAGCCGCCCTCGCGCGCGCCGGCGCCGTAGACCCACATCGAGAGCGGCCGCGCGGCAGTGACGCGCGGGTCGAGCTGGCGGAGCGAACCGGCGGCGGCGTTGCGCGGGTTCGGCGCCGGCTTCTTGCCCGCCGCCACCTGGGCGTCGTTGAAGCGGGCGAATCCCGTCAGCGGGAAGTAGATCTCTCCGCGCACCTCGACCAGCGGGGGCGGCTGCTCGCCGTCCGCGCTGCGCATGCGCAGCGGGACGACGTCGATGGTACGCAGATTCTGGGTCACGTCCTCGCCGCGCTCACCGTCGCCGCGCGTGGCGCCGCGCACGAGAACGCCTCGCTCGTACACGAGCGACACGGCGGAGCCGTCGATCTTGGGCTCGACGACGTAGGCGACCGGCTCGTCGGTGCCGAGACGCTTGCGGACGTCCTGGGCCCACTTGTGCAGTGCCTCGCCGGTCGTCACCTTCTCGAGCGAGCCCATCGCCTGGAGGTGCTCCACCTTCGTGAACCCGGCCGCGGGCGCGGCGCCCACCCGCTGGGTGGGGGAGTCCGGGGTGACCAGCTCGGGATAGTCCTGCTCGAGCTGCTGCAGCTCGTCGAAGAGAGCGTCGTAGGCCGCGTCCGGGATCTCCGGGTCGTCGAGCACGTGGTAGCGGTAGTTGTGGTGCTCGACCAGGCTGCGAAGCTCCGCGGCTCGCTCCGCGGGCGCGGCGCGCGAGGACGTCCTAGACGGCATCGAGCAGCTCCTCGGGCGTGTGCACCAGCAGGTCGGGCTCCTCCGCGAGCAGGCGCTCGTCGCTGTGGATGCCGCCCCACCCCACGGCCACCGAGAGCAGGCCGGCGGCCTTGGCGGCGCGGACGTCGAACGGCGAGTCGCCCACGTAGGCGGCGTCGCCGGGAACGGCACCCAGCCGCGCGAGCGCCTCGAGCAGCGGCTCCGGATCGGGCTTGTGCCGCTCCGTGTCATCCGCTGCGACGAGCACCTCCGTCGTCTCGCGCAGGACGGGAAAGCGTGCCAGCGCGAGCTCGAGCGTGGCATGACGCTTCGCGGTGACGATGCCGAGCCGCCGGCCCGCGGCGCGCAGGCGCGGCAGCAGCTCGAGCACGCCGTCGAACGACTCGAGCGTGTCGTGCAGCGGCTCGTTGTGGCGCCGGTACGCCTCGACGAGCTCGTCGACCCGGTCGGGATCGAGGTCGCGCATCTGCGCGAAGAGGCCCGGGCCTCCGATGGCGGAGCGCACCAGCTCCTCGTCCGGCTCGACGCCGAGCACGGTGACGGACGCGTGGCGCATGGAGGCGAGGATGATCGGCCCGGAGTCGATCAGCGTTCCGTCGAGGTCGAACAGCACGACGCGGCGCACGCGCCGATCGTAGCCAGGCGCCGGGGTGAGGCTTCAGCCTCCATGGCCCTCGTCGCGCCCGTAGTCGACCCGCTCGAGGTACAGGCCCCACGGCGGGGCAGTGGCCCCCGCCTCCGCCCGCGGACGGCCCTCCAGCAGGCGGGGCAGTCGCGCCGGCGCCTCCCCGCCGAGCTCGAGCATCGTGCCGACGAGGGTCCGCACCATGTGCCGCAGGAACGAGTCCGCGGTGATGGTGAAGTGCAGGCGGTCGCCACGTCGCTCCCAGCCCGCTGTGGAGACGTCGCGCGCGAACACGTCGTGCTGCGTCTCCGTGGGCGTGAAGGCGCGGAAGTCGTGCTCGCCGAGCAGGGCCGCGGCAGCGGCGGCGAGGGCCTCGTCGTCGACGAGCCGGGGCCACCAGAGCGCGCGACGGGCATCGAGCGGCGCGGGGCGGCGCCGGTTGACCACCACGTACCGGTACGAGCGCGCGAGCGCCGAGAAGCGCGCATGGAACCCCGAGGGCGCCTCGCTCGACTCGAGCACGGCGACGTCGCCGGGCAGCACCGCGCACAACGCCTCCGCTGCGCGGCCGGCCGGAGGGCCACCCGAGACGGCGACGCTCGCCACCTGACCGGTCGCATGGACGCCTGCGTCGGTGCGCCCCGCGACGGCGAGGTCGTCCCACTCCGGAAAGACGGCGTCGAGCGCCTCGCGCAACGTTCCCTCGACGGTACGGAGGCCGGGCTGGCGCGCCCAGCCGTGGAAGGCCGTGCCGTCGTACTCGAGCGTGAGTCGCAGGATCACGGCGCGCAGTATCACGTAGAAAAAGCTCGCAAATTGCGACTATCCGGTGAGCGCGCCACTTGCCGGCCACGGGCCGTCCGATAGAGTCCTGCCACTGAGCCGGTGGGCCTTCGGGTTTGCCGGCTCAGTGTTTTTCTGCGGGGAGGCATGGCCCGCCGTAGCGCACCTACGGCCGCCCGCCCTCGACCGGCTCCACGGCGAGCACGAGGCCGTCGATCGACCGCACGACGACCTCGTCGCCCGGGTCGACGTGCTGCGTGCTCGCGGCCTCCCAGATCTCTCCCGCCACCCGGATCTGCCCTCGGGGCGCGAGCGCCGTCGCAGCGATCCCGCGGCGCCCGACGAGCGTCTCCACCCCGACGGTCGCTCGGCGCCGCTTCGACCACCAGACGAACAGCCCGGTCTCGGTGATGTCGACGATGGCCGCGACCACGACCGTGAGCCAGTTCCAGGGCGGTGGGAGCAGGAAGAACGCAAGCACGAGGGCGACGAGCGTGATCACCCGGGAAGCGTAGGCGAGCGGCCGTCCGGCACCGCGCCCGCGCCGGCGCGCCGACGAGGTCAGGCCGTCTCGACGCCCTGCGACCGGAACGTCGGCTCGCGGCCGAGCTCGGCTTCGAGATCGGCGAGCGCCTCCCGCACCTCGGCCAGGCGCTGCTCGAGCCGCTGCGGGTGGCCGATGATGCCGGCCGCCGCCGACCCGCTCGAGCCGGGCCGGCACCTGCACCCGTGTGCGGCGGAGCCTACGCGGCCGGAACGGCGGTGGCGTCGTAGTCGACGAGCTCGAGGTACGCCATGTCGGCGGCGTCGCCGAACCGCGGGCCCAGCTTGACGATGCGCGTGTAGCCCCCGTCGCGCTCGGCGAAGCGCGGTGCCACCTCCGAGAAGAGCCGGTGCACGACGTCGTTCGAGCGGAGCTCCGCCATCGCCTGACGCCGTGCGTGGAGGTCGCCGCGCTTCCCCAGCGTGATCAGCTTCTCCGCGTACGGCCGTACGGCCTTGGCCTTCGCCTCGGTCGTCTCGATGCGCCCGTGCGTGATCAGGGCGCCCGCGAGGTTGGCGTAGAGCGCCCGCCGATGGGACGCGTCGCGTCCCAGCTTCTTGCCCGACTTGGCGTGGCGCATGTCTAGGCCGGGAGCTCCTCGCCCTTCAGCGTGAGGCCGTGGGCGGACAGGGTCTCCCGCACCTCCTCGATCGACTTGCGGCCGAAGTTCGGGATCGCCGCGAGCTCGGCCTCGGTCTTCGAGGTGAGGTCGCCGATCGTCTCGATGCCGACCCGCTTGAGGCAGTTGTAGGAGCGCACGCCGAGCTCGAGCTCCTCGATGGGGAAGTTCTCCATCCCGTGCGAGGTGACGCTCTCGGCCGCCGCTTCCGCCGCCGCCTCGCCGAAGCCCTCGATCTTGTCGATGTCGGTGAAGATGGCCAGCTGGCGGATGAGGATCTCGGCCGCCTCGGCGATCGCGTCGCGCGGCGCGAGCGACCCGTCCGTGGTCACGTCGAGCACGAGCTTGTCGTAGTCGGTGCGCTGCCCCACGCGGGCGGCGTCGACCTCGTATGCCACGCGGCGCACGGGCGAGAAGATGGAGTCGATGGGGACCACGCCGATCGACGTCTCCGGCCCGCGGTTCTGCTCCGCGGGCACGTAGCCGCGGCCGCGGCCGATCGTGAGCGTCATCTCCAGCTTGCCCTTGTCGGCGATGTGCGCGAGCTCGAGGTCGGTGTTGAGGATCTCGAGGTCGGCGGGCGCCTCGATGTCGCCTGCGGTGACGATCCCGGGGCCCTTGCGCGAGACGTGCACTTCGATCTCGGGCGACTCGCCGTGCAGCCGGCAGATGAGGTTCTTGAGGTTGAGGATGATGTCGGTCACGTCCTCGCGCACGCCGGGCAGCGTCGTGAACTCGTGTGCGACGCCCTCGATCTTGACGGCGGTCACGGCAGCCCCCTCCAGGGACGAGAGCAGCACGCGGCGCAACGAGTTCCCGAACGTGTAGCCGAAGCCACGATCGAGCGGCTCGATCGCGAACACGCCGCGGTTCTCGTCGGTCTCCTCGGAGACGATGCGCGGGATCTGGAACTCCATCAGGCTTGAGCGCGTAGACAAATCGATCCTTTCGGTGGTTCTGGGGGGCGGAATGCGTCCCGCCCCGACAGGCGGGTTGAGACCTATTTCGAGTAGAGCTCGACGATCAGCGACTCCTGCACGGGCGTGTCGATCTCGGCACGCTCCGGCCACTTGAGCATCTTCCCCGTGAGGCCGTCGTGGTCGGCCTGCAGCCACGGCGTCACGGTGGCCGTGAGGTCGGTCGCGTCGCGGACGATCGACTCTGCGGCACTGCCCTGCTTCATCGTGATGACGTCGTTCGGACGCACGCCGAAGCTCGGGATGTCGACGCGGCGGCCGTTCACGTGGAAGTGGCCGTGGCGGACGAGCTGCCGCGCCTGCGCGCGCGACCCGGCGAAGCCGAGGCGGTAGACGACGTTGTCGAGGCGCGTCTCGAGCATGCGCAGGAGGTTCTCGCCGGTGGGGCCGGTGCGGCGCGACGCCTTCT
Organism: Gaiella sp.; assembly: GCA_036556925.1. GTDB lineage: Bacteria > Actinomycetota > Thermoleophilia > Gaiellales > Gaiellaceae > Gaiella. The sequence goes on from DATBIN010000004.1 coordinate 130,391, forward strand.
CGTACGTCGTGCGGAACTGCTTCTCGAGCAGCCCGTAGTACCGGCGCGCCTTCTGCTTCTCCCGCAGCTGGAGCAGGTACTCGCTCTGCTTGATGCGCCCGCGGCCGTGTTCGCCCGGTGGATAGGAGCGCCGCTCGATGGCGCACTTCTCCGTCAGGCAGCGCTCGCCCTTGAGGAAGAGCTTGATGCCCTCGCGGCGGCAGACGCGGCACTTGGGGCCGAGATCGCGGGCCATGCCTAGGTCCGCCTCCGCTTCTTCTGGCGCACGCCGTTGTGGGCCTGCGGCGACACGTCCTTCACGCCGAGGATCTCGAGGCCGGCGGCCTGGAGCGAGCGGATCGCCGTCTCGCGGCCGGAGCCCGGCCCCTTGACGAAGACCTCGACCTTCTGCAGGCCGTGCTCCATCCCCTTGCGCGCGCAGTTGTCCGCCGTCACCTGGGCGGCGAAGGGCGTCGACTTGCGCGAGCCCTTGAAGCCGGCCGACCCGGCCGACTCCCACGCGATCACGTTGCCCTCCTTGTCGGTGAGCGACACGATCGTGTTGTTGAAGGACGTCTTGATGTGGGCCTGTCCGACGGCGATGTTCTTGCGGACACGGCGTCGCGTGCGGCCTCTGGCCGCCGACTTGCGGGGAGGCGCCATTACTTGGCCTTCTTCCCGCGGCCGACGGTCTTCTTGGGCCCCTTGCGCGTGCGCGCGTTCGTCTTCGTGCGCTGGCCGCGGACGGGCAGACCGCGCCGGTGGCGCAGGCCGCGGTAGCTGCCGATCTCCGACAGCCGCTTGATGGCCTGGGAGCGCTCACGCCGCAGGTCGCCCTCGACCTCGAGGTTCTGGTCGATGTACGTGCGAAGGCGCGTGACCTCTTCGTCCGTCAGGTCCTTGACCTTCTCGTTCGGGTCGAGCCCGAGCTCCTTGCAGACCTTGTGGGCCGTCGGCTGCCCGATGCCGTAGATGTACGTGAGGCCGATCTCGAGCCGCTTCTGGTTCGGGAGGTTGACGCCTGCGATGCGTGCCAAAATCGCTTCTCCTAGCCTTGGCGCTGCTTGTGACGGGGGTTGCTGCAGATGACGATCGTGCGCCCGTGCCGCTTGATCACGCGACAGCGCTCGCACATGGGCTTGACCGACGGACGGACTTTCATGGGTGGCCTTTCTTCGCTACCTGAGACGGAAGGTGATGCGGCCGCGGGTGAGGTCGTAGGGAGAGAGCTCGACCTTGACCCGGTCGCCGGGAAGGATGCGGATGTAGTGCTTGCGCATCTTCCCCGAGATGGTCGCGAGGACACTGTGGCCGCCGTCCAGCTGCACCCGGAACATCGTGCTCGGGAGCGCCTCCACAACCTCGCCTTCGACCTCGATCTTCTCTTCCTTGACTGCCACCTTTTCCTCACGCAGCGCCACGCCTGCTGGTCGCGGATGTTCGTGAACGAGATTCCACGGCACAGCGCACGGCCGCGCCGCGGGACTCGCTACTGTAGCAAACCGGCTCGTTCGACTGCCACGCCCACGCGGGGCGTGAGGACGCGCGGACCGTCGCTCGCGACCGCCACCGTGTGCTCGAAATGGGCGGCGAGCGAGCCGTCCTCCGTCGAGATCGTCCACCCGTCGGGGGCGAGCAGGACGTCGGGCCGTCCCGCGGTGATCATCGGCTCGATCGCGATCGTCATGCCCTCCGAGAGACGGGGCCCGCGGCCCGGCTGGCCGAAGTTGGGGACGTGCGGGTCCTCGTGGTAGTGGCGGCCCACGCCGTGGCCGACGAGGCTGCGGATGACCGAGAATCCCGCTCCCTCGACGACGACCTGCACCGCGTGGGAGATGTCCCCCACGCGGTTGCCGACCCGCGCCTGGCCGATGCCGGCCCAGAGAGCGTCCTGACACGCGTCGAGCAGCCGCTGCGCCTCGTCGTCGACGTCCCCGACGGCGAACGTGTACGCGCTGTCGGCGATCGCCCCGTCCAGCGTGACGCCGACATCGATCGTGACGAGGTCTCCGTCGGCGACCTCGTACGCGTCCGGGATGCCGTGCACGACGACGTCGTTCGGCGAGATGCAGATCGCCTTCGGGTAGCCCTTGTAGCCCTGTGACGTGGGCACCCCGCCGTGCTCCCGGATGAAGGCCGCCGCGATGCGGTCGAGCTCGTCCGTCGTCACGCCGGGCACGAGCCGCTCGCCCACGTGGGCGATCGTCTCGGCGACGAGCCCTCCGGCACGGGCAATGCGGTCGATCTCGGCTGGGCTCTTGCGGATGATCACGGCGAGGCCGGCGCCTCCAGAAGCTGCAGCGCGTCCTGGATCTCCGCGAAGACCACCCCCACGGAGCGCTCGGCGTGCAGCGGCACGAGCTTGCCCGTGGCGCGGTAGTGCTCCACGACGGGCTCCGTCTGCGCGTGGTAGATGGCGAGGCGGCGGGCGATCACCTCGGGCGTGTCGTCGCTCCGGCCCTCGTCACGTGCCCGGCCCAGCATGCGCTCCGTGGCGACGTCGTCCGCGAGGTCGAAGTAGAGGACGGCGTCCAGCGTCCGGCCGATCTCCGCCAGCATCGCGTCGAGCGCGTCGGCCTGCGCGAGGTTGCGTGGGAAGCCGTCGAGCACGAACCCGGCCGCGGCGTCGTCCTTCGCCAGCCGCTCGCGGATGAGCGCCACCGTCAGCTCGTCCGGCACGAGCTCGCCCGCGGCCAGGATCGGCTCCACCTGCCGCCCGAGATCGGAGCGCTCGTCGATCGCGCTGCGGAACATGTCGCCGGTGGAGACGTGCGGGATGCCGTACTCGGCGGCGATGCGCACGGCCTGCGTGCCCTTGCCGGCACCCTGCGGCCCGAGGACGAGGATGTTCACGGGCACCGCCCCGCCGAGGGCGCGCCGGAACGGGGGGGCGAGTTCCACCTCGCCCCCCGGTCGGCTCGCCGGATGGCAGACCGGGGCGCTATCGGAGGAACCCCTCGTAGTTCCGCATCATCATCTGCGACTCCATCTGGCGCATGGTGTCGAGCGCGACGCCGACCGCGATCAGCACCGACGTGCCGCCGAGCGCCCCGGCGCTCGCCTGCGAGAAGCCGCCGTAGCGGATGAAGAGGCTGGGCGCCACCGCCACGACCGCGAGGAAGAGCGACCCCGGCAGCGTGAGCCGCGTGAGCACGCGGTCGAGGTACTGCGCCGTGGGCGGCCCCGGGCGGATCCCGGGGATGTAGCCGCCGTACTTGCGCAGGTTGTCGGCCTGCTCGACCGGGTTGAACTGCACGGCGGTGTAGAAGAACGTGAAGAGGACGATCATGCCGCCCTCGACGAGCAGGTAGATCCAGCTGCCCGGCTGGAAGTACTCGTTGACGAAGTCCTGCGTCGCGGGGAAGTACTGCGCGATGGTGGGCGGGAAGGCGAGGATCGCGGCGGCGAAGATGACCGGGATCACGCCGGCCATGTTCACGCGGAGCGGCAGGTACGTCGAGCCGCCGGCCGTCATGCGCCTGCCCACCATGCGCTTCGCGTACTGGATGGGGATCCGGCGCTGGCCCTCCTGCACGAAGACGACCGCGGCCACGATCGCGAGCCCGATCAGCGGGAAGAAGATCCGCTCCATGGGGCCGCCGTTCCACCAGGCCTGGATGCCGATCGGGAGCCCGGTCAGGATCGAGGCGAAGATGAGGATGGAGATGCCGTTGCCGATGCCGCGCTTCGTGATCTGCTCGCCCATCCACATCAGGAGCGCCGTGCCCGTCGTCAGCGTGACGATGATCAGCACCATGCGGCCGTTGTTGGCCTGGAGCGCCTCCTGGTTGCGGAACAGGAAGGCGTAGCCGAGCGCCTGCGCCGCGGCGAGGACGATCGTCAGGTAGCGCGTGTACTGGTTGATCTTGGCGTAGCCGGCCTCCCCCTCCTTCTGGAGCTCGGAGAGGCGCGGGATCACGACCGTGAGGAGCTGCAGGATGATCGAGGCCGTGACGTACGGCATGATCCCGAGCGCGAAGAGGGAGAACTGCGAGAGGGCGCCGCCGGAGAAGAGGTTGAGCAGGCCGAGCACGGTGCCGCCGCGCCCGGTGAAGTAGTTCTCGATCGCCTGCGAGTCGACCCCCGGCGCCGGGATCCACGAGCCGAGCCGGTAGAGCCCCAGGACGAGGCCGGTGAAGAGCACGCGGCGGCGAAGCTCCGGGACGCGCCACGCGTTGGCGAGCCAGCTGAACATGTCGCGCGACGCACGCGCAGCAGGCGTGCGCTACAGGCCCCTCACTCGCCCGAGGCCTCCTCGACCTCGGTCGCCTCGTCGCTCTCTCCGGCCGGCTCCTCCGTCACGTCGTCCAGCTCGAGGTCGTCCGCGCTCTGCTTCTTCGGCGCTCGTGCCTTCTTCACGCGCGGCACGGGCTCGCCGCGCAGCCAGGTGACCGAGCCTCCCGCCGCCTCGATCTTCTCCTTCGCCGACCTGGAGAAGCCGTGCGCCGACACCGCGAGCGACCTGCGCAGGTCGCCTCCGCCGAGGATCTTCACGTCCACGCGCGTGTTCTTGAGGAGGCCCACGGCGACGAGCGCCTCGGGCGTCACCTCCGCGCCCGCGTCGAAGCGTGCGTCGAGGTCGCGAACGTTGATCGGCTGGCTGTACGTGCGAAACGGCCCCACGGGCATGGCGTCAGCCGACGTCCCGCCCCGCAGCTTGGGGAGCCGCATGTCGATCGGCATCTGGCCGCCCTCGAACCCAGCCGGCATCTTGTGCGAGCCGGAGCGTGCCTTCTGGCCCTTGATGCCGCGGCCCGAATAGCGGCCCTTGCCCGAGCCGAGACCGCGGCCGATGCGCTTGCGCGCCTTGCGCGGCTGCGCCGGCTTGAGTGAGTGCAGGTTGAGCTCGTCGGCCATGCTACGAGTCGCCTCCCTCGACGCGGACGAGGTGTGCCACGTGCCGCAGCTTCCCGTCGAGCGCGGGCGAGGGCGTGTGCTCGACGCTCTTGCCGATACGACCGAGCCCGAGCGAGCGCAGCGTGCCGCGGTGCTTCTCGCTGTGACCCACGGCGCTCCGCACCTGCGTGATCCGCACCTTGCTCACGCCGGCGACTCCTCACCGCTCTCGGCGGCGACGGCCTCGGCCTCCGCTGCCGCGGGCGCGGCCGGCTGCGGCTCGGCGGCTGCAGGCGTGACGGCAGGCTGAGCGGCGGCCTCCGGCTCCGGTTGCGCGCGGAACGGGAGCACCTCGGCGATGGTCTTGCCGCGGCTGCGGGCGACCTCCTCGGGGCGCCGCAGCCGCTGGAGCCCGTTCACGGTCGCCTTCGCCATGTTGATGGGGTTCGTCGTGCCGAGGCTCTTCGCCAGCACGTCGCGGATGCCCGCCAGCTCGAGCACGGCCCGAACGCCGCCGCCGGCGATGACGCCGGTGCCCTCGCTGGCAGGCCGCAGCACGACCCTGGCGGCGTCGAACTCGCCCGTGATCTCGTGGGTGATGGTCGTCCCGTGCCTGGGCACGGAGAACAGGTTCTTCTTCGCGTCGTCGACCGCCTTCGAGATCGCGAGCGGCACCTCGCGCGCCTTCCCGTACCCGACGCCGACGCGGTCGACCTCGTCTCCGATCACGACGAGGGCGGTGAACGAGAAGCGCCGACCGCCCTTGACCACCTTGGCGACGCGGTTGATCTCGATCACGCGCTCCTTCAGCTCACGTGTCTCAGCGATGCTGCTCAAAACCTCAGTCCTCCCTCGCGCGCGCCGTCGGCGAGCGCTTTCACACGTCCGTGGTAGAGGTAGCCGCCGCGGTCGAACACGCAGGTCTTGACGCCCGCCGCCTTTGCCGCCACGGCCAGGCGCCACCCGACCTCCTTCGCCTGCTCCGACTTGGAGCCCGTGAAGGGGCGGAGGGCGAGCCAGTCGGCAGAGGCGACGGTGCGGCGCTGCTCGTCGTCGACGAGCTGCGCGAAGATGCCACGATTGGAGCGGAAGACGACGAGCCGCGGGCGCTCGGCCGTGCCCGTGACCTTCCCGCGGATGCGGCGATGGCGACGGAGCCGCGCGTCGTGCTTGGAGAGCGTGCTCATGCGCGGCTCTCCTCTCCGCAGGGCGGGCATCCGCAGAAGCGGATCCCCGTCGCGGGAATCCGCCTGCGGCGGCACACCCCTGAAGCGGCCGCTTCGCGGCCGATGGCGGCGAAGCACGTCATGCCCGCTTGCCCACCTTTCTGCGCACGTACTCGTCGCGGTAGCGGATCCCCTTGCCCTTGTACGGCTCGGGCGGGCGCACCTTGCGAATCTCCGCCGCCGTCTGTCCGACCATCTGCTTGTCGGTGCCCTTGACGACGATCTGCGTCGGTGCCGGCACCTCGAAGGAGATGCCGGGTCGCGGCGAGACCGTCACCGAGTGGGAGAACCCGACCGCCAGCTCGAGATCCTGCCCCTTGAGCTGGGCGCGGTAGCCGACGCCCTGGATCTCGAGGTGCTTCTCGAAGCCCTTCGTGACGCCTTCCACCATGTTCGCGATCAGCGTGCGCGTGAGGCCGTGGAGCTCGCGGTCGGGACCGCGGTCGGTCGGCCGCGTCACGGTCAGCTCGCCGTCGGCCTGGTCGATGCGCATGCGCGCGGGCACGCGCTGCTCGAGCTGCCCGAGCGGCCCCGCGACCTTGACCCGGCCACCCGGCGCGAGGTCGATGGTGACGCCGGACGGGATCTCGATGGGTCGTCTGCCGATGCGGCTCATGCCGTCTCACCACCTTCGGCGCCGAGACGGTTCGGGCAGCAGGATCTGGATTCGTCCATCGCTTGCTCTCTCTTAGCCTTTGTCTGGGTCACCAGACAAAGGCAATCACCTCGCCGCCGACGCCGCGCTCAGCGGCCTGGCGGCCGGTGATCACACCGGTCGACGTGGACAGGATTGACGTCCCGAGGCCGCCGAGGACGCGAGGGAGGCGGTCCTTCTTCGCGTACACGCGGCGACCGGGCTTCGAGACGCGCTTGAGGTCGGTGATCACGCGCTCGCGGCTCTTGCCGTACTTGAGCTCGATGAGCAGCGTGTCGAAGGGGGTCTGCTCGCCTTTCTCGTTCGCGCTGGCGATCACGCGATAGCCCTTGATGTAGCCCTCGTCCCTGAGCAGCTTCGCGATCTGCTCCTTCATGCCGGAGCTCGGCATGGAGGCCGTGTCGTGGAGCGCCCGGTTGGCGTTCCGGATCCGGGTCAGCATGTCGGCGATGGGGTCGGTGAGCATCTCGGTCTCCTACCAGCTCGACTTCGTCATTCCCGGGATCGCGCCCTCGTGCGCCAGCTCGCGGAGGCAGATGCGGCAGAGCCGGTACTTGCGGAAGACCGCGCGCGGACGCCCGCACCTGTTGCAGCGGGTGTACGCACTCACCGCGTGCTTCGGCGTGCGCTTCTGCTTGGCGATCAGCGACTTCTTGGCCATGGCGTTACCCCTGTTCCCTTCTCTCGGTCGCGAACGGCAGCCCGAGCGCCTGGAGCAGCGCCTCCGCGTGCTCGTCGCTCTCCGCCGTGGTGGTGATGGCGACGTCCAGCCCGCGGACCGCGGGGACGCTGTCGTAGTCGATCTCGGGGAAGATGATTTGCTCCCTGATCCCGAGCGAGTAGTTCCCGCGACCGTCGAACGAGCCCGGATCGAGCCCGCGGAAGTCGCGGATGCGCGGCAGCGCGATCGAGACCAGGCGGTCGAGGAACTCGTACATGCGCGTGCCGCGCAGCGTCACCCGGGCGCCCACGGCCATGCCCTCGCGCAGCTTGAAGCTCGCGATCGACTTGCGGGCGCGGCGCACCTGCGCGCGCTGGCCGGCGATCAGCGTCAGCTCGTCGATCGCGGCGTCGAGCGCCTTGGCGTCGGTCTTCGCCTCGCCGACGCCCATGTTGAGCGTGATCTTCGCGACGCGGGGCACCTGCATGATCGAGTCGAGGCCGAGCTCGTCCTTGAGCGCTGTCCGCACCTCTGCCTCGTAGCGCTGCTTGAGCCGCGCCACGTACGTCTCCGTCGCGGCCATCAGCGATCGAGCTCCTGGCCGCAACCGGACCGCTTGCACAGGCGCACGCGCACCGTCTCGCCCTTGATCTCCTTCACGACGACGGCGACCCGGGTCGCCTGGTTGCAGGTCGGGCACACGACCATCACGTTGGAGACGTCGAGCGGGGTCGGCTTCTCGATGATGCCGCCGGGGATGATCTGCGGGCCGCCCATGCGCGAGGAGTCGCGGATGGGACGCGGCTTCGTATGCCGGCGCGCGAGGTTGAGGTTCTCGACGATCACGCTGCGAGCGCCGGGACGTGCCTCGATGACGCGGCCTTGCTTGCCGCGGTCCTTGCCCGCGAGGACCTGGACGAGGTCCCCCTTCTTGACTCTCAACTTGCCTGCCATGTGGTCACAGCACCTCTGGTGCGAGGCTGACGATCTTCATGAAGTTCTTCTCGCGGAGCTCGCGGGCGACCGGCCCGAAGATGCGCGTGCCGCGCGGGTTGAGCTGGTTGTCGATGATGACGGCCGCGTTCTCGTCGAAGCCGATCAGCGTCCCGTCGTTGCGTCCGTAGGGCTTCTTCGTCCGAACGACGACCGCCTTGACGACCTCGCCCTTCTTGACCGTGCCCTGTGGTGTCGCGGCCTTCACGGTAGCAACGATGACGTCGCCGACACGCGCGTAGCGGCGGTGCGAGCCGCCCACGACACGGATGCAGAGCAGCTCCCGCGCACCCGTGTTGTCGGCGACCTTGAGTCTCGATTCCTGCTGGATCACTACTTCGCCGTCTCCACGATCTCGACCAGGCGCCAGCGCTTCGACGCCGAGAGGGGGCGCGTCTCGACGATGCGGACGACGTCGCCCACCTTCGCCTCGTTGCGCTCGTCGTGCGCGTGAAACTTGACGCTGCGCTTCACGACCTTGCGGTACCTCGGGTGCGCCTTGATCACGTCGACCTTGACCACGATCGTCTTGTCCATCGCGTCCGAGACCACGGTGCCCTGGCGCTCCTGCCGGCGGCCGCGCTCGTGCTGCGGCGCTTCCAGACGGACGATGGGCTTGCGAGCGCCGCCCTGCGCGCGCTTCGGCCGGGTGGTCTGCGGCCGCAGGCGGCGCGGCAGGCGCTTGCGCTTCCGCTTCGGCTCGACGGCGGTGTCGGCTCCGGGGGCAGGTGAGGCGTCCGGCGCCGTGTCCTCGGCAGGTGCCTCGGCAGATGCCTCGGCAGCCGGCTCTGCGACCTCCTCGGCCGGCTCGACGGGCTCCTCGGCAGGCTCGGCGAGCTCCCCGGCAGGCTCTTCTCCGCCCGCCGCGTCGGCAGCCGGCTCGTCGCCTTCTGCCTCCACCGCAGGCACGAGCGTCTCGACGGGCTCCTCGGCCTCCTGCGCGGCCTCGACGGCCGCCTCGGCCGCGTCCGCCTCCGCCGCGTCCGCCTCCTGCGCGGGCTCGGCGTCCTCGCCCGGGCTCTCCTCGGCCTCGATCTTCTCGTTCTCGTCGCTCACGTCGTCCTTCTTCGCCATGTCACACCTTCTCCAGCCGTGCTCGCTCGTTCTGAATCGTGAGGATGCGCGCGATCTCGCGCTTCGCGAGCCGCAGGCGCGCGCCGTTCTCGAGCGCGCCGGTCGCCGACTGGAAGCGGAGGTTGAACAGCTCGCGACGGACCTCGGCGAGCTTCTCGGCCAGTCCCTCGTCCGTAAGCTCGCGCAGCTCTCTAGTTCTCAAAGAGATCGGCCTCCCGCCTCACGAACTTCGTCTTGACGGGCAGCTTCTGGCTCGCGAGGCGCAGCGCCTCCTTGGCCAGGGGCTCCGACACGCCGGCGAGCTCGAACATCACGCGACCCGGCTTCACGACGGCCACCCAGCCCTCGGGCGAGCCCTTCCCCGAGCCCATGCGCGTCTCGGCGGGCTTCTTCGTGTACGGCTTGTCCGGGAAGAGGTTGATCCAGACCTTGCCGCCACGACGGATCTTGCGCGTCATGGCGATGCGGGCGGCCTCGATCTGCCGGTTCGTGACCCACCCCGCCTCGAGCGACTTGATCCCGTAGTCGCCGAACTGGACCGCCGTCTGGCCCTTCGCCGTGCCGGCGCGGCGTCCACGGAACGTCTTGCGGTGCTTCGGCTTGCGCGGCAGCAGCATCAGTCGCGCTCCTCGCCTGCGCCGCTCTCGGGCGCCGCGCTCTCGGGCGCAGCGCTCTCGGGCATCGTGCTCTCGGGCATCGTGCTCTCGGGCGTCGTGCTCTCGGGCGCAGCGCTCTCGGGCGCGGCCGTCTCCGCAGAGGCGGTCTCGGGAGCCGCCGTCTCCGGCGTCACGGCGTCCGTCTGCGGCTGGGCGGCCGTGTCGCGCGCGGCGCGCTCGTCGCGGCCGGGGCCGCGTCCGCGCTGGCCCGGACGCCCGCCGCGGCCCTGTCCGGGGCGGCGGCGGCGCTGGACGAGACCGAGGCCCTCGCGATCCTGGCCGCGCCCGCGGCCGCCCTCGCGGGAGGCACCGAGGCCCTCCGTCACGGCGCCGCGGCGGCGGCGGGAGCTGTCGCCCTCGGTGATGCGCTCGCGGCCGAGCCCGCCGTCGTAGCCCTCCGGCATGATCTCGCCCTTGTTGATCCACACCTTGACGCCGATGCGGCCGTAGGTCGTCTTCGCCTCGGCGAAGCCGTAGTCGATGTCGGCGCGGATCGTGTGCAGGGGGACGCGGCCCTCGGTGTAGCGCTCCGAGCGGCTCATCTCGCCGCCGCCCAGGCGGCCGCCGCACTGGATCTTGATCCCCTGCGCGCCGGAGCGCATCGCCGAGGCGAGGCTGCGCTTCATCGCCCGCCGGAAGGCAACGCGGTTCTGCAGCTGCTCGGCGACCGACTGGGCCACGAGCTGCGCGTCCAGCTCGGGCCGCTTGATCTCGTTGATGTTGATGTGGACGCTCTTGCCGGTGATGCCGTGGAGCTCCTTGCGGAGCGCGTCCACCTCGACACCGGACTTCCCGATCACGATGCCCGGCCGCGCCGTGTAGATGTCGACCGTGATCCGCTGCTTGTCCTTGCGGATCAGGATGTCGGACAGCCCGGCGTGCGCGAGCTTGCCGTTGATGTGGTCGCGGATGCGGATGTCCTCGAGGACGTAGTCCGCGATCTCCTTCTTGCCGGTCCACCAGTTGGACTTCCAGTCGTGGATGACGCCGACGCGCAGACCGCCGGGATGCACTTTCTGGCCCATTACGCCACGGCCTCCTTCTTCTTCGCCGGCGCTCGCCGGCGTGGCTTGGTCTCCGCCTCGCCTGCGGTGTCGTCCCCGGCGGGGGTGGACACCTCCGCCTTCGGGCCCGCAGGAGCTGCCTCGGCGGCGGGCTTGCGTGCGCGCTTGGGGCGCTCGTGGGTCGCCTTCGGGTTCTCGGCCACGACGATCGTGATGTGGCACGTCCGCTTGCGGATGCGATTGACGCGGCCGCGGGCCCGCGCGCGCCAGCGCTTCAAGGTCGGGCCTTCGTCCGCGTACGCGGCCACGACGACGAGGTCGTCGCCGTCGAGCGCGTGCGCGGACTCGGCGTTCGCGACCGCCGAGCGCAGCACACGATCGATCTCTCGGGCGGCAGCGCGCGGGGTGAAGGCGAGCACGGTGCGCGCCTCGGGCACGGTGCGCCCGCGCACGTGCTCGAGCACGACACGCGCCTTGCGCGCCGACATGCGCACCCATTTCGCCTGGGCCCGAACCTGCACCCTGCCGTCCGTCGTCGTCACCGCTTCTTCACCTGCGTCTGCTTGTCGCCCTGATGGCCGCGGTACATGCGCGTCGGCGCGAACTCGCCGAGCTTGTGCCCGACCATCTGCTCGCTGATGAACACGGGCACGTGCTGCTTGCCGTTGTAGACAGCGATGGTGTGCCCCACCATCTCGGGGAAGATCGTGGACGCGCGCGACCACGTCTTCACGGGATGCTTCTTGCCGGAGGAGTTCATCTCCTCGATACGGGTCAGCAGCCGCTCCTGCACGAACGGCCCCTTCTTGGAAGATCTGCTCAACGCCTCTCCTTGCCGCGGCGCCGGCCGCGGACGATCAGCTTGTCGGACTCCTTGTGCTTGCGGCGCGTGCGCTTGCCCAGCGTCGGCACGCCCCAGGGCGTGACCGGATGGTGGCCCTTCGACTTCCCCTCGCCGCCGCCGTGCGGGTGGTCGACAGGGTTCATCGCCGTGCCACGCACGCTCGGACGCTTGCCGAGCCAGCGGCTCCGGCCCGCCTTCCCGCTCTGCTCGTTGGCGTGATCGGAGTTCCCGACCTGCCCCACCGTCGCACGGCAGGTGAGCGGGATGCGCCGCATCTCGCCGGAGGGGAGGCGCAGCACGGCGTGCGGGCCGTCCTTGGCGACGAGCTGCACGCCGGACCCCGCGGAGCGCGCCATCTTGGCGCCCTGGCCGGGGCGCAGCTCGACCGCGTGCACGATCGTGCCCGTCGGGATGACCTCGAGCGGCAGCGCGTTGCCCGGCTTGATGTCGGCGCCGCGTCCCGACTCGACCGTGTGACCGACCCGCAGGCCGGCCGGGGCGAGGATGTAGGCCTTCGCGCCGTCCGCGTAGTGGAGGAGCGCGATCCGCGCCGAGCGGTTGGGGTCGTACTCGACGGCCGCGACCTTCGCGGGGACGCCGTCCTTCGTGCGCTTGAAGTCGATCACGCGGTAGCGGCGCTTGTGGCCGCCGCCGCGGTGCCGAGTGGTGATGCGGCCGCGGTTGTTCCGGCCGCCCTTCTTCGCGAGCGGCTCGAGCAGCGACTTCTCGGGCTCGGCGCGCGTCACCTCGTCGAAGCCGGAGATGGTCATGCCCCGGCGCCCGGCGCTCGTCGGCTTGAACTTGCGAACGGCCACGGCCTAGACCTGTGCCCCTTCGAAGATCTGGATCGTCTCGCCCTCGCGGAGCTGCACCACGGCCTTCTTCCAGCCGGGCCGCACGCCGCGATGAAGGCCTCGGCGCTTCGGCTTCGGCTGCACCTTGATGATGTTCACGCGCTCGACGCTGACGCCGAAGAGCTCCTCGACCGCCTGGCGCACCTGCGTCTTGTGCGCGTCCTGATGGACGCGGAACGTGTAGCGCCTGTCGGCGATCGACCCGTAGCTCTTCTCCGAGACGACGGGCGCCAGCAGGATCTGGGACGGATGCAGGCTCATGAAGAGGCCTCCTTTCCGCAAGGCGGCAATCCGCAGGAGCGGATTCCCGCCGCGGAGATCCGCCTGCGGCGGCAAACCCCTGAAGCGGCCGCTTCGCGGCCGGTCGCAGCGTGGCTCACGACGCCTCCTCGGTCTTTCCGGCGCGCGCCTCCACGAGCGGCAGCGCCGCCTGGCTCACGAGCACCCCGCGCGCCCAGACGAGCGCCGCGACGTCGAGCTCGGACGGCACCGTGACGAGCACGCGCTCGAGGTTCCGGAAGGACTTCACGAGCGACTCCTCGTCCTCGTGCGCGACGACGAGCACCGGCAGCTGCTGCGACCAGGACGAGAGCAGCTCCGCCGCCTGCTTCGTCGAGGGCACGTCGAACTGCTCGCCGCTGACGAGCGCGAGCGTGCCGTTCGCGGCATGGTGGGACAGCGCACCGCGCAGCGCGGCACGCCGCGCCTTGCGGTTCACCTTCACCTCGAAGCTGCGCATCGTCGGCGGGAAGGCCACGCCTCCCCCCGCGAACTGCGGCGCACGGATCGTTCCCTGCCGGGCCCGCCCGGTGCCTTTCTGGCGCCACGGCTTCGAGCGTCCACCCGCGACGAGCCCGCGGCTCTTGGCGCCGCGGGTGCCGGCGCGGGCGGCGTTGAGCTCGGCCCGCACCGTCTCGTGCACCAGGTGCGGACGCAGCTCGGCGCCGAAGACCTCCTCGCCGAGCGTGACGTTCTGGCCCTTCGAGCCGCCGAGGACAGGTGCCGTGACGGCCATCTAGGCCTCCACTCCCGTCACCTCGACGATGCCGTTCCGAGGGCCGGGCACCGAGCCTCGCACGAGCAGCAGGTTCTGCTCGGCGTCGACGTCGTGGACGACGAGCCCGAGCTGGGTGACGCGTTGGGAGCCCATGTGGCCCGCCATGCGAACGCCCTTGTGCACCCGGGACGGCGTTGCCGACGCGCCGATGGAGCCCGGCTTGCGGACGTTGTGCGAGCCGTGTGATACGGGGCCGCGACTGAACCCGTGCCGCTTGACCGTGCCCTGGAAGCCCTTGCCGATCGAGATGCCCGCCACCTTGACGCGGTCCCCGGCCTGGAACGCCTCGACCGTGACGCGCTCGCCGACCTGCAGCTCGCTCGCGCCGCGGAACTCGACCAGGTGCCGGTGCGCCCCGACCCCCGCCTTCCTGAGATGCCCGAGCTCGCCGCGGGTGAGCTTGCGGTCGAGCGCCTCGCCGAAGGCGAGCTGGACGGCGTCGTAGCCGTCGCTCGACACCGTCTTGACCTGGACGACCGGGCACGGGCCCGCCTCGATGACGGTGACCGCGGCGACGTCGCCGGTCTCCGGGTCGAAGACCTGCGTCATCCCGAGCTTGCGGCCGATCAGACCCTTCATCAGAGCTTGATCTCGATGTCGACGCCTGCCGGCAGGTCGAGCCGCATCAGCGAGTCGACCGTCTTCGGCGTCGGGCTGTGGATGTCGATCAACCGCTTGTGCGTGCGCACCTCGAAGTGCTCGCGCGAGTCCTTGTCCTTGAAGGGGCTGCGGATCACGCAGTAGACGTTCTTCTCGGTGGGCAGGGGCACGGGGCCGGTGATCGTCGCACCGGTGCGTTGCGCCGTCTCGACGATCTGCGACGCGGAGCGGTCGACCTGCTGGTGGTCGTAGCCCTTGAGCCGAATCCGGATCTTCTGCTGTGCCATGTGGTCTCTTCTCTTGGCCTCGATCGGTAGGGGCGGGATCTATCCCGCCCCTACTTGACGATCTCCGTGACGACGCCGGCGCCGACGGTGCGTCCACCCTCGCGGATGGCGAACCGCAGGCCCTGGTCCATGGCGATCGGCTGGCCGAGGTCGATCTCCATGTTCGTGTTGTCGCCCGGCATGACCATCTCCTGCCCCTCGGGCAGCTTGATGGCGCCGGTCACGTCCGTGGTGCGGAAGTAGAACTGGGGCCGGTAGCCGTTGAAGAACGGCGTGTGGCGCCCACCCTCCTCGCGCGAGAGCACGTAGACCTCGGCCTTGAAGTGGGTGTGCGGCGTGATGGAGCCCGGCTTGGCGAGCACCTGCCCGCGCTCGACCTCCTCGCGCTTGACACCGCGGAGCAGCGCGCCGGCGTTGTCGCCCGCCTGCGCGTAGTCGAGCGTCTTCTGGAACATCTCGAGACCGGTGACGACCGTCTTCTCTGTCTTCTCGTGGATGCCCACGATCTCGATCTCGTTCCCGACCTCGACCTTGCCCTGCTCGATGCGGCCGGTGACGACCGTGCCGCGGCCCGTGATCGTGAACACGTCCTCGATCGGCATCAGGAACGGCTTGTCGACGTCCCGCTGCGGCTCGGGGATGTACGTGTCGACGGCCTCCATGAGCTCGAGGATCTTGGCCGTCCACTCCGGGTCGCCCTCGAGCGCCTTCAGCGCGGACACCTGGATGATCGGGACGTCGTCGCCCGGGAATTCGTACTTCGAGAGGAGCTCGCGCACCTCGAGCTCGACGAGCTCGATCAGCTCGGGGTCGTCGACCATGTCGGCCTTGTTCAGCGCCACCACGATCGCCGGCACCTCGACCTGGCGAGCGAGGAGGATGTGCTCGCGCGTCTGCGGCATGGGGCCGTCGGCCGCCGAGACGACGAGGATCGCGCCGTCCATCTGGGCGGCGCCCGTGATCATGTTCTTGATGTAGTCGGCGTGCCCCGGGCAGTCGACGTGCGCGTAGTGACGGTTCACCGTCTCGTACTCGACGTGCGCCGTGTTGATCGTGATGCCGCGCTGGCGCTCCTCGGGGGCGTTGTCGATCGAGTCGAAGTCGCGCACCGCGCTCTGGTTGACGCCCTGCTCGGACAACACCTTCGAGATGGCTGCGGTCAGCGTCGTCTTGCCGTGGTCGATGTGACCGATCGTGCCGACGTTGACGTGCGGCTTCGTCCGCTCGAACTTCTGCTTGGCCATTGCCTCCTCCGGTCTCCTTAACCCGCGTGAACCTGGTTCCTACGATCCCGTCTGCGTGTCGACGATCTCTGCTGCAATCGACTGCGGGACGTCCTCGTAGCGGTCGAACTGCATCGTGAACGTGGCGCGACCCTGCGTCATGGAGCGCAGGTCGGTCGCATACCCGAACATCTCCGAGAGCGGCACGCTCGCCTTGATGGACTGCGAGTTGCCGATCGGCTCGAGGTGCTCGACGCGCCCGCGCCGGCTGTTGAGGTTGCCCATCACGTCCCCGAGGTAGTCCTCGGGCGTGACGACCTCGACCGCCATCACGGGCTCGAGCAGCTTCGGCTTGGCGCGCCTCATCGCCTCCTTGAAGGCCATCGAGCCGGCGATCTTGAAGGCCCGCTCGCTGGAGTCGACCTCGTGGTACGAGCCCTCCACGAGCTCGACCTTCACGTCGACGACGGGATAGCCGGCGAGGACGCCCGCGCCGAGCGCCTCCCGGATGCCTGCGTCGACGGCCGGGATGTACTCCCTCGGGATCTTGCCGCCGACGATCTTGTCCTCGAACTCGTATCCCTCACCCGGCTTCTGCGGGGCGAGGTTGATGACCACGTCGCCGTACTGCCCCGACCCGCCGGTCTGGCGCACGAACTTGCCCTGCACGCGGTCGACGCCCTGCGAGGCCGTCTCCCGGTAGGCAACCTGCGGCCGGCCGACGTTGGCGTCGACCCTGAACTCGCGCAGCAGCCGGTCGACGATGATCTCCAGGTGGAGCTCGCCCATGCCGGCGATCAGCGTCTGCCCCGTCTCCTCGTCGGAGGTGACGCGGAACGTCGGGTCCTCCTCGGCGAGGCGCTGCAGGCCCTGTGAGAGCTTGTCCTGGTCGCCCTTCGTCTTCGGCTCGATGGCGACCGAGATGACCGGGTCCGGGAACGTCATCGACTCGAGCACGATGGGCGCCGAGTCCTCCGCCAGCGTGTCGCCCGTGGTCGACTGCTTGAGACCCACTGCGGCCGCGATCTCGCCCGCGCCGATCTCCTCGCGCTCCTCGCGGTGGTTGGCGTGCATCTGGAGGATCCGGCCGATCCGCTCGGTCTTGCCGTTGGTCGTGTTCAGCACCCGTCCACCCGTCTTGACCTGCCCCGAGTAGACGCGGAAGTACGTCAGCTTGCCGACATACGGATCGGACATGACCTTGAAGACGAGGGCGGAGAACGGCGCATCCTCGGACGGCGGACGCGTGATCTCGTCGGCGGTCTTGGGGTCGACACCCTGCACGGCGGGGACGTCGAGCGGGCTCGGAAGATAGTCGACGACGGCGTCGAGGAGCGGCTGGATGCCCTTGTTCTTGAACGCCGAGCCGAGCAGCACGGGCGTGATCGCGTCGGCGAGCGTGCCGGCCCGCAGGGCGCGCCGGATCTGCTCGGGCGTGACGGCCTTCTCGTCCTCGAGGTAGGTCTCGGTGAGCTCGTCGTCGAACTCGGCGATCGCGTCGATGAGCAAGTGGTGGTACTCCTCCGCCTGCTCGGTGAGCTCCGCCGGCACGTCCTCGACGGAGTACTTCTGGCCGAGCTCGTCCTCGTAGACGATCGCCTTCATCTCGACGAGGTCGACGACGCCGACGTGGTGCTCCTCCTGCCCGATCGGGAGCTGCACGGGCACCGGATTCGCGCCCAGGCGCTCGCGCATCGACTGCACCGCGGCGAAGAAGTTCGCGCCCGTGCGGTCCATCTTGTTGATGAAGGCGATGCGCGGCACGCCGTAGCGGTCCGCCTGGCGCCAGACCGTCTCCGACTGCGGCTGCACCCCCGCCACCGAGTCGAACACGGCGATCGCGCCGTCGAGCACGCGCAGGCTGCGCTCCACCTCCACGGTAAAGTCCACGTGCCCGGGCGTATCGATAATGTTGATGCGATGATCGCGCCAGAACGCCGTCGTCGCAGCCGACGTGATGGTGATGCCGCGCTCCTGCTCTTGCGCCATCCAGTCCATCGTCGCGGCGCCCTCGTGGACCTCACCCAGCTTGAGGGTGCGGCCGGTGTAGTAGAGGATGCGCTCCGTCGTCGTGGTCTTGCCCGCGTCGATGTGGGCCATGATCCCGATGTTGCGGACCCGGTCGAGCGCGATGCGTGTCTCCGTGGTGCTCACCAGCGGTAATGGGCGAACGCCTTGTTCGCCTGGGCCATGCGGTACATGTCGTCCTTCTTCTTGAATGCGCCGCCCTGCTGGCCGATCGCGTCGAGGAGCTCGCCGGCCAGCTTCGCGGGCATGCCCTTCTCGCGCCGCTCGCGCGCATACGTGACGAGCCACCGCACGGCGAGCGTGCGCGCCCGGCGCGGGGCCACCTCGACGGGCACCTGGTAGTTGGCGCCGCCGACACGGCGCGAGCGCACCTCGAGCACCGGGGTGACCGACTTGACGGCGGCCTCGAGCGCCTCGACGGCAGGCTTGCCGGACTTCTCGGCCACGATCGCGAGCGCGTCGTAGACGGTCTTCTCCGCGACCGACTTCTTGCCGTCGACCATCACGCGGTTGACGAGCTGCGCCACGAGCAGGGAGCCGTGGACGGCATCGGGAGCAGGCTGGCGGGGCTGGATCTCGGCGCGGCGCGGCATATGCCCTTACCCTCGCTTCGCGCCGTACTTCGACCGACCCTGGCGTCTGTCCGAGACGCCGGAAGTGTCGAGGCCGCCGCGGATGACCTTGTAGCGGAAGCCCGGCAGGTCCTTCACGCGCCCGCCACGGATGAGCACCACGGAGTGCTCCTGGAGGTTGTGGCCCTCCCCCGGGATGTAGGCGCCGACCTCCATCTGGTTCGTGAGCCGCACGCGCGCGACCTTGCGCAGCGCCGAGTTCGGCTTCTTGGGAGTCGTCGTGTAGACGCGCGTGCACACGCCGCGCTTCTGCGGCGCGCCCCGGAGCGCCGGGGTCTTCGTCTTCTCTGGCTTGACCTTCCGCCCCTTGCGGACGAGCTGGTTGACAGTGGGCACGCTGCTCCTACGGTGGGGTCGAGGGATTGCTCACACAGAAAGGCGGCGGGAGCGGATGCCCCCGCCAACCGAGGGGAAAGCATAGCGAACGGCGGCCAGGGGCGGCAACCGTGGCCGCAGGGATCTTGGCGCGCCCGGAATCCGCTCCCGCGGATTCCGCGGACAAGCACGGCGCCGGAAGGCCGAGACCGCGACGCGGCCGCGCAGCGGACGCCTTCAGGGGTGTTCGCGCGCCCGGAATCCGCTCCCGCGGATTCCGGGCTTGCGCCAAAGAAATAGAGTAGGCGCGGGACGGCGGGGATGTGGACTGCGGGCATCGCATTGGCCGCGGCCGCGGCAGCGGCCCTCGCTGCGCTCGCCTTCGAGCTGATCTCTGCCCGCCGCTCCAGGCGTGCGGAGACCCGGCTGCAGCTGGCGCTCGGCGAGGTCGTCTCGCCCCTGCGCGAGATCGGGGCGCGCCTCGCCGAGGCGCAGGCGCGCCTCGAGCGCCGCAGGACGCTCGAGCAGTCCCTCGACGAGGTCGTTGCGGCCGGCGGCCTGCGGGAGCTCCTGCGCTGGACCGCCGAGACCGCTGCCGGCCTGGCGGAGGCGAGCGCGAGCGTCGTGCAGGTCCCGGACGGCGATGCGGGCGCGCCGCTGGTGGCGACCTACGGGGTCGGCGCGGCGCGGGACCTCTCGGGAGTCGTCGTGTGGCCTCCCGACGGGCCTCGCCCGGTGGCGTTCACCCTGTCGTACGCCTCCGAGGCGGACGTCCCGATCCGCTTGCGCTCCGGCGCGGCCGTGCCGCTCGAGGCGGCCGGCGGCCAGGCGTTCGTCGCGGTCTTCGGGGTCGGCGGCGAGCTGCCCGGCGACGACGCGATCGAGGCGCTCCGGCTGCTGGCCGGGGTCGTGGCACCCGCGCTCGCGCGGTCGCGGAACGAGGAGCGGGCCGGAGCAGGGCTGGTGGACTCGCTCACGGGTCTCGGCGGCCGCCGCGTCTTCCACGAGACGCTCGCGCGGGAGGTCGCGCAGGCACACAGAAGCGACGAGCCGCTCTCGCTCCTCGTCCTCGACGTGGACGACTTTCGCGCCGTCAACGACCGGCTCGGCCTCGTCGCGGCGGACTCGGCGATGGCCGAGATCGGGCACCGCGTCCGCCGCGCCGCCGACGAGCGCGACGGCGCGGGGTGCCGGATCGGGACCGACGAGTTCGCCGTCATCCTCCCCCGGGCGACGGTCGTCGACGCCGAGAGCGCCTACGCAGGCGTTCAGGCCTCGCTCGCGCAGACGCCGCCCGCGCGCGACGACGGAGTCGGCGTCTCGGCCGGCGTCACCGAGCTCGACGCGAGCGACGACGCGGTCGAGGTCTTCGTGCGCGCGCACGGCGCGCTGCTGCGGGCAAAGGAGGAAGGCAAGGGAACGGCCGTCGTCGTGCCGGCAGCGGCACGCCGCACGGCTCCCTGAAAGGGGTAGTCCCACCCCGTCCGGGCGATGGTCGCCGTCCCCCTTCCGGGGTACAGTGATCCAGGTTCCTGGGAGGGAGCGGGTGACAGGGGTAGCGACATCTGCGGTCATCGCGGCTTCCGCGATTGCGTTCACGGCGCTCTTGCTGCTGGTGGTCGCCGCGCGGCGCCGGGAGGCGCGCGTGCCCCGGGACCAGCTGGCGCAGGCGGTGGACGAGATGCGGCTGCGCATGGACTCGCTCGCCAGCGACCTGTCCGACGCACTCGCCCGCTCGGAGCGCGAGACGCGCCGCAGCCGGCTGTTCGGGGAGCTCGGCGGCTCGATCGACCTGGAAGAGCTCATCGACAGGATCCTCGACGCTGCGATGGAGATCGCGGCGTTCGACGCAGCGCTCGTCTCGGTCGAGGGCCAGAGCGGTTCGCCGACGGTGATGACGCGCGGCATGACCGTCCACGAGGCGGCGAACCCGCCGACCTCGGGCGCGGGAAACCCCGCGGGGACCGTGACGGTGAGCTACCGCTACGGGCCCGAGGGAGGCTCCGCCGACGTCATCCGCGGCGGCGTCTTCATCCCGCTGATCGGTCGGGAGCTGCACCCCATCGGGACGCTGTCCCTCTTCTGGCGCCGGACGGACTACGAGCCCGCGCCGGAGCACGTGGAGGCGGCGGAGAACCTCGCCGAGAGCTGCGTCCCGGCGCTCGAGAACGCACGCCGCTACGGCGAGGCGCGGAAGATGGCGGAGACGGATGCGCTCACGGGCCTCTACAACCAGCGGTTCTTCCACGACACGCTGCGGCGTGAGGTGACCCGCGCGCAGCGCTACGAGCGCAACCTCGCCATCGTCGTCTTCGACCTCGACAACTTCAAGACGATCAACGACGAGCTCGGGCACCTCGCCGGCGACCGCGTGCTGACCCAGGCGGCCGACCGCCTGCGCGAGGCGGTGCGCTCGGTCGACGTCGCGTGCCGGATCGGCGGCGACGAGTTCGCCGTCATCCTCCCCGAGTCGAGCGCGCAGGACGCGGAGCAGCTCTACCGACGCGTGCACAACTCCCTGCGCGGGACCTCGCTCGGCCCGGAAGGCCAGCGGCTGCGGCTGTCGGCCGGGATCGCGGAGCTTCAGCACGGCGACAGCGCCGGGAGCCTGTTCGAGCGCGCCGACGGCGCCCTCTACCGCGCCAAGGGGCAGGGCAAGGACCGCGCGGACATCGCTCACGACGTCGAGGGCTGAGCGAGCTCGCCACGCGCGTGCCGCGCCCGCTCGTGCGCCGCGCGGCCGCAGCCTTTAGGATCCGGCCCTAGCCAGGGGGAGCCAAGGGGAAGGTGGCGTTCGAGATCTATGCCGGGCCGGCCGCGCTCGGCCTTGTCGCGATCGGCGTGATCGCGGGCTCGCTGCTGCGTCGACGCCGCCGGCGGCGGGAGATGGCGGCCGCAGTGCGACGGTACGACCACCGTCTCGCGGAGCTCGCACAGACGCTCGACGAGACCCTCGCACGCACGCGCCACACGGCCGTCGACGACGGGCTGCCTGCGCCCGCGCCCCCCGCGCCGCCGACACCGCAACCGCAAGACGATGCCGAGGACGGCGACGGCATCGTCCTGCGCACCCTCGAGCTGGCCCGTGACCGGACGCGGGCGCACGCCGCCGTCGCGGCGGTCGGCGACCGTGAGGACGCCCCCGTGCTGGTCACCGTGGGGCTGTCTCGCGCCGAAGCGGCGCAGGTGGAGCGCATGGGGCTCCCGGACTACCGCGGCGCCCGCGCCGTCCAGGTCTCGTTCACGGCGGAGGGTGACACCACGCCGTCGCGAGAGCCGATCCGGGCAGGGCTGGTCGTCCCGCTCCTCGACTCCCCGCGGCGACCGGGCATGCTCGCCGTGCTCACGCGCTCACCCGCCCGTCGCTTCAGCGAGGCCGACATCAACGAGCTCGAGCGTGTCGTCGTCGGCGCGCGGCCGCAGCTCGAGAGCACGCTGTCCACGCCGCAGGACGACTCGGCCCCTCCTGCGGCGGACGAGTGGGACCGCCGGTCCTTCCATGCGCTGGTCGAGCAGGAGATTGCCGCAGCGCACCGGGACGGCTACGCGGTGGCGCTGCTGATGCTCGACGTCGACCGGCTCGGAGCGCTCAACGCCCGCATCGGTCACGACGCGGCCGACGAGGCGCTCGCCCGCGCCGGCACCTACCTGCGCGAGGTTGCCGGACGCAGTGACCTCGTCTGCGAGCTCGGCGGCGGCCGCTTCGCCGTACTGCTGCCGCGCGGAGCCGTGGTCGACGGGCAGCGCCTGTTCGAGCGTGCGCGCTCCGCCCTCTCCGAGCTGCCCACGCCGGAGGCCGACATGAGCTCGATCTCCGGCGGCGTCTCCGAGCTCCTCGCCGACGACGACGCCGCCGGCCTCATCGGGCGCGCCGACGCCGCGCTCGGCCGCGCGCGTGCCGCGGGGGGCGGCTCCGTGGTCACGAGCCCGGCTCACGACTACTAGCCGGCGCAGCCCGGAATCCGCTCGCGCGGATCCCGGACGCGCACACCCCTGAAGCCGTCCGCTTCGCGGCCGGGCGCCACGGCTTTCACAGCAAGCCTCTCGTCGCCGGCGCAGCCCGGAATCCGCTCGCGCGGATCCCGGACGCGCACACCCCTGAAGCCGTCCGCTTCGCGGCCGGACGCCACGGACTTCACGGCGAACCTCTACCTCGTCGGCGCAACCGCTCTCCGCGGCGACGGACGCGGCCACTGGCGCGCGGGCGGCAGCCGATTACAGTGGGTCGCAGGGGGTTTGGGTCGACTTTGACGACTGCGGTCATCGCTTCAACCGCGGCCGTCGCCGCACTCGTTCTCGTCACGCTCGTGGTGACGGCGAGCCGGCGCGGCCGCTCCGGCTCGGAGGGGCGCATCGCCGACGCGCTCGGCGAGCTGGGCGGCCGGATGGACGCGCTCGCGACGGAGCTCGCCGGTGCGCTCGCCCGGGTGCAGGCGGACAGCCTGCGCGCCCGCGCGCTCGGCGAGCTCGGGTACTCGCTCGACCTGGACGAGCTGCTCGCGAGGACGGCGGAGGCCGCCAGCTCGGTCCCGGGCGTGGACGCGGTGATCGTCAGCGTCACCGGCGTGGCCGGCGAGACCTCGGCCCTCGCGGCCGTCGGCATCCCGAAGGACGACGCCGCCGACCAGGTCATCGCCGGGCCGCCGGGCGGCCGCGGCGTTCGCGCCGTCGGGCTCACGTACCGCTACTCCGAGCACGACGAGCCGCCGGGCGCGCTGCGCTCCGGCGTCGCCGTGCCGCTCGAGTCTGACGGCGAGCAGATCGGCTTCCTGGCCGTCTACTCGCACGACCCGGCTCCGCCACTCGCACCGGATGCGCTCAGCCGGCTCGAGGCGGTCGCGCAGGCGGCCGGCCCGGCCATCGACAACGCACGCCGCTACCGGGAGATCCGACAGCTCGCCGTCGAGGACGGGCTCACGGGCCTGTCGAACCGCCAGACCTTCTACGACTCGCTGTCGCACGAGGTGGCACGGGCGCACCGGTACGGGCGCGACCTCACGCTCATCGTGCTCGACCTGGACGACTTCAAGCAGGTGAACGACCGCATCGGCCACCTCGCCGGGGACTCGGTGCTGGCGGAGACCGCCGCACGCCTGCGCGAGGCAGTCCGCTCGGCGGACGTGGCCTGCCGTATCGGCGGCGACGAGTTCGCGGTCATCCTCCCCGAGTCGACGCGGATCGACGCGGAAGGCCTCTTCGCGCGCGTCGTGGCCACCCTGCGCCGGGAGCCCCTCGACCACGCCCCCAACCTGTGCCTGTCCGGCGGGATCGCGGAGCTCGAGCCCGACGACGACGCGGTGTCGCTCTTCGAGCGGGCGGACGCGGCGCTCTACCGCGCGAAGGCGCACGGCAAGGGCACGGCGGCCTGACCAGGCGTGCTGCCCGGCCGTCCGCGCAAGACGGCCGGGCGGCGCCAGCATGTACGGAGCCGGGGGTGTCACCCCGGACGGGGTGACACCCTGGCTGCCGCGCCTGCCTAGTCCTCGGCCTCCGGCTCGGCGGCGGGCTCGCCGTCGTCCTCGAAGGTGAGGCCGAGCGACGAGAGATCGATCTCGCCGTCGCCGCCGATCTCCTCCAGGGCGGCGAGCAGCTCCGCCTCGGTGCCGCCGAACATCGACACGGGCAGCGGCTCGGACGGCTCGATGGCGATGCCGCGGTACTTCTTCAGCCCCGTCGCGGCCGGGATCAGCTTGCCGATGATCACGTTCTCCTTGAGCCCGTGCAGCTTGTCCACCTTGCCCTCGATGGCGGCGTCCGTGAGGACCTTCGTCGTCTCCTGGAACGAGGCCGCGGAGAGGAAGGACTCCGTGGCGAGCGACGCCTTCGTGATCCCGAGGATCAGCGGCTCGAACGTCGCCTGCTCCTTCTTCGCCTTCTTCGCCTCGACGTTGACACGTTCCAGCACGGACTTGTCGACGAGCTGGCCGGGGAGGAGCTCCGTCTCGCCGGCCGACTCGACGCGCACCTTCTTGAGCATCTGGCGCACGATCAGCTCGATGTGCTTGTCGTGGATGTCGACGCCCTGTGACTTGTAGACCTTCTGCACCTCGCCGACGAGGTACTGCTCCGTCGGCGTGGAGCCGCGGCCGGCGTTGGCATGCAGCGCCAGCAGGTCGGCCGGGTTGAGCGAGCCCTCGTTGAGTGGGTCGCCCGCGATGACGGTGTCGCCGGTCCGGACGAGGAGGCGGGTGCGGCGCGGGAAGGAGTACTCCTTCGCCGGCAGCGGCTCGCCGCTCTCGTCGAGCTCGGAGGGCACGACGGTGACCTTCACCGTGCGGTCGAGGTCCTCGACCTCCACCTTGCCCGGCACGTCGGCCAGCTGCGCCGCGCCCTTCGGGTTGCGCGCCTCGAAGATCTCGACGACGCGCGGGAGGCCGTGGGTGATGTCCGCGCCGGCGACGCCGCCGGTGTGGAAGGTCCGCATGGTGAGCTGCGTGCCCGGCTCGCCGATCGACTGCGCGGCGATGATGCCGACCGCGTCGCCGATCTCGCACATGTCGCCCGTCGCGAGGAACGTGCCGTAGCAGGCACGGCACACGCCGTGCTCGGAGCGGCACTTGAGCACCGACCGCACCGGGACGTCGAAGCCGTCGCCGTCCTCGAGCTCGTCGAGGATCTCGCGGAGCCGGCGCATGTTGACCGTCTCGCCCTTCTGCCCGAGCACCGTCTTGCCGGGCTTGCCGTCCTTCAGGGGCTTGTGCAGGTCGACGGCCAGGATGCGGCCGGCGGCGCTGCGATTGAGCTGCCCGTCGACGACGGCGGGCACCGTGATGTGCTCCTCGGTGCCGCAGTCCTCGTCCCGGATGATCACGTCCTGCGACACGTCGACGAGCCGGCGGGTGAGGTAGCCCGAGTCCGCCGTCCGGAGCGCCGTGTCCGCGAGGCCCTTGCGCGCGCCGTGCGTCGAGATGAAGTACTCGAGCACGGTCAGGCCCTCCATGAAGTTGGCCTTGATCGGGCGCTCGATGATCTCGCCCTTCGGGTTGGCCATGAGGCCGCGCATGCCGGCCAGCTGGCGGATCTGGTTGAACGACCCGCGCGCCCCCGAGTTGGCCATCATGTAGACGGGGTTGGTCTCGTGGAGGATGTTCTTCATCTCCTCCGCGACCTCCTCGGTGGCCTCGGTCCAGATGGCCACGATGCGCTCGCGGCGCTCCTCCTCGGTCATCAGGCCGCGCTCGTACTCGCGCTCGACCTTGGCGACCTTCTCCTCATAGCCAGCGAGGATCTCTTCCTTCGTCCCCGGCACGACGATGTCGTTCTTCGAGATCGTGACGCCGGCGCGCGTCGCGTAGCGGAAGGCGAGGGACTTGATCGTGTCGAGCGTCGACGCGACCGCGTAGGCGCCGTACTCGCCGACGAGCCAGTCGATCGACTGGTCGAGCTCGCGCTTGGTGAGCGCCTTCTCGACGACGAAGGGGTCGGCCACCTCTCCGCGGACGGTCTCGCCCAGCGAGCGTGCGACCTCCGACTCGAACACGACCCGCCCCGGCGTCGTCAGCCGCAGCTCCCCGTTCCGGCGGAACTCGATCGGCTGCTGCAACCCGACCTGCTTCGCCCCGAGCGCGAACTCGACCTCCTCCTCGGACTGGAAGCGAGGGAGGCCCTTGCGCTTGAGGCTCTTGGCGAGGTCCGCCGCCGTCGTCGCCGACAGGTCGTGCTCGCAGTACGTCAGGAAGTAGGCGCCCAGCACCATGTCCTGCGTCGGCGTCGCGAGCGGCCGGCCGTGTGCGGGCGAGAGGATGTTGTTCGAGGACAGCATGAGGATGCGGGCCTCGGCCTGCGCCTCCGCCGAGAGCGGCACGTGCACGGCCATCTGGTCGCCGTCGAAGTCGGCGTTGAACGCGTAGCAGACGAGGGGGTGCACCTGGATCGCCTTGCCCTCGACCAGCACGGGCTCGAACGCCTGGATGCCGAGCCGGTGCAGCGTCGGTGCGCGGTTGAGCAGCACCGGGTGCTCCGCGATGACCTCCTCGAGCACGTCCCACACCTCGGGGACCATCGACTCGACCATCTTCTTCGCGGCCTTGATGTTCTGCACCGACTTGCGCTCGACGAGCCGGCTCATGATGAACGGCTTGAACAGCTCGAGCGCCATCAGCTTGGGCAGCCCGCACTGGTGGAGCTTGAGCTGCGGGCCGGCCACGATCACGGAGCGGCCGGAGTAGTCGACGCGCTTGCCGAGCAGGTTCTGGCGGAAGCGGCCCTGCTTGCCCTTGAGCATGTCGGAGAGCGACTTCAGCGGCCGGTTGCCCGGGCCGGTGACCGCGCGGCCGCGGCGGCCGTTGTCGAACAGGGCGTCGACCGCCTCCTGCAGCATCCGCTTCTCGTTGTTGACGATGATCTCGGGCGCACCGAGGTCGAGCAGCCGCTTGAGGCGGTTGTTGCGGTTGATCACGCGGCGGTAGAGGTCGTTGAGGTCGCTGGTGGCGAAGCGGCCGCCGTCGAGCTGCACCATGGGGCGCAGCTCCGGCGGGATCACCGGCACGGCCTCGAGCACCATCCACTCGGGCTTGTTCTCCGAGGTGATGAAGGCGTTGACGACCTTCAGCCGCTTGATCGCGCGCTGCTGCTTCTGCCCCTTGGAGGTCTTGATCACCTCGCGTAGGGTCTTCGCCTCGAGGTCGAGGTCGAGGTCGCGCAGCAGGTCGCGGATCGCCTCCGCCCCCATGCCGCCGCGGAAGTACACGCCGAAGCCGTACGGCGAGCCGAACCGGTCCTTGAGCTCGCGGAAGATCTGCTCGTCGTTGACGACCTGCTTGGGCTCGAGCTCGCGGAACAGCTTCCACGTCTCCTCGAGCCGTCGCACGCCCTCGACGGCCGCCTCCCGGGCGTCCTCGCGGCGCGTCTCGATGTCGGCCGCCATCTCGCGCACCTTCTGCGCCCACTGCGTGAGCACATCGAGATCGTCCTTGCGGGCGCCCTCCACGAGGCACAGGTCGTGCGCGAGCTCGCGCTTCTCGTCGAGCGACGCGGCCGGGTCAGCCTTTGCGAGCAGGTCCGCGAGCAGGCCGTTGCCGACCTCGCGCGCCCGCTCGAGATTCTTGACGTCGACCCCCGCCACCAGCGCGGTGTCGTCCTCGGTCAGCTCGCCGCCGGTCAGCAGCGCGTCCTGCACCTTGTTGAGATGCTTCGTGAGCGCGCCCTTCTTCGAGCCCGAGGCCTTCTCGATCTCGACCCGCAGCGGGTCGAGCGCCTCGTGGATCTGCTGCGCCGCCGTGGCGACCATCTCGATCTCGCGCGGAGCGAGACGCCGGTCGTCGCGGGTAGCTGTCTGCCGCACGAGCTCGCGGATCTTCTTCGCGTCCTCCAGGCTGAGCGTCTTCGCGAGCTGCTTGAAGACGCCGCCGCCGAGGTCACGCGAGTCGGCGAGCGCCGGCACGCCCTGATCCTCGGCCCAGTTCGAGAGGCCGCGCGCCCAGAACTCGTCGTCCTCGTCGAAGTTTCGCTCCCGGCCCGTGGCGAAGTAGTCGCGGCGGCGCTGCAGCCGGTCCTCGAGCGCGGTGAGCTGCTCGTCGCGGTCGACGTTGATCTGCTCGGCCTCGCCGCTGACCTTGTCCTCCAGGTCGGCGAGATCCGCGCCGCGCTTCTCGTGGTCGACGCCCGTGACGATCGAGGCGGCGAAGTAGAGCACCTTCTCGAGCTCGCGCGGGGCGATGTCGAGCAGGTAGCCGATCCGGCTGGGGACGCCCTTGAAGAACCAGATGTGCGAGACGGGAGCGGCGAGGTCGATGTGCCCCATGCGCTCGCGGCGCACCTTCTGGCGGGTCACCTCGACGCCGCAGCGCTCGCAGATGATGCCCTTGTAGCGGACGCGCTTGTACTTGCCGCAGTAGCACTCCCAGTCCTTCGTGGGACCGAAGATGCGCTCGCAGAACAGGCCGTCGCGCTCGGGCTTCAGCGTCCGGTAGTTGATGGTCTCGGGCTTCGTGACCTCGCCCATCGACCAGTCCCGGATCTGCTTCGGCGATGCGAGACCGATCTTGATGGCGTCGAAGTCGTTGATGTCGATCTGTGCCAAAGGATTTCTCCTTCGGAGAAATCCTTAACTGGATTTCTCCATCTAGTTACTCGCGGTACCTAATTTTTTTCTCGATGCCTTTACTTAAGGAAATCGCGGAGCGATTTCCCTGTCTTACTCGTCGAGATCGGCCGTCTCGACGTCCGCGCCCTCGAGCTCGACCTCGTCGCCCTCGAGACCGCCCAGGCCCTCGTCGTTCGCCACGAGGAGGTCCGAGCCGTCGCCCGACTCGAGCGCGCCCTCCTCGACCTCCTGCGCCGTCGGGTCGGCGGCGGCCGCCCGGACGGTGGCCGGGGTGAGATCGATCCCCAGCTCCTCCGCCGCCCGCAGCAGCTCGTCGTCCTCCTCGCGCACCTCGACCTCGCGGCCCTCGTCGGAGAGCACGTGGACGTCGAGGGAGAGGGACTGCATCTCCTTGAGGAGCACCTTGAACGACTCGGGGATGGACGGCTCCGCGATGTTCTCGCCCTTGACGATCGCCTCGTAGGCCTTCACGCGGCCGATCGTGTCGTCGGACTTGATCGTGAGCATCTCCTGGAGCGTGTAGGCGGCGCCGTACGCCTCGAGCGCCCAGACCTCCATCTCGCCGAACCGCTGCCCGCCGAACTGCGCCTTGCCGCCGAGCGGCTGCTGCGTGACGAGCGAGTACGGCCCCGTCGAGCGGGCGTGGATCTTGTCGTCGACGAGGTGCAGCAGCTTGAGGATGTACATGTAGCCGACGGTCACCTTCGACTCGAACGGCTCGCCGGTCTTGCCGTCGTAGAGCTGCACCTTCCCGGAGCAGCGCCGCCCCTCGGGCCGCGAGTCGTCGACGTTCATCGCCACCTCGGCCTCCGGAGAGGTCGCCCAGCGGACGAGCGCCTCGTCCACGTCGGCTTCGGTGGCGCCGTCGAAGACCGGCGTCGCGACCGCCTTCGGGTTCGGCGCGTTGATCGGCGCGCGCGCGTTGACGGGCTCGCCCTCCTCGAAGATGCCGTGCGCCGCGGCCCAGCCCAGGTGCGTCTCGAGGATCTGCCCGATGTTCATGCGGCTCGGCACGCCGAGCGGGTTGAGCACGACGTCCACCGAGCGGCCGTCCTCGAGGAACGGCATGTCCTCCTCGGGGACGATCTTCGCGATCACGCCCTTGTTGCCGTGGCGGCCGGCGAGCTTGTCGCCCTCGGCGATCTTGCGCTTCTTCGCCACGTAGACGCGGACGAGCTCGTTGACGCCCGGCGGCAGGTCGTCGCCGCCGTCTCGCGCGAAGGTCTTGACGCCGATGACCTTGCCACCCTCGCCGTGCGGGACCTTGAGCGACGTGTCGCGCACCTCGCGCGCCTTCTCCTTGAAGATGGCCCGGATCAGCTTCTCCTCGGCCGTGAGCTCCGTCTCGCCCTTCGGGGTCACCTTCCCGACGAGCAGGTCGCCGGAGCCGACCTCGGCGCCGATGCGCACGACGCCGCGCTCGTCCAGGTTGGCGAGCGACTCTTCCGAGCGGTTGGGGATGTCGCGGGTGATCTCCTCGTCGCCGAGCTTCGTCGAGCGCGCGTCGATCTCGTACTCGTGGATGTGGATCGAGCTGAGCACGTCGTCCTTGACGAGCCGCTCGGAGAGCACGATCGCGTCCTCGAAGTTGTAGCCCTCGAACGGGGTGAACGCGACCAGGAGGTTCGCGCCCAGGGCCAGCTCGCCACCGTCGGTGGAGGAGCCGTCGGCCAGGACGTCGCCCTTCTTGATCCGGTCGCCCAGCTTCACCACCGGCTTCTGGTGGATCAGCGTGCCCTGGTTCGAGCGCATGAACTTCGTCAGCCCGTACTCGTCACGCGACGTCCGGCCCTCGACGACGATGCGCTCGGCGTCGACGTCGATCACCGTGCCGTCGTTCTTCGCCAGGACGACGTCGCCCGTGTCCACCGCCGCACGGAACTCGAGCCCGGTGCCGACGAGCGGCGCCTGCGGGATCATCAGCGGCACCGCCTGCTTCTGCATGTTCGCGCCCATGAGCGCGCGGTTCGCGTCGTTGTGCTCGAGGAACGGGATCAGGGCGGTCGCGACGGAGACGATCTGCGCCGGCGACACGTCCATGTACTGCACCCGGTCCGGGCGGGCGACGACCGCCTCCCCGGCCTGCGAGCGGCAGAGCACCTGCTGGTGGAGGAACTTCCCCGTCCGCTCGTCGACCGGCTCCGAGGCCTGCGCGATCGTGAACCGCGCCTCCTCCGCCGCGTCGAGGTAGACGATCTCGTCCGACACCTTGCCGTTCTTGACCACCCGGTACGGCGTCTGGATGAAGCCGAACTCGGACACGGTCGCGAACGACGCGAGCGCCCCGATGAGGCCGATGTTCGGTCCCTCCGGCGTCTCGATCGGACACATGCGGCCGTAGTGGGTCGGGTGCACGTCGCGCACCTCGATCGGCGCCCGCTCGCGGGTGAGGCCGCCGGCGCCGAGAGCCGACAGGCGGCGGCGGTGGGTGAGCCCGGCGAGCGAGTTCGTCTGGTCCATGAACTGCGACAGCTGCGACGAGCCGAAGAACTCCTTCAGCGCCGCCACCACGGGCCGGATGTTGATGATCGTCTGCGGCGTGATCGTGTCGACGTCCTCCGTCGTCATCCGCTCGCGGACGACCCGCTCCATGCGGTAGAGGCCGACGCGGAACGCCTCCTGGATCAGCTCGCCCGTCGTCCGCAGACGCCGGTTGCCGAAGTGCTCGTACTCGTCGAGCTCGCCGCGGATCGGCTCACGGCCGAGCACCGCCGCGTCGGCTGCGTAGTCCTTGGAGTCCTCGGGCACGCCGAGCTTGATGGGCAGGTCGACGAGGCGGCGCACCAGGGCGAGGATGTCCTCGGTGGTGAGGACGCGCGTGTCCTCGGGCACGTTCACCTCGAGGCGCTGGTTGAGCTTGTAGCGGCCGACCTTCGTGAGGTCGTAGCGCTTGGGATCGAAGAACAGCGCGCGGAGGAGGTTCCGTGCGTTGTCGAGCGTCGGCGGCTCGCCCGGTCGCTGCTTCTTGAAGACCTCGATCAGCGCCTCTTCCTCGCGCGTGGCCGGGTCCTTGTCGAGCGTGTTCTGGACGAAGACGCGTGCGCGCTCGTCGAAGAGCGCCAGGATCGCCTCGTTCGTCGACGTGTCGAGCACGAAGCCGGTCGAGGGATCCTCGGCGGGGAGCGCACGCAGCAGCG
The DNA here is from genome assembly GCA_036556925.1 of Gaiella sp. Classification (GTDB taxonomy): domain Bacteria; phylum Actinomycetota; class Thermoleophilia; order Gaiellales; family Gaiellaceae; genus Gaiella. Next base: position 162,497 of record DATBIN010000004.1, read on the forward strand.
TCGTCACCGGCAGCTTGCGCTTGCGGTCGATGCGGGCGTAGAGCACACCCTTCTTGTCGATCTCGAGCTCGAGCCACGAGCCGCGCGCGGGCATCAGGTTGGCCGTGAAGACCTGCTTCGTCGGGTCCTTCGGCTCCATCAGGTACGCGCCCGGCGAGCGCACGAGCTGCGTGACGATGACGCGCTCGGTGCCGTTGATGATGAACGTACCGTGGTCGGTCATCATCGGGAAGTCGCCCATGAAGACCCGCTGCTCGCGGATCTCGCCCGTCTCCGTGTTGACGAAGCGGACCGTCATGGACAGCGGGGCCTGGTAGGTCAGGTCCTTCTCACGGCACTCCTGGATCGTGAACTGCGGCACGCCGAACTCGTAGTCGCCGAACTCCACGGCCAGCGTGCCGGTGTAGTCCTCGATCGGCGAGATGTCGTCGATCGTCTCGCGCAGGCCCTCCTCCAGGAACCAGCGGAAGGAGGCCTTCTGGATGTCGATCAGGTTGGGGAGGTCGAGAACGTGCTTGAGGCGTGAAAACGTCTTGCGCGCGCGCGGCGCGACAGCGGTGCTGCTCAAATACAGCCTCCCTTAACGGCGTGCGGATGGAGTGGGAACGACAGGCAGGGTCGTAGAGCGAACGCTCGGCGGAACCTCGAATACTACAGGACACGCATACTCCGCCGCAACCGCTCGGGTCGCGGCGGAATGTCCTGTCACCCAGGATAGCGAACCGGTCAAGCCTCGGGCGCCCGTGGCGGCGGCCAGGGACGGCCGTAGGGGCGAGATATGTCTCGCCCCTACGTGAAGTGACCAGGGCGTCGAGCCCTGGTCACTTCAGCTCGACGCCGGCACCCGCTTCCTCGAGCTCGGCCTTGAGCTTCTCGGCCTCCTCCTTGGCGATGCCCTCCTTGACGGCGCCGGGAGCGCCGTCGACGAGGTCCTTCGCCTCCTTGAGGCCGAGGCCGGTCGCAGCGCGGACGACCTTGATCACCTGGATCTTCTTGTCGCCCGCCGCGGTGAGGACGACGTCGAAGGAGTCCTTCTCCTCCGCCGCGGCCGCACCGCCGTCGCCGCCTGCCGGCGCGGCGCCGGGCGCGGCGAAGGCGACGGGAGCCGCCGCCGTCACGCCCCACTCGTCCTCGATCGCCTTCTTCAGCTCCACGAGCTCGAGCACGGTCATCTTGCCGAGCGTCTCGAGCACCTTCGCGGTCTCGGTTGCCATTACTCCTGCTCCTCCTGGGTGTCGTCGTTCACGTCGGTCTGGGTCGTATCCGCCGGCTCGTCGTCCGGCAGCGCAGCGGAGGCGGCGACGGGCTCGTCTGCCGCCCCCTCGGCTGCGGGAGCCTCCTCGGGGGAAGCCTCGGCCGCCGGCGGCTGGGCTTCCGACGCCGGCTCCTCGGCCGCAGGCTCCTCGGGCGGGGCGTCGGCCTCCGCGGCCTCGCCAGCCTCCGGGGCGGCGGCCGCGGGCTCCTCTGCGGCCGGCTCCTCGGGCGGAGGCGCCCCCTCCCCGCGCTCCTCGAGCTGCGCGATGCGGGCGTCGATCAGCCCCACGAGGTCACGCAGCGGCGCGCTCAGCAGCCCCACGAGCTGCGTCAGCGGCGCGACGATCACCCCGACGAGCTGGCTCTTGAGGACGTCGACGGCTGGCAGCTTCGCGAGCGCCTCCACGTCGGCCGCCTCCATCGGCTTGCCCGAGAGCACGCCGCCACGGAGTGAGAGGACCTTCGTCTCGCGCGCGGTGTCGGCCAGCGCCTTCGCCACGGCCACGGGATCGCCTTCCGACTCGATGAAGGCGATCGCGGTCGGCCCCTCGAGCAGCGCGAGCACGAGGTCGGCGCCCGCCGCCTCCGCGGCGCGCCGCGTCAACGTGTTCTTGACGACGGTCAGCCGCGCGCCGTGGGCGCGGAGCGCCGTGCGCAGGCCGGCGAGCTCGGCGTTGGTCAGCCCGCGGTAGTCCGCGACGATCAGGGAGTCGGTCTCGCGCAGGCGCTCCGTGAGCTCCGCGACGAGACGTTCCTTCTCTTCTCTCAACATGTCATTTCCTTCGGAAATGACTAAGCCCACCAGAGGTGGGCCAGGTGCTCGCAGCAGTCGCTGCGTGCGGCTCACCTCGGCTGGACCTCCGCCGCGCACGGCTGCCAGCTGTCTCGGGTGGGGTTAGTCGGTTGGCTGGCTAGACGCTAGCAGTCTCCCGTCTGGACGAATCCGCGTCAGCGGATTCGTCTGCGATGTCGCGGGTGCGCCCCGGATCGACGCGCAGCCCGGGACCCATCGTCGTCGTGAGCGTGATCGACTTGATGTAGCGGCCCTTGGCCGCGGCGGGCTTGGCCCGCACGATCTCCTCGACGAGGGCCGCGTAGTTCTCGAGCAGCTTGCGCTCGTCGAAGCTCTTCTTGCCGATCGGAAGGTGCACGTTCGCGCCGCGGTCGGTGCGGTACTCGAGCTTGCCGGCCTTCGCGTCCTGCACGGCCTTGCCGATGTCGAACGTGACGGTTCCGGTCTTCGGGTTCGGCATCAGGCCGCGCGGCCCGAGCACACGTCCGAGCTTGCCGACGTTCCCCATCTGGTCGGGGGTCGCGATGGCGACGTCGAAGTCGAGGAACCCGCCCTCGATCTTCGACGCGAGGTCGGCGGAGCCGACGACGTCCGCACCCGCCTCCTCGGCCTCGCGGGCCTTGTCGCCCTCGGCGAAGACCGCCACGCGCACGTCCTTGCCGATGCCGTGCGGCAGCATGATCGTCCCGCGCAACTGCTCGTCGGCGTGGCGCACGTTGAGCCCGAGCCGGAAGTGCGCCTCGACGGTCTCGTCGAACTTCGCCGCGCCGAGCTCCTTCAGCGTGCGCACCGCCTCGGCCGGCGAGTAGAGCTTCTCGCGGTCGATCGCCGCCCGCGACGCACGGTACCGCTTGCCGCGGGCGCTCACAGGTCTATCCCCTCCGCCGAGCAGCAATCCGCGAGTGCGGATTCCTGCTCGCGGCCGGTGTGTGCGTCGATCACGAGGGTCACGTGTCAACCTCCACGCCCATGCTGCGGGCGGTGCCGGCGATCACCTTCATCGCCTGCTCGACGTCGTTGGCGTTCAGGTCGGGCATCTTCGTCTCCGCGATCGAGCGTAGCTGCGCCTGGCTGAGCCGCCCGACCTTGTTGCGGTTCGGCTCGGGGCTGCCCGACTCGAGGCCGAGCGCCTCCTTGATCAGCACGGCCGCCGGAGGCGTCTTCGTGATGAAGGTGAAGGAGCGGTCCTCGTAGACCGTGATCTCCACCGGGATGATGCGCCCGTTCTCGTGCGCCGTCTGCGCGTTGAACGCCTTCGTGAACTCCACGATGTTGACGCCGTGCTGACCGAGCGCAGGGCCGACCGGCGGCGCCGGGTTGGCCTGCCCGCCGGGGATCTGCAGCTTGATGAGTGTGAGGACTTTCTTCGCCACCGTCGTCTTCCTAGTCGATCTTCTTCACCTGGTCGAAGCCGAGCTCCACGGGCACCTGGCGCTCGAAGATGTCGACGAGCACCTTCAGCTTCTGCTGGTCCGGGTTGACGTCGACGATCTCGCCGTCGAAGTCGGACAGCGGGCCCGACGTCACCTTCACGGACTCGCCCAGCGAGAACTCGACCTGCGCCTTCGGCGCCGGTGCGCCCGCGACGCCGCCCTGGTGAAGGATGCGGTCGACCTCCGACTGCGAGAGGGGGACGGGCTTGGCGCCCGCACCCACGAACGCCGTCACTCCGGGCGTCCCCTTGACGACCGTCCAGGCGTCGTCGTTGAGGTCCATGTTGACGAGCACGTAGCCGGGCAGGACCCGCTTCTCGATCTGCACCTTCTGCCCGTCCTTCGTCTCGATCACCTGCTCGGTGGGCACGACGACGCGGCGGAACCGGTTCTGCTGCCCCATCGACTGGATGCGGTGCTCGAGATTCTGCTTCACCTTGTTCTCGTGCCCCGAGTAGGTGTTGACGACGTACCACTGGAACATCTCAGCTCACTCCTCTTACCCGAGCAGCACGTCGCGGACGAAGGGCCGCAGCACCTGGTCGGCGCCCCAGAGGAACGCGCCGACGATCGCGCAGGCGATCAGCACCACCACGGTGCCCTGGATCACCTGGGCGCGGTTGGGCCACTCGACCTTGTTCAGCTCGGCCCAGGACTCACGGATGAAGCCCCCACGCCGGCGCGGCTCCGTCGCGAGAGGCGGCGTCGGCGCGACGGCTGCGCCACCCTCCGCCCCACGAGGCAGCGACACCGGCGCCTGCTCGGCGCCGCTCGCGCGCCGGGCCTCGCGGCGCTGCCTGCGGGTCTCGCGTGCCACTAGCGGGTCTCCCGGTGGGCCGTGTGCCGGCCGCACCAGCGGCAGTACTTCTTGAACTCGACCCGGTCGGGTGAGTTCCGCTTCGACTTCTCCGTCTGGTAGTTCCGCCGCTTGCACTCCGTGCACGCGAGCGTGATCGCAACTCGAATTCCGGTGGCCATGTTCTTTCTCTGCTGTCGGGACTACGAAGAGGAGGAGGTAGCGGCGGTAGGACTCGAACCTACGACACGCGGATTATGATTCCGCTGCTCTAACCAACTGAGCTACGCCGCCGAGCGGCCCGCAGTGTAGCAGGGACGCGCCTGCCGACTCTCCCGTGCGGGACGTTGTCAAGGCCCCGGGCGGGGGCTGCGAGGGGCGGAACGCTCAGGCGGCGGCGGCCGGCGCCGGCGCGCGCCGTGGCCGGCGCCGGGCGGCGCGGCAGAGGGCCAGACACGCGTCCACGAAGACGTCGCGTCCCCGTGCGTACTCGGGCGTGAACTCGACGGCGCCGTTCAGCTCGATGACGGTCCAGCGGCCCGCCGCGGTCGGCAGCAGGTCGACGCCGACGAGGGCCGCCGACGACGCGCGCGCCGCGGCGAGAGCGGTGCGGACGGCGTCGGGCGGCGGCACGACGGGGCGGCGGGTGGCCCCGAGGGCGACGTTCGTGCGCCACTCGCCGGGCGCCGCGACGCGGCTGACGGCGCCGATGGCGCGGTCGCCCGCCACGACGATCCGCATGTCGTGACCGCGCGGCGGGACGAGCTCCTGCACGAGCGCACCGTGCCGCCGGTACCAGGGGAAGTCCTTGATGCGCTCGAGCTCCGCGCGGAGCGCGTTCGCGTCGTCGCAGCGGGTCACGTCGCGTCCCCAGCTGCCGAAGCGCGGCTTGACGACCACCGGCGGCTCCAGCTGGGGCTCGGGACGATCGCCGCGAACCATGCTCGTCTCGGGATGCGGCAGGCCGGCGTGCCGCAGGATCCACGCAGTGACCAGCTTGTCGTGGGCGGCGATCAGCGCTTCCGCGGGGTTCAGCACCGTCACCCCACGTGCGGCCAGCGCGCCGAGGGCCCACAGCCCGTCGTCGATGCCGTCGAGCGTCGGCAGCACGTCCAGACGACCGACCGCGACGTCGCCGCGGCTCAGCCGCTCCACCGCCTGCGCAGGCGTGAGCGCCTCGACGCGCAGGCCGGCGCGAACGACGCGTGCGAAGCCGAGGTTCGTCTGGGTCGGGCGGGCGGCGACGACGGCGAGACGCATGTCGAACCTCCTTTCCACGAAACCCCACCGAATGCAACATACGTCACCACTCCGTAACCGTGCGGGCACCCCTCGGCCACGCCGCGTCACGGCCGGCCCGGTCCGTAGGCTCTGCGCTGTGATCCGCGTCCCGCCACAGCAAGGAGGCTGGCTCGAGGTCGTGTGCGGCCCGATGTTCAGCGGCAAGAGCGAGGAGATGATCCGACGGCTCCGGCGCGCCGAGATCGCGGGTCAGCGGGTCGTCATCTTCAAGCCGCGGATCGACGACCGCTACGACGCCGCCGACGTCGTCAGCCACGCAGGCATGCGCATGCGGGGCGTTGCGGTCGACGACGTCGCGGAGGTGCTCGCGCGCGCCGACGGCTACGACGTGGTCGGGATCGACGAGGTCCAGTTCTTCGATCTCTCCGTCATCGATGCCGCGCTCGCGCTCGCCGACCGCGGCGTCCGCGTCGTCGCCGCGGGTCTCGATCAGGACTTTCGCCGCCAGCCGTTCGGGCCGATGCCCGAGCTCCTCTCCCGCGCCGAGTTCGTGGACAAGCTTCAGGCCGTCTGCCAGGTCTGCGGCGGCCCGGCCACGACCACGCAGCGGCTCGTGGACGGCGAGCCGGCGTCGTACGCGGGCGAGACGATCGTGGTCGGAGCGGCGGACAGCTATGAGGCGCGCTGCCGCGACTGCCATCGTCCCGGCGCCGACGCACGGTCGCTCGCGGCGGCATAGGCGTCGGCCCCGCGCCGGCGCAGCCTGACCGGCAGGGCGAGGCTGATACGCTCGACGCCATGCGCCTTCTCGCCGGCGCCGCGCTGTCGGCCCTCGTTCTGGCAGCTGCCGGGTGCGGCTCGGACGAGCCGAGCGCGACCCCTGCATCCGAGTGGGCGGCGGGTCTCTGCGGCGCGATCACGGCATGGACCGACGCGCTGCAGTCGTCCGCAGACGCGTTCCGCGACCCCGGCTCGCTCTCCGTCGACTCGGCGCGGGCCGCGATCGACGAGACCACGTCGGCGACCCAGGCGTTCGTGGACGACCTCCGCGGCCTCGGCCCGCCCGACACGGAGTCCGGCTCCCAGGCGAAGGCCGAGCTCGAGACCCTGGCCTCGACGCTCGAGTCGGACGCCGCCGAGCTCGACCAGAGGCTTGCCGACGCGGCCGACGTCGGCGTCAGCGGCCTGCTCACCGCGGTGTCGGCCATCACGAGCACGCTCACCGACATGTCGCGCGCCGTCGGCGAGACGTTCACGGCACTCGGAGAGCTCGACCCGGGAGGGGAGCTCGAGGATGCGGTCCGTGAAGCGGAGGCGTGCGACCCGCTCGTCAACGCCTGACGACGTGAGCGCCACACTGCCGAGGCCGACGCTACCGCCGGCCGCCCGCCATGTCAGCATTGCGTCCGTGCGCCGCGCCCGGCCGGGAGACAGGTCATGAGCATCCGTGTGCTGCTGGTCGACGACCACGCCATCCTGCGGGCGGGGCTCAGGCGCGTGCTGGACGCCGAGGACGACATCGAGGTGGTCGGCGAGGCCGAGAACGTCGAGCGTGCGATCTTCGAGGCGATCGCCAACAAGCCCGACATCGTCGTGATGGACGTCGTCATGCCGGGGAAGTCCGGCATCGACGGAACGCCCGGAGTCCTGCAGGCGGCGCCCGGCGCGAAGGTGCTCGTCCTCTCCATGCAAGACGACCCCCGCTACGTTCGCGAGGCCTTCGAGGCCGGTGCCAGCGGCTACGTGCTGAAGGAGGCGGCCGACAACGAGGTCGTCGGCGCCGTCCGGGCGGTGGCCGCCGGCGAGCGCTACCTCCACCCGGCGCTCGGAGCGCGGCTCGTGGCCGCGGAGGCCGAGGAGCGCAAGCGCGCCGAGGCCGATCCGCTCTCCGACCGCGAGCGAGAGGTGCTGCGGCTGCTCGCGCTCGGGCACACGAATCAGGAGATCGCCAAGATGCTCTACATCTCGGTGCGAACGGCCGAGACGCACCGGGCGCACATCATGCAGAAGCTCCGGCTATCGAGCCGCGCCGAGCTCGTGCGCTTCGCGCTCGATCACGGCCTGATCGAGCATCAGTAGTTCTCCACGGCCCGGATCGGCAGTCTGCACGACGCGGCGCCTGCATCCACGGCAGAGACTGGTCGTGGAAGGAGGTTCCGATGAAGGTCCGTGACATCATGACGACAGAGGTCGTCACCGCTCAGCCGGACGTTCCCCTCAAGCGCGTCGCCGAGCTGCTCGTGCAGCGCGGCGTGTCGGGCCTGCCCGTGTGCGACACGGACGGGAACGTCGTAGGGGTGGTCTCCGAGGCCGACCTGCTCTTCAAGCAGGGCGCAGAGCGCCCCGAGCACGGCCGCATCCTCAGCTGGCTCCTCGACGAGGACGCATCCGCCGAGCACGTGAAGCGCGACGCGCGGACGGCCGGCAATGCGATGACCTCGCCGGCCGTCACGATCGGCCCCGAGCGCCCCGTCGCCGAGGCCGCACGAACGATGGTCGAGCGAGGGATCAATCGCCTGCCGGTCGTCGAGGACGACCGGCTGGTCGGGATCGTGACGCGCGCCGATCTGGTGCGTGCGTTCACGCGCTCCGACGCCGACATCGCCCACGAGATCCGCGATGACGTGATCTGCCGGATGCTCTGGATCGCAGACGAGGGAGTCGCCGTCGACGTCGTCGGGGGCGAGGTGACGCTCCGCGGCACGGTCGGCAGCTCGACGGACGCCGAGCTGATCGAGCGCTTCAGCGCACGCGTCGCCGGAGTGGTGTCCGTGCGCTCCGAGCTCCACACCGACGAGGTCGCGCCCGCCGGACGGGTGCACCGGCCCCGCGTCTAGGAGGGGACTGCAACGAGCGCGCGGGGTGCGTGCGACACCCCCGCCCGCTCTCGTCCCAGCCCCTCACGCGCAAGCCTCGGCCTGACGGTGTGCACGGTGGGACCGGGAGCCTGACGTGCCGGTCGTGCGACCGGCCCCATGGAGCGGCTCCCCGACCGGACGCGCCCACCGACGAGAGCGCCTCCGGACATGCGGGGCGACACCCGGGGGGATGCCGCCACGGCGACCCCCACGGTCGCGCGCGCGAGCACTGCGAAGGGGGCGGCCGCGGCCGCCCCCTTCAGCGCTCCGGGAGGTCGGAGCGATCAGTGGCTCGGAACCGGCTTCGATGCGCCGGGCGCCGGGACCTCCACCTTCCGGCGCAGTGCATCGCCGAGCACGACCAGGGCCAGGATGATCAGGCCCACGCCGGTCAGCAGCAGCGCCACCCCGACGACGATGCCGAAGATGGCCAGCTGCTCGGCCATGTAGCTCACGTTCAGCGCGGTGCTGAGCGCGGTCTCCGTGACCCAGAGGTTGCGGGCGCTGTTCGAGATGGGCGCCCCGTTGGCGTCCTTCGCGGCCGCCTCCTCGTCACTCGTCCCCTTCGCATCCTCCGGGTTCGCCGCCGACTGGAAGCGTCCCATCTGCGCGTAGGTCAGGCCGTCGCTCGACTCGAGCGCATGCTCCCGCATGACCTGCGCGAAGGCGCGAGCCTGGGATCCGGTCAGGACCTGCTCCTCGGCCCACTGCTCCGCGTGCTTGGCGACCGCGGGATCCTCCGTGTTGCCGAAGAAGATCTGCTCCTGCTTGAGGCTGTCGCGGACGGTGCTGCGCCCGTCGACTCCCATGTAGATCGCGACTGCGCCGAAGATGATCAGGACAACGCCTGCCAGCAAGCCGCCGTACTCGAGAATCCTTCTCGCGTTCATCGCTCCACCTCCCGATGGGCTGTTGATGCAGTGGGTCGCAGACTGGACGAGGGGGCCGGCCCGGCCATCGGGAGAAGCTCGCCGGATGCCTGCGAGGAAGCCGACGTGGAGCTTCGGAAAAGTACCGAGAGGGGTTTACCAGGACTTGGGTCGCAGGGCCGGCTCCGGCCGCTGCACGCGCACCCGGGCGTCGACGGCGACGCAGCGATCCGACAGGGCGAGCACGGGGTTGAGATCGAGCTCCGCCACGGCCGGCAGATCCTCTCCGAGGCGCGCGAGCCGGTGGACGAGATCCTGCAGCGCAGCGCGGTCCGTCGCCGGCATGCCGCGGTACCCGGCCACCAGCCGCCCTGCCTTGCCGGACGTCACCAACTCCTCGGCGTCGACGTCGGTCAGGGGCGCGATGCGGAACGTCGCCTCCCCGATGAGCTCCGCGAAGACGCCTCCCGGCCCGAAGGCCACCAGCGGACCGAACACCGGGTCCTGCACGACGCCGGCGAGCAGCTCGGCGCCGCCGTGGAGCATCGGCTGCACGATCACGGGCGTCCCGATGCGCTCGACCGCAGCCTCGACCGCCGCGGCGTCGGGCAGGTCGAGCGCGATCCCGCCCAGCTCGGTCTTGTGCGCGCCCGGCACGGCCGTCTTGACGACGACCGGGTAGCCGAGGTCATGAGCCGCCGAGACCGCGTCGGCCGACGTCTCGGCGACGCGCTCCGGCACGAGCGGGATCCCGTACGCGAGCAGCAGCTCGCGCGTCTTGGCCGGGGCGAGCCACGCATCCTCGGCCTCGGCGAGTGCCTGCTCGACGATCGCGTCTGCGGCTGCCCGGTCGATCCCCGTCAGCTCCGGCACCGAGCCCTGCGGGCGGCGCAGCCAGGCGGCGCGCTCCGCCGCTCGACCCAGCGCACGTGCCGCCGACTCCGGGTACGCGAACGCCGCGACATGCCGGGAGCCCCGAAGCGCGGCGGGGATGCCGGCCGACGACATGATCACCGCGAGCACCGGCTTGCCCGAGTCGGCGTGCCGTGCGGCGCGCTCCACCGCGACGGCGACGTCGTCCGCCGAGGCGCTGACGGCCGGCACGAAGAGCACGACCACCGCGGTGACGTGGGAGTCGGCGAGGAGGTGCGGGAGCGTGACGGCGTAGGTGTGGGCGGTTGCCGAGCCGAGCATGTCCACCGGGTTGGCCACGCTCGCCTCCGCCGGCAGCTCGCGACGGAGCGCCGCGACGGTCTCGTCACCGAGCGACGGCAGCTGCAACCCCGCCGCTTCGCAGGCGTCGGCGCAGAGGATCCCGAGACCGCCCGCGTTGGTGAGGATGGCGACCGAGCGCCCGTCCAGCCGCGAGCCGCTCGAGACGAGCGCTGCCACGTCGACGAGCTCCTCGAGCGTGACCGTCCTGATCACGCCCGCCTGGTGGAACAGCGCGTCGACGGCGGCCTCCGAGCCGGCAAGCGCGGCGGTGTGCGAGCTCGCGGCCCGCTGGCCGCTCGCCGAGGTGCCGCTCTTCAGGGCCAGGATCGGCTTGCGGCGTGCGACGCGGCGCGCCAGCCGGCCGAAGCGGCGCGGGTTTCCGAATGACTCGACGTAGAGCAGGATCGCCTCGGTCGCCGCGTCGTCCTCCCACCACTCGAGCAGGTCGTTGGAGGAGACGTCCGCCTTGTTGCCGATGGAGACGAACGCCGACAGGCCGATCCCGCGCGTGACCGCAGCCTCGAGCAGCGCCAGGCCGAGAGCGCCGCTCTGCGACGAGAAGCCGATGTTCCCGGGCGGCGCGGAGCGCGAAGCGAAGGTCGCGTTGAGGCTCGGCCCCGCGACGGAGATGCCGAGACAGTTCGGCCCGATCAGGCGGGCGCCGTGAGCACGGACGAGCGCCAGGAGCTCGTCCTGACGCTCCGCGCCGTCGCGGCCCGTCTCCGCGAAGCCCGCCGAGATGACGACGAGGGCGCGGACGCCCTTGCGCAGCGCCTCCTCCACCGCCGCGTTGACCACGGCCGCCGGCGTGCAGATCACTGCCAGGTCGACGTCGTCGGGGATCTCCGCCAGCGAGCGATACCCGCGCACGCCTGCGACCGGCACGCCGTCGCGGTTGACGGGATAGGCGGCGCCGGCGAAGTCCGCCTCGATCACGTTCCGGAACAGCTCGCCCCCGATCGAGCCGCGTCGCCTCGAGGCTCCCACGACCGCCACGCTCCGCGGCTCGAAGAAGGGCTTCAGCGAGGCGGTGACGGCGACGTGGTCGCGCTCGTCGACCCGCGCCTCGTAGCGCTCGGTGGCCGCGATCGGGAAATGGATCTCGACCTCTCCGCCTGCGAGCTCGCGGGAGAGCTCGAAGCCGATCGCCTCGAACACGCCGAGCATGCTCCTGTTGTCCGCGAGCACCTCCGCCACGAAGCGCTCGATGCCGTGGCGGGCGGCGCGCTCGGCGAGTTGCTCGAGAAGCCGCGTGCCGATGCCGCGCCGCTGGTACGAGTCGGCGACCGCGAAGGCGGCCTCGGCGACCGCGGGGTTGCGCAGGCGCAGGTAGTTCGCCACGGCCACGATCCGCTCGCGCCCGTTCTCGGCGAAGGTCCCGAGGAGCGCTCCACGCTCGGACCAGTCCGGGTCCAGCACCTGCTCGACGAGGTGCGGCCCGACCGTCGGGAACCCGTGGAAGCGGAGGTACAGGCTGCGGGGCGACAGCTCTCCGAAGAACTCGAGGAGCGCCTCCTCGTCTTCCCCGCGCGGCGGCCGGAAGCGAAGCGTGGCGCCGTCGCGCAGGATGACGTCGACGACATCGGTCACGGCCTCATTCTTCCTCGTCCGGGCCGGTGTCAGGCTCGGAGCGAGTCGGCGACGGGCTCGGCCCACGAGGCGAACTCCCTTGACATGCCTTCGCGCACAGGGTGGAGGCGGGGCTCGCAGGCGTCATCGGTGAGGGCGCGGAGCCTGCCTCCGGCGAACTACGCACGTGGGCTCAGAGCAGGATCAGCTGGAAGACGAGCATGGCGGCCGCGGCGCTCCCGGTCGCCGCCACGACGGTGGCGGGTCGCGTCGTCCGCATCGCCTCGGGAAGGAGGTCGGCCGCGGCGAGCCAGAGCATGGCGCCGGCGGCGAATCCCAGCCCGACGGGCAGGAAGCCGGCGAACGACTCGACGAAGATGTACGCCGGAACGGCCATCAACGGCTGCGGCAGGCTCGAGAAGATGCTCCACGCCGCCGCGGTCCGCACCGTGGCCCCGCGCGGAACGAGGACGAGGCTGATCGCGAGACCTTCGGGGATGTTGTGGACGGCGATCGCCACCGCGATCAGCACCCCGAGCGTCTCGCCGCCCCCGAAGGCGACGCCCACGCCGACCCCCTCCGAGAACGAGTGCACCGTCATCACGCCGATCACGAGCAGCGCGCGCAGCGCGTCTCCCCCCTTCAGCGTGCCGAGCTCGGTGGGCCCACGTCCCTGGAGGAGGCGCCTGGTGACGACGAGGAACGCGACGCCGACGAGGACCCCGATCGCGGTCCGGACGCCGCTCGTCTTGACGCCTTCGACACAGAGCCCTGCGCTCGCGCCGAGCATGAACCCGGCGGCAAACCCGTTCGCGACGCCCAGCCAGCTGCGCGGAGGTCGCCGGACGGCGAGGAACGGCAACGCTCCGAGCCCGGTTGCGAGCGCAGTTCCAAGCGCTGCCACGAAGACGGCGAAGGTCTGCACGGCGTGCGGAGACTAGATCGTCGCAGGCCCGACGAGCGACTGCGCGATGTCGAGCGTCGAGAGCACACCGACGGGTCGCTGCGTCTCCGGCTCGACCACGATCAGGTGCGCGGTCGCATGTTCGGTCATCAGCTGCGCGGCACGCAGCAGCGTCTCCGACGGGGCGATCATGAGCGCCGGGCTCGCCGCCGAGCCCTCGGCCAGCTGCTCGCCCAGATCGCGTACCGCCGCCGCAGCCACGAGGTCGAGATCGGAGACGACGCCCCAGAGCGACGCGCACAGCTCGCCGTCCTCGGCCACGACGACGCAGTGCACGCGCTTCGCGGCCATCACCTCGGCGACCTCGGACAGGGGCGTGTCGGGCGTGCAGTAGAGGATGCCCTCGTGCATGGCGTCGGCGACGACGCTCCGCTCCAGCTCGGTTGTGGTGAGAGCCGCGCTCATGGCTCGCTCCTCCGTCACTCGGTTCCGGTCTCTTCGCGCACACAGGCTCGCGACGTCGCCTCGCACGCGCGTCCGCGGCACTCCGGATCTGCGTGGGGAGAACTACTGTTTCCCCGCGCGGATCGCGCGCAGAGGCTCCTTGCTCCGTCCGGCGCGCAACCGCACGTGCGGACAAGTACGGAGGACGGAACCGCGGGGGCTCGGATGCCCCTGGGCGTCCGGGTCATCGAGAGTGGTGACGATGTTCCAGGTGCGCATCCACGGCCGCGGCGGACAGGGAGTCGTGACGGCGGCGGAGGTGCTGTCGGTTGCCGCGTTTCTCGGCGGCAAGCACGCGCAGGCCTTCCCCACCTTCGGCTCCGAGCGCACGGGCGCACCCGTCGTCGCCTTCTGCCGGATCGCCGACGCGCCGATCCGCTCGCGTGAGCCGATCGTCGCTCCCGACGCGCTGATCGTCCAGGACCCCACGCTGCTGCACCAGGTGGACGTCTTCGCCGGCGTTCTGCCCGATGCGTACCTCCTGATCAACACAGCGCGCAGCCTCGCCGAGCAGGGCCTCGGCGCGTTCGCTGCGGAGCACCGCGAGGACCGCATCATCACGGTCCCCGCGAGCGAGCTGGCGCGCGAGCACCTCGGGCGCCCGCTGCCGAACGCCGCCCTGCTCGGAGCCTTCGCGGCGCTGACCGGCGTGGTCACGCTCGAGTCGCTGCAGCAGGCGATCGGCAGGAAGTTCCCCGGCTCGGTGGGCGAGCGCAACGCCGCCGCAGCGGCGGCCGCGTACGCGCTCGTGCCCTCGAGGTCGCCGGAGGCCGTCCATGCGTGACCAGATCGAAGGCTCGCTGGCGGTCGCGAGGGGCGTGGCGCTCTGCCGCCCCGAGGTGATCAGCGCGTACCCCATCTCGCCGCAGACGCACATCGTCGAGGCGCTCTCCGACATGGTGCGGACGGGCGAGCTCGCCCCGTGCGAGTACCTCCTCGTGGAGTCGGAGTTCGCGGCCATGTCCGCCTGCATCGGCGCCTCCGCAGCCGGCGCCCGCACCTACACGGCGACGGCCAGCCAGGGGCTGCTCTACATGGTGGAGGCGGTCTACAACGCCTCGGGGCTCGGCCTGCCGATCGTGATGACGGTCGCCAACCGCGCCATCGGGGCGCCGATCAACATCTGGAACGACCACTCGGACACGATGTCCCAGCGCGACTGCGGCTGGCTGCAGCTCTACGCCGAGTCGAACCAGGAGGCGCTCGACCTCCACCTCCAGGCGTTCAAGCTCGCCGAGCAGCTGTCGCTGCCGGTCATGGTGTGCATGGACGGCTTCATCCTCACGCACGCGTACGAGCAGGTGGACGTGCCGACACAGGACGAGGTCGATGCCTTCCTGCCGCCCTTCGAGCCGCGCCAGGTGCTCGACCCGGACGAGCCGGTCACGATCGGCGCCATGGTCGGGCCCGAGGCGTTCGCCGAGGTCCGGTACCTGCAGCATGCGAAGCAGATGCAGGCGCTCGACCTCGTCCCGGAGATCGCGGCCGAGTTCTCGCAGGCCTTCGGGCGCTCGTCGGGCGGGCTCCTGCGCCGCTACCGGAGCGAGGACGCCGACACGATCGTGGTGTCGCTCGGCTCGGTGCTCGGCACGATCGAGGAGGTCGTCGACGACCTGCGCGACCAGGGGATCCGGATCGGCGCCGTGGGGCTCAAGTGCTTCCGCCCCTTCCCGCTCGAGGAGGTGCGCGACGCACTCGCCCACGCCTCGCAGGTCGTCGTGCTCGAGAAGGCGTTCGCGGTCGGCATCGGCGGCATCGTGGGCCAGAACATCCGCCTCGCGCTCTCGGGATCGCCCACCCTCGTCTACGACGTCGTCGCCGGCCTCGGCGGCCGCGCCATCACCACGCGTTCCGTCAAGGAGCTCGTCTGCGACGTGCTCGGCCGGCGGCTGGAGCCGAACCGGCTCGTCTTCCTCGACATGGACTGGAAGCTCGTTGAGCGCGAGCTCGAGCGCCTGGCCGAGCGCCGGCGGTCGGGTCCGCATGCCGAGAACATGCTCCGCGACGTCGGCGTGGTCGCCGCGAGGTCCCACTGATGGCACGCCAGCCCGTCAAGTTCTTCCAGGTCGGCAGCTTCGCCGTGGGCAACCGGCTGCTCGGCGACGACGACCGGACGGTGCAGGCGCGCAGCGAGCGCTCCAACACGCTGACCTCCGGCCACCGCGCCTGCCAGGGCTGCGGCGAGGCGCTCGGCGCCCGCTACGTGCTCGACGCGGCCATGCGGGCGGCACACGGCCGGGTGATCGCGGCGAACGCGACCGGCTGCCTCGAGGTCTTCTCGACGCCGTATCCCGAGTCGTCCTGGCAGCTGCCCTGGATCCACTCGCTGTTCGGGAACGCGCCGGCGGTGGCGAGCGGCGTCGCCGCCGCGCTGAAGGCCAAGGGCCGCGACGACGTCCGCGTCGTCGGACAGGGCGGCGACGGCGGGACGGTGGACATCGGCTTCGCCTGCCTCTCCGGCATGTTCGAGCGGAACGACGACGTGCTCTACGTCTGCTACGACAACGAGGCGTACATGAACACGGGCGTCCAGCGCTCCGGCGCGACGCCACCCGGAGCGCGGACGGCGACGACGAAGCCGGTCGGCGGCCAGCCCGGCGCGGTGTTCGGGCAGGGCAAGAGCGCGCCGCTCATCGCCGTCGCACACGAGATCCCCTACGTGGCGACCGCCACCGTGGCGGAGCTGCACGACCTCGAGGCGAAGATCGAGCGGGCGATGGAGCTGCGCGGCGCCCGGTACGTCCACGTGTTCGTCCCCTGCCCGCTCGGCTGGGGGGCCGCCGCCAAGGACACCATCCGGATCGCCCGGCTCGCGAAGGAGACCGGGCTCTTCCCCGTCTTCGAGGCGGAGCACGGCGAGATCGTGAGCGTGTCCAAGATCCGCCGGCGCGCACCCGTCGAGGACTACCTCCGCCTGCAGCGCCGCTTCGCGCACCTCTTCGGCGACCCGCCCCGCACCGACGTCGTCGAGCGGCTCCAGGCCGTCGCCGATCGCAACATCCGCCGTTTCGGGCTGCTCGAGGAGGACGAGACACCGTGAAGAAGCCGTTCGCGATCACGCTGGACGTCGGCTCGAGCCTCGCCAACAAGACGGGCAGCTGGCGCACGGAGCGGCCGGTGTACGTCCACCGGCTGCCGCCCTGCAGCGACGCCTGCCCGGCGGGTGAGGACATCCAGGCCTGGCTCTACCAGGCCGAGGAAGGCGGCGAGGGATACGAGCGCGCCTGGCGCAAGATCATGGAGGACAACCCCTTCCCGGCGGTGATGGGCCGGGTCTGCTACCACCCGTGCGAGACCGCGTGCAACCGCGTACAGCTCGACGAGGCGGTGGGCGTCAACGCCGTCGAGCGGTTCCTCGGCGACGAGGCGATCCGCCAGGGGTGGCGGGTCGAGCCCGTCGCGCAGCCGTCCGGCAGGCGCGTGCTCGTGGTCGGCGCCGGGCCCTCCGGGCTCTCGGCCGCCTACCACCTCGCCCGCCTGGGCCACGACGTCACCGTGCGCGATGCAGGCCCGCACGCGGGCGGGATGATGCGGTTCGGCATCCCGACGTACCGGCTCCCGCGCGAGGTGCTCGACGCGGAGGTGCAGCGCATCCTCGACCTCGGCGTCACCCTCGAGCTCGACACGAAGGTGACGGACGTGCTCCACGCGATGGCCGGCGGCGCGTTCGACGCGGTCTTCCTCGCCGTCGGCGCGCACATCGGCAAGCGGGCGTACATCCCGGCGGGAGAGGCGGCGCGCATCCTCGACGCGGTGGCGGTGCTGCGCAGCATGGAGGGAGAGGCGAAGCCGCTGCTCGGCCGGCGCGTCGCCGTCTACGGCGGTGGCAACACCGCGATGGACGTGGCGCGCACGGCCAAGCGGCTGGGCGCCGAGGAGGCGATCGTCGTCTACCGGCGCACCCGCGACCGGATGCCCGCGCACGA
>DATBIN010000005.1:0-2935 GCA_036556925.1 Gaiella sp.
CGATCCCGGTCGACGGCGGGTACTCGATCCAGGGCTGACCGTGCGGGTCGTCGTCGTCGACGCCATCGCCGCCGAGGGGCTCGCGTGGCTCCGCGAGCGCGGCTTCTCGCTGACGCACCTCATGAAGCCCGCACCCGAGGCATTGCGCGAGGCGCTGGCGGATTGCGAGGCGCTCGTCACGCGGTCGTCGCTGGCCGTGACCCCGGCGCTCCTGGACCAGGCGCCCCGGCTGCGCATCGTCGGCCGCGCCGGCGTGGGCATCGACAACATCGACGTGGACGCGTGCTCGCGCCGCGGCGTCGTCGTGGTCAACGCGCCCTACGGCAACGTCGTGTCCGCCGCCGAGCACACGATGGGAATGCTCCTGTCGCTCGTCCGCCGGATTCCCGAGGCGCACGAGCGGCTCAAGCGGCTCGAGTGGGACCGCTCGGTGTACGGGGCCGAGCTCTACCGCAAGGTGGTCGGCGTGGTCGGCCTCGGCAAGGTCGGCTCCCGCGTAGCGGCACGGCTGCGGGGCTTCGAGCCCGAGCTGCTCGTGCACGACCCGTACATTCCCGAGGCGCGCGCCCGGGAGCTCGGGGCCCGCCTCGTCGACTTCGAGACGCTCGTCCGGAGCTCGGACGTCATCACCTTCCACGTCCCGCTCACCCCGGAGACGGACGGCATGATGGGCGCGCGCGAGCTGGCGGCGACGCGCCGCGGAGTCCGGATCGTCAACTGCGCACGCGGCGGCATCGTCGTCGAGACGGCGCTGCTCGATGCGCTGGACCGCGGGCAGGTGGCCGGCGCCGCCATCGACGTCTGGAGCGAGGAGCCGCCGGTGTCGGCGGCCCTGCGGCGGCTCGTCCAGCACCCCCGCGTGGTCGTGACGCCGCACCTCGGGGCGAACTCCTCCGAGGCGCAGGTGAACGTGGCCGTGGACGTCGCGCGGCAGCTCGTCGCGTTCCGGGACGGCGAGCTCGTGGAGCACGCGGTGAACATCCCGGTCGCGGACGCCGCCACCGTCGAGCAGCTGCGGCCGTTCGTGGCGCTCGCCGAGCGGCTCGGCCGCTTCTGCGTCCAGCTCGATCCCGAGCACCTCGAGCGGGTGGAGGTGACGATCGCCGGCGCCATCGCGGACAGCGACGCCGAGCTGCTCGGTCGCGCCGTCCTGGCCGGCCTGCTCGACCCGGTCACCGCGGGTCCCGTGAACCTCGTCAATGCGCACCTGGTCGCGCGCGAGCGCGGGGTGACGCTGGCCATCGCGCGCAGCGAGTCGACCGGGGCCTACAAGAGCGTCATCACGGTGACCGCGCACGCCGCCGGCGGCCGCAAGGTCATCGCCGGCACGGTCTTCGACGGGCAGCCGCGCATCGTCCAGCTGCGCGATCTGCAGATCGAGTTCGCGCCGGAAGGCTCCATCCTCGTGCTCTCCTACGAGGACCGGCCGGGCGTGGTCGGCACCATCGGGTCGATTCTCGGGCGGCTCAACGTGAACATCGCCTCCATGCACGTGGGGCGGCGGACCAAGCGCGGCCGCGCGATCGTCGTGCTGCTGCTCGACGAGGAGCTGACGCCCGCGCAGACCGCGGAGGTGGCGCGCGCGGTGGAGGCGGATTTCGCGCGTCTGATCCGGCTCTGAGGCGTCCGGAAAACTTGGTTCGGGCGGGGCCCGCTTGCTAGCATCGCTGCCATGATGAACACGCGTCCGCTCCTCGCCATCGCGCTCCTGTTCACGCTGTCCGCGTGCGCGAGCAATCCGCCGCGCCTCTCGCGGAGCTCGCACGAGGACATCCCGGTGCCCAAGGGCCTGTCCTACCGGGGCGGCGACTCGACGGTGATCGAGACGCCGACCGTCTCTGCGTCCCGCGAGGTCTATCGCGGCCGGCTCGAGATCGAGAGCCTCGCCCAGGCCACGCGCACGATGCTCGAGGCGAACGGCTGGCGGCACGTCGGCACCAACAAGACGGCCCAGCACGGCGTCAACCAGGTCTACGAGAAGTCGGGCACGTCGCTCCAGGTCCTGCTGTGGGAGGATCTGATCTACACGTACGCCGAGTACACGACCGCGCGGGTCTTGCAGCCGGCGTTCACGCGCTGAGTGGCGCGGGGGCCCCCTGGCGGGCCCCCGCGACGACGAGTCGACATGGGGGGCGCTCCTAGGAGACGCGCCAGGCGCCGCCGTCGCGTGCGATGAAGGCGTCGGCCTCCGGCGGCCCCCACGAGCCCGCCTCGTAGCGGGGGAGCCCGGCCGGCGTCCGGCTCCACGTCTCGATCACCGGCTGCAGCAGCTCCCACGCGCGCTCGACCCAGTCGCCCCGCGCGTAGAGGGTCGGATCGCCGTGGATCGCGTCGAGAAGCAGCCGCTCGTACGCTTCCGGCGGCTCGCCGCCGAACAGCTCCCGGTACTTGAACTCGAGCGCGACGGGGCCGAGCCGGAGGGCGGGTCCCGGCTCCTTCGCCACGATCCGCAGCGAGATGCCCTCGTCGGGCTGGATGCGGATGACGAGCATGTTCGGGATCACCCCGTGCTCGCTCCGCCGGAAGATCATGTGCGGCGTCCGGTGGAAGCGGATGACGATCTCGCTGACGCGCCTGGCCATGCGCTTGCCCGTGCGGAGGTAGAACGGCACGCCCGCCCATCGCCAGTTGTCGACCTGCAGGCGGAGGGCCGCGTACGTCTCGGTCGTGGAGTCGCCCTTGACGCCCTTCTCCTCGCGGTAGCCGGGAACCGGCTTGCCGCCGGCGTGCCCCGCCGCGTACTGGGCCCGGAGCGCCACCTCGTCGACCTTCATGGGATCGATGGGGCGCAGCGCCTCGAGGATCTTGTTCTTCTCGTCGCGCACCGGGCCGGCGTCGAACGTCACCGGCGGCTCCATGGCGATCAGACAGAGCAGCTGGAGGAGGTGGTTCTGGATCATGTCGCGGAGGGCGCCCGCCTCCTCGTAATAGGAGC
>DATBIN010000006.1:0-22500 GCA_036556925.1 Gaiella sp.
ACGCGAGCAGCTGCTCGCGACGCTCGTCGAGCTCCCAGTCGAACCAGGAGAGCTCGTTGTCCTGGCAGTAGGCGTTGTTGTTTCCCCGCTGCGTCCTGCCGATCTCATCGCCGCCGAGGATCATGGGGACGCCCTGCGAGAGGAGGAGCGTGGCGAGGAAGTTCCGCTGCTGCCGCGACCGCAGCGCGTTGATCTCCCCCTCCTCGGTCGGCCCCTCGACGCCGCAGTTCCAGCTGCGGTTGTCGTCCGAGCCGTCGCGGTTGTCCTCCCCGTTCGCCTCGTTGTGCTTCTGGTCGTAGGAGACGAGGTCGGCGAGGGTGAAGCCGTCGTGGCAGGTGACGAAGTTGACCGAGGCGAACGGCCGGCGGCCGTCGTCCTGGTAGAGGTCGCTCGACCCGGTGAACCGCGAGGCGAACTCGCCCAGCGGCGCGGCGCCGCGCCAGAAGTCGCGCACGCAGTCGCGGTACTTGCCGTTCCACTCCGTCCACAGCACCGGGAAGTTGCCCACCTGGTAGCCGCCCGGCCCGACGTCCCACGGCTCCGCGATGAGCTTCACCTGGGAGAGCACCGGGTCCTGGTGGATCGTGTCGAAGAACGTGCCCAGGCGGTTGACGTCGTAGAGCTCGCGCGCGAGCGCGGCCGCGAGATCGAAGCGGAAGCCGTCCACGTGGCAGGCGAGGACGAAGTAGCGCAGCGAGTCCATGATCAGCCGCAGCACACTCGGGTGCACCGGGTTGAGGCTGTTGCCCGTGCCCGTGAAGTCCATGTAGTGCCGCCGGTCGTCCGGCTGCAGCCGGTAGTACGACGCGTTGTCGAGGCCGCGGAAGGAGAGCATCGGGCCGAGGTGGTTGCCCTCCGCGGTGTGGTTGTAGACGACGTCGAGGATCACCTCGATCCCCGCGCGGTGGAGCGCCTTCACCATCCCCTTGAACTCGCGCACCTGCTCGCCGCGCGAGCCGGTCGCCGCGTAGAGCGCGTGCGGGGCGAAGAACCCGACCGTCGAGTAGCCCCAGTAGTTGGTCAGGCTGCGCTCCCGGAGGAACGGCTCGTCGGCGATGTGGTGCACCGGGAGGAGCTCGACGGCGGTGATGCCGAGCGAGCGGAAGTGCGCGATCGCCTCCTCTGAGGCGAGCCCGGCGTACGTGCCGCGGAGGTGCTCGCGGAGCGCCGGGTGGCGCTCCGTGTAGCCCTTGACGTGCATCTCGTAGATCACCGTCTCGTGCCAGGGCAGGGCGAGCCTGGCGTCGCCCTCCCAGTCGAAGCTCTCGTCCACCACCACGCACTTCGGTATCGCTGCGGCGTCGTCGGTGTCGTCCGGCACGAGGTCGGCGTCGGGCCCACCGAGCACGTACGGGTGGACGTTCGCGGCCTCGAACCCGATCGGGCCCTCGATCGCCTTCGCGTACGGGTCGATCAGCAGCTTGGCCGGGTTGAAGCGGTGCCCGCGCATGGGGTCGTAGGGGCCGTGCACGCGGTACGCGTAACGCTGACCGGGCCCGATGCCGGGCAGGTAGCCGTGCCAGTGGAACGCCGTCCGCTCGCGCAGCTCGACGCGCGTCTCACGGTCGTGGTCGTCGAAGAGGCACAGCTCGACGCGCTCCGCGTGCTCGGAGAAGACCGAGAAGTTCGTCCCCCGGCCGTCCCACGCCGGCCCCAGCGGGAACGGCCGTCCGGGCCAAGCCTGCACTAGGGGCTCTCCGGCGCCAGCCAGACCGCACCGAGCGGCGGCAGCGTGAGCTTCGCGGAGAACGGCTGCTCGTGCCACGGCCCTCCCGAAGCGTCCACGGCGCCGTTGACGGCGCCCGAGCCTCCGTACCTGGGGTCGTCCGTGTTCACCGTCTCGCGCCAGCGTCCGCCCCGGGGCAGGCCGATGCGGTAGCCATGACGCGGCACGGGCGAGAAGTTGACCGCGCAGACGAGCGTGCGGGCGCCGTCGCGCGTCAGGCGCGCGAACACGAGCGTGTTCGAGTCGGCGTCGTGGGCCTCGATCCAGCGGAAGCCCTCCGGCTCGCCGTCGAGCTCCCACAGCGCGGGCTCGCCGCGGTAGACCCGGTTGAGGTCGCGGACGAGCGCCTGCACGCCCTCGTGCAGAGGTGTGTCGAGCAGGTGCCAGTCGAGGCTCCCGTCGTGGTCCCACTCGCGCTCCTGGGCGAGCTCGCCTCCCATGAACAGGAGCTTCTTGCCGGGGTGCGCCCACATGTAGGCGTAGAGCGCGCGCAGGTTGGCGAGCTGCTGCCAGCGGTCGCCGGGCATCTTGGCGAGCAGCGAGCCCTTGCCGTGGACGACCTCGTCGTGGGAGAGGGGCAGGACGAAGTTCTCGGAGAACGCGTACACGAGGCTGAACGTGAGCTCGTCGTGGTGATGGCGACGATGGACCGGGTCGCGCTTCAGGTACTCGAGGGTGTCGTGCATCCAGCCCATGTTCCACTTGAAGCCGAAGCCGAGCCCGCCCGTGTCCGTCGGGCGTGACACGCCGGGCCAGGCGGTGGACTCCTCCGCGGCCATGAGCACGCCGGGTACGCGCGCGTGCACGACCTCGTTGAGCTCGCGCAGGAAGGCGACCGCCTCCAGGTTCTCGCGCCCGCCGAACACGTTCGGCAGCCACTCGCCCGCCGTGCGTGAGTAGTCGAGGTACAGCATCGACGCCACCGCGTCGACGCGCAGGCCGTCCGCATGGTGGTCCTCCAGCCAGAAGAGCGCGCTGGCGAGCAGGAAGTTGCGCACCTCGTTGCGCCCGTAGTTGAAGATCAGCGTGCCCCAGTCGGGATGGGCACCGAGTCGCGGGTCTGCGTGCTCGTAGAGGGCTGTGCCGTCGAAACGTGCCAGCGCGAAGTCGTCGTGCGGGAAGTGGGCGGGCACCCAGTCGAGGATCACGCCGATGCCGTGGCGGTGCAGTGCCTCGACGAGCACACGGAAGTCGTCGGGAGTGCCGTAGCGGGCGGTCGGCGCGAAGTAGCCGGTCACCTGGTATCCCCACGAGCCGCCGAAGGGGTGCTCCATCACGGGCATCAGCTCGACGTGGGTGAAGCCGAGGTCGGCGACGTAGGGGGGCAGCTCCTCGGCGAGCTCGAGGTACGTCAGCGAACGCCCTCCTTCGAGCGGGTTCCGCCTCCAGGAGCCGAGGTGCACCTCGTAGACGGACACGGGCTCGCGGTGCGGCTCCGCCCGCCGGCGCCGGTCGAGCCAGTCCGTGTCGGCGGCGTGGTGGTGCGAGCTGAAGACGACCGACGCGGTGCGCGGCGGCTCTTCCGTCCTGAACGCGTACGGGTCGGCCTTGAGGACGAAGCCTCCGTCCTGCGCGCCGATCTCGAACTTGTAGTGCGCGCCCTCGCCGACCTCGGGCACGAACAGCTCCCACACACCAGAGCCCCCGAGCGAGCGCAGCTGGTGGACGCGCCCGTCCCAGTCGTTGAAGTCGCCGACGACGCTCACCGAGCGCGCGGACGGCGCCCAGACGGCGAACCCCACGCCGGCGACGCCGTCGATCTCACGGGGATGAGCGCCGAGACGGCGATAGAGCTCCTCGTGGCGACCCTCGCCTGCCAGGTGGAGGTCGAGCTCGCCCACGGTCGGCAGGTACGCGTACGGGTCGTGGAGCGTCCTCGTCGCTCCGTCGGCAGCGGTGAGCTCGAGCTCGTAGCGCAGCGGCAGCGAGGCACCCTCGATCGTCCCCGCGAAGACCCCCTCGCGCCGCCGCCGGCGCAGGACGACCGCTTCCCCGCCCTCCGGCAGCACGCGCACCCGCTGTGCGTCCGGACGGTAGACACGGACGACGGCGCCGCGTGGTGCGGGATGTGCGCCGAGCACACGGTGCGGATCCGGCTGGCGTCGTGCGATGAGGAGCTCGATCTCGTCGGTGAGCGGCACGCGGGTGCCGAGGATAACCACGGCCGTGGCGCCTCCGGCTGCCCCGCGCGGCTGGTATGATCCTCCGTCGGCGGTCGAGCGACCGCCTTCTTTCTGCGAGATGAAGACCGCAACCGCCAAGCCGGGCGAAGTCCAGCGCGACTGGTACGTCGTCGATGCCGAGGGCCAGACCCTGGGCCGCCTCGCCACGCGGATCGCCGACCGTCTACGAGGCAAGGGCAAGCCGATCTACACGCCGCACGTCGACTGTGGGGACTTCGTCGTCGTCGTCAACGCCGAGAAGATCCACGTCACCGGCAAGAAGCTCGACGACAAGATGGTGCGCCGCCACTCGGGCTATCCGGGCGGCCTCAAGGAGCGCACCCTGCGCGAGCAGCTCGAGCGCCGACCGACGGACGTGATCCGCAAGGCGGTCAAGGGCATGCTCCCGAAGAACCGTCTCGCGGCGGCACAGCTGCGCAAGCTGAAGGTGTACGCGGGGCCCGAGCATCCGCACGCCGCCCAGCAGCCCAAGCCTTTCGACCTCTAGGATTTCGGACGCACATGGCAGAGATCGCCCAGTACCTCGGCACCGGCAAGCGCAAGACCTCCGTGGCGCGCGTGATCCTGCGCCCCGGCGACGGCGCGACGTGGATCAACGGCCGTACGATCGAGGAGTACTTCCCGCGCGCGACGCACCGCAGCCTCGTCCTGTCGCCGCTCGAGACGGCCGGGGCGCTCGGCACCTACGACCTGCGGGTGCGCGTCCACGGCGGGGGCGTCTCGGGTCAGGCGGGCGCGATCCGGCACGGAATCGCCCGCGCGCTCGTGGAGGCCGATCCCGAGCTCCGCACCCCGCTCAAGCGCCAGGGGTTCCTCACGCGGGACGCCCGTCAGGTGGAGCGCAAGAAGGCCGGGCTGCACAAGGCGCGCAAGGCGCCCCAGTTCTCGAAGCGGTAGGCAGTGCCGTCGACCGTCCCGTCCGGGGTCTGACCCCAGGCGGGATCAGCCCCCATGGCTCGCAAGTACTTCGGAACCGATGGTGTTCGCGGCGTCGTGGGCGAGAGCCTGACTCCCGACCTCGTCGAGCGCCTGGGGAAGGCCGTCACGCACTGGATCGGCCGCTCGAGCGTCTTCGTCGGTCGCGACACGCGCGGCTCGGGCCCGGAGCTCGAGGAGGCTCTCGCGCGCGGCATCGCGAGCGCGGGGGGAACGGCGGTGCTCGGCGGCGTGCTGCCGACCCCGGCGGTGGCGCTCTTCTCACGCGATCTCGGCGCCGTCGTCTCCGCCTCGCACAACCCGCCCGAGTACAACGGCGTCAAGCTGTTCGACCGTGACGGGCAGAAGCTGACGGACGCGCAGGAGGAGGAGATCGAGGCGCTCCTCGACGCGCCCGCCGTCGGCGGCGGCGGCGTCGAGCACGCCGAGTCCGCGGTCGACGGGTACGTCGAGCACCTGGTCGACCACTTCGGGACCGACCTCGCCGGGCTCCGCGTCGCCGTCGACTGCGCCAACGGCGCCTACTCGGGGATCGCGCCGGGCGTGTTCGAGCGGCTCGGCGCCGAGGTGACGGCGGTGGCGGATGCACCGGACGGGACGAACATCAACGTCGGGTGCGGCGCGACGGACCTGCATCTCATCGCGGAGGTGGTGCGCAGCGGCCGCTACGACCTCGGCGTCGCCTTCGACGGGGACGGCGACCGCATGCTCGCGGTGGACGAGCGGGGCGAGCCCGTCGACGGCGACCAGATCGTGGCCGTGCTCGCGCTCGCGCTCGGCGTCGACCAGGTGGCGGTGACCGTGATGAGCAACCTGGGCTTCCACCGGCTGATGGAGGAGCGTGGGATCCGCGTGCACGTCACGGACGTTGGCGACCGCTACGTGCTCGAGGCCCTGCGCCGGGAGGGCGGCGTGCTCGGCGGAGAGCAGTCCGGGCATCTCATCTGCCTCGACGGCCACGTGACCGGCGACGGCCTCGCCGCGGCGCTGCTCCTGTGCGGATCGCTCGGCGGGCGGCGCCTGTCGGAGGCGGTGGCGGTCATGCCCCGCTATCCGCAGGCGACGGAGAACGTGCGCGTCGGCCTGCGGGAGGTCCCGGAGGCCGTGCGCTCGGAGGTGGAACGGCTGAACGCCGAGCTCGGGACGCACGGTCGCGTGCTCGTGCGTCCCTCGGGGACGGAGCCCGTCATCCGCGTCCTCGCGGAGGCGAAAACGCAGGCTGAGGCCGAGGGGCTCTGTGCTAGCATCGCCGGTCTCGTCCGGGAGGAACTGAACGGTTGACAGCGGGGCGGCTGACCGCCTAAGACAAGGTAGGCCTCCACGTCGCGCGGCAGGCGGGGACCGACAGGAAGCGAGGGGCGAGCGTGTGCGGGATCATCGGGTATGTCGGGCCTCGTGAGTGCAAGGAGCTTCTGCTCCACGGCCTCGAGCGGCTCGAATATCGGGGGTACGACTCGGCAGGTGTGGCGCTGCTCGAGGACGACGGCCTGTGCTACGTGCGCGCCGTCGGCAACCTCCAGAACCTGAAGCGCGCCGCCGGCGCCGCCCCGTCGGCGGCGACGACGGGCCTCGGCCACACACGCTGGGCGACGCACGGCGGCGTCACCGAGGCCAACGCGCACCCGCTCGCCGCCGAGGAGGCCGAGAAGCTCGCTATCGTCCTCAACGGCATCGTCGAGAACTACCGCGAGCTGCGCGAGCGGCTACAGGATGCGGGCCACCGGTTCTCGTCCGAGACGGACGCCGAGACGCTCACGCACCTGATCGAGGAGCACTACGAGGGGGATCTCGTCGAAGCCGTGCGCCGCGCCTACGGCGAGCTCGAGGGCCACTTCGCGTTCGTCGTCATCCACCGGGACCATCCGGGGCAGCTCGTCGGTGCACGGCTCCTCTGTCCCCTCGTCGTCGGACTCGGGGAGGGCGAGAACTTCGTCGCCTCGAACGCAGCGGCCTTCCTGCGGGAGACGCGGATCGTGCAGTTCCCCGACGACGGCCAGATCGCCGACGTCACGTCGGAAGGCGTCCGCTTCGTCTGCGCCGCCGACGGATCCGAGGTGGAGCACGAGGCGATCGAGCTCGACTGGGACGACGAGGGCGCCGAGAAGGGCGGCTTCGAGACGTTCATGCTGAAGGAGATCCACGAGCAGCCCGAGGCGGTGGCCGAGACGATCGGCGACCGCGTGCGGCACGGGAAGCTGTGGCTCGAGGGTGTCGGCATGACCGACGACGAGCTGCGCCACCTCCGCCGTATGGTCATCCTGTCGGCGGGAACCTCGTACCACGCAGGCGTGGCCGGCCGCTACGCGATCGAGGAATGGGGCCGGATTCCCGTCGAGCACGACATCGCGTCGGAGTGGATCTACCGCAACCCGGTGCTCGACGAATCGACGCTCGTGGTGGGGATCTCGCAGTCGGGCGAGACGCGCGACACGATCGCGGCCATGAAGCTCGCTCGCGAGATGGGCGCGCACACCGTCGCCATCACGAACATGATGGGCTCGCAGATCACGCGCGAGGTCGACTCGGTGCTCTACACACGCGCGGGGCTCGAGGTGAGCGTGGCCGCGTCGAAGACGTTCACCGCACAGCTTTCGCTGCTCTTCCTCGTGGCGCTCAAGATCGCACAGCTCCGGAAGACGCTGCCGCTGGACGAGTTCGAGTACATCCTCGACGAGCTGTACGCGCTGCCGGAGAAGATCCAGCGCTTCCTCGACGGCGACCACCCGATCGACGAGATCGCCCGCCGCCACTTCGACAAGCCGTTCTTCCTCTATCTGGGCCGCAACATCGGCCTCCCGGTCGCGCTCGAGGGTGCGCTGAAGCTGAAGGAGATCTCGTACATCCCCACGGAGGCCTACTCCGCGGGGGAGATGAAGCACGGGCCGATCGCGCTCCTCGACGAGTCGACGCCGGTCGTCGTCGTCGCCACCCAGCACAAGCTGGTCTACGACAAGATCGTCTCGAACATCCAGGAGGTGCGCGCCCGCGGCGCCCACGTGATCGCGATCGCGACCGACGGCAACGAGGACATCCAGCACCACGCGGACGATGTGATCTACATCCCGCACAGCCCCGCGTTCCTGCAGGCCGTGCTCGCGATCGTGCCGCTCCAGCTGCTCGCCTATCGCATCGCGCGGCTCCGCGGCCTCAACGTCGACCAGCCGCGCAACCTGGCGAAGACCGTCACCGTCGAGTAGGAGGCCTCGACCGCCTCCTACTCCGACGGGGTCTGACCCCGCAGGGTCTGACCTGCGCCGTTCCTCGTCCCTCGCCGACGCCGGCCGAGTCCTAGGATGGCGCCAGACGACCAAGGGAGGAACCCGTGCCCAAGGTGCTGATCCTCGCCGGCGACGCCGCCGAGGACCTCGAGGTGATGTTCGTCAAGTACCGCCTCGCCGAGGCCGGTCACGAGCCGCACGTGGCGGCGCCCACGACCCGTCCGATCAAGCTCGTCGTGCACGACTTCGAGCCGGATTGGGACACCTACGTCGAGCGTCCGGGGAGGACCTGCCCCGTCGACGTCGCGTTCGCCGAGGTCGACCCCGCCGACTACGCGGGGTGCGTCATCCCTGGAGGCCGCGCACCCGAGTTCATCCGCGTCGACCCCGACGTGCGCCGGATCGTGGAGCACTTCTTCGCCGAGGAGAAGCCGGTGGGGACCCTCTGCCACGGGCCGCAGGTCCCGGCCGCCCTCGGCCTGCTCCGGGGCCGCCGCAGCTCCGGCTTCCCGCCGCTCGCGCCGGACATCGAGCTCGCCGGCGGCGAGTTCGTGGACGGCGCAGCCGTCGTCGACGGAAACATGGTCTCCTGTCGCGGCTGGGGCGATCTCGCCGAGTGGTCGAGGGCCTACCTCGAGGTGCTCGACCGCACTGCCGTGGCCGTCTGACGAACGGGGGCTGGCGGGGCCGGCGTTGACGGCCGGCCGCTCGGTCGCTCCGTGCGTCGGCCTCCGTCGCGACGTCCGCCGATCGCGGGCCAGCTACGGTTGCGCCGTCATGGCTGCAGCCGACGAGGTCGCGGGCCCACCGCCGCACACGACCAGCCGTCTCGTCGTACGGCGCTTCCCGGACGGCTCGGACCGCGAGGACCGGGTCGCCGTCGAGGAGCCGCTCGAGGTGCGCGTCAACGGCGAGGCGGTGGCCGTGACGATGCGCACGCCGGGCCACGACGAGGAGCTCGCGCTCGGCTTCTGCATCACGGAGGGGCTGCGACCGTCCGCCGCGCACCTCACCGGCGAGCTCGACGCGAACGTCGTGGACGTCGACGCCGCCGGCTTCGATCGCGAGCGGCTGCAGCGCTCGTTCTACACGTCGTCCTCGTGCGGCGTGTGCGGAAAGGGTGCGCTCGAGGCGGTGGCGGTGGAAGCGCCTCGTGTCGAGAGCGAGCTCGAGCTGGCACTCGACGTCGTCACGGCGCTGCCCGAGCGGCTCCGCGCCGCGCAGTCGGCGTTCGCTGCCACCGGCGGCCTGCACGCAACGGGCCTCTTCGACGGCGGAGGAGAGCTCGTGTGCGTCCGGGAGGACGTCGGGCGGCACAATGCCATGGACAAGGTGATCGGGTGGGCGTTCGGCCACGGCCGCCTGCCGCTCGGGGATGCGGTGCTGTGCGTGAGCGGGCGCCTCTCCTTCGAGCTCGTGCAGAAGGCCGCCGTCGCGGGCTGCCCGGTGCTCGTGGCGGTCGGCGCCCCGTCGTCGCTCGCGGTCGAGCTCGCCGCCGATCGCGGCGTCACGCTCTGCGGCTTCGTCCGCGACGGCCGCGCGAACGTCTACACCGAGCCGTGGCGAATCCTGTCCTGACCGGCCCTCGACGTCGTCCGCACCCGCAGACGCGGTCGCGGCAGGACGTGTCCGGTGCTCGGAGCATCGGACACGTCTCCGCACGGCAGGGAGCATGTCCGCAGCGGAGGCGCGGCCGAGGTGCATGCGCCTCCGAGGGACGCGTCCGGTGCTCGAAGCACATGACATGTCCGCCGGCGACCTGACGGACGACGGGCCGCTGGCCGTGACGGGAGTGCTGCTCGTCGGCGGCGCCTCCCGCCGCTTCGGCGGGCCGAAGGCGCTCGCGCAGTTCGAGGGCGAGACGCTCGCCGAGCGCGGGTGGCGGCTGCTGTCGGGGACGTGCGAGGAGGTGCTGGCGGTCGGCAAGGCCTCGATGGCAGTGGAGCTGCCGTTTCCCGTGCTCGACGACGGCTCCGAGGTGCACGCGCCCGTCTACGGCGTCCTCGCGGGTCTCCGTGCCGCGCGCCACGACGTCTGCGTGATGCTTCCGGTCGACTGTCCGCTCGTGACCGCGGAGGTGATTCGCGCGCTCGCCGCAGCCGTGGCCGTGCCGCAGACCGGCCCGCTCCCCGGCGCCTACGCGGCGTCGCTGCTGGCGACGATCGAGGAGCGTGTCGCGCGCGGCGAGCTCTCCCTCCGCGGCGTGAACTCCACCGAGCTCGAGGTCGACCCGCTGCTCCTCGCCGACGTCGACACGCCCGCCGATCTCGAGCGGCTGAGACCCTTGTAACGATCAGTTACATGCTCGGCAGCTGCCCGAATGCCGGATCGGTGCGGGCGTCGTCGCGCGGCGCGGCCCTTGTAACTGATCGTTACAAGGGCCGTCGAGCGGCTCAGCGCACGACGTCGACGGTGCCGCTCTCGACGTGGACCGCCTCGCCGTCCTCGAGGTGCACCTCGAGGCGGCCGTCGTGCCCGATCACCGCGGCCGTGCCGGGACGCCCGTCCACCGTCACGCGCCGGCCGAAGAGGAAGTTGCGGGAGCCGATCTCGGTGTAGACGGCCGCCAGCCCGTCGCCGCGCCAGGCGTCGTAGAGCCGCTCCAGGTGGAGGAGCACGGAGCCGAGCAGCGACGCCGGATCGTGCTCCTGGCCGGTGATCGTCCGCAGCGAGCCCGGCGGGGTCTGGGTGCCGGCCGGAAGCTCGTCCCGGCTCTGGCGCACATTGATGCCGATCCCGAGGACGACCGCAGCTCCACGTGCCTCGGCGATCACGCCGCCGACCTTGCGCCGGTCGAGCATCACGTCGTTCGGCCACTTCAGCTGGGCGGAGAGGCCCGTCGCATCCTCGATCGCGATCGCCGCCGCCGCGCCGCCGAGCAGCGAGAGCTCGGGCCAGTGCCGCTCGGCCGGCGGATGGAGGACGACGGAGGCGAGCACGGACGAGCGCGGCGGAGCCTCCCAGCGGTGTCCGAGCCGTCCCCGGCCCGACGTCTGGTGGTCGGTGGCGGCCACTGCCCCCTCGGGCAGGTCGGAGTCGAGGAGCAGCGCCTGGGTGCTCTCGCACTCCGGCTCCCACAGGAAGGGCATTCCGAAGCGGCCGCGGAGGTGGGGCTCGACGGCGGCGGCGGCGAGCGCACCCGAGGCCACGCTCATCGGGCGGCGACGCCGACCGTGGCGCGGAGCGGCTCCACGCGGACGGCGCTCACCTTGTACTCCGGCGTCCCGATCAGCGAGTCGCCCACGTCGTGCGTGAGCCAGTTGACCTTCGCCTCGGTGAAGTGGAGCGCCATCCAGACGAGCCCCGGGAAGACGCGGTCGGTGACGTGGGCGCGCGCCTCCAGCTCGCCGCGCCGCGACACGAGCCGGGCGAGGTCGCCGTGGGCGAGCCCGAGGTTCGACGCGTCCTCGGCCGAGATCTCGAAGAACGGATCCTCCTGCTTGTCGGTGATCCCCGGCTCGCGCATCGTCATCGTGGCGGAGTTGTAGTGGTAGAGCGTTCGCCCGGTGGAGAGCACGAGCGGGTACTCCGAGTCGGGCTCCTCGATCGGCGGCTGGTACTCGACCGGGAAGAACTTGCCGCGACCGCCTGCCCGGGCGGGCGCCGGTGCGTGCAGGAACTGCGTGCCGGGATGGTCGGGCTCCGGGCACGGCCACTGCAGGCCGTTCTCCTGCAGGCGGTGGTGCCGGATCCCGTACCAGTTGGGGCAGAGATCGGCGAGCTCGTCCCACACGGCCGAGGCGTCCGCGTACTCGGGCCAGCTCGCGCCGAGGGCGCGGGCGAAGTCGATCACGATCTCCCGGTCGACGCGCGCCTCGCCCGGGCAGGGCACGCCTGGCCGTACGAGGTTCACCCGGCGCTCGGTGTTCGTGAACGTGCCGTCCTTCTCGGCGAACGAGGAGGCGGGGAAGACGACGTCGGCGAACTTCCGCGACGTGTCGTTGAGGAAGAGGTCCTGGCAGACGAGGAAGTCGAGCCTGCCCATGCCCTCCTCCACGTGGTGGGCGTTGGGCTCGGTCTGCATCGGGTTCTCGCCGATCAGGTAGAGCGCCTTCACGCGGCCGTCGTGGAGGCCGGACATCATCTGGTCGAGCCGGTAGCCGGTCGTCTCGGGCACCTGGAAGCCCCAGGCCTCCGAGAACTTCCGCCGGATCTCCGGGTCGTCCACCGGCTGGTAGCCCGGCAGGTAGGCCGGGTTGGCGCCCGAGTCGTTCAGGCCCTGCACGTTGTTCTGCCCCCGTAGCGCGTTGAGGCCCGTCGACTCGTACCCGAGATGGCCGGTGAGCAGCACGAGGTTCGCCAGCGACCAGATGTTGTTGACGCCGCAGGCGTGCTCGGTGATGCCGAGCGTGTAGAAGATGCCGGCGTGGCGCTCGCGCGCGTACGCGCGCGCGGTCCAGCGGATGTCCTCGGCGGGCACGCCGGTCACCTGCTCGGCGTCCTCGGGCGTGTAGCGCGCCACGACCTCGCGCACCGCCTCGAAGTCCTCGGTGTGGTCGCGGATGTAGGCCTCGTCCTGGAGGCCCTCCTCGAGGATCACGTGCATCATCGCGTTGATCAGCCACACGTCTGTCCCCGGCCGCAGCTGCAGGTGCTTGGCGGCGAGCTTCGTCAGCCAGATGGCGCGCGGGTCGGCGACCACGAGCGTCGCGCCCTTCCGCACCGCCTTCTTGATGCGCAGCGCGAGCACGGGATGCGCCTCGGTCGTGTTCGACCCGATCACCAGCAGGAACCGGTCATCCTCGATCTCCGGGATGGAGTTGGTGCTCGCTCCTCTGCCCAACGACCTGACCAGGCCGTAAAGGGTCGGAGCGTGTCAGGTCGCTTCGCAGGAGTGGACGGAGTTCGTGCCGAGGTTTCGCGCGAGCTTCTGGATGAGGTAGTTCTCCTCGTTCGTGAGACGCGCGCTGGCGAGGAATCCCACTGCCTGCGGGCCGTGGCGGGCGATCACCCCCTTCATGCCGTCGGCCGCGACCTGCAGCGCGTGCTCCCAGGTGGTCGGGTGGAGCTCGGCGTCCTCACCGCGCACGAGCGGCATGGTGAGGCGGTCGGGGTGATGGACGAAGTTGAACGAGACGCGGCCCTTGACGCAGAGGTTGCCCTCGTTGGAGACGTAGTGCGGCTCGGAGGTCACCTTGACGATGCGCTTGGTCTCGGGGTCGACGTTGAGGTCGAGCTGGCAGCCGACGCCACAGAACGTGCACGTCGTCTTCACCTTGTCGAGGGCCGCCTCCCGCCCGGAGGGCGCGCCCTCCTCGAACTTCTCGTAGATGGCGCCGGTCGGGCAGACGGAGAGGCAGCCGCCGCAGAGCTCGCACTCGGTGTCGAGCCACGAGCGGCCCCACGTGGGCACGATGCGCGCCTCGCCGCCGCGGCCCTCGAGCGAGAGCGCGGAGCACTGCATGACCTCCTGCGTGTACCGCACGCAGCGGGCGCAGAGGATGCAGGCGTCGGGGTCGTAGCCCATGAGCCGGTCGCGGTCCTCGTAGGGCTCCCGCTTGGCGTCCGGGAGCACGAACGGCGCCTCGGCGCCGAGCTCGGCGGCGAGGTCGGTGAGCTCGTTCGGCCGGCCACCGGGGGACGCATTCAGGTGCTCGGCGAGCAGCATCTCGGTGAGCGTCCTGCGGAAGTCCGTGTTGGAGCCGTTCGTGGACACGACCATGCCCTCGGCCACGCGGGTCGCGCATGCAGGCATCGGCCGCGGAGCTCCCTCGACGTCGACCACGCACATGCGGCAACCGCCGTACGGCTCGAGCTTTTCGTCGTGGCAGAGCGTGGGGATGAAGACGCCGTGGCGCGAGGCGGCATGCACGAGCAGCTCGCCCTGGGGCGCGCTCACGGGCTTGCCGTCGAGGGTGAACTCGACCACGGGCACGCGGCTCACGATACCGGCGCCTCGTCGAGCGGCGTGAACAGCTCGGGCCAGTGCCGCATCGCGCAGCGCACCGGGAACGGCGCCGCCTGGCCGAGGCCGCAGATCGAGGTCTTCTCCATCGCGAGGAGCCATTCGTCGACCTGCCGGCGGGGCATCACCGCGACGCCCTCCTGCAGCTGCTCGGCCATGTGGTGGAGCGCCCGGTTGCCGATGCGGCACGGCGTGCACTTCTGGCACGACTCCTCGGCGAAGAAGCGCATCGTCTCGGCGAGGAGCCGGAGCGGCGAGTAGCTCGCCGGGAAGACCTGCACCGCGGCGGAGCCCACGCCCGCGCCGTACGGCGCGAGGCCGTCCCGCGTGAGCGGCGCGTCGAGGGCCCCCGGCGGCAGGATCCCGGAGGCGGCGCCGCCCGGCACGATCGACCCCAGCTCGTCGCTGAGCCCGCCCCCGTGCTCGTCGATCAGCTCGCGGAGCGTGATCCCGTTGGGGGCCTCGTAGCATCCCGGACGGGCGACGCAGCCCGACAGCGACCAGAGGCGGGTGCCCTTCGCGCCGTCGCGCCCGAGCGCGGCCCACCAGTCGCCGCCGTTCCGGAGGATGACCGGGACGTGGGCGAGCGTCTCGACGTTGTTGATCAGCGTGGGCCGTGCGAGGTGGCCGCGCTCGGTGGGGAAGGGAGGCTTCAGGCGCGGCATCGCGCGCCGGCCTTCCATGGACTCCAGCATCGCCGTCTCCTCGCCGGCGATGTATGCGCCCGCACCCACCATGAGCTCGAGGCGTAGACCCTCCAGGAGGCCGGCCTGTGCCAGCTCCTCGAGCGCGGCCTCGAGCCGGCGCCGGGCCGTGGCGTACTCCTCGCGCAGGTAGACGTAGCCCTCCGGGCAGTCGAGCGCACGCATGGCGACGAGCGCGCCCTCGAGCACGAGATGCGGCCGGCGCTCGAGCAGGTAGCGGTCCTTGAACGTGCCGGGCTCGCCCTCGTCGGCGTTCACGGCGAGCACGCGTGGGCCGGGCTCCCGGAGCAGCGCCTCCCACTTGAGCCCGGTCGGGAAGCCGGCGCCGCCGAGGCCCGTCAGCCCTGCCGCCTTCAGCTCCTCGACGATCCGCTCCGAGGGCGGGAGGTCGCGGAGCACCCCGAGCCCGCCGCGCGCCTCGTAGTCGGCGAGCGTCTCGTCGACCGTCCCCAGCCCCAGCGCAGGGCCGTCGTTGGCCGTGTGCACGACGGGGCGCTCCTCGCCACCCGGGAGGATCGTGTCGCCGTTGGTCGCCACGGGTGCCAGCTCGCAGTGTCCGAGGCAGGGCACCTCGAGGGCACCCTGCAGACGTTCGAGCAGGCGCTCCGCGCCGAGGCAGTCGCAGACGGGACCGGTGCAGACCCGGTACGCGGTGACGGGGACCTGCAGGAAGGAGTAGAAGGAGACGACCTCGTGCACGTCGCCCCGGCGGAGGTTCATGTGGTCGGCGAGCGCGTCGGCCAGCTCCGGCGTGAGCGGTCCCACCTCCCGCCGGACGGTGCCCAGGTTGTCGAGCAGGCGCGTCCGCTCTCGTGGCAGCCCGGCGATCACCGTCGTCGCGCCGAGGACGTCCACAGGGCGACTCTACCGGCCCCGAGCCGACGTCAGACCGCTTCGGCGTCCGACCCCGGCGTGGCCCGCCGCCGCCGGCGCTTGACCCTCGCCCTGCGGCGCTTCTCCTCCAGCCGCCGCTCCTTGCTCGCGGCCGTCGGCCGGGTCGCCACGCGCTTGCGCTCCACCCGGAGCGCGTCCGCCAGCTTGGCCGCCAGCCGCTCGAGCGCGAGCTCGCGGTTGCGCGACTGGCTGCGCTCGTCCCGGGCCACCGCTCGCACGACGGCGCCGGCGCGCTCCGTCAGGCGCCGCTTCTGGCGCTCCGACAGGGTCGCCGAGGCGGCGACGTCGAACACCGCGTCGACCCGCGTCTCGGTCTTGTTGGCGTGCTGCCCCCCGGGGCCGCCGGAGCGCGACACGCGCAGCTCGATCTCGGAGAGCGGGATGGAGAGCGATCGCGTCACCCGAATAGACTCCGCCTCCATGGCCTGCATTCTCCTCGACGTCGACGGTGTCCTCCACGTGTCGGGCACCGCGATCCCCGGTGCAGTCGAGGCGGTCGCGGAGCTGCGCGGCAACGGGCACGCGCTGCGCTTCGTGACGAACAACTCCACCCGGCCGCGGCCGGCGCTCGCCCAGGAGCTGCGCGACCTCGGCTTCGAGCTCGAGGAGGAGGAGCTGCAGACCACACCGCGGGCAGCGGCGCGCGAGCTCGCCGGCAAGCGGGTGCTCGCGCTCGTGATGGCGGCCATCGTCCCCGACCTCGAGGGGGTCGAGCTCGTCGGTGAGGGCGCCGACGCGGTCCTCATCGGCGGCTGTGACGAGACGCTCGAGCCGAATCAGGTCTTCAGCTACATGAACCTCGCGCGTGCCTTCTCCGAGATCCAGGCAGGCGCCGACCTCTACTGCCTGCACAAGAACAAGTGGTGGCAGACGAGCCGCGGGCCGATGCTCGACGGCGGCGCCTTCGTCGCCGGCCTCGAGTACGCGACGGAGGTGGAGGCGACGGTGCTCGGGAAGCCCAGCCCTGCGTACTTCGCGGCGGCGCTGGACGAGCTCCAGGCCGAGCCGGAGCTGACGTGGATGATCTCCGACGACGTCGAGGCGGACGTGCGCGGGGCGAAGCTCTTCGGCATGCGGACGGTGCTCGTGCGCACGGGCAAGTTCCGCCCCGACACGCTCGACCGCTCCGACACCGTGCCCGACGTCGTCCTCAGCTCGGTGGCGCAGCTCCCCGAGTGGCTCGAGCGCGCGCTCTGAGGAGGGCGAACGGGTGCCCGTCCGCGTCGGCACGGATCTGATCGAGATCGACCGCATCCGGCGGGCGCTCGAGCGCCCCGGCTTTCGCGACCGCTGCTTCACGCAGGCCGAGCAGGAGTACTGCGAGTCGAAGCGCAATCCGGCGGAGAGCTACGCCGCCCGGTTCTGCGGCAAGGAAGCGGTGGGGAAGGCGCTCGGCTGCGGTGTGCGCTTCACGTGGAAGGAGATCGAGATCGTGGGGCGGAGCAAGCCGGGCGTGACGCTCTCGGGGCGCACGCTCGAGTTCGCGCAGAAGGTCAAGCTGCGCAAGCTCGACGTCTCGATGACGCACTCGCACACGATGGCGGGTGCCACCGCGGTCGCCGAGCTGGAGGACTGAGCGGCGTGCTCGAGCCCCTCTACACGGCGTCCGAGATGCGGGCGGCGGAGGAGCGGCATCCGGGCTACCCGGAGACCGTGCCCGAGCTCATGGAGCGCGCCGGCGGTGCCGTCGCCCGCGAGATCGTGCGCGCCTTCCCCGCCGCCGGCCGCATCGGCCTCGTCTGCGGCAAGGGCTCGAACGGCGGCGACGGCCGCGTCGCTGCGCGGATCCTGCGCGAGTCGGGCCGCGACGCCGTGGAGACGGACGCACCGGAGGGGTTCGACCTCGTCGTCGACGCGCTCTTCGGCACGGGCTTCTCCGGCGTGCCCCGTCCCGACGCGGCGACCCTCATCGAGCGGATCAACGCGAGCGACGCCCCGGTCGTCGCGGTCGACCTGCCCTCGGGCGTGGACGCGTCGACGGGCGAGGTCGCCAGCGCGGCGGTGCGGGCGGACCTCACCGTCACCTTCCACGCGCCCAAGGTGGGCCTGCTCGTCGGGCCGGGCTGCTTCCACGCGGGCGACGTGGTCGTGGCCGACATCGGCCTCGAGCACGTCCCGACGGAGCACGCGGTCGTGACGGAGGACGTGCTGTCGCAGGTGCCCCGGCGCGGGGCCCGGGACACGAAGTACACGGCGGGCACGGTGCTCGTCGTGGGAGGCGCGCCGGGCCTCACGGGAGCCGTGTGCCTCACCGCCCTCGCGGCGTTCCGCGCCGACGCCGGCTATGTCGCAGTGGCCGTGCCGCCCGCGTCGCTGCCCGTCGTCGAGGCGCACCTGCTGGAGGCGGTCAAGACGACGTGGGAGTCGCTCGGCGACGTGCTGCCCAGGGCGAACGCGCTCGCCGTCGGCCCGGGCATGGGGCGGACGCCGGAGGCGCGGCAGCTGGTGGCACGGCTGCTCGCGGAGATCGAGGAGCCGGTCGTGCTCGACGCGGACGCGCTCGCCGGGCTGGAGCCCGGGGACTGGCGCCCTCCCGTCGTGATGACGCCGCATGCCGGCGAGCTCGCACGGCTGCTCGGCGTCGAGGCGTCGTGGGTCGACGCGCACCGGCTCGAAGCCGTGCGGCGCGCGGCGGACCGGTTCGGCTGCGTCTGCCTGCTCAAGGGGGCGGACACGCTCGTCGCGGCCCCCGGCGAGGGCGTGCTCGTGTGCCCCGTCACCACCCACGGGCTCGCCACCGCGGGGACCGGCGATGTGCTCACCGGGATCGTGGCCGCGTTCCTCGCGAAGGGGCTCGCTCCGCGCATGGCAGCCG
The DNA here is from genome assembly GCA_036556925.1 of Gaiella sp. GTDB lineage: Bacteria > Actinomycetota > Thermoleophilia > Gaiellales > Gaiellaceae > Gaiella. The sequence goes on from DATBIN010000006.1 coordinate 18,382, forward strand.
CGGCGGCGGCGACGGCGCACGCCCGTGCCGCCGCCGGCGTACCGCACACGTCGGGGATGGTCGCGAGCGACGTCGTGCAGGCCCTGCCGGCGGCTCTCTCGCACACTGCATGAGGGTGGAGATCCTCGGCTCGGGCGGCGCGGCCACGATCCCGCGCCCGGGCTGCGCCTGCCCCGTCTGCGTCGAGGCCCGTGAGAAGGGCGGGCGCTACGCCCGCACGGGGCCGAGCGTGTTCGTCCGCGGCCCGAACGTCGTCTTCGACACCCCGGAGGAGTCGAAGCTCCAGCTCGACCGGGCCGGGATCCGGGAGATCGCCGCGTGCTTCTACTCGCACTGGCACCCGGACCACACGATGGGCCGTCGCGTCTGGGAGACCAGGAACGGCGACTTCCGCACCTGGCCGCGCGAGGCGAAGCGACCGCTCGTGACCGACGTCTACCTGCCGCAGCAGGTCGCGGCCGACTTCAGGGTCTTCCTCGGCGGCATGGCGCACCTCGAGTTCCTCCGCGAGCGGGGATGGATCCGCATCCACGAGCTCGAGGACGGGGAGACGGTGACGCTCGGCGACGTCGAGATCCTCCCCTTCCGGCTCGCCGAGGACTACGTCTACGCGTTCGAGCTGCGCGAGAACGGGCGGCGCCTGCTGCTGGCGATGGACGAGCTGAACGGGTGGGTCCCGCCTGCCGCGGTGCGCGGCTGCGACCTCGCCGTGATCCCGATGGGCATCTGCGAGTTCGATCCCATCACCGGCGAGCGGCGCATCCATCCCGAGCACCCGGTACTCCGCTACGAGGCCACCTTCGAGGAGACGCTCGCGATCGTGGACGTACTCGAGGCGGGACGGGTCGTGCTCGACCACGTCGAGGAGATGGACGGCCTCGGCTACGACGAGCTCCTGGCGCTCGAGCGCCGGCTGCAGGACGAGGGCCGGCCGGTCGAGTTCGCGTACGACGGCATGACGGTGGACGTGTAGCCGCAGGCGCAAGAATGCGTCCGTGGCGCGCTCGCACGTGATCGTCGACCTCGAGGCCGTGCGGGCCAACGCGCGGCGCCTGCTCGAGGCTCTCGGCGGGTCGGAGCTCTGGGCGGTGGTGAAGGCCGAGGCATACGGCCACGGCGCGGCCGACGTCGCGCCCGCCGCGCTGGACGCCGGCGCGACCGCGCTCTGCGTGGCGACGGTGGCGGAGGCGCTGGCGTTGCGTCCTGCCGTTCCCGGCGCCCGGCTGATCGTGATGGGGCCGAGCGACGACGACGATGTACGCCGGGCACGGGAGGCCGGCGTCGAGCTGGTCGTCGCGACCCCGCGCATCCCGGAAGGCGTGCCGCTGCATCTGAAGCTCGACACGGGCATGGGCCGGTGGGGGCTCGGCGAGCTGGCCGTGCCGGGACGCGACGTCGTCGGGCTGATGACCCATTTCGCGGCCTCCGAGAGCGACCCCGCGTTCACGCAGCTGCAGCTCGAGCGCTTCCTCGCCGCCACGGCGCCGTACGCGCACCTCACCCGGCACGCCGCCAACAGCGCAGCCGCCCTGACGCTCCCGGCCGCCGCGCTCGACGCGGCGCGCTGCGGGATCGCGCTCTACGGCGTGTCCCCGTTCGGCGACGACCCGGCGCCGTGGGGCTTGCGGCCCGCGCTCCGCTGGGAGTCGGAGATCGCGTTGACCAAGCTGCTCGCAGCCGGGGAGAGCACCGGCTACGGGCGGCGCCTCGTCGCCGCCGAGCCGACGTGGATCGGGCTCGTGCCCGTCGGCTACGCCGACGGGTTCCGGCGGGACATGACGGGTGCCGAGGTGCTCGTCGGTGGCGAACGCCGCCGGGTGGTCGGCACCGTGTCGATGGACGCCGTGGCGGTACAGCTCGACGGCCCGGTCGACGCCGGCACGCCTGTGACGCTCGTCGGCGGCGGCATCACGGTCGAGGGTCACGCGCGCACCGCGGATACGATCGCCTACGAGATCGTCTGCGGCCTGGTGTCGAGCCCGCCGCGGGCGACGAGGGAGGTGCTCCATGGTTGACGTCGTCGCGTTACGGGTTGGTCTGCAGCAAGAGCGCGCACGAGACCTCGAGCAGAGGCTCTTGCGGCTGCTCGCGCCGCTCGGCGCGGACGAGCGCGTGCTCGACGCGGGCTGCGGCACGGGAGCGCTGTCCCTCGCGCTCGCTCCACACGTCGGCGAGGTGGTGGGGGTCGACGCGGACGAGCGCTTCCTCACCGCCGCGCGCGAGTCGGCCCCGGCGAGCTGCACCTTCGTCGCCGGCGACGTGATGGCGCTGCCGTTCGCCTACGGGGAGTTCGACCTCGCCGGCTCGTTGCGGGTGCTCCACCACGTGCGCCGGCCGGAGCTCGCCGTGTCCGAGCTGGCACGGGTGACGCATCGCAGCGGCCGCATCCTGCTCGTCGACCAGCTCGGCGACGTCGATCCGCTCGTGTCGCTGGAGCAGGACCGCTTCGAGCGGGCCCGCGATCCGTCGCACTCGCGCCTGCTCTCGGACTCGGACATCCGCTCGCTGCTCGACGCGAACGACCTCGTCGTCGTACACAACGAGACGACGACGGAGCGACGCGACGTGGAGCGGTTCCTCGACCTCGCGGGCCTCGAGGGGCCCGAGCGGGAGCGCATCCGTCGCATGGCGCCCGCGCCGGTCTACGACGTCGAGCTCGGCTGGTACGTGGCCCGCAAGCCGTGACGGCGCGCGGGCGGCGTCCGAGCTCCCTCAGACTGCATCCTTGCGGTAGTCGGACATGCCGACGAGCCGCGCCATCAGCGCCGGCGACAGCGCCTGGAGCATCCCGGTGAGCCGGTAGGGGAACCACGGTACGACCACCTCGCCCTGCCCCTTCTCGACCGCGGTGACGACGGCGTCGGCGACCCGCGGCGGGTAGATCACGAAGCGCCGCAGCAGGCGGCTCTTGAGCACGCCGTGCTGGGGGAAGCCCTCGGTCTCGACGAAGCCCGGGATCACCGTGTGCACGGCGATGCCGGAGCCGCGGAGCGCCGCGCGCAGCGAGCGGGAGAAGGCGAGCTGGGCGTGCTTGGAGGCGGCGTACGCGCCGGCCGGCGCGAACGAGACCGTGCCCGCCACCGAGACGACGTTGACGACGTGCGCGCCTCCGCGGCGTGCTCCCGCGTGGAGCGCGGGAAGCAGCGCGCGGGTCATGAACACGCCACCCAGGTAGTTGACGCGCATCACCCGCTCGACGAGGTCGAGGTCGACGCCGAGGAACGTCCCCCGCGCGGGGATGCCGGCGTTGTTCACCAGCAGGTGCACGGCCGGATGCCGCCCGGCGATCCGCTGCGCTGCGGCCTCGATGTCGGCGCGGTCGCCGATGTCGCAGAGCTCGACCTCGCCTCCCGTTGCCGCCGCCACCGACCGCAGCCGCTCCTCCCGGCGGGCGAGCAGCACGCAGTGCCAGCCGCGTGCTGCGAGCGCGCGGGCCGTCGCCTCGCCGATTCCCGCCGACGCCCCCGTCACGACCGCGATCCGCCCCTCCGCCATGGCGGGGGCGAGCCTACAGGACGCCTCGACCGACTAGGATCGCCACCTATGCCGGGACGCTTCGCAGGGAAGCAGGCACTCGTGCTCGGCGTCGCGAACCGGCGCTCGATCGCGTGGGCGATCGCCGAGCGGCTCGCTGCGGAGGGCGCGCGGCTCGCGTTCACGTACCAGGGCGAGAGGATCGAGAAGAACGTCCGCGACCTCGCGGCGACCGTCGACACGAAGCTCGTGACGCCGTGCGACGTTCGCTCCGACGACGACCTCGACCGCGTCTTCGCCGAGACGGCAGAGGCCTTCGGCGGCGGGCTCGACGTCCTCGTGCACTCGGTCGCGTTCGCGGCCGCGGAGGATCTCGAGGGCCGCTTCACCGACACGCCGCGCGACCGCTTCTGGATGGCGGTCGACATCAGCGCGTACTCGCTCGTCGCCTGCGCGCGCCGCGCCGAGCCGCTGATGGAGGCACGCGGCGGCGGCTCGATCGTGACGATGACCTACCTCGGTGGCGAGCGCGCCGTACCCCACTACAACGTCATGGGGGTTGCGAAGGCAACGCTCGACGCGAGCGTCCGCTACCTCGCGTGGGATCTCGGGTTCAAGAACATTCGCGTCAACGCGATCTCTGCC
>DATBIN010000007.1:0-10162 GCA_036556925.1 Gaiella sp.
GCGTCGAGGGCCTGGAGCTCGACCTGTCGGGCCTCGACGGCTTCCCCGTCGCGATCGCGCACGGGACGCTCGACCCGGTCATCCCCGTCGAGTGGGGGCGCGAGGCTCGCGACGTCCTGGAGCGCGCGGGCGCCGACGTCCTCTACCGCGAGGCCCCGCTCCCGCACACGATCGACCCGCGAGTCGTCCCGGAGCTCGCCGGCCTCGTCGCTCGGGCGACCGACTAAGCTCGCCGGATGTTCGACGGCGGGCTCGCCGAGCTGCACACCCACCTCGGCGGCTCCGTCGCCTCCGACATCCTCTGGTCGCTCGCACACGAGCAGGGGATCGCGCTCCCGGTCAAGGACTACTGGGAGTTCGACGCCCTCGTCACGGTCAGCGACCCGCGCGGGGTCGAGAACCTCGACGCGCTCGACCGGATCTACCACTGGACGGAGCTGATCCAGAGCTCGCCGCTCGCGGTCGAGCGCTCCGTGCACGGCGCCATCGGCGGCGCCTACCGGAGCCAGGGGATCACGACGCTCGAGCTCCGCTTCAACCCGATGAAGCGGAACCGGGGCGGCGAGCGCGACCTCGACCACATCATCCTGGCGGCGATCCGCGGGCTCGACCTCGCCAGCCTCGAGTACCCGCAGGTGCGCGCCGGCCTGATCCTGATGATGGACCGCACCTTCGACCGGCGGCAGAACGAGATCATCGTCGAGAAGGCGATCGGGTGGGCGCCCCGCGGCATCGTCGGCGTGGACATCGCCGGGCCGCGGCCCGGGGGCGACCGCTACGACTACACCCAGCTCGAGCCGATGGTGGAGACGGCGCGCGAGGCGGGTCTCGGCGTCACCATCCACGTCGGCGAGGAGGGTGGCGCGCACGGGCGCGAGGAGATCGCCGAGGTGGTCTCCGAGCTGCGCCCCGACCGCATCGGCCACGGCATCCTCGCCGCGGAGGACGACGCGCTCATGGAGCTCCTGCGCGAGGCGGGGATCGTGCTCGAGATCTGCCCGACCTCCAACCTGCTCACGAAGGCGCTACCGGACGAGGACGCGGTGCGCACGGTCTTCCGGCGCTTCCTCGAGGCGGGCGTGGCGTTCACGATCGCCACCGACGGCCCGGAGATGATGCGCACCCACCTTCGCGACGAGCTCGAGCTGCTGCTGCGGATCGGCGCGCTCGACGAGGAGGAGCTGCGTGCGGCCAACGAGCGCGGTCACAGCGCCAGCTTCGTCGGACGGGACGTACAGCCCGTCCGCTCCTGACGAGCCGGCGCAGCCCGGAATCCTCTCGCGCGGATTCCGGACGCGCAAACCCCTGAAGCCGTCCGCTACGCGCCCGGGCGCTGCGGCCTTCACGTCAGGCCTCGAGCCGGCCGCGACCTACGGGGCGGGCGCCTGCCGGCCGCCCGGCGCGGGCTCCTCGCCGGACGCCTCGCCGTCCTCGTCCTCCTCGTCCAAGTGGAGCCGCTCGAGCAGGTCGCCGGCCTCTTCGTCGGCACGCTCGAGCGCGTCGTAGAAGCGGCCCCCGGTCGCCTCGTCGACAGCGTCCTCGGCCCGGTGCACGCCCTCCATGGCGGCGAACTCGACCTCGGTGGTGGCCCGGTCCGCCCTGCCGAGCCAGCGCCGCAGTCGGTCGAGCACGCCCATGGGCACGACTCTACCGCGACCATCGGGGCGGGAAGCACCTCACAGCCGGGCTCGTTGTAGCGATGCATGGGTGTGAGGCCCTCACCGGCGAAGCTCTGGGCGGCGCTCCTGACCGTCTACGTCCTCTGGGGCTCGACCTACCTCGGGATCAAGATCTCCGTGCGCACGCTGCCGCCGCTTCTCTCCGCGGGCAGCCGCTTCCTGGTCGCCGGGCTGCTGCTCGCCGCCGTGCTGGCCGTCGTGCGCCGCCCGCTGCGCGTGCCGCGGCACGAGGCGCTCTCCGCGGCCGGTCTCGGCGTCACCCTGCTCACCTTCGGCGTCGGCGTGGTCACGCTGGCCGAGACCCGGATCGACTCGAGCATCGCCGCCATGATCGCGGGCTCGGTGCCGCTGCAGGTGATCGCGATGCGGATGATCGCGCGCGAGCACGTCCTGCGCGCGACCCGTCTCGCCGCCCTCGTGGGGCTCGCCGGCCTTGCGCTGATCGTCGTCCCCGACAGCGCCGGCGGTGGCTCGACCGCATTCGGCCTCGCGCTCATGCTCGCGGCCAGCGTCTCGTGGTCGACCGGCTCGTTCGTCTCGCGGCGCCTGGCGCTGCCGCGCGACCCGTTCGTCGCCACGGTGTACGAGATGCTCGGCGGCGGCGTCGTGCTCGTGGCCGGGGCGCTCGCGCTCGGAGAGTGGCGCGACCTCGCGGAGATGCCGCTCGACCCCGGGCCGCTGGCGGCCTGGCTCTACCTCGTCGTCGCCGGCTCGCTCGTCGGATTCACCGCGTACGCGTGGCTCCTCCGCAACGCGCCGATCTCGCAGGTGGTGACGCACCAGTACGTGAACCCGCTGGTGGCGATCGCCCTCGGCGCCCTGCTGCTCGACGAGCACCTCACGGCCACGACGCTCGCCGGCGCGGCCGTCGTGATCGGCGCCGTCTTCGTCACGGTCCGCCGCGAGCGCCTCGCCGAGGCGCCGGCCGCCGGCCGCGCGGCGCCGGCGCCCAGCCGTGCGCGCTGAACTCTGCGCAAGTCCGCAATCCGCGGGAGCGGACTCCGGACGCGCGAAGATCCCTGAAGGCGGCCGCTTCGCGACCGGCCGCGGGCCTCGCTAGACAGCCTCGGGGGCCGGCTCGACCGCCTCGGCCGCAGCCCGCGCCTCCTCCGCGAGCTCGCGCAGGAGCGCGCGCGCGTCGGCCGGCTGCGTGAGCACGTAGTGGTGGCGCACCGGGCCGGAAGGACGACTCGCGCCGACGTGGATGCCGACGGAGCCCGCGGGCAGCGCCGCGTACATCGCCTGGTCCGTGCGGTCGTCGCCGACGGCGAGCACGACGTGGTTCCGCTCCTTGCCGTTCGGGAACACGCTGGCCACGTAGACGCCCTTGTCGACCCCGCGCGCGCGCACCTCCACCACCCGGTGGCCGGGAAGGATCTCCGCCGGGACGCCGGCGAGCATCTGCTCGATCGACATCAGCAGCTCGTTGGCCCGCCAGGCGCCGTACTCGGGCTCCGCCTGGCGGTAGTGCCAGGCGACGCTGAACGCCTTGCGCTCGACGAAGGTGCCCGGCACCTCGCTCGCCGCGCGGCGGAGCAGACGGTCGACGCGCGGAAGCCAGGTGAGGTCGACGTCCACGAGCCGCCGCCAGGTCCCCCCGGGCCCGCGGGCCACGAAGCCGTGCTCGGCGCAGAGCCAGAGCGGCAGGTGGCCGAACCAGCGGTCGAGCGACGCCTGGTCGCGACCGCTGACCAGGTGGACGTCGGTGTCCGGCAACGCCGCGAGGCTCGTGAGGAGATCGAGAATCTCGGGCGTCGGCGCGGCGAGCTCCGGGTGGGCGGCGAGCTCGCGCAGGGTGCCGTCGTAGTCGAGCAGCAACGTCCGGCGCCGTGCCCGTCCGAACCGCCGGGCCAGCTTGTGCCGCGCCTCGGCGGAGAGCGGCTTCGCCACCGGGGCGCGCCGCCGCTGCCGCGCGCGCGCGTCGAGCCGCGCGAGGAACAGCGACGCCCAGCGGCGGCAGTCGAGCTCCTCGACGCGCGCCGCCATCGTCTCGAGGCGCCGGCGCCGCTCGTCCGCGTCGAAGCCGGTCGCCTCGTCGAGACGGTCCGCGATTCCCCCCACATGCCACGGGTTGATGAGCACCGCCCCGGGAAGCACCTGCGCGGCTCCGGCCAGCTCGCTCAGGAGCAGCGTGCCGTTCCAGCGCCGCGGCAGGCCCCTGGCCGCCTGGCAGAAGGCGAACTCCTGCGCGACGAGGTTCATCCCGTCGCGGAGGGACGTGACGAGCATCACGTCGGCGCGCCGGTAGAGGGCGACGAGCTCCGAGCGCGAGATCGTGCGGTGGAAGTACTCCACGGGCGTGATGCCGGGCTGCCCGAAGCGCCCGTTGATACCCGCGATGAGGCGCTCGATCTCGTCCCGCTGCGCCTGGTACTCGGGGCTGTCGAGGCGCGACGGCACCAGCACCTGGATGAGCGTGGTCGTCCGCGCACGCTCTGGCTCCCGCTCGAGATAGGTCTCGAACGCCCGGAGCTTCTGCATGATCCCCTTCGTGTAGTCGAGGCGCTCCACTCCGAGCAGGAGCGTGCGCCCCTCGAAGCGGTGCTCGAGCTCCTGCAGGGCCGCCGCCGTGGCGTCGTCCTTGACGACCGACCTGAACAGCGCGGTGTCGATGCCGATCGGGTGGCTCCCGAGACCGATCCCCCGGCCCTCCACCTCGATCGCCTCGGGCGAGGAGTCGATGCCGAGCACCCGCAGGCACGAGGAGCGGAAGTGCCGCACGTCGTCGCCCGTCTGGAAGCCGAGGTAGTCCGCGCCGAGGAGGCCGCGCAGCACCGCCTCGCGCGCCGGCAGCAGACGGTAGACCTCGCTGGAGGGGAACGGGATGTGGAGGAAGAACCCGACCGCGAGGTCGGGCCGCGCGGCCCGCAGCATGGCCGGGACGAGCATCAGGTGGAAGTCGTGCACCCACACGCGCGACGTCGGGCCCGCGACCGCGAGCGCGGCGTCGGCAAAGCGCTGGTTGACGCGGACGTACTGCTCCCACGCCTCCTCCGTGATCCGCAGGCGGTCGACGAAGTAGTGGAAGAGCGGCCACAGCGTGTCGTTGCAGATGCGCCCGTAGAAGCCCTCGACCTCGTCCTCCTCGAGGTGCACCGGGTGCAGCCCGCGGCGGGCGAGATCGGCGGCCACTCGCTCGCGGCGCTCCTCGGGAACCGAGGCACCGGGCCAGCCGACCCATGCGTGTGCGCCCTCGATGCCGGAGAGGGCAGAGACAAGCCCGCCCGAGCTCGGCTCGAACCGAGTGCGCTTGCCCTCCGTGACGACACGCACGGGAAGCCGGTTGCTGACGACGACGTCACCGGCCGCCCGGGCTCCCTTCCGATCCGCCATCCGGTTCGCCTCCCTGACCTGAGCGACGTCGTGTACGACTTTAGATGGTCGCCGCCGGAGCCGGCCCACCCGGGAAGAGGGCTCGGCGGCGAACGCGCGTATCCAGGCGGGATTCCCGCTCCGACGGCGAACGAAACGACACGTGACCGGACCGCTCGGGATCATCGGCAACTGCTCCTACAGCGCCCTGCTCGACCGGGGGTCGGTGGAATGGCTCTGCTGGCCGCGCCCCGACTCCAGCTTCGTGTTCGGGTCGCTCCTCGACGGCGAGCGCGGCGGGGCCTTCGTGGTCGAGGGCATCGGCGCCACCGAGGTCGTCCAGGAGTACGTCGAGAACACGAACGTGATGCGCACGACGTTCTCGGGATCCACGGGGGCGTTCGAGCTGCTCGACTTCGCCCCTCGCTTCCTGCAGTACGACCGCTACTACAAGCCCCTCATGCTCGTGCGCGTGCTGCGGCTCCTGCACGGCGAGCCCCGGGTGCGGCTCACCTGCCGTCCTGTCTACGACTACGGGGCGACGCCGACCCGCGCCTGGCGCGCGAGCAACCACATCCAGTACACGGACCTCCCCGCCCCCGTGCGCCTGACGACGAACGCCCCGCTGACCTACGTGGAGGAGGAGCGCCCGTTCCTGCTCGAGCGCGACCTCCACGTCGTGCTCACGTGGGGCGAGCCGCTCGAGAGCGGGCTCGAGGAGACCGCCGAGCGCTTCCTCGAGCGGACGATCGACTACTGGCGCGGCTGGGTGAAGAACACGCGTACGCCGCGCGACTACCAGCGCGAGGTGATCCGCTCCGCCCTCGTGCTCAAGCTGCACCAGTTCGAGGACACCGGCGCGCTGCTCGCGGCCACGACGACGAGCCTCCCGGAGCATCCGGGCTCGGGCCGCACGTGGGACTACCGCTACTGCTGGCTACGCGATGCCTACTTCACCCTCAACGCGCTCGAGCGCCTGGGGCACAACCACGAGATGGAGCGGTTCCTCTTCTTCCTGCGCAACCTCGCGGAGGAGCGCGCGGGCGAGCTCCAGCCCGTCTACACGATCTCGGGCGGCGACAGCGCGCCGGAGATGGAGCTGACCCATCTCGCCGGCTTCGCCGGCGAGCAGCCCGTCCGTATCGGCAACCAGGCGTTCGAGCACGTCCAGAACGACATCTACGGCGAGATGATCCTCGCCGTCAGCCGCCTGTTCCTCGACGTGCGCTTCGCAGGAGACGTGGCACCGCACACCGCGCTGGGGCTCGTCTCACGCCTGCTCGACCAGATCGAGCGCCGCGTCGACGAGGCCGATGCGGGGCCGTGGGAGCTGCGCGGCACGCGCAAGCTGCACGGGTTCACGGTCCTCGCACACTGGGCGGGCGCCCAGCGGGCGGCGGAGGTGGCCGAGCTGCTCGGCGCGCCGGAGCTCCAGGCCCGGGCGCTCGAGGTGCAGCGACGGGCGGCCGAGCTGCTCGAGACGCGCCTGTGGAACGAGGACGTCGGCGCCTTCACGCAGGCGGCCGGAGAGGCCCAGCTCGACGCCGTGCTGCTGCTCGTCATCCAGCTCGGCTTCCTCGCTCCGGACGACGAGCGGGCCGAGCGGCACGTGCGCGCCGTGCAAGAGGCGTTGAGCATCGACGGCGGGCTGCTCAAGCGCTACGCGGCGCCGGACGACTTCGGGAAGCCGTTCGCGGCGTTCACCGTGTGCTCCTTCTGGCTCGCCGAGGCGCTCGCGCTGATCGGCCTCCACGACGAGGCGCGGGAGCTCTTCGAGCATCTGCTCTCGCTCGACAACGGGCTTGGCCTCTACAGCGAGGACATCCTGCCGGACTCGCAGCAGCAGAGCGGGAACTTCCCGCAGACGTACAGCCACGTGGGGCTGATCAACGCCGCCTTCCGCGTCTCGCGGCGCTGGGAGTAGGGGCGACTACGGGCTGACCTGCGAGCGGCGCGCGACGAGGAACTCGAGCAGGTCGGAGCGCGTCACGATCGCCGCCGGCCGGCCCGCGACGCCGACGACGACGGCCGCGCCCGGCCCCGACAGGTCGCCGAAGACGTCGTCGAGCGACGCCGACACGTCGACGACGGCGAGCGGCCCCTGCATGGCGACGGCGACGTCGTCGTTCAGGGCGTCGGGGTTCTTGAACACGCGGTCGAGCAGCGCCCGCTCCTGGATCGAGCCCACCAGGTCGGCGAGCGACTCGACGGGCTCGTGCCGGACGACCGGGAGCTGCGAGATGCCGTACTGCTGCATGAGGTCGATCGCCGCCCCGACCTTGCGGTGGGTGTCGACGACGACGAGGTCCGGGAGCTCGTGCCCGGTCCCGCGCTTGTAGCGGAGCACCTCCTCCACGGTCGGCGCCGGCGCGCGGCGCTCCATGAAGCCGTACTGGATCATCCAGTTGTCGTCGTAGAGCTTGGAGAGGTAGGCGCGGCCGCTGTCCGGCAGCAGCATGAGCACGCGCGCCTCTGGTCCGAGCCGCTTGGCGACCTCGAGCGCGGCCCACGCGGTGGTGCCTGAGGAGCCGCCCACGAGGAGCCCCTCCTCACGGGCGAGGCGCCTCGCGGTGAGGAAGGAGTCGCGGTCGGAGACCCTGATCCACTCGTCGACGACGTTCGCGTCCATCGTCCGAGGCCACATGTCCTTGCCGATGCCCTCCACCAGGTAGGGATGCACCGGGTGCCGCTCGTCCGCCGTGTACACGGAGCCCTCGGGGTCGGCACCGACGACGAGCACCTCGGGCCTGTGCTCCTTGAAGAAGCGTCCCACGCCGGAGATCGTCCCGCCGGTGCCGACCGAGATCACGATCGCGTCGAGCTGGCCGCCGCCGGTCTGCTCCCAGATCTCCGGGCCGGTGGTGCGGTAGTGCGCTTCCGGGTTGGCACGGTTCGAGTACTGGTCCGGCTTGAAGCCCCCGGGGATCTCCTCGGCCAGCCGGTCGGAGACCGAGTAGTAGCTCTCGGGCGAGTCGTGGTCGACGGCCGTCGGCGTGATCACGACCTCGGCGCCGTACCCGCGCAGCGTGGCGATCTTCTCCTGGCTCATCTTGTCCGGCATCACGAAGATGCAGCGGTAGCCTCGCCGGGCGGCGGCGATCGCGAGCGCGACGCCCGTGTTGCCGGAGGTCGGCTCCACGATCGTGCCTCCCGGCCGGAGCTTGCCTTCCCGCTCCGCCGCGTCGATCATGGCCAGCCCGATGCGGTCCTTGTTCGAGCCGCCGGGGTTGAGGAACTCGAGCTTTGCGAGCAGCGTCGGCGCGACCTCGCCGCCGAAGCGCTCGAGCCGCACGACGGGGGTGTCGCCGACGAGGTCGAGGTAGGTGGGATACTCGGGGGCCACCGGCGGGAGCGTACTCGCGACGGGAGGTCAGATGACTGCCGACGAGGTGATGGCGTCGTACAGCGCGGCCTTGGCGCGCGGCGACCGGGAGGCCGCGTTCTCCCTCTACGCCGACGACGTCGTCCTGCGACTGCCCGGTCGCACGGCGTTCGCCGGCGAGCACCGCGGCAGGCAGGCGGTCGTCGCAACGCTCGGCGCCCTCCTCGCCCGCGCCGGGGACGTCGAGATCGAGACGCTCGAGCGGCTCACGAGCGGCGATCGCGTGGCGCTCGTGCTGCGCGAGCGCGTGCGGCGGGACGAGGTGGTGCTCGAGATCCGCCGCGTCAACCTGTACCGCGTCCGCGACGGGCAGATCGTGGAGATCGAGATGTACGAGGGCGACCAGTACGCGGTGGACGCCTTCTTCGGCGCGGACGGCTGAGCCGCCTCGCCTGGCGTCCGGGATCCGCGCGAGCGGATTCCGGGCTGCGCCGGAAGAGCCGGTGTTGTGGAAGTCGTGGCATCCGGCCGCGAAGCGGCCGGCTTCAGGGATCTGCGCGCCCGGGATCCGCGCGAGCGGATTCCGGGCTGCGCCGGAAAAGAATCAATGTCTGAAGTGCCGCCGCCCGGTGAAGACCATCGCCGCGCCGGCGTCGCGCACGGCGGCGATCACCTCGTCGTCCCGCTTCGACCCGCCCGGCTGCACCACGGCCGAGACGCCCGCCTCGAGCGCGATCAGCGGGCCGTCGGCGAAGGGGAAGAAGGCGTCGGAGGCGAGCGCCGCGCCCGCGACGTCGTGGCCGAGCTCCCGGGCCTTCTCGACCGCGATGCGCACCGCGTCGACGCGGCTCATCTGGCCGGCGCCGACCCCTATCGTCATCCCTCCGCGCGCGATCACGATCGCGTTGGAGGTGACGTGCTTGACCACCGTCCAGGCGAGCAGGAGGTCGGCCCACGCCTCCTCCCCGAGCTCGCCGCAGACGACCTTCATCGCCGCGCGGTCATCGGGGCCGGTGTCGCGATCCTGCACGAGCAGCCCGCCGGCGACACGCCGCAGGTGGCGCTCGCCGGGGGGAGTCGCACGCCGCTCGGCGACCTCGAGGATGCGGGTCGCGGGCTTCGCGGTGAGCGCCTCCAGCGCCGCGCCGTCGTAGCCCGGCGCCAGCAGCACCTCGACGAACTGCGCGGCGAGGGCCGCTCCGAGCGGAGCCGTGACTGCGTCGCTGAGGACGACGACCCCGCCGTAGGCGGACACCGGGTCCGAGGCGAGCGCCTTTTCGTACGCCTCCCCGATCGTCCCCGCCACGGCGACGCCGCACGGGTTGGCGTGCTTCACGATGACGCACGCGGGACCATCGAGCTCGTCTGCGAGCGACCGCGCCGACGACAGGTCGTGGAGGTTGTTGTACGAGAGGGACTTCCCGTGCCGCTGCTCCACCCGGGAGAGCAGGTGAGTGCGCGCGCCGCGCTCGGCGTAGTACGCGGCGCGCTGATGCGGGTTCTCGCCGTACACGAGCTCCAGCACGCGGTCGAATGCGGGCACGTACGTCTCGGGCAGCTCGTCCTCGCCACCGAGCCAGCGCGCCACAGCGGCGTCGTACGCCGCCGTCGTCGAGAAGGCCCGTAGCGCCAGCACACGGCGCGTCGCCTCCGGGACGCCGCCGGAGGAGCGAAGCTCCGCGAGCACCGGCTCGTAGTCGTCCGGGCGGCACACCGGCACGACGTGCTCGTGGTTCTTCGCCGCGGCACGGAGCATGGCCGGGCCTCCCACGTCGATCTTCTCGATCGCCTCCCGCCAGTCGACCTCGCGCGCCGAGACCGTCTCCTCGAACGGGTAGAGGTTGACGCA
>DATBIN010000008.1:0-75316 GCA_036556925.1 Gaiella sp.
TACGAGGTGACGCGGCGGCTGCGCTCCGAGGAGGCGACGCGGGGACTGCCGGTGATCCTGCTGACGGCGCGCGCGCAGGAGGCCGACGTCGCGCGCGGCTTCGAGGCCGGCGCCGACGACTACCTGCGCAAGCCGTTCAGCCCGCAGGAGCTGCGCTCGCGCGTGCAGGCGATCCTCGGCCGGCGCTAGCCGGTCAGGACGACCGAGACCTCGGCCTGGCGGTCCGGGATCGTCCAGTACGTCCGCAGCAGCGCCTGCGTCCGCTCCGGCGAGGCGAGCTCGAAGCCGTTGCGGCGGTAGAAGCGGATCGCCCACTCGGCGGCGGTCCAGGTGCCGACCAGCATGCGCCTTCCACTCTGCCGGCGGAGATGCGCGAGCAGGGCGGCGCCGACGCCGTGCCGCTGGCTGCCGGGCAAGACGTACGCGTGGCGGATCAGGTCGACGTCGGCGACCGGCTGGACGCCCATCACCCCGACGAGTGTGCCGTCCATCTCGTACCCCCAGAACGCAACGCCGCCGGCGATCTCCCGCTCGAGCTCGTCCAGGTCCATGTAGGGCTCGTGCCAGCGATCGTCCGGGATCACCCCACGATAGGCCGCGGCGGCCGCGTTGACGATTGCGAGAACCGTCGTCCGCTCCTCGGGACCGCAGCGGCGGATGCCCATGAGACCAATCTAGCCGCGCGTCAGTTCTCGCCGGCGCTCACGACGCTCGCTGCTCGAGCTCCACGCTCTCGCCCGGTGCGGGCGCGAGCACCTCCACGCCGGCCGGTGCCAGCCGCCGCAGCTCCTCGGGCGTCCCGGTGAGGATCGGGAACGTGCCGTAGTGGCAGGGCACGCAGCGCCTCACCGCGAGCAGCTCGAGCGCGACCGCCGCCTCGCGCGGCCCCATCGTGAAGTGGTCGCCGATCGGGAGGACGGCGAGATCCGGGGCGTAGATCCGTCCGATCAGCGACATGTCGCCGAAGACGTTCGTGTCGCCCGCGAAGTACACGCGCAGGCCGTCCTCGAGCTCGACCACCATTCCCGCCGCCTCGCCGGCGTAGGTGCCGTCCGCCGTGCTCGAGGAGTGATTGGCCGTCGTCAGGGTCACGCGCACCCCCTCGACCGAGACCGTGCCTCCCTTGTTGATCGAGTGGGCCATCCCGTCGCTCGCGACGCCCTGGCCCGTGAGCCACGCGCGCAGCTCGACCTGGGCGACGACCGGGCAGCCGAAGCGCGTCGCGATCGCGACCGCGTCGCCGACGTGGTCGCCGTGCCCGTGGGTGACGAGCACGAGATCCGCGCGCTCCGGTTCCTGCTCGTCGTCGGGGCAGCTCGGGTTTCCGTGCAGGAAGGGGTCGACGTAGATGCGCTTGCCGCCCGGCGAGTCGAGGCGGAACGCCGAATGCCCGAGCCAGGTGAGCTCCGCCGCCATCGTCAGAAGGGTAGGTGCGCGACGGCGTCCGCGGCGAGGTCGACCAGCGGTTGCACGAAGACGAAGGAGCCGACGACGACGGCGACGGAGGCCGCCACGGCTGCGCCGAGCGCGGGATCGTACGGCGGCGAGCCGCCTGCCACCGCGAGCGTAGAGCCGACCACCTGGCTCGGTCGCATGTACATGGCGCGCACGATGCCGAGGTAGTAGTAGAGGCTGATCGCGGTGGCCAGCACGCCGACGACGACGAGCCACCACCAGCCGGCCTCGTAGGCTGCGGCGAACACGTAGAACTTGCCGAGGAAGCCCCCCGTGAGCGGAAAGCCCGCGAAGGCGAGCATGAAGACCCACATGGCGGCGCCGTGGAGGGGACGCTCCCAGCCGAACCCGGCCATTGCGTCCACCGTCACGGGCCGTTCCAGCTCCCGCTCGCGCGCGGCCACGATCGCGAAGGCGCCGAGCGACGCCGCGGCGTAGGGGACGAGGTAGTAGAGGAGCGCCTTGCCTCCCGAGCTCGAGTCGGCGGCGATCGCGATCAGCATGAAGCCGGCCTGCGAGACCGACGAGTAGGCGAGCATGCGCTTCACGTCGCGCTGCACGAGCGCGGCGAGATTGCCGATCGCGAGCGACGCGACGGCGAGGACCGCGACCGCCACGGTCCAGACCTCGGACTGCTCCGGGAACGCGGTGACGAGCACACGGAGCGTGACGACGAGCGCCGCCGCCTTCGTCGCCGCCGCCATGAAGGCAGTGACGGCCGTCGGCGCGCCCTCGTAGACGTCGGGGGTCCACATGTGGAAGGGCGCCGCCGAGGCCTTGAAGGCCAGGCCCGCGACGATCATGGCCAGCCCGATCACGAACACGGGGTCGTCGGCGCCCTCGGCGTCGCGGATGGCGCTGAAGCCGAGCTCGCCCGTGGCTCCGTAGGTCATGGCCGCGCCGAACAGCAGGATCGCCGAGCCGAACGACCCGACCACGAGGTACTTGAGGCCCGCCTCCAGCGAGCGCTCGCGGTCGGTGTCGAGCGCGCAGAGGATGTACAGCGCGATCGAGAACCACTCCAGCCCGAGGACCAAGGTCATCAGGTTGGCCGAGCCGACGAAGAAGACCATGCCGGCGCCGGCCGCCGTGAGGAGCGCGTAGTACTCGCCGACGTGCGACCGGCGCCGGTCGCCCCAGGCGACGAGCACCGCGAGCCCGCCCACCCCCGCGAGCAGGATCTGCGCGAGCGCCGCGAGCCGGTCGCGCGACATCGAGTCGGCGATCAGCGAGACGCCGTCGGGTGTCTCGCGGAAGACGTCCACTGCGAGCACGACCGCGGCCACGAAGCCGGTGAAGGCGACGGTCGCGGAGAAGAGGCGCCGGCTCTCCTGGGGCACGATCACCGCGCCGAGCAGGCAGAGAGCCGAGGCGGCGAGCAGGGCAACGGTCGGCGACAGCGCCAGCCAGTCGACGTCCGGCGTGGGGATCGACGCGCCGACGACCGTCATCCGCCGACTCCGGCGATCGTCTCCGCGGGCGCGTCACCCGGGAAGCTGTTGCCGCTCACGGCCGCGGGCCAGGCGGACAGCACGAGCAGGATGGCGACGAGCGGCACGACGAGCCCGAGCTCGCCCGCCCGTAGGTCCGGCGAGTCCTCCGGGACGGAGGACCCACGCCCTTCGTGCAGCAGGGCCGAGATGAGGCGCAGGCCGTACATGGCCGCGATCACGATCCCGGCCGCGCCGACCGCCGCGTACCCCCAGCCGTGGTCGAAGACGCCCGCGAGGATGGAGAACTCTCCGGTGAACGTCGCCGAGCCGGGCACGGCGAGGACGATCATCCCCGTCGTCAGCACGAGCGTGGCGAGCAGCGGCCGGCCCTTGGCCATGCCGCCCAGGGCGGACAGCTGTCCGGTGCCGCAGCGCTCCTCGACCATGCCGGCGAGGAGGAACATGGCTGCCGACACGAGCCCGTGGTTCACGGACTGCAGCACGGCGCCGTCGAGGCCGAGGTCGTTGGTGGCGAAGATGCCGAGCGTGATCAGGCCCATCTGCGCCATCGACGAGTAGGCCACCACCCCGCGGATGTCGGGCTGGCGGAAGGCGAGCAGGGAGCCGTAGACGAGCGTGGCGGCGGCGAGCACGAGGAGGAGCCCGCGGAAGTCCTCCACCGGGCCGGGGAAGTGCGGCAGCACGACCCAGATGAGGCCGAAGACGGCGGCCTTCGAGACGACGCCCGAGAGCAGTGCGGACACCTCCGGCGGCGCCTGGGTGTAGGCGTCGCGCAGCCAGCCGTGGAACGGGAAGAGCGGTGCCTTGACGGCGAAGGCCGCGACGAAGCCGAGGAAGATCCAGTCGTTCGAGCTCGTGCCGGAGGTGGCGAGGCTGAAGGTGCCCTGCCCGATGCCGAAGGCGACGACCGAGGCCAGCATGAGCAGCGAGCCCGCCATGGTGTAGATCACGAAGGTCACCGTCGCCTTCACGCGCTGCGGGCCGCCCCACACGCCGATGAGGACGTAGAGCGGGATCAGCATCGCCTCGAAGAAGACGTAGAAGAGGAGGAGGTCCTGCGAGGCGAAGACGCCCACGAGCGAGCCGACGAGGAACAGCACGAGGCCGTAGTACGCACGCGGCCGGTCCCGGCCCACCCACATCGCGTACCCGATGGCGCAGGCGCCCACGACGACGGTCAGGCCCGTGAGCCAGAACTGGAAGCCGTAGAAGCCGACCGCGTAGGAGACGCCGAGCTCCTCGAACCAGGCGCGCGAGGTGCCGAAGAGCTGCTGGTCCGAGCCGAAGTCGACCCACTCGATGCCGAGTGGGCTGAGGCTGAAGTCGAAGACGCCGCCGACCCAGAGCCCGACCTCGGCGAGCGCGGCGAGGACGGCGATCCCGGCGGTCGTCTCGCGCGGGAGGGGCAGCACCCAGATCACCAGCGCGGCGGCGAGCGGGACGACGATGAGGAGCGTGGCGAGCATCAGCGGACGACGATGAAGACGACGGCGAGGACGACGACGGAGCCGGTGATGGCGACGGCGTAGGTGCGGAGGAGGCCCGTCTGCGCCCGCGCCACCTCACCGGCGGCCTCCTGCGTGCGGGTGCCGATCTCCTCCAGCGATCCCTGCACCACCGGCGTCTCCACCCGGTCGCGGAGCCGGACCGCGAGTGCCTGCGCGGGCCGCGAGAACAGGGCGTCGTAGAGGTCGTCGAAGTAGAGCTTGCGCGCGAGCGCGTCATGCAGCGGCGACGTGCCGGGGACGAGGTCCTTGCCCGCCAGGAAGGCTCGCCGGGCGAGCAGCAGGCCGGCGGCACCCAGCAGCACGGCGAGCAGGCTCGTCAGGTAGTCCTGCCCCACGGTCGCCTCGACGAGCGGCTCGGAGGTCTCCGCGATCCAGTGCTCGAACGTGTCCCACAGGCCGGGCACGTTGAGCAGGCCGCCGATGAGCGTGAGCGCCGCGAGCGCTCCCACCGGGATCAACATCGACAGCGGCCCTTCCCCGTGTCCGTGCAGCTCGTGCCCCGCCGCGTCCTCGGCGCCGTGCGCGTGGTCGCCGTGTCCCGCTGCGTGCTCGAGCACGAGCGGCGAGGGCTCGCCGTCGAACACCCGGAAGAAGAGCCGGAAGGTGTACAGGCCGGTGAGGAAGGTGCCGGCCAGCCCGGCCAAATAGAGGCTCCAGCCCAGAACGCCGCCGGTCGCGAGCGCCGAGGCGAGGACGGCGTCCTTCGACCAGAAGCCCGCCAGGGGTGGGATGCCGACGAGCGCGAGGGAGCCGACGAGGAACACGAGCCACGTGAACGGCAGGTAGTGACGCAGCCCGCCCATGCGGCGGATGTCCTGCTCGCCGGCGAGGTGGTGGATGACGACCCCGGCAGCGAGGAAGAGGAGCGCCTTGAAGAAGGCGTGCGTGACGAGGTGGAACATCGCGAAGCCGTACGCCCCCACCCCTGCGCCGAGGAACATGTAGCCGATCTGGGACATCGTCGAGTAGGCGATCACGCGCTTGATGTCCCACTGCACGAGCGCGATCGCCCCCGCCGCCAGCAAGGTGACCGCGCCGAGGCCGGCGGCGAGGTGCTGCACGTCCGGCGCAGCCTCGAACACCGGCGCGGTGCGGCAGATGAGGTAGACGCCGGCGGTGACCATCGTGGCCGCGTGGATGAGCGCGGAGACCGGCGTCGGGCCCTCCATGGCGTCCGGGAGCCAGGTCTGCAGCGGGATCTGGGCGGACTTCGCGACGGCGCCCCCCAGCAGCCCGAGCGCCACGAGGGTGACGACGGTGTCCGACAGCGCCCCCTCCTCGGCCGCCCTGAACACCGGCCCGAAGTCGAGCGTGCCCACCTTCGCGATGACCAGGAAGAGGCCGAGCGCCATCGTCGCGTCCCCGACGGCGTTCATCACGAACGCCTTCTTGGCCGCCGCGATGGCGGCCGGGCGGTGGTGGTCGAACCCGATCAGCAGGTACGAGGCGAGACCCACGAGGCCCCAGCCGACGAGGAGGAGGAGCAGGTTGCCGGCCTGGACGAGCAGCAGCATCGAGAACACGAAGAGCGCCATGTAGGCGAAGAAGCGGCGCTCCTCGTCCGCGCCGGCCATGTATCCCATCGAGTACCAGACGATCAGCCCGCCGACGCCGGTGACGACGAGCATCATCGTCACGGCCAGCGGGTCGACGAGGATCTGCAGGCCGGCCTCGAACCGGCCCGCCTCGAACCACGTGTACGCCGTCGACAGCCGCTCGCGCTCGGAGGCGTCCTGCGCGATGAGCTCGATCAGCGTGTAGACGGCGCCCGCGAAGGCGACGAAGACCGAGACGGTGGCGATCCAGCCGGCCTGCCGGCGGGTGATCCGCGTGCCGGCGCCCGTGATCGCGAGCAGCCCGGCGAGCGGCGCGAGCAGGCACACCCATGCTCCGGCGACGCTCACCGGCTCAGCCTCGGAGCTCCGTCATCGAGTCGACGTCGAGCGCGAGCTTGCGCCGCGCCATGGCCACGATGAGACCGAGCCCGACGACCACCTCGGACGCGGCGACGGCCATCACGGCGAGCGCGAAGATCTGCCCGTCCAGGTCGCCGTAGAGCCGCGCGAAGCCGACGAAGGCGAGGTTGGCTGCGTTGAGCATGATCTCCAGCGAGAGCAGGACGATGAGCGGGCTGCGCCGCAGCATCACGCCCATGGCGCCGATGCCGAAGAGAATGCCGGCGACGACGAGGTACCACGGAACGTCCGGGCCGAGCACTAGTCGCGGGCCTCCTCGTCGCTCGTCTTCATTCCGAGCACCACGCCGCCGACCGCGGCGACGAGCAGCACGATGGACGTGATCTCGAAGGCCAGCAGGTGGTCGGTGAGGAAGAGGCGGCCGATCTCGGCCGGGCTGCCGAAGGAGTCCGCGACCTCGCGCTCCGTCCCGAGCCGCGAGTCGGCGCCGAACGACAGCGCGACGATCACCTCGACGAGGAGCGCGACGGAGGCGACGACCGCGGCGACCTGCAGCCAGCGCGGGCCGCCGGCCCACGGCGCGTCGGCACGGCCGCCGAGGTAGGCGATGACGAAGAGGAACATGACCATCACCGCGCCCGCGTAGACGAGCACCTGCGCCGCGGCCACGAACTCCGCCGACGCGAGCAGGTAGAGGACGGCGAGCGAGGCGAGGTTCCCGATCAGCGAGAGCGCCGAGTAGAAGGGGTTCGTGAGCGTCACGACGGCGACGCCCGACCCGAGGCACGCGCCCGCGGCGGCGAGCCAGACGATCCAGACGACGACGTTCCCCACCCGCGTCTCCTAGCTCGACGTCTCGTACGCCGGCGCCGGCGTGTCGTAGAGGTCGGGGTCGGCGACGGGCACGCGCTTGATCGGCGGCTCGAGCAGCATGTCCTTGGTGTAGACGAGGTCGTCGCGCGAGTACTCGGACAGCTCGAACTCGTTGCCGAGCGTGATCGCGTCGAAGGGGCAGGCGAGCTCGCAGTAGCCGCAGAAGATGCAGCGGCTCAGGTTGATCTCGTAGATGCGCGCGTAGCGCTCGCCCGCGGAGACGCGGTTGCCGGGTGTGTTCTCCTCCGCCACCACGCGAATGCAGTCGGCCGGACAGGCGGCGGCGCAGAGCGAGCAGCCGACGCATTTCTCGAGCCCGTTCTCGTGCCGGTGCAGCCGATGCCTGCCGCGAAAGCGCGGGTAGACGTCGCGCTTGAAGTCCGGGTACTCCTCGGTGATCGGCTTCTTGAAGATCTGCCGGAACGTGACGCCGAACCCCTTCAGCGTGGAGAACGGCTGCGGCATCAGATGGCCACCACGAGCACGGCGGTCACGACCGCGTTGACCGTCGCCACCGGCAGCAGCACCTTCCAGCCGAAGCGCATGAGCTGGTCGTAGCGCAGGCGGGGCAGCGTGGTGCGGATCCAGATGAAGACGAACAGCAGCACGAAGAGCTTGACGAGGAACCAGATCGGCCCCGAGAGCCCCCAGAACCACTCGGGGCCGTGCCAGCCGCCGAGGAAGAGCGTCACGCTGAGCGCGGAGAGCGTGATCAGGTTGATGTACTCGGCCATCGTGAAGAGGCCGAAGCGCATGCCGCCGTACTCGGTGTGGTACCCGGCCACGAGCTCCTGCTCGGCCTCGGGCAGGTCGAAGGGCGCGCGCGCCGTCTCCGCCAGGCCGGCGAGGAAGAAGACGAGGAAGCCGACGAACTGGGGCAGGATGTACCAGACGTCCGCGTCCTGCGCCGCCACGATCTGGGTCAGGGAGAGCGACTTCGCCATGATCACGACGCCGAGCACGGACAGCGCGAGCGCGACTTCGTACGAGACGAGCTGCGCGCACGTGCGCATGGAGCCGAGCAGCGAGTACTTCGAGTCGGACGACCAGCCGCCGACGATGAAGCCGTATACGCCGAGGGAGCCGATCGCGAACATGAACACGAGCGCGATCGGGATGTCGGCGACGTACCCGGTCACCTCCTCTCCGAAGATCGTCCAGCCCGGACCCCACGGGATCACGGAGAACGTCACGAGCGCCGTGAAGGCGGCCACGAACGGCGCCACGATGTAGAGGGTGTCGATCGCGTCGACGGGCTTGAAGCTCTCCTTGTTGAGCAGCTTGAGCAGGTCGGCGATCGGCTGCAGCGCTCCTCGCGGCCCGACACGGTTGGGGCCGTAGCGGAGCTGCATGCGAGCCATCACCTTGCGCTCGGCGAGCGTGAGGTAGGCGAAGGTGACCATCACCAGGTTGATGATCACGACGGCCTTGATCAGGCTGATCCACCACGCCTCCGTCGCGGCGAGCACGAGCGCGCTCACGCCCGCACCACCTCCACCAGCTGGTGCAGGTCCGCGGCGTGCTCGTCCGCCACGCGCACCACGCCCGCGACGAGGCGGCGGTTGACGCGTGCGCGGAGCTCCACGGACGTGCCGTTCGAGCGCAGGGTCACGCTGTCGCCGCTCGCGATACCGCGCCGCTCTGCGTCGGTGGGCGACAGCTCGGCCTCGTGCGGGGGACGCAGGAACTGGAGCTCGGCGACCCGCTCTACCTGCGGCCCGGCGAAGAGCGGCCGGTAGCGGAGGAGCCGAAGCTCGCCGAGGACGTGGTCCTCGAGCCCGGGGTCGGACCCCGCTCGGGTCGGACCCCTGCCTTCTGCCACCGACGCCGCGGGCTCGGGGGCAACGTACGGAGCCCGGGCCGGCAGCGGTGCATGCTCGCCCATCTGCGCGCGCCCGAAGCCTTCGAAGAGCCGGTCCGCGAGCTCGTCGAAGACGACCGCCGCGTGCGGCGAGACCTCGACGCCGAACCGCTCCGCGAGCGCCGCGATCCAGGTGAGCTCGTCCGGCACGGGCGCGATCACGGCGGGCCGCAGCTCCTGCAGGCGGCCCTCGAGGTTCATGAACGTGCCCTCGCGCTCGAGCGCGGCGGTGGCGGGGAGCACCACGTCGGCCCAGCCGACCGCCAGCTCGTGGAACATCGTGATCGCGATCACGGCACCCGCCCGCTCCGCGAGCGACCGCACGCCCGGCGACGCGGCGGCATCGTCGCCGGAGACGACGAGCAGCTCGATGGGCTCGGGGTCGTGCTCGTCCTCGTCCGCCGCCACCGACCAGGCCGTCGCCACGCCGCGGGCGTTGGGTGCGGACGGAAGGTGGAAGGCGCCGCATCCCGTCTTGCCCTCGAAGCCGAGCGCGTGCGCCACCTCGGCCAGGCGAGCCCCTCCTCCGCCGCCCGGCCCGGACCAGATGAGCACCGCCCGCTCGGAAGCGCGGAGGCGTCCTCCGAGGTCGCTCTGCTCGTCCAGCAGCTCGTGGAGGGCGGCGGCCGCACCGCCCGCCGTGGCCGGGACGTCGCCCGACGGGCCGACGACGACGACCGAGGCTCCGTTGCGGCGCGCCTGCTTGATCCACAGGTCGACGATCGGCGCGCGGTCCGCCACCGCCTCGTCGCCCACCACCACGACCAGCTCCGCGCCTCCGATCACGGACAGGGGGGCGCGGAAGGCGTCGAGCACGGAGGACGTCGACTCGGGCAGCGTGGCCGAGTGGGCGCCGAGCCCGCCGCGGAGGAGCCGTCCGAGGGCGTACGCCTGCTCGATCGTCTCGGAGCCGGAGAGCGCCGTCGCGATGTGCCCCCTCGCGGCGCCGAGCAGCTCGGCGACGCGGTCGAGAGCCGCCTCCCACGAGACCGGCTCCAGGCCCAGCTCGCCGCGGACGAGCGGCTGCGTGATGCGGTCTTCCGAGGTGAGATGCGGATGCGCGAAGCGGCCCTTGTCGCAGATCCAGCCGCCGTCGACCTCGGGATGGTTGCGCGAGAGCACCCGCAGCACCTTGCCCTCGCGGGTGGTGGCGCTGACGTTGCAGCCGACGGGGCAGAGGCCGCAGACCGTCGGCACGTTCTGGATCTCCCACGGCCGTCCGCGGAAGCGGTACTGCGTCGAGGTCAGCGCGCCGACGGGACAGAGCTCGACGACGTTGCCCGAGAACGGGGCCGCGTAGGGATCGTCCCCGAAGGTCGCGATCTCCGTGTAGGCGCCGCGGTTTCGCGCGATCAGCTGGTTGTCCTCGGCCACGTCGGAGGAGAAGCGCGTGCAGCGGTAGCAGAGGATGCAGCGCTCGCGGTCGAGCGCGATCAGCGGCGAGATGGGGATCGGCTTCTCGAAGGTGAGCTTCGAGAAGTTCATGCGCGTGCTGCCCGGCCCGTAGCGGAAGGTGAGGTCCTGCAACGGGCACTCGCCGCCCTTGTCGCAGACCGGGCAGTCGAGCGGGTGGTTGACGAGGATGAACTCGAGCGTCGCGTTCTGGCCCTCGGCCGCCTTGGCCGAGGTGGCGGAGGTGCGGACGACCATGCCGTCCTGCGCCGTCAGCGTGCAGCCCGCCTGCAGCTTGGGCAGCCCCTCCACCTCGACGAGGCACATGCGGCACGCGCCCACGGCCGGTCCGAGCCGCGGCTCGTAGCAGAAGACCGGGATCTCGATCCCTGCCGCCGCCGCGGTCTCGACGAGGCCCGTGCCCTTCGCGACCTCGACCTGCCGGTCGTCGATCGTCAGCGTGACGAGCTCCGCCGCCATCAGGCCAGCACCTCGAGCGGGCGCGTGATGCGCCCGAGGCCGTGCGCGTGCACCTCGCGCTCGTGGACGTCGACCGGGGCGAGGATGCCCTCGAGCGACGACGTCCCGTGGTAGGGACAACCCTGCTCGTCGATGTGGGCCTGGAACTCGTCGCGGAACTTGTCCACGTAGCTCGCGATGGCGATCATCGCCGTGTCGCCCAGGGGACACAGGCACTTGCCGTTGACGCGCTCCGAGACGTCGAGCAGCAGGTCGAGGTCGCCCGGCACGCCCTGTCCCTGCTCCAGCCGCTTGAGGATCTGCGTCGTCCAGCGGGTGCCGACGCGGCAGGGGGTGCACTTGCCGCACGACTCGTGCTCGTAGAACTGGGAGACCCGTACCGCGAGCTGCACCATGCAGCAGCGGTCGTCGAGCGCGATCACCGCGGCCGAGCCGATCGCCGTCCCCGCCTGTGCCAGCGAGTCGTAGTCGAGGTTCACCCGGTCGACCTCGGCGGGGGTGAGGATCGCCGTCGAGGAGCCGCCGGGGATGACCGCCTTGAGCGTGCGCCCGCCGGCGATGCCGCCGCCGACCTCGTAGATGAGGGCACGCAGCGGGAAGCCGTGCGGCAGCTCGTAGTTGCCGCCCCGGACGACGTCGCCGGAGAGGGAGAACACGCGGGTGCCCGTGGAGCCCTCCACCCCCACCGTCGCGTACTCGGCGCCGCCCATCTCGACGATCGGCGGCACCGTGGTGATCGACTCCACGTTGTTGACCGCCGTCGGCGAGGCGTAGAGCCCGGCGATGGCCGGGAAGGGAGGCTTCGTGCGCGGCTGGCCGCGGTACCCCTCGAGGGACTCGAGCAGCGCCGTCTCCTCGCCGCAGATGTACGCGCCTGCGCCCCGGTGGAGGACGATCGAGACCTTCCCCAGCAGCCGCTTCCTCCGCATCTGCGCGAGCGCGTCGGCGAGCACCTCGTACTCGCGCTCGTACTCGCCGCGGATGTAGACGAACACGTGCCGCGCCTCGATCGCGTGCGCCGCGATGAGACAGCCCTCGAGGAAGCGGAAGGGGACCCGCAGCATGATCTCGCGGTCCTTGAACGTGCCCGGCTCCGACTCGTCGGCGTTGACGACGAGGTAGTGGGGCTTCGGCACCTGGTCCGGCTTGGGCACGAAGCTCCACTTGCGGCCGGTGGGGAAGAACGCGCCGCCGCGGCCGCGCAGGCCGGAGGCGTTCAGCTCCTCGATCACCTGGTCGGGGCTCAGCGAGCGTGCGCGCCGGAGCGCCTGGAAGCCGCCTGCGGCCTCGTAGTCGGCGATGCTCGTGACGGCGCCGCCGTCCGTACCCGCGAAGACGACCTCGGGGGGAAGCTCAGGCGCCATCGCGCAGCTCCTGGACGATCCCGGGGACGTCGCCCGCCCGCACGCGGAGCCGGTGGCGGTTGTTCACGGCCACGACCGTCGCCCACCCGCAGCCGCCCAGGCACTCGACGGTGCGGAGCGTGAAGGCTCCGTCCTCGCTCGTGTCCCCCGTCTCGATGCCGAGCGTCCGCTCGAACGCGTCGACCACCTGCTGGGCACCGCGCACCGCGCAGGAGACGTTCGTGCACACCTCGACGAGGTGCGTCCCCACGGGCTCGAGGCGGAACATGTCGTAGAAGGAGGCGACCGAGAGGCAGTACGCGGGGGTCAGCTCGAGCGCGTCCGCGACCTCGCGCAATGCCTCCTCCGGCAGCCAGCCGCCGTGCTCCGCCTGGGCGAGCTGGAGGGCCGGCAAGACCGCCGAGCGGGGATCGGGGTAGCGTGCGCGCAGCTCGTCCACCATCGCGGCGAGCGCGCTCATCGGTCGACGTCCCCCATGACCGGGTCGAGCGAGGCGGCCACCGCGACCATGTCGGCGATCATCGCGCCGCGCATGCACGTGGCCGTCGCCTGCAGGGCGGCCAAGCTGGGGGCACGGAACTTCACGCGCCACGGCCGCGGCCCGCCGTCCGAGACGAGGTAGCAGCCGCACTCGCCACGCGCGGACTCGATCGCGACGTAGACCTCGCCCTCGGGCACCGTGTAGCCCTCGGTGACGAGCTTGAAGTGGTGGATGAGCGACTCCATCGAGGTATGGAGCTCGTGCCGCGGCGGGAGGACGACCTTGCGGTCGTCGGCGATCCACGGCTCGCCGGCCATCTCCTCCAGCCGGTCGATGCACTGGGCGACGATGCGCGCCGACTGGCGCATCTCGTCCATGTGCACCTTGTAACGGTCGTAGACGTCGCCGTTCCCGTAGACGGGGACGTCGAAGTCGACCTCGTCGTAGAAGAGGTACGGCATGCTGCGTCGCAGGTCCCAGTCGACGCCCGACGCCCGCAGCATGGGCCCCGACTGCGCGAGCGCGATGGCGTCGTCGGCGGAGAGCAGGCCCAGACCCTTCGTGCGCTCCAGCCAGATCTTGTTGCGGTCGAGGAGCGCCTCGTAGTCGTCCACCGCGTGCGGCATCCGGCGCGCGGCGGCCCTCGCCTGCTCGTAGAAGCCGCGCGGGATGTCCTCGGCGAGGCCGCCCGCCTGGAAGTAGCGGGTGTGCATGCGGACTCCCGTGACCATCTCGAAGAGGTCGAGGATCATGTCCCGCTCGCGGAACGCGTACCAGAACATCGAGATGGCGCCGATCTCGAGCGCGGAGGTGCCGAGCCAGACGAGGTGGGAGTGGATCCGGTTCAGCTCGGACAGGCACATGCGCATCCACTGCGCCTTGCGGGGCACCTCGATCCCGAGCAGCTTCTCGATCGCCAGTACGAACACGAGCTCGTTGGCCTGGAAGGACAGGTAGTCGATGCGCTCGGGGTAGGTGATCGCCTTCCAGTACGTCTTCTGCTCCATCGTCTTCTCGAAGCCGGTGTGCAGGTAGCCGATCACGGCGCGGATGCCCGCCACGCGCTCGCCGTCCAGGTCGACGATCAGCCGGAGGACGCCGTGCGTGGACGGATGGTTGGGGCCGAAGTTGACGGTGAGGATGTCCTCGAGCTCGTGCTCGGCCGGGTCGATCTCGAGGATCGTCGGGCAGGGCGAGGGGATGCGCGTGCCCTCGTAGATCCGTGTCGCGGGGAGGACGGTCATGTCATTCCTCGCCCGAGAAGCGCACCGGCTCCCCGCCGATCGGATAGTCCTTGCGCAGCGGATACCCGTCCCAGTCGTCCGGCAT
The DNA here is from genome assembly GCA_036556925.1 of Gaiella sp. Classification (GTDB taxonomy): domain Bacteria; phylum Actinomycetota; class Thermoleophilia; order Gaiellales; family Gaiellaceae; genus Gaiella. The sequence goes on from DATBIN010000008.1 coordinate 14,114, forward strand.
GAGGATGCGCACGAGGTTGGGGTGACCCCGGAAGGTGATGCCGAACATGTCGTAGGCCTCCCGCTCGTACCAGTCCGCGGCGGGCCAGACGCCGATCACGGAGTCGATCTCCTCCCCGTCGTCCAGCCAGGCGAGCACACGGACGCGCACGGGGTCGTCGTCGAGCTTCAGCAGGTGGTACGCGACGGAGAACCGCTTCGGCTTGGGCGCCGGCGTGCGCGCGTAGCCCTGCGAGCCGGGCCCGAAGATGTCGCGTCCGGTGGGGGTGCCGATGTAGCCCGCCACGCCCTTCGTTCCCCACCCGAGGTAGTCGGCCGGGGAGATGTCGACGAGCATCGAGAAGCCGCCCTCGTCGCGGAGCTCGGTGCACGCGTCGACGATGCGGGCCGGATCGACGACGAGCGTCGTCTCGCCGTGCTCCACGCGCGTCTCCACGAGACCGGAAACGCCGTCGTAGGTCACGGTGCACCGTCTCCCGGGCGCGCCCCGCTCATTCCGCGACCCCGCGCAGCTCGTAGGCGGGTGGCACACCGGCCCTGATCTTCTCGTGGAGCCGCACGATGCCCTCGATCAGCGCCTCCGGCCGCGGGGGGCAGCCGGGGACGTGCACGTCGACGGCGACGATCTTGTCGACCCCTTGCAACACGGTGTAGTTGTTGAACATCCCGCCCGAGCTCGCGCAGGCGCCCATGGCGATTACCCACTTGGGCTCCAGCATCTGGTCGTAGACCTGCCGCAGCGGGCCCGCCATCTTGTGCGTGACCCGGCCCGAGACGATGAGCAGGTCGGCCTGCCGCGGCGAGGACGAGAAGCGCTCCATGCCGAAGCGGGCGATGTCGTACCGGGAGGAGACGATGGACATCATCTCGATCGCGCAGCAGGCGAGCCCGAACGTGTCCGGCCACACGGAGCTGGACTGCGCCCAGGTCACCGCCTTGTCGACGGTGGTCATGAGCAGCGCGTCCTCGATCTTCTCCACCTCGTGCTCGAACACGCCGGGACCGGTCGGGTTGAGCACGCGCTCGGAGTTGAGCCCCGCTCGCGCGAGCGGGCGGTCGCTGATCACCGGTAGGCGGCGACCTAGGGCCACTCGAGCGCTCCCTTGCGCCAGACGTAGACGTAGGCGACGCCGAGAATGGCGATGAAGACGAGGAACTCGACGAGACCGAACCAGCCGAGCGCGTCGAGCTGCACGGCGAGCGGGTAGAGGAAGACGATCTCGATGTCGAAGAGGATGAACAGCATCGCGGTGAGGTAGAAGCTCACCGTGAAGCGGCGCTGCCGCTCCGGGGAGCCTTCGGAGACGCCCGACTCGAACGGCAGCATGCGCTGTCTCGTGCGCGTCACCGGCCGGCGCGGGAGGACGAAGGACAGCATGATCATGCTGGCCGGGATCGCCGCAGCGAGCAGAGCGTAGAAGAGGATCGGGAGCCAGTTCGAGAGCATGCGGCGTGCGCTTCCTCGGGGCGGAACCTAGCACCTGTCACCGGGTTCACGAGCGCGCAAGGAAATGCCGATGAGATGGTGGATACAGCTGTCACGAAGTCCGGGCGCCGGGCCCCCGGACCCCGTCAGCTAGGATCAGGTCATGGAGATCGCCGAGCGTCCCACCGACACCCTCATCACCCTCACGCCCGTGGCCGCGGGGAAGATCAAGGAGCTCCTCGCCGAGGAGCCGGACGGCGTCGGCATGGTGCTGCGCGTGGCCATCCAGGGCGGTGGCTGCTCCGGCTTCCAGTACGGGCTGGGCTTCGACTCGGGTGCCGCCGAGGGTGACCTCGAGCTCGAGCTCGAGGGCGTGCAGGTGGTCGTCGACCCGTTCAGCGCGCCGTACCTGCAAGGCGCCACGATCGACTATCTCAACGGCCTGCAGGAGTCCGGCTTCAAGATCGACAACCCGAACGCCGTCTCCTCGTGCGGCTGCGGCCACTCCTTCCAGGTGGACGAGGGCGAGGAGCTGCCCGAAGGCACCCAGGTGGGCGGCTGCGGCTCCGGCTGCAGCCACTAGCGCTCCGCGCTAGTGGTTAAAGATTCCGCGTGAGCGGAAATTCTCTTCGCGTCGCCGTGGTCGGGTCCGGGCCTGCCGGCTTCTACGCCGCCGGGCAGCTGCTCGCGAGCGACGCCCCGGCGGTCGAGGTGGACATGGTCGAGCGGCTGCCGACGCCGTGGGGGCTCGTGCGGCTGGGGGTTGCCCCCGACCACCCCAACATCAAGTCGGTGTCCCGCGTCTTCGAGAAGATCGCGCAGCGCCCCGGGTTCCGCTTCCTCGGCAACGTCGAGGTCGGCCGCGATCTCACGCACGAGGACCTCGTTCGTCTCTACGACGCGGTGGTCTACGCCTTCGGTGCGCAGACCGACCGCCGGCTGGGCATCCCGGGCGAGGACCTTCCCGGCTCGTGGCCCGCCACGGCGTTCGTCGCCTGGTACAACGGCCACCCGGACTTCCAGGCACTCGAGTTCGACCTCTCCCATGAGCGCGCCGTGGTCGTGGGCAACGGCAACGTCGCGGTCGACGTCGCCCGCATGCTCGCGCTCACCGAGGAGGAGCTCGTCTCCACCGACACGACGGACCCGGCCATCGCGGCGATCGTCGGCGCGGGGGTGAGGGAGATCGTCATGCTCGGCCGGCGCGGGCCCGCACAGGCCGCCTTCACCACCCCCGAGCTGCAGGAGCTCGGCGAGCTCGCCGGCGCGGACGTCGTCGTCGACCCGGCCGAGCTGGAGCTCGATCCGGCGAGCGCCGCCGCGGCGGAGTCCGACTCGCACGCCCGCCGCAACCTCGAGGTGCTCCGCCAGTACGCCGAGCGCCCGCGTAGCGGCAAGCCGCGCTCGATCCACCTCCGCTTCCGCGTCTCGCCCGTGGCCATCCTCGGCGAGGAGAGGGTCGAGGCGGTGGAGGTCGTGCGGAACGAGCTCGTCGCGGACGAGCGCGGCCAGGTGCGCGCGGTCGCCACCGACGAGCGCGAGACGATCCCGTGCGGCATCGTCCTCCGGAGCGTCGGCTACCACGGCGTCAGGCTGCCGGGCGCCCCGTTCGACGAGGGCCCGGGCACCATCCCCAACCGCGGCGGGCGCGTGATCGCCGAGAGCGGAGCGCCCCTGGCCGGGGTCTACTGCAGCGGCTGGATCAAGCGCGGTCGGAGCGGCGTGATCGGGACGAACAAGAAGGACGCGGCGGAGACGGTCGACCTCCTGCTCGAGGACGCCCGCGAGGGCCGTCTGCCCGAGCCCCGCTCCGGGTCCGCCGCGGACGTCGACGCCCTGCTCGTCGAGCGCGGCGTGGACGCCGTCTCCTACGCGGGCTGGGAGGCGATCGACGCGACCGAGCGCGCCCGCGGCGAGCCCCACGGGCGGCCGCGGATCAAGCTCTGCAGCTGGGAGGAGCTCCTCGACGCGACGCGGGCGAGCTAGCCCGGCACCCGCGAGGTGACGAGCTCGCCGTCACCCCGGCCTCCCCCGCGACGGGGGATGTTCCGTCCCTCAAGGTTGGGGAGGACCGTGCCGATGTGTACGCACATGCCTGCGACCGACGCGACACGCCTCGGCACTCCCTGCGGCGGAACCATGCCGGGGGTCCTCGCGGCGGCGGCGAGCGCAGCGCTTGCGGTCACGGTCGGGGCGGGACTCCAGGCGTGGCGGCGCCCGGGGCCCGCCCGGCCGTACACGTAGGCTGGCCGGACACTGCGGCGGACGCTCGCGCTGCGGAGCCCTCGGCGGGATTGCACGGATTCCGGCCCCGTGCGCAGGCGAGTAGAGTTCGCCGCCGTGGGCGAGGGCCGCAAGCTCTGGGGCGCGGAGACCGACAAGGCGGTCGCGAACTTCCCCGTCTCCGGGGAGCCGATCCCCCGTTCCGTCGCCCGCTGGCTGGGGCGGATCAAGGCGGCCGCCGCACGCGCCAACGCCGACCTCGAGCTCCTCGATCGCGAGAAAGCGGAGCGCATCGCCGCCGCGGCCGACCGCGTCGCGGCCGGCGAGCTCGACGACCAGTTCCCCATCGACGTCTTCCAGACGGGCTCGGGCACGAGCTCGAACATGAATGCGAACGAGGTGATCGCCGCCCTGGCCGGCGACGACATCCATCCGAACGACGACGTGAACATGGGGCAGTCGTCCAACGACGTCTTCCCGTCCGCAGTCCACCTCGCCGCGCTCGACGAGATCTCCCACCGGCTGCTGCCCGCGCTCGAGCGTCTCGCCGCGTCGCTCGAGCGGAAGGCCTTCGAGTTCGACGACGTGGTCAAGTCGGGCCGCACGCACCTGATGGACGCCGTCCCCGTCACGCTCGGCCAGGAGCTCGCGGGCTATGCCGCGCAGGTGCGTCAGGGGATCGCCCGCGTCGAGGACGCTCTTCCGCGCCTCGGCCAGATCCCGCTCGGCGGCACCGCGACCGGTACGGGGCTCAACACGCATCCCGAGTTCGCCGCCCGTGCGCGCGAGTATCTCGCGCGGGAGACGGGCCTCGGCGTCGCGGCACCTGTCGACCACTTCGAGGCCCAGGCGGCCCGCGACGGGCTCGTGGAGGCGTCGGGGGCGCTCAAGGTGGTGGCCGTCTCCCTGACGAAGATCGCGAGCGACCTGCGCTGGATGGGCTCGGGGCCCCGCGCGGGCCTCGGCGAGATCTTCCTGCCCGAGCTGCAGAAGGGAAGCTCGATCATGCCGGGCAAGGTCAACCCGGTCATCCCGGAGGTCGTCACCCAGGTGGCCGCCCAGGTGATCGGCAACGACACGGCCATCACCATCGGCGGCATGAACGGGCACTTCGAGCTCAACGTGTTCATCCCGCTGATGGCGCGCAACCTGCTGCAGTCGATCTCGCTCCTCGCGAGCGCCTCCGGCCTGCTGGCGGAGAAGTGCGTCGACGGGATCGAAGCGAACCGCGAGCAGTGCGAGCGCTACGCCGAGCTGACGCTCTCCGCCGCCACGGCGCTCAACCCGCACATCGGGTACGACAAGGCCACGGAGCTCGTCAAGGAGGCGGCGGCGAGCGGACGTTCGCTGCGCGAGGTCGCGCGCGAGATGGGGGTCGACGAGGCGGTCCTCGACGAGGCGCTCGACTACCGGGCGATGGCCAAGCCGCACGGCTAGCTGTTCGCTTCGCCGCGGTGACACGACACGTTCACCAGCGACTTGACAATCGGTGGTGGCAGGCCGTATACCCCGGCGCGTGACTCGCGCGGGCGGGGGCGATCCGAGGGTCGTTGCGGCAGCGCTTGGACGTCGCTTGCTGACCATGGATTCGAAAAGGGGAGACGAATGCGTACGAGAGCGCGTAGGCCTCTGCTGCTGACGCTCGTCAGCGGCCTGCTGCTCGCCGTCGGCCTTGCCGCCTCCGCCATTCAGGCGGCGCCGGCGGAGCATCGCGGCAACAAGCCCGACAGGGTGAAGACGAGCAGCGACAAGTACAAGGCCAAGCTCGACGAGAAGCTCCAGCAGAAGGTCGAGGACGGGTCGAACGAGAAGGTGTACGTGTTCGTCACCGTGACCGGGAACGCCGCCTCCGTCGAGGCCAAGCTGGACGACGGTGAATCGGCGCAGGCCAACGGGGACGCGATCGTCGTCGGCCAGACGACCGTCCAGCAGCTGCAGAAGCTCGCGAGCATCAGGACCGTGGTCTCCGTCGGCCTGATCGAGTTCAAGAAGACCGGGGAGCCGCTCGGCGTGCCCGACCCGCTCCTCCACCAGCCCGCGTCGAAGGCGAAGCTGAACGACGCGCTCAAGGGCCTCTACAAGCGCGAGGTGCCCTACTCGCGTGCCCCCAAGCTCAAGGGCTCGAACTTCGAGAAGCTCAAGAAGCTCGGCGTCCTCGACGCGAAGACGCACGACTTCGCCGGTGCGTGGAAGGCCGGGTATACGGGCGAGGGCGTCACCGTCGGCGTGCTCGACGGCGGCACCGACTGGGGCCATCCCGACCTGATCGGCACCTGGCAGACGTGGTCCGGCGCCACGAGCGGCGCCACGGTCGACGCCGGCTGGAACGGCTGGCCGAAGGCCTTCGACCCCTACGGCACGCTGCAGTGGCTGGCGGCTCCGGCCCAGGTCGATCAGGGCCTCTCCTGGTACACGTCCACGGCGGCCGCGACGTGCCCGCCCGCGCCGGCACGGCGGTCGGACGACGACGACGACGACGAAGACGACCGGCGGCGTCAGTGCAGGGTGAGCTTCGCCACGCGCACCGGCCCGTCGCGGAACTTCGCGGCGCCGAACGGCACCGTGACGCACGAGTACCGCTTCCCCCAGCGCTGGACGAAGTCGGGAACGGTTCGCCTCGGCAGCCACCCGGACGACCACCTGCTCCAGCTCTTCGGCGAGCGGCCCGCCTTCCTCGTCGTCGACGCGAAGACCGCCGGCGTCTACGACACGGTCTACGTCGACCTCGACGCCGACTTCAACTTCGGCGACGAGAAGCCGGTGACGAAGGAGTCGCCCGTCTCGTACCGGGACATGGACGGGAACGGGTACACGGACATCTCCGGCGGTCTTCTCTACTTCATCTCCGACGGTGCCACGCGGATCCCCGGCGGGCTGACGTCCTTCCTCGGGCCGGGGACGCCGAAGCCGCCTCCCGGCGAGCTGCTCGCCTGGACGGGCGACTTCGATCCCGCGATCGGCGGCCACGGCACCCTGACCGCGTCCAACATCGTCGGCCAGGGCGTGATCAACGGCAAGGTGCCGACGTTCAGGGACCTGCCCGGCAACCATCGAGTGCCCGGAGCCGTGATCGGCGGCTCGCCGCACGCCAAGCTAGCCCCGTTCGGCGACATCTACTTCTCCTTCAGCTTCTCCACGCAGCTCGGCTACTTCCTGTCGGTCGGCCGCGGCATCGACATCACGTCGAACTCGTACGGCGAGTCCGCCACCGACAACGACGGCTTCGACCCGGCGAGCCAGGAGGCCGACATCTGGCACGACGGCGCGAGGACGACGCCGCTGTTCTCGACCGGCAACGGCGCCCCGGGCTTCGGGACGACCGCGCCGCCGAGCCCGAGCGCCGGCATCGCGGTGGGGGCGTCGACGCAGTTCGGCGGCACCGGGTGGGACTCGATCGTCCGCCTGAGCCAGATCCCGGACAACGACGTCATGGTCTGGTCGAACCGCGGCCCGGGCGCGACCGGCGCGGTCGGCGTCGACGTCGTCGCCGACGGCGCGTTCTCGTCGGGCGACATCACGCTCAACGCCGTGCTCGACGGGCGGTACGCATGGGAGACGTGGGGCGGCACGAGCCGCTCCGCTCCGGTGGCGGCCTCCGCGACCGCGCTCGTGTACCAGGCCTACAAGGCGACGCACGGCGGCGCGGTGCCGGCCGGCTTCTACAGCACCGCCAAGGACATCCTCAAGTCGTCGTCCCAGGACCTCGGCTACAGCTCCTACATCCAGGGCGCCGGCTCGGTCGACGCGGCGCGCGCGGTCAAGGGAGCCGCGGGCACCGGCCCGAAGGTCTCCCCGTCCGAGTGGCGTCCCGGAAGCTACCGCGGCACGGAGTACCCGGTGTTCACGCACGTCCTCGCACCGGGCGCCACGGACACGCAGACGTTCACCATCGCCGGCAGCGGGAGCTGGACGCTCAGCGACCGCGTCATGCGGCGGGTGGACACCGAGACGCTCGACTTCTCGTCCGCCGACATGGCCAACGAGAGCGTCTCGAACTTCAACGCGCCCGACTACCTGATGGACCTCACGGAACGCGTCGAGGCGCACCCCGACGCCGACCTCATGGTGATCAGGGCGAACTTCCCGCACGACCAGTTCGATCCCAACGCCGACTACACGGCCGACCAGGCCTGGCGGCTGCTCACCTACAACTGGACCGACGTCGACCGTGACCGGAGCCTCTGGCGCGACCGGGACGGCGACGGGGTCGTCGACCACGTCGACAAGTCGACGAGCTCGAACATCGACGGCTTCCTGGACATCGACTTCCGGCGCTCCGAGATCGACGAGGGCGAGTACGTGCGCTTCATGTACCACCGCGCCGGGGCCAACTCGCTGATGTCGTTCGTGCGCGACCCGGAGGAGCGCATGGCCGACGGGCTCTTCCTGGGCCTCCAGCACTCGACGAGGGATCCGGCGATCCCGGTCACCGACTTCACGATCCAGATCGACTGGTACGAGAACAGCGACTGGTCGTGGGTGACGACGCCGGCCTCCGCGACGGGCTCCTTCGACGCGGCGATCCAGGTGCCGGCAGGCACGCCGTACGGCATGTACGACGGAGCGATCGTCCTCGCACAGGGCGAGCAGAGCATGGTCGTCCCGGTGTCGGTGGCCGTCGCCGCAGTCGTGCCGCAGGACGGGACGGGCGCCATCACCGGCAGCATCGAGTTCGGCGGCGACGCCGTCGCGACCGCCCAGGCGGACCTGCTCTACAACAACGGCTCCGTGTTCGGCGCCAACGACTGGACGTGGCGGGCGGAGTCCGGCGACTGGCGGTTCTTCTTCCTCGACGTGGGGACGGCGCCACCACCTGGGACGCTCTTCCTCACCGACACGACGTGGGACGACGCGGCGCCGTTCACGGACCTCGATACCCTCGTCTTCGGTCGCTCCGCGAACGAGTACCAGCTGGCGGGCCCCGGCCCGTTCGGTGCGCCGTACATCATCGATACCGTCGGCGCCAGCCCCAACACGAACGTCGGCGCCGGCGTCTGGACGTTCAACACGGCCACCGGAGGGGCGCACGAGATCGTCGCCGCACCCGCCCAGGAAGGGCTGCACGCCCTCGTGCAGCACCAGGTGGGATGGGACGGCGGCGAGTTCCACGTGCCGTTCCGGACGGCGATCGGCTCGGCCTCCGTCACGCCCTCGAGCGTCGACATCTCGACGGCGGCGGACAGCGGCACGTTCGACGTCACGTTCCAGTCGAGCGTCGACCTGGACGGGCTCTCGGCCGAGGCGTTCGGGCTCAGCCAGCCCGTCGTCAGCTCCGAGACGCTGGCGCAGGACAACCAGAACGACCCGTCCACGGCGTCGAACAAGACGAACGTCACGCTCGCGCATGCGTCGCGGCTGACGGTGGCGACGTCGAGCCCGGACGCGGGCGCCTCGGACCTCGACCTGTACGTCGTCTACGACGCGAACAACAACGGCACGTTCGCATTGGACGAGATCGTGGCGGCCTCTGCGGGCGGGACGTCGCTCGAGTCCGTCGAGCTGATCCGGCCGCCCGACGGCAACTACCAGATCTGGCTGCACGGGTTCAGCATCACGGGGACCCCGAACGTCCAGCTCCTGGTCGACGCCGTCCAGGGGAACGACCTCACGGTCACGGGTGTGCCCGCCGGCTCGGTCCCGGCCGGGACGCCGGTCGTCCTCACCGTCTCGTTTGCGAAGACGATGACGGCCGGGCAGAGCTACTTCGGCGAGCTCCAGCTGGGGCCGGCCACGGCTCCGTCGGCGCTCACGGTCCCGATCAAGATCACGCGGACGCCGTAGAGCCGAAGGGCAGCGAGGATGGGGTGAGGGCCGCCTCCGGGCGGCCCTCGCCGTGTCGGGCGCCGGCGCCGGCCGAGGGAGCGTTCCGGTGGTGTCAGGGCTGCGCGACCGCGGGAGCGTCGGCCTCGACGCAGTCGGGCCGCGGCACCTGCGTCGTCACGCGGCTGCCCTGTCCTCCGACCGCCCGCACGGTCACCGTCCCGCAGCGCGGAATGGTGAATGCGTAGGTAACCCTGAACGTTCCGGTCCGGGTGGCGGTCACACGCTTGACGTGCGGCGCCGGCGTCCTCACCGTGACCGTGACGCGCTCGCGTGCGCGGAAATGGGAGCCGTTGATCGTCAGCGGATACAGCGCTCCGATCCGGAGCGTCGGCTTGCGGAACGTCTCCGGTTGCGCACCGCCTGCGACGGACATGGCCGCGAAGACGAGCATCACGCCGACGAGCACGACAAGTCGCCGGGTCATGCCGTCAGTATGAGCCACGCCTGTGAGCCGGATGTTAGGGCGCGCAAACCCCTGAAGCCGTCCGCTGCGCGGCCCGTCGCTTCGGATTCACGTCGAGCCTTGGTAGGCGACGGCGCCGCGTCCGGTCTCCGCGGCGTGGCGTTGCTCGTCGGCGCGGTACGACGACCGTACGAGCGGGCCGGAGAAGACCGAGCCGAACCCGAGTGCCTCGCCCTGCTCGCGGAACCAGGCGAACTCGTCCGGGTGCACCCACCGGTCGATGCGGGCGTGCTGCTGCGACGGCTGCAGGTACTGGCCGATCGTGACCACGTCGACGCCGTGCGCGCGAAGGTCGCGCATCGTCTCCACCACCTCGTCGTTCGTCTCGCCCAGGCCCACGATGATCCCCGACTTGGTCAGCACGGGGTAGTCGGCGATCTCCTTGGCGCGCGCGAGGAGCCCCAGCGCCCCGTCGTAGCTCGCCTTGGCGCCGCGCATGCGGGCGTGGAGCCGCCGCACCGTCTCGATGTTGTGGTTGAAGACGTCCGGGCGAGCGCCGATCACGACCTGGAGGGCCTCCTCCTCGACGCCGAGGAAGTCCGGCGTCAGCACCTCGATCGAGGCGCCGGGACGCTTGGCGCGCAGGGCGCGGATGGTCGCGGCGAAGTGCGCCGCGCCGCGGTCCGGCAGGTCGTCGCGGTCGACGGAGGTGACGACGACGTGGTCGAGCCCCATGCGGGCGGCGGCGTGAGCGAGGCGCAGGGGCTCCAGCGGGTCGGGCGGAGTGTCGGGCCTGCCGGAGTGCACGTAGCAGTAGCGGCACGCTCTCGTGCACGTGTCGCCGAGGATCTGGAACGTCGCGGTGCCGCGGCCCCAGCACTCGCCGATGTTGGGGCAGCGTGCCTCCTCGCAGACCGTGACGAGCTGCTGCTCCCTGACGAGCTCGCGCACCTCGCCGTAGCGCGTGTCGGCGCTCGGCGCTCGCACCTTCATCCACGAGGGGCGGCGCGGCCTGTCGGCGACGGGAAGTGACGCCTCCATCGACGCGAGTGTAGTCGTGAGCCCCGTCCGCACGGCGGCGACCGCCTCGCAGCGCCCACCGATTCGAGGCGCGCGGCGTCAGGTGCGCGCTGCGAGCGTGGCGTGGGCCGGCAGCGGCCAGAGCCCGTGGTCGCTGTCCGCCGGCAGCTCCTCGAGCTCGAGCGCGAAGACGTCGGCCAACGCCGCCGCCGCGGCCGGCTTCACGTGCTCGACGGCGATCCCGCGACCCAGCTCGGCCGACATGGTGGTGAAGTGCGCGTCCTCGAGCCCACAGGCGGTGATCCACTGCGTGAAGGGTGCGGGGTCGAGATCCACGTTGAGCGCGTACCCGTGGGTCGTCACCCAGCGCGAGACGTGGACGCCGATGGAGGCGATCTTGCGCGGCGGCCGCTGCAGCCAGACGCCGGTGAGGCCGTCGATGCGCTCGCCCTGGAGCCCGAAGGCGGCGAGGGTGCGGATGATGGCTTCCTCGAGCGAGCGGACGTAGCGCTTGACGTCCTTGCCGTGGCGCTTCAGGTCGAGGATCGGATAGCACACCAGCTGCCCCGGCGCGTGGAAGGTCGAGCGGCCGCCGCGGTCCGTCTCCGCGATCTCCACCGCCGCATCCTCTGGCACGTGGAGCTCCGCCGCCGCGTCCGTGCGCCGCCCGACGGTGATCACCGGCGGATGCTCGAGAAGGACCACGACATCGGGGATCGCTCCCTCCGAGACGGCGCCCGCGAGCGAGCGCTGCAGGTCCCACGCCTCGCCGTACGGGACGACACCCAGGTCGAGCAGGTAGGCGCCGACGCTCATGCCCTGAGCCTAGCCGCCCCTCCCGTCGCCTCGCCGGCGAGCGGCCTCGCCGATTCGCATCCCGCGACCGTAGACCTGGACGGGGGTAGGGCCGGCACGGCGCGCCCGGCGCGGGCGGCTCAGTACGCCGTCTCGTCCCAGGTCTCGAGGCGCTCGTGGAGATCGTGTAGGAACCCACCCGCGTAGGCGCCGTCGACGAGGCGGTGGTCGTAGGTCAGCGTCAGGTTCATCATCGGGCGGATCGCGATCACGTCGTGCCCGAGCTCGTCCTGTACGACCCACGGCCTCTTCACGAGCGCATAGGTGCCGAGGATCGCCGCCTGCGGCTGGTTGATGATCGGCGTGCCGTGGAACGTGCCGAACCCGCCCGGGTTGGTGATCGTGAAGGTGCCGCCCTGGACGTCGTCCGGTAGGAGCTTCTTCGTCCGTGCGCGCTCCGCCAGGTCGGCGATCGCGCGTGCCATGCCGAGCAGGTTGAGGCTCTCGGCGTTCCGGATCACCGGCACGATCAGGCCGCGACCGCCTTCGAGCGCGACGGCGATGCCGAGGTTGACGAACTGCCGGGTGACCACCTGCTCGCCGCGGATCTCGCCGTTCACCCACGGCCAGTCCTTCAACGTCTCGGTCGTGGCGCGCGCGACGAAGGAGAGGTAGGTCGGATTGACGCCGTAGGAGCGCTGGTACTCGCCCTTGAGCTTCTCCCGGATGGCGACGACGCGCGACATGTCGACCTCGATGGCGCTCGTCACGTGGGCGGAGGTGTCGAGCGACCGTCGCATGTGCTCCATCACGCCGCGGCGCATGGCCGTGATCGGCTCGGCCGTCTCGCCCGCGGCGAGCTGGGTCTCGGCCTGCGGTGCAGGCTCGGCACGTGGCGGGGGGGCGGCGGCGACCGGCGCGGGAGAGGGAGCTGCGGGCGCCGGCGGCGTGGGCGGCGGCGCCACGGGCGGCGGCGCAGCCTGCGGGGGCGCAGCCGGTGGAGGCGCCGAGGGTGGCGGAGCCTGAGCGACCGGCTCTGCCGGCGGCGCTGGCGCCGGGGCCGGCTGCTCGGGCGGTGCGCTCGGCGGGGCGGCCTCCGGCGATGACGGCGCGGCTGCAGGAGGGCCGGACTCGATGTACGCCAGGATGTCCTTCTTCGTCACGCGCCCGCCCTGGCCCGTGCCCGGCACGGCGGTCGGGTCGACGCCGTGCTCGGCGGCGATGCGGGCGACGACCGGAGAGACGAAGGTGCGCCCGTTCTCGTCGCCGCCCGCCGCCGTCGCCATCGTAGGTGCGGCGGCCGGAGCCGGCGACTCGACGACCGGGGGCGCAGGCGCGGCGACCGGCGTCGCCGCCGGCGGTGCCTCGTCAACCGGCGCGGGCTCGGTGACAGGTGCGGGCTCCGTGGCAGGCGCGGCCGGGGCGCCCTCCGCAGCCGGCGCGGGCTCGGCGGGGTGCGCGGCGGGAGCGGGCTCGGGCTCGGGCTGCTCGGCTCCCTCCGGGGCGATGACGGCGAGGACGGTGCCGACCTCGACGGTCTCGCCTTCCGGCACGAAGACCTGTGCGAGGACCCCTGCTCCGGGGCTCGGCACCTCGGTGTCCACCTTGTCCGTCGAGATCTCGAGGAGCGGCTCGTCGAGGGCGACGGCTTCGCCCGGCTGCTTCAGCCACTTCGTGACCGTTCCCTCGAAGACCGAGACGCCCATCTGGGGCATGACGACCTCGACCTGGGTTCCGGTGCTCACTGGAAAGTCCTCAGTACGCGGCCAGGTCGCGCAGCGCGGCGACGACGTCCTCGACTTGGGGGATGAAGGCCTTCTCGAGCGGCGGCGAGAAGGGAACGGGAGTGTCGGGCGCGGCCATCCGCCGCACCGGTGCATCCAGGTGCTCGAAGGCCTCCTCGGCGATGGTGGCCGCGATCTCGGCGCCGAAGCCGCCCGTCCGCGTGTCCTCGTGCAGGATCAGCACCTTCGAGGTGCGCCGCACGCTCTCGAGCACGCGCTCGTGGTCCCAGGGGATGATGGTGCGGAGGTCGAGCACCTCCACGGAGACGTCGTCGTCCTTCAGCCGCCCGGCGGCGTCGTCGGCCGTGTAGACCATGGCGCCCCAGGTGACGACCGTGACGTCGTCGCCCTTGCGGTGGACGCGCGCCTCGCCGAGGGGGACCGTGTACCGCTCGTCGGGGACCTCGGCCTTGATGCGGCGGTAGAGGTGCTTGTGCTCGAAGTAGAGGACCGGGTTCGGGTCCTCGATGGCGCTCACGAGCAGCCCCTTCGCGTCGGTGGGCGTCGACGGGCAGACGATCTTGAGGCCGGGGATGTGCGCGAACGAGCTCTCGGGGTTCTGGGAGTGGAACGGCCCGCCCGAGAAGCCGCCGCCGGATGGCAGCCGGACGACGATCGGGATCGGCGTGCCGGCGCGGAAATGCTGCTTCGCGGCGACGGTGGTGAGGTGGTCCCAGCCGCAGGAGACGAAGTCGGCGAACTGCATCTCCGCCACGGGACGCATGCCCATCAGGGCCGCGCCGGTCGCCCCGCCGAGGATGGCCGTCTCGGAGAGCGGCATGTCGAGCACCCGCCAGGGCCCGAACTCCTCCTGGAACCCGAGCGTCACCTTGAAGGCGCCGCCGTAGACGCCGACGTCCTCGCCGAGCACGAAGACGCGCGGATCGCGCCGCATCTCCTGCCGGAGGCCGTCGCTGATCGCCTGGAGGTAGGTCTTCTCGGGCATCGGCGTCGCTACATGTGGTGCGGGGTGTCGAGCTCCTCCGGCCGGGCGAAGACGCCCTCCGCGAGATCGGCCGGGTCGGGCAGGGGCGACTCCTCCGCCCGCTGCACCGCCTCGTTGAGGAGGCGCTTCACGCCGGACGTGATCTCGTCCTCCTCCTCGTCCGTCAGCTCGGCGGTCTCCCGGAGCCACGTGCGGAAGCGCTCGATGGGATCGCGCTGCGCCCATTCCTCGAACAGCTCGCGGGGGACGTAGAACGCGTCGTCGTGGACCGCGTGGCCTTCCATCCGCAGGGTGAGGCACTCGATCAGCGTCGGTCCTCCACCCTCGCGCGCCTTCTCGATGGCGCGCTTCGCCTCGCGGTACACGGCGAGGACGTCGGTGCCGTCGACCACCACGCCCTCGAAGCCGTAGGCCGCGGCGCGGTCGGCCAGGTGGTCGACCGGATACTCGAGGTAGGTCGGCGTGGAGTAGGCCCACTGGTTGTTGTCGATCACGAAGACGACGGGCAGCCTGCGCACGCCGGCCAGGTTCATGCCCTCGTGGGCGTCGCCGCGCGCCGCAGCGCCCTCGCCGCACCAGGCCACGGCGACGCGTCGCTCCTCGCGGATCCTGAAGGCGAGCGCCATGCCGACGCCGACGGGGAGCATCGCCGGCAGGTGACTGACCATCGTGTGCAGCCCGAGCCGCGCATCGGCCATGTGGACGTTCCCGTCCCGTCCGCGCGTCGGTCCGTCGCTGCGGCCCATGTACTGCGCGAACACCCGCCACGGCTCGAGACCGCGCGTGATGTGCACGCCCAGGTCGCGCTGGATCGGAGTGCCGACGTCGTGCGGGCCCATCGCCGTCGCGACCCCCACCGCGGAGGCCTCGTTCCCCCTGCCGGTGTAGAAGGAGCCCGGGATCTTCCCCTGCTTGTAGAGGATGTGCCCCCGCTCCTCGATCCCTCGCGTGATCAGCAGATTGCGGTAGATCCCGAGCAGGTCCTCGCGGTCGAGACCTGCTTCCTTCACTTCCTGGAGCGAGCCGATCGGCTCCGCTTCCCTCACTGCCATCGACGACTGTCCCCCTGTCGGGTGCGGGTCGTGCTGCACTCTACCCGGTGGCTCTGCCGACCCGGCTCGTGGCGAGGGTTTTCCCTCCTTCCGGGACGGGAAACCGTCGTGCGGGGTGCCATGCGGCAGCACGCCGACGACCATGCGGAGCTCACCAGCCCCGGCCGACGGCGTCTTCTCGCCCGCTCGCTGCTTCCTCTGCTGACCACCGTCGAAGGCCCTCCGCGCCCCCGGATCCTCCCCGTCGACAGGGACGCCGTGCGCAGGGACGCGTCGCTCGTGCTGGCGATCGCCGCCCGCCTCGCTGCCGTGCATCGTCCGGTCGTGCCACGGGCGATGCTCCTCCTCGACGAGCTGCTCACGGACGGTGCGCACTCGCCGCTCTATGCCCCGCGCCGAGGGGGAGCTGCACGCGGCGCTCCTGCGCGTCCGCGCGCAAACCCCTGAAGCCGTCCACTACGCGGCCGGAGCGCACCGATTCACGTCGACCGTCTCGTGGCCCGCCGAGCTACCGTGCAGCGCATGACGACGCCGCCGGGCCGTCCGCGCCGGAACTGGATTCAGGAGGAGCGCCGACGGACTCTCGGCGACTGGGTGGCCTTCTGCGGGGCCTGCGGGCACACGCTGCGCTACTTCGAGCAGCACGAGGACGAGCTGCCCGGCGCCTGCCCGCACTGCGGCGGAGCCCTCACCCACCGGTGCCCGTCGTGCGAGGCACGGCTTCCCTCCGCGTTCCAGGTCGAGTGCGAGGAGTGCGGGGCCCCGGTGCGCGAGCCGGAGCTGTTCGGCGGCCCGATCCGCAAGCGCTAGTACCGGCCGGCGCGCAAATCCCTGAAGCCGTCCGCTCCGCGGCCGGGCGCCACGGATGCCCTCGAGCGGAGGCGGTGTCCGGGTAGCCGCACCGCAGGTGGCGGGGTGGCAGGATGGTGCGGTCGCGGGACCGGGCGTACCGTGGGGCCATGACCTCGATTCTGCTCCGCATCACCCGCCTTCAGACCTGGCGCGAGCTGGCCTACCTGCTGCTCGGCGGGGCATTGAGCATCGTCGCCTTCGTCGTCCTCGTCGTCGGGGTCTCGGTCGGGTTCGGACTGCTCGTGACCCTGATCGGGATCCCCGTGCTGCTCGCCACCGCGTACGCCAATCGCGGCCTCGCCTGGCTCGAGCGCCGGCGGGCGGCCCTCGTGCTCGGCGCGCCGATCGAGCAGTCCTACCGGCGCCCCCGGCGGAAGGGGATCCTCGCCCGCGTGACGACCGTCGCCACGGATCCCCAGACGTGGAAGGACGCCGCGTGGATGCTCGTCCTCTCGGTCGTGGGCTTCGCGGGCTTCATCGCCGCGATCGTGCTCTGGTCGGTCGCGCTCTGGGCGGTCACCTATCCGCTCTACTGGTGGATCCTGCCCCACGACGCGCTCGCGGAGTTCGGCGACGGTCATACGATCGACACGTGGCCGCTGGCACTCGCCCTCGGTGCTGTGGGGATCCCGCTGCTCGTCGTCGCACCGTGGATCTGCGCGGGGTTCGCGTACGGCGAGGCCGCGCTGGCGCGCGTGCTGCTCGCGCCGGGAGCCGGCGAGCGGCGCGTGGGCGAGCTGACGCGCACGCGCGCGGCGGCGGCCGACGCCCAGGCGTCCGAGCTGCGACGCGTCGAGCGCGACCTCCACGACGGCGCGCAGGCACGCATGGTGGCGGTGACGATGGACCTCGGCCTCGCGCGCGAGAAGCTCGACAGCGACCCCGCTACGGCCCGCGAGCTCGTCGAGGCGGCGCACAGCGAGGCGACGACTGCGATAGCGGAGCTGCGCCGGCTCGTCGCGGGCATCGCACCGGCGGTGCTGGCCGACCGCGGGCTCGACGCGGCGCTCTCGAGCCTCGTCGCCACCTGCCGCGTGCCCGTCTCCGTCGACATCCATCTCCCCGAGCGCGTTCCTCCCGCCGTCGAGGTGGCCGCCTACTTCGTGGTCGCCGAGTCCCTGGTCAACGTGCAGAAGCACGCCGCGGCCGGCCATGCGCGCGTGCACGTCCGCGTGCAGGACGGCCGTCTGATCGTCGAGGTGCAGGACGACGGGAGCGGCGGCGCCGACTCGGCGGCCGGCTCCGGGCTCGTCGGCCTGCGCCAGCGGGTCGAGGCGCTCGACGGCACGCTCTCCGTCGCCAGCCCTGCCGGCGGCCCGACGCTCGTCAGGGCGGAGATCCCGTGCGCGTCGTGATCGTCGAGGACCTCGCCTTGCTCCGCGAGGGGCTCGTCCGGCTGCTCGAGGACGGGGGCTTCGAGGTCACGGCCGCGGTCGCGGACGGCTCGGACTACCTGCGCGCCGTCGTCACCACGAAGCCCGATGTGGCCGTGGTCGACGTGCGACTGCCGCCGTCGTACCGCGACGAGGGCCTGCGTGCGGCGATCGAGGCGCGGCGCCGGCGCCCGGGGTTCCCCACGCTCGTCCTCTCCCAGTACGTCGAGCAGGCGTACGCCGCCGAGCTGCTCGCGGACGGAGCGGGCGCGGTCGGCTACCTGCTCAAGGAGCGCGTCGGCGACGTGCGCGCGTTCGTCGAGGCGGTGCAGCGCGTGGCCGAGGGAGGCACGGTGATGGACCCCGAGGTCGTCCGGCAGCTCGTCGCGCGGCGCGGGCCGCTCGCCGAGCTCACCCCGCGGGAGCGCGAGGTGCTCGAGCTGATGGCGCAGGGCCGCTCCAACGCGGGCATCGCCGAGACGCTCGTCGTCACGGAGAGCGCCGTCGAGAAGCACGTGCACCGCATCTTCGGCAAGCTCGGTCTGTCGCCCTCGGAGGGCGACCACCGTCGCGTGCTGGCCGTCCTCGCCTACCTGCGCGCCGCGGGCTAGCTCCCGGTCGCGTCTCGCGCGTACCAGACGTGTGTCGAGCCCTTCCATGACGTCGTGCCGCGCAGCTCGAGCCCGCACTTCACCATCACGCGACGAGACGCGTTGTTGTCGGGCGTCGTCAACGCGGATGCGACGTCGTCGACCGTCGCCCCGACGGCTCCGATCCAGGGTGCGACGTCCGGATGGAGCAGGATCCGGGCCAACGGCTCCACGTCGTCGTCCTGCCAGCGCCGTAGGTGGAGGCGCTCGGTCGCGATCACGAGCTCATCGCACGTCATGGTCGCTGATCGAAGGAGTGCGCTCGATGGCCGGAGGCCGGCTATGCCGGCCGGGAGGCCAGCTGCGCGCCACTGCACGCGGCGAGGGAAGGGGGCTCGCGGGGGGAAACCGCAGGTTTCCCCCCGCGTCTCAGAACATCGTGCCGACGATCTGCGAGAAGCGGATCACCGTCACGGTGTCGTCCTCGGACACCTCGCGGTTGTAGAGCTGCGAGAGCCACGTGGCGAACTCGTCGACGCGGCGGAGCTCCGGGTTGTCGTGCTCGATCTCCCGCGGCGAGAGGTCGCCGAGACGCGTCACCTCGACCTTGTCGATGACCGCGTCGAAGATCTTCTCCCGCTGCCCGTAGCGCACGCCCACGAGCACGGTCACGATCATGCCCTTGCGGTACTTCGCCGACTTGTCGCCGAGGCGGATCGTCGCGGTCTTCCGTGCGGTACGGAGCTGGTCGGCAACGGCCGCCGAGTAGAAGTTGAGGGCGTAGGTGGGCAAGGGGAGGGAGGGCGCAACTATAGAGGGTCGCTCGCGGCCTCTTCCACCGCGCGCGCCGCCCGCTCGACCATCTCGCGCTCGCCGCGATACGCCAAGAGCTTCGGCGCGTCGGCGAGCGGCAGCCAGCGGGCCTCCGCCACCTCCACCTCCATCTCGGGCTGGAGCGCGCCGAGGCGTCCCCGCAAGGGGCGCAGCAGGAAGAAGCTCACGACCTTGAAGACGCGCTCTCCCTCCCACGTATACACGTAACGCACGTCGCCGAGCTTGCGGTCGAGCCTCGCGAGGACGCCGGTCTCCTCGCGCGTCTCGCGGAGGGCCGCATCGGCGGCCTTCTCGCCCGGGTCGATCAGGCCCTTCGGCAGCGCCCAGGTGCCCTGGGGCTTTCCCTGCGGCCGCACCGCGGCCACCCAGTCGCGCCCGCGCATCCGCCGCACGAGGACCCCTCCGGCCGAGAACTCGCGGCGCATGACGGCGTTCTACCGCATCGCAACGGGTTCGACACCAGGTCTGGCACTCACTGTGGTACAGTGCCGATTGGCACTCTCGTTCGACGAGTGCCGAGCAGCGTAGTCCACGAAACGACGTCTCTCAGGAGGCATGTGCATGAATCTGCAGCCCCTTGGTGACCGCGTCATCGTCGAGGTCCTCGATGAGGAGGAAGTCACGGTGAGCGGCATCGTGCTGCCCGACACCGCGAGGGAGAAGCCCCAGCGCGGCAAGGTGCTCGCGGTCGGCCCCGGCCCGCGCGACGAGGACGGGGAGTACATCAAGATGGACGTGGAGGAGGGTGACGAGGTCATCTTCTCCAAGTACGGCGGCACCGAGATCAAGCTCGGCGTCGACGAGGTTCTCATCCTGCGCGAGTCCGACATCCTGGCCAAGGTCGTCGGAGACCGCGCGGCCGTCTAACCCGCATCGAGGAGGACACGAAGACCGATGGCTCACAAGGAGCTCAAGTTCAACGAGGACGCGCGCCGTGCGCTCGAGCGCGGCGTCAACATCCTCGCGGACGCGGTCAAGGTGACGCTCGGCCCGAAGGGCCGCTACGTCGTGCTGGACAAGAAGTTCGGCGCGCCGACGATCACCAACGACGGCGTCACCATCGCCCGCGAGATCGAGGTCGAGGACCCGTTCGAGAACCAGGGCGCCCAGCTCGTCCGCGAGGTCGCGACGGCGACGAACGACGTCGCCGGTGACGGCACCACCACCGCGACCGTGCTCGCGCAGTCGATCGTGCGGGAGGGCCTCAAGAACGTGGCCGCCGGCGCCAACCCGATGGGCCTCAAGCGAGGCATCGAGAAGGCCGTCGACGCTGTGGTCGAGGACCTGAAGACGCAGTCGACCGAGATCTCCGGCAAGGAGGACATCGCCCGCGTCGCCACCATCTCCTCGCGCGAGCGGGAGATCGGCGACGTGATCGCCGACGCGATCGAGAAGGTCGGCAAGGACGGCGTCGTGAACGTCGAGGAGGGCCAGACCTTCGGCCTCGACCTCGAGTTCACGGAGGGCATGCAGTTCGACAAGGGCTACCTGTCGCCCTACATGATCACCGACGCCGAGAGCATGAAGGCAGAGCTCGAAGACCCGTACGTCCTGATCGCGAACCAGAAGATCGGTGCGGTGAAGGACCTCCTGCCGGTGCTCGAGCAGGTGATCCAGGCGGGCAAGCCGCTGGTCATCGTGGCCGAGGACGTCGAGGGCGAGGCGCTCGCGACGGTCGTCGTCAACAAGCTGCGCGGCGTGTTCACGGCCGTGGCGGTCAAGGCGCCCGGCTTCGGCGACCGCCGCAAGCGGATGCTCGAGGACATCGCCATCCTCACGGGCGGCGAGGTGATCACCGAGGAGATGGGCCTCAAGCTCGAGAACACGAAGCTCTCGCAGCTCGGCAGGGCCCGCAAGGTGGTCGTCGACAAGGACTCGACCACCATCATCGACGGTGCCGGCGACTCGGAGGCGATCAAGGCCCGCATCAAGCAGCTCAAGGCCGAGGTCGAGAACACGGACTCCGACTTCGACCGCGAGAAGCTCCAGGAGCGGCTCGCGAAGCTGTCGGGCGGCGTCGCGGTCGTCAAGGTCGGCGCGGCCACCGAGACGGAGATGAAGGAGAAGAAGCATCGCGTCGAGGACGCGCTGCAGGCGACCCGGGCCGCCCTCGAGGAGGGCATCGTGGCGGGCGGCGGCGTGGCGCTCCTGAACGCGGCGGAGTCGGTGAGGGCGAGCTTCGAGTCGCTCGAGGGCGACCAGAAGACCGGCTCCTCGATCATCCTGCGCGCGCTGGAGGAGCCGCTGCGGCAGCTCGCCTACAACGCAGGCCTCGAGGGCTCCGTCGTGGTCGACAAGGTGCGCTCGGCCAAGAAGGGCTTCGGACTCAACGTCGAGGACGGCGAGATCGAGGACCTCGTGAAGGCGGGGATCATCGACCCGACCATGGTCACGCGCTCGGCGCTGCAGAACGCAGCCTCGATCGCGAAGAACATCCTCACCACCGAGGCAGTCGTCGTCGAGGCGCCGGAGAAGCAGGCGGTCGGCGCGGGCGGCGGCATGCCCGACATGGGCGGGATGATGTGATCCAGCCTGCGGGCTGATGCTTCGACGAGGGGCCGGCCACAAGCCGGCCCCTCGTCGTTCCTCGGTGATCGAAGCGACTCCCTTCCGCGGGCGGAAGCCCAGCTGCCATCGGCTGCTGCGAGCGGGAAAGGAGGGGGCTCGTGGGACCCATGCGGTTCCCCCACATAAGTGAAGCGCCCGCGGGGGGGCGGGCGCTTCGGTGGGATGAAACTGGGGGAGGGTGGGTTGCCCTATTGATCGACGACTGGGACCTCGATCTCGTCCCCCGATCGAGTGATCTTGCGATCGCTCGCGCGAGGGACACGTTCAGAAGCCGTAGCGCTGCTCCTTCCAGGGATCGGCGTCGTTGTGGTAGCCGTAGCGCTCCCAGAAGCCCGGCTGGTCGTGGTCGAGGAGCTCGATCCCGCGGAGCCACTTGGCGCTCTTCCAGAAGTACTTGCCGGGTACGACGAGGCGGAGCGGCCAGCCGTGCTCGGGCTCGAGCGGCGTCCCGTCGGCGTGCGTCGCGAGCAGCGCGCCCGGCGCGTCGAGGAACGAGGCGGGGATGTTGGCGGTGAAGCCCTCCTCGGCGTGCGCGATCGCGTAGCGCGCGCTCGGCCGCTGGCCGACGAGCTCCCGGATCGCCGCCCAGGGGACGCCCTCGAAGGTCGCGTCGAAGCGGCTCCAGCGCGTCACGCAGTGGATGTCCTGCGTGACCGCCTCCCGCGGCAGGGTCGTGAGCTCGGCCCAGGACAGCGTGACCGGCGAGTCCACCTCGCCCCACACCCGAAAGTCCCACCCGGCGAGGTCGCGCGGATAGTCGGGCACCGAGCCCGCGTGGAGCACCGGCCACTTCTCGGTCAGGTACTGCCCGGGGGGCAGGCGGGCGGGGTCGTAGCCGGCCTCCGCCACCTTCTTCTCCGCCTTGCTCCGGAACATCGCCGCTACCTTAGTTCCCGTGCCCGGAACCGCGCTCCACGTCGCTCGCCGGCCACGCGCGTTCGTCGCCGTGACTGGCCCCGAGTCGGCCTCGTTCCTCGAGCGGATGCTCTCGAACGAGGTCGAGTCGCTGGAGCTCGGCGGCTCCGCCGAGGCGCTGCTGCTCACGCCCAAGGCGCGGGTGATCGCGACGATCGTGGTGTGGCGCCGCGGCGCGGACGACTTCCTGCTCCTCACGGAGCCTGACGCCGGCGAGCGCCTGCGGGCCGAGCTCGCACGTGCGCGGTTCGCGGCAAAGGTCGCGATCGAGCTCGAGGAGCACGAATCGACGCTCGTCGTCGGCCGGGAGGCGCCGCCCGGTGCGATCCCGAATCTCGACTACGGCCTGCCCGCCTACGAGGTGGTCGACGAGCAGGTGCCGGAGTGGGCGGCGGTCGGCGAGGACGAGCTCGAGCGGCTCCGGATCCGCGCGGGCACGCCACGTCTGGGCCGTGAGCTGGACGACCGCGTGCTCCCGGCCGAGGCAGGCCTCGACCGCCGGGCGATCAGCTTCACGAAGGGGTGCTACCCGGGCCAGGAACCGGTCGCGCGGCTCCACTACCGCGGCCATCCGAACCGACAGCTCCGTGTGCTCGCCGTCGACGGGGAGGAGCTCCCGCCCTACGACGCGGAGCTCGCGCTCGCGGGCAAGGTCGTCGGTCGGGTGACGAGCGCCGCCCACGATCCCGAGCACGGCATCGTGGCGCTCGCGTACGTCCGCCGCGAGGTCGCGGACGACGCGGAGCTCGAGCTCGCGGATCGCACGGTGCGCCGACTCACCGTGTAGGGGCGAGATGTATCTCGCCCCTATGGGCGGGTCGTCACACCGGCCGCGTCGCGTGGGTCGTTACACTGGCCCCGTCGCGCGCCCGTAGCTCAGGGGATAGAGCGCTGCCCTGCGGAGGCAGAGGTCGCATGTTCGAATCATGCCGGGCGCATCTCAGCGTGCTGTCGGACTCGCGCTGCTGTGGGCAGCTGGCGCCTAGACTCGGCGCGTGCCGCTCTACCTGACCGAGGCCGACGTCGCCGCGCTCGCGGAGCCCGCGGACGTCGTTCCCGTGATCGAGGACTGCTTCCGGCGCATGGCGGCCGGCGAGGTCGAGCTGATGCCGCGGCGGCGGTTCCCCGTGGACGGCGGGGCCTTTGCCGTGATGGCCGCCGCCGACCGCGCCCTCGGCGTGGCGGGGCTCAAGAGCTACATGGCCGTGAACGGCAAGGCCTTCTTCGCCGTGTGCCTGTTCGGGCTCGAGGACGGGACGCTCCTCGCGGTGATCGAGGCGGACAAGCTCGGCCAGCTCCGGACGGGCGCCGCGAGTGGCGTCGCCGCACGCCACCTCGCCAGGCCGGGCGCGACGAGCGTCGGCCTGATCGGCTGCGGCTGGCAGGCCGAGTCCCAGCTCGCGGCCATCCGTGCCGCCGTGCCCGGCATCGAGCGCGCGGTGGCGTGGTGCCGGACGCCCGCTCGCCTCGCCGAGTTCTGCGCGCGTCACGGGGCGGAGGCGGGGGAAGGGCCGCAGGACGCCGCCTCGTGCGACGTCGTCGTGACCGTCACCACCTCGAAGGACCCGGTGCTGCGCGGCGACTGGCTGCGCGACGGAGCGCTCGTGTGCGCCGTCGGGGCCAACGTCCCCACCTCCCGCGAGCTCGACGCGCAGGTGATCGCCCGCGCCGCGTTCGTCTGCTGCGACTCGGTCGAGGACGCACGCATCGAGTCGGGCGATCTCATCGACCCCGTCGCCGCCGGCCAGCTCGACTGGCTGGAGGTGCACGAGCTCCACGAGGTCGTCGCCGGCGAGGTGACCGGCCGGCAGTCCGGCGCCGACGTCGTCCTCTTCAAGTCGAACGGCATCGCGCCGTGGGACCTCGCGCTCGGCCACGAGCTCGTCGCGCGGGCACGCGAGCGCGGCGCAGGCCGCGACCTCTAGACGACGCCGAGCACCGTGCGGGCCGACAGCGTCCGGGGTCGCGTCAGGCGCGTTCCGCGGCGAGGCGGACGCCCAGGCCGACGAGCACCATCCCCGTCACCGCGTCGAGAGTGCGCCGCACGCGGTCGCGCAGGAGGACGGCGCGCGCCGCGTCGACGGCGAGGCCGTAGACGGCCAGCCACGAGAAGGTGAGGAAGCAGAAGAGGAAGCCGAGCGCGAGGAGGACAGGGAAGCCGGCGCCTCCTGCCGGGGCGAACTGCGGCAGGAGCGCCGTGAAGAACACGGCCATCTTGGGGTTCGCCAGGTTGCTGAGCAGCCCCTGGCGCAGGGACTGGCGCGGGCTCGCTCGCGCCGGGAGGTCGATCTCGAGCCGCTGCTCCCTCCCGCGTATCGCACGTCGCATGGTCTGCGCGCCGAGCAGGACCAGGTAGCCGGCGCCGGCGAGCTCGAGCGCGAGGAATGCGGGCTGGGACGCGGTCAGCAGCGAGGCCAGGCCAACCGCGGTCGCGACCGTCCACGCCGCCTGGCCGAGCGAGACGCCCGCTGCGGTGGCGACACCGCTGCGGCGACCCCCGCCAGCGCGTTACGGATCGTCAGGGCCGTGTCCTGGCCGGGCGTGCAGATGACGACCGCGGACACGCCCACGAACGCCACGAGCTCCGCGACCACGTCCTACTGGTCCGTGACGGATGCCTTCGCGGCCTCGATCGTGTCGGCGCCGATCGCCCGGGTGATCTCCGGGCGGTCGAGCAGCCGCGCGCGCTGCTCGGGGCTCTGCAGCCGGTTGACGACATACTTGTCGTCGAGGATCTCGGCGAGCGGCCGGCCGCGGTCGTGCTCGCGGATCACGTACTGCGCGACGCGCTCCTCCCCCGTCGACTTCTGGAAGAGAAACGAGAAGAGATCCTTGAGCGCCATCGACCGCGATTCTATCCTCGCCTGGTGAAGCGGAGAACGCAGGCCGGTCGGTGTGCCGAGCGCACGCTCCGCGGCGTCGACGACGCGGGCGCCGAGGAGCGGATCGTGCTCTGGGTCGAGCGGCGTCCCGGCGCGCTGTGGGTCGTCGGGCGCTCGGTCAACCCACAGCTCCGGCAGACGGACGACCCGCGGCCCGAGGACGTCCTCTTCGAGGGGTTCGAGCTCGGGGACGCCCTGGCCCGGGCCAACGAGGCGCTCGAGGACGACGTCCGCGTGCTCGAGCGGGACGGCGCCGAGCCCGACGCCAAGCCGTTCACGCGCAAGGAGGTGCTTCCCTTCCTCGAGCGCTTCTTCTTCGGCCGCTGAGGCCACCCGCCGCGGCCGCTCCCGCCGGGCGCAGCCCGGCTCCGCGGCCGCTCGCGCCCCTGAGCGCACGCGGCCTTCGGGTCTGTGCTCGAGCACTATCCCCTCCGGCCGCGCACGCTCAGGGACGCGCCGGTGGCCTCAGCGGAGCGTCGTGAGGTGTGGCCGCGGCCGCTCCCGCCGGGCTGCGCCCGGTTCCGCGACCGCTCGCGCCCCTGAGCGCACGCGGCCTTCCGGGTCCGTGCTGGTAGGGGCGAGATATATCTCGCCCCCCACGCGAAGGCGCGGCGATGACAATCGACTACGTCGCTCGGGGAGGCGGAGCCTCCGCGGGGGGCCACTCGAGGTTGGCGTCCGGGATCGCCTCGCCGTGCGGGTCGTGCGTGGGGTAGCCGAGCGACTCGTCGATCCGCGCCTCGAGCTCCTCGGAGATGACGTGCTCGAGCCGGTCGGCCTCCGCGTGCACCTCGTCCACGTGGACGCCGAGGGTCTTCGCGAGGTAGAGCTCGAGCAGCCGGTGGTGGCGGATCACCTCGAGCGCCACCCGCTCGCCGTCGGCGGTGAGCGAGACACCCTTGTACGGCGCGTGCTCGACGAGCTCGAGCACCGCGAGCTTCTTCACCATCGCGCTGGCCGAGGCGGGCGCGACGGCCATGCCGCGCGCCAGCGCGTTGGTGGAGACGCGTCCGTCGCCCTCCTGCGAGAGCTTGTAGATCTCGCGCAGGTAGTCCTGGATCGCGTCGGTGAGCGTCGTGCGCGGCACCGCATGAGCGTAGCCGCCACCGGTTGTCCCGTCCGCACGGCGGAATGCATTGCTAGCGTCCGCGCGCCGTGGACATCCGAGTGGGTCACAGCCCGGATCCGGACGATGCGTTCATGTACTGGGCGCTGACCACCGACCTGGTCGACACGCGAGGCTTCCGCTTCGAGCAGGTGCTCGCAGACATCCAGACGCTCAACCAGTGGGCGCGCGCCGCACGGCTCGAGGTGACCGCCCTCTCGCTCGCCGCCTACCCGTTCGTGCAGGAGGACTACGCGCTGCTGCCTCACGGCGCCAGCATCGGCGCGGGGTACGGCCCGATCGTCGTCACGCGCGAGCCCGGCGGGGTCGAGGCGCTGCGCGGGCTCGAGATCGTCGTCCCGGGGGCCCTCACCACCGCCTTCCTCACGCTGCGCATGGTGCTCGGTGACTTCCCCTTCCGCGAGCTCCCGTTCGAGCAGATCCCCGGCGAGGTGGCGGAGGGCCGGGCGGAGGCGGGGCTCCTGATCCACGAGGGGCAGCTCGTGTTCTCCGACCTCGGGCTGCACAAGGCACTCGATCTCGGCGAGTGGTGGCTCCTGGAGACAGGGCTGCCGCTGCCGCTCGGGGTCAACGTCGCGCGCCGCGACGTCTCGCGACCGCACGACCTCTCCGAGGTGCTGCGCGACGCGATCCGCTGCAGCCTCGACCACCGCGAGGATGCGCTGGAGTACGCGCTCCAGTTCGGGCGCGGAATCGACGCCGCCGTCGCCGATCGCTTCGTGGCGATGTACGTCAACGACCTGACGCAGGACTACGGCCACGAAGGGCGAGCGGCGGTGGCCGAGCTCTTGCGCCGCGGCGAGGCGATCGGCGCCTTTCCGCGACCCGTCCAGATCGACTTCATCAGCTAAGGTCGGCGCGATGGCGCTGGAGATGCGTCCTAGGTGCGAGCGCTGCGGCGTGGACCTGCCCTCCGACGGCCAGGCGCAGATCTGCAGCCACGAATGCACGTTCTGCACGCTCTGCGCGGACGAGCTCGTGCACCTCTGCCCGAACTGCGGCGGTGAGCTCGTGCGCCGACCGCGTCGCGTCGTGCGGCCGTGACGCGCGCCGTCGTGATCGCGGCGGTGCGGACGCCCGTGGGGCGCTACGGCGGCGCCCTCTCCGGCGTCCGGCCAGACGATCTCGCGGCCCTCGCGATCTCGGCGGCCGTCGCGCGGTCGGGCTGCGACCCGGCGACGATCGACGACGCCTACGTCGGCTGTGCCAACCAGGCCGGCGAGGACAACCGCAACGTGGCCCGCATGGCAGTGCTGCTCGCGGGCCTGCCGGAGGCGGTGGCGGGCGTGACGGTCAACCGGCTCTGCGCGTCCGGGCTCTCCGCCGTCGTCTCTGCGTGCCACGCGGTCGTCGCCGGCGACGCCGACCTCGTCGTGGCGGGCGGGGTCGAGTCGATGAGCCGCGCGCCGCTCGTGACCGCGAAGCCCGAGCGCGCCTTCCCCCGGGGCGACCGGACGCTCTGGGACTCGACGCTCGGGTGGCGCTTTCCCAACCCGCGGCTCGAGGCGATGTTCCCGCTCGAGTCGATGGGCGAGACGGGCGAGAACGTCGCCGAGCGCTACGACGTCGGTCGCGCCGACCAGGATGCCTTCGCGCTGCGGTCGCAGCGACGGTGGGACGAGGCTGCCGCCGCGGGCCGCTTCGACGACGAGCTCGTCCCCGTCGGCGACGTCGTGCGGGACGAGCATCCGCGCCCGGACTCGAGCGAAGCCGGGCTGGCGGCCCTCGCGCCCGCGTTTCGCGAAGACGGCACCGTCACCGCGGGCAACGCCAGCGGGATCAACGACGGCGCCGCCGCCCTCGTGATCGCGTCAGAGGAGCGCGCTCGCGCCATCGGCACGGAGCCGCTCGGCACCTTCGTGGGGTCCGCGGCGGCCGGGGTCGACCCGCGCGTGATGGGGATCGGCCCCATCCCGGCGGTGACGCGGCTGCTGGAGCGCACCGGCGTCCGCGTGGACGAGATCGACCTGGTGGAGCTCAACGAGGCGTTCGCCTCGCAGTCGCTCGCCGTCATCCGCGAGCTGGGGCTGGACGAGGAGCGGGTGAACGTGAACGGTGGCGCGATCGCCATCGGCCATCCTCTGGGGATGAGCGGCGCGCGCCTCGTGGTAACGCTCCTGCACGAGCTTCGCCGGCGCGGCGGGCGCTACGGGCTGGCCACGCTCTGTGTCGGCGTGGGGCAGGGCCAGGCGGCGCTGTTCGAGCGGACCAAGCCCTCCTAGCTCTCGAGCTCGACGAACGAGATCTCCTGGGCGCCCTCCCAGAGGAAGGTCCTGCCCAGGGGGCGGAGGTGCTCGAGGCCCTCGACGATCGTGGCGAAATGGTTGCCGGCCAGCGGGCCCGCCTTGGAGGCGAAGCTCACGTAGCCGTAGGCGAGCAGGATCTCGGTCTCGGAGACGCCGCCCGGGTAGAGCACGATCTCGCCGGGGTGCGGATAGCAGGTGGCGTTCTCGGGCGCGAGCCCGAGATCGAGGTCGCCGAAGGGGATCCAGCCCGCTTCGCCGCTCCAGCGGACATGGATGATCCGGGACTCGAGCGGCAGCAGCGTGCGGAAGGCGGCCACCGTTCGCGGCGCCACCTCCTCCTCGAGGCGTGCCCGGAACGTGAAGCCCCCGGCCGTGATCTCGAGCACGACCGCGATCCTACTGGCCGGCCGTCGAGGAGACGTAGGCGGCGACGGCCGCGATCTCCTGCTCCGAGAGGCGGCTGCGGAAGGAGGGCATCACACCCTGCCCGGTGGCGACGATCTGCTCCACGCGCCCGCGGGTGGGTGTCGCGCCGTCGAGGTTGGGCCCCACCGTGCCGGAGGCGCCGGCGGCGGCGAGCGTGTGGCAGCCGCCGCATCCCGCGGAGGCGAAGACGCTCTCTCCGCGAGCCAGCTCGGCCGCGGTCGCCGGCTCCCCCCCGCCGTCGTCCGGGTCGAGCGCGATGGCGAGCGCGACGACGACGGCCGCCGCGCCGACCGGGATCGCCCACAGGTTGCGCCCCGCGTGCCGGAGGTTGTAGAAGAGCCGCACCGCGGCTCCGACCGCCATCAGCACGACGAGGATCAGCCACGCGTGCGAGCGGCCGACGAGGAACGCGAAGTGCCCCGCCAGCATCGTCAGCAGCACGGGGAGCGTGAGGTAGTTGTTGTGGACCGACCGCTGCTTGCCGCGGATGCCGGGCGCCGCGTCGGGGTCGCGCCCCGCCTGCTTGGCGCGGATCAGCTCCCAGTGGGCGGGAATGATGACGAAGAAGACGTTGGCGGCCATGATCGTCCCGAGCATGGCGCCCACCTGCAGCCAGGCGGCCCGCGGCGCGAAGAGCTCCCAGGACGCCCAGGCGGCGAGTGCCGTGAGTGCGGCGACGGCGGCCGCCAGCCACAGGTCGTGGGCGCCGAGCACACGGCAGAGCACGTCGTACACGACCCAGGCCACGACGAGCAGCGCGATGCTGATCGCGACGCCTTCCCACGGCTCGAGCCCGGCCACGGAGGGGTCGACGAGCGTGCTGCTGGCCTCGGCGTAGTACAGGACGACGAGCAGCGCGAAGCCGGAGAGCCAGGTCGCGTACGCCTCCCACTTGAACCAGGCCAGGTGGTCGGGCAGCTGTGACGGAGCCACGCGGTACTTGCGCACGTGGTAGAAGCCGCCGCCGTGCACCTCCCAGAGCTCGCCCGCGACGCCCTCGTGCTCGGCGGCATCGCGCGCCGGCGGGCGGAGCGACTGGTCGAGGAGCACGAAGTAGAAGGACGAGCCGATCCAGGCGATGGCGGCGATCACGTGCAGCCAGCGCAGCAGCAGGTCGAGCCAGTCGCGAAGGTAGGGGTCGAGCGCGAGTGGCATCGCGGCGCCGAGCCCGCTCGTGAGCAATGAGCACGACGTCGTCATCCGCGCCGCCAGCGGTCGACGGCGATCGCGACGAGCTCGTCGAGCGCGGTCTCGAGCTCCTCCTCCGTGGCACGCTCGATGCGCTCGCGCAGTATCTCCAGGATCACCGGCTTGGGACGGCGGTCGACGAACACGACGAAGCGAAAGCCGTGGCGCGCCTCGTAGTCCGCGTTCAGGCGCGCGAGCTCCTCCAGCACGGCCGGGTCCGCCCCGCCGCCCTGCTCGGCCGCCGAGCGTGCGGAGAGGCCGGTGCGCTGGCCGATGGCCGGATGCGCGTCGAGGATCTCGCGCTTCTCGGCGAGCGGCAGCTCGTGCACGAGGGCGCGCGCGCGGGCGAGCGGGTCGGGCTCGGAGGCCAGCAGCTCGACGAAGCGGGTGCGGCCCTCGAAGAGCTCCGCGAGCTCGTCCGCGCTCAGCTGCCGCGGTAGCTCGCGCATCCGTAGGGCGACACCAGGAGCGGGACGTGATGGTGCCCGTCCTCGAGCTCGATCTCCAGCGCCACGCGCCGGAAGAAGGCGGACGCCGGGTGGAAGACGAGCTCCGCGCGGCCCGGAGCGAGACCCGTGGCGAGCTCGCGGATGCGCCCGTCCGCGTCGGTGGCGGCGTCGGCGAGCAGCGTGCCGTCCCGCCAGAGCTCGACGCGGACACCTGCCGCGGGACGCCCCGTGGCCGTGTCGAGCACGTGTGTCGAGAGCGAGGCGCTCACGCGGTGAATCTTCTCGCCTGCAGGCGGTGGGCGCGAGCGATCTCCGACTCGTCGGCACGGACGA
Source organism: Gaiella sp. (assembly GCA_036556925.1). Lineage (GTDB taxonomy): Bacteria > Actinomycetota > Thermoleophilia > Gaiellales > Gaiellaceae > Gaiella. The sequence goes on from DATBIN010000008.1 coordinate 45,367, forward strand.
GGGCGCCGTCGCGGACGACGTCCTCGCCGCCGACGACGACGCGGTCGGCGCGGTGGGGCCCGGAGAGAACGAGTCCGGCCACCGGGTCCTCGGCACCGCCGAGCTCCAGCCCGTCGGTGCGCCAGACGGCGAGGTCGGCCTGCTTGCCCGGCTCGAGCGAGCCGATGTCGTCGCGACGGAGCACCGAGGCCCCGCCCCGGGTGCCGAGCCGGAGGGCGTCGCGGGCGGTCATGGCCGAGCTGCCGCCGCGTCCGCGGGCCACGAGGAGCGCCTGCTTCACCTCGAGGAAGAGGTCGCCGCGCTCGTTCGACGCCGACCCGTCCACGCCGAGCCCGACCCGCACGCCGGCGTCGACGAGGTCCCGTACGGGCGCGACGCCGGCCCCGAGGCGAAGGTTCGAGGTGGGGCAGTGGGCGACACCCGTGCCCGTGACGGAGAAGCGGGCGACGTCGCCGGACGAGAGGTGCACGCAGTGCGCGCACCAGACGTCCTCGGCCAGCCACCCGAGCCGCTCCAGATACTCGACCGGCGTACAGCCGTACAGCTCGCGGCAGTACGCGTCCTCCTCCTCGGTCTCGGCGAGGTGCGTGTGCAGCGGCAGGCCGAGCCTGCGTGCGAGGGTCGCGGACTCCTCCATCAGCCGGCCCGTGACCGAGAAGGGCGAGCACGGCGCCACGGCGATCTGCACCCGCGCACCCGCGCCCGCCTCGTGCAGGTCGGCGGCGAGGCGCTCCGTGTCCGCGAGCACCGCGTCGAGCTCCTCCACCAGCTCGTCCGGCGGCAGGCCGCCGTCGGAAGCGCCGAGGTCCATCGAGCCGCGCGAGGCCACGATGCGCACCCCGAGCTCTCGTGCCGCCTGCACCTCCGCCTCGACGAGGCCCTCCTGTCCGGGCGGGAACACGTAGTGGTGGTCGAAGACGGTCGTGCAGCCCGACAGGGCGAGCTCGGCGAGCCCCGTCCGGGCGGCGGCGTACTGGGCCTCGGCGTCGATCCCGGCCCAGACCGGGTAGAGCTCCCGCAGCCAGGTGAAGAGGTCGGCCTGCTGGGCGCGAGCCCGGGTGAGCGTCTGGCAGAGGTGGTGGTGGGTGTTGACGAGGCCGGGCGTGACGACGGCGCCTGCGAGGTCGATGCGCTCCTCGCAGGCGGGCTCGGCTCCGGCGCCGACGGCCGCAACAGCCCCACCCTCGACGAGCACCCAGCCGGACGGGTGCTCGGTGCCGGCGTCGTCCATGGTCACCACCCAGCCGTTCGCCCACAGGGTCCTCACGGCTGGCCGGGGTGGGACTCGCGCTCGCCGGCCTCGGTCTGGCGCACGAAGACCGCCTTCTCCCAGAACTCGTCGACCGACGTGGCGTCGGCGTAGCTCATCCCGCTGCGCAGGCCTCCGACGAGATCCTCGACCACCTCGGCGGCGGGGCCGCGGAGCGGAAACTCCATCTCCTCGCCCTCCGCCACGTACTGGTCGAGCGAGTCGCCGCGGCCCTCGGCGGCGAAGCGCGCTGCGGCGGCGGAGCGCGAGGCCATGCCGCGGTAGACCTTGAGGAGCTGGCCGCGGCGGCGCACCACGTCACCCGGGCTCTCGACACGGCCGGCGAGCAGGCTCCCGACCATGACCGTGCTCGCGCCGGCGGCGATCGCCTTCGCGACGTCGCCGGGCCGCCGCACGCCGCCGTCCGCGATCAGCGGCGCGCCCGTGTCGCGTGCGGCGGGCGCGCAGTCGAGCACCGCGGTGAGCTGCGGGACGCCGACGCCGGCCACCAGGCGCGTCGTGCACGCGTAGCCGGGGCCGATGCCGACCTTCACGGCGTCGGCGCCCGCGGCCACGAGGTCGCGGAATCCGTCGGCGGTGGCCACGTTGCCGCCCACGATCTCGACGTCGGGCCACGCTGCGCGCAGCTCGGACACGGCCTCGATGGCGGCGTCCGCGTGGGCGTGCGCGATGTCGAGCACGAGCACGTCCGCCTCGGCCGCGACGAGCGCCTGGGCACGTTCGATGTAATCGCCGCGCACCCCGACCGCCGCCGCCACGCAGAGGCGTCCCTGCTCGTCTCGCGTCGCCTGCGGGTACTCCTCCACCGACGCGAGGTCGCGCAGCGTGACGAGCCCTGCCACGCGGTCGGCGTCGTCGACGAGCGGCAGCTTCTCGACGCGGTTGGCGTGGAGGAGGCGGCGCGCCTCGTCGAGCCCGGTGCCCGGCACGGCCGTGACGAGACGCTCGCGCGGCGTCATCAGCCGCTCGACCGCGTCGTGCTCTTCGCCTGCGGCGAGGTCGCGCGCCGTGAGCACGCCGAGCAGGCGCTGCTCTTCGTCGACGACGAGGAAGCCGGTCACCTGCAGCCGCTCGGCCTCGGCGCGTGCCTGCGCGAGCGTCGCGGTCGGGGCGATCGTGTACGGCTCGGACACCACGTGCGTGAGGTAGCGCTTGACCCGGCGCACGTCGGCCGCCTCCTCCTCGATGGAGAGGAAGCGGTGCAGCACGCCGATGCCACCGAGCTGCGCCATGGCGATCGCCATCGGCGCGGTCGTCACCGTGTCCATGTTGGCCGAGACGACCGGCACCTCGAGCTCGATCCGCGGCGTCAGCCGCGACCGCGTCGACACGTCTCGCCGCGAGCGCACGCGGGAGCGGCGCGGCACGAGCAGGACATCGTCGTAGGTGAGGCCGAGACGCGGTTCGTCCATCCCCGCCCGACCGTAGCGTGCGGGGGCGGGGTGGGCAACGAGCTCGGTGCCGCGCCGGGCGCGCAGCCACCCGCCGAAGCTCTATCGTCCGCGCGATGGACGCGCTTGCACGCCGCCTCGCCGTCGCGCGCGGGGACGAGCCGGCCGACCTCGTGGTGCGCGGCGGGCGCGTGCTGTCCGTCGTCACGCGCGAGTGGCTCGAGGTCGACGTCGCCGTCGCCGACGGCGTGATTGCGGGGCTGGGCGACTACGACGGCGTCGAGGTGCTGGACGCCGGCGGCCGCTACGTGGTGCCGGGGTTCATCGACGCGCACATGCATCTCGAGTCGACGAAGCTGCTCGTGGACGAGTTCGCCCGGCTCGTGCTTCCTCTCGGCACCACCGCGGTCGTCGCCGACCCACACGAGATTGCGAACGTGCTCGGCGTCGACGGCGTGCACTGGCTGCTCGACGCCTCGGCCGGGCTCCAGCTGGAGGTGTTCTTCACGGCGCCGTCGTGCGTCCCGGCCTCGCCCTTCGAGTCGCCGCGGCGGCCGCTCACCGGCGGCGACCTCGAGGCGCTGATGCGCCGTCGCCGCGTGCTCGGGCTCGCCGAGATGATGAATTACCCCGGCGTGATCGCCGGCGACGAGGACGAGCTCGCGAAGCTCGCGCTCGACGGCGCCCAGCACGTCGACGGCCACGCCCCCGGCGTCCTCGGCAAGGACCTGCAGGCCTACGTGGCGGCGGGGATCGCCTCCGACCACGAGGCGCTCACGGTGGAGGAGGGCCGGGAGCGGCTGCGGGCGGGCATGTGGCTGCTCGTGCGCGAGGCCTCGATGGCGCGCAACCTGCAGGCGCTGCTGCCGCTCGCCCGGGAGTACGGCCCGGGCCGGATCGCCTTCTGCACGGACGATCGCGACCCGGAGGACATCGCCGACTCCGGCCATGTCAACGGCATGGTCCGCGACGCGGTCGCCGCCGGCATCGCGCCCGAGGACGCCGTCGTGATGGCCTCGCACAACCCGGCCCAGTGGCACCGGCTGCGCAGGCTGGGCGCGATCGCGCCCGGCTACCAGGCGGATCTGCTGATCCTCCCGGACCTCGTCTCGTTCGCGCCGGAGACGGTGCTGAAGCGCGGGCAGCACATCGTCGAGCACGCGCGGCCGGAGATCCCGGACTGGGTGCGCCAGAGCGTTCGCATCCGGCCGGTGAGCCCGACGGCCTTCGAGCTCCCGTGGCAGGGGGGATCCGCACGCGTCATCGGCCTGGTCGAGGATCAGGTGGTGACGGAGTCGCTCGTCCGCGAGCCGGCGGTCGCGAACGGTCGCGCGGTGGCCGATGCGAGCCGAGACCTGGCCAAGATCGCCGTCGTCGAGCGCCACCTCGCCACGGGCCGGCACTGCGTGGGGCTCCTGTCGGGCTCGGACCTCCAGCGCGGAGCCCTGGCGTCCACCGTCGCGCACGACGCGCACAACATCGTCGTGGTGGGCATGAGCGACGACGACATGGCCTTCGCCGTGACCAGGCTGGCCGAGATCGGCGGCGGCATCGTCGCCGTCGAGCGCAGCGCGGTGCTCGCCGAGTGCCCACTGCCCGTCGCCGGCCTGCTCTCCGACGCGGCACTCGACACCGTCATCGCCGAGAGCCGCGCGTGCAACGAGGCCGCGGCGGCGCTCGGCTGGTCGGGCGCGACACCGTTCCTCACGCTCTCGTTCCTCGCGCTGTCGGTGATCCCGCACCTGAAGATCACGGACCGCGGGCTGGTCGACGTCGACCGGTTCGAGCTCGTGCCGCTCGCGCTGTGAGCGACGCGGCGCGGGTCCTGCTCGAGCGCGCAGACGTCCTCGGCGCGATCAGCGAGGAGCCGGACCGGCTGACGCGACGCTTCGCGACGGCGGCGATGGGGCGTGCGCTCGACCAGGTAGCCGAGTGGCTGGCGGCCGCGGGGATGTCCGTCCGGCGCGACGCGATCGGGAACCTCACGGGGCGCTACGAGGCGTCGCGCAACGACGCGGGGACGCTCGTGATCGGCTCGCACCTCGACACCGTCCCCGGGGCGGGCCGCTACGACGGGGTGCTCGGCGTCCTCGCCGGGCTGGCGGTCGTGGAGCGCCTGGCGAGCGGCGGCCGTCGTCTGCCGTGCGCCCTCGAGGTCGTGGCCTTCGCCGAGGAAGAGGGGGTTCGCTTCGGCACGGGCTACGTCGGCTCGCGCGTGTGGCGCGGCGCGTTCGAGCGGTCGCAGCTCCGCCTCGTCGACGGCGACGGCGTCACGCTCGAGGAGGCCGTGCGCGCGAGCGGTGGCGATCCCGAGCGGATCGACGGGGCGGCGCGGCGGCAGGACGACCTTCTCGGCTACCTCGAGGTGCACATCGAGCAGGGGCCGCGGCTCGAGAAGTCGGGACTGCCTGTCGGCGTCGTGTCGGCGATCGCCGGACAGACCCGCGGCCTGGTCGTCGTCGCCGGCGAGGCCGGGCATGCGGGCACCATTCCGATGACCCTGAGGCGCGACGCGCTCGCCGGCGCCGCCGAGCTCGTGCTGGCGATCGAGCAGGCCGCCCGCTCCGAGCCCGGGCTCGTGGCGACGGTGGGGAGGGTCGACGTCGCGTCGGGCGCCTCGAACGTCGTCCCGGGGCGCGTCGCGCTGACGCTCGACCTGCGACACGCCGACGACGCGATCCGTGGACGCGCGCGCGAGGAGATCGTCTCGCGCTCCCAGGAGATCGCCGGCCGGCGTGGGCTCGAGGTCGCGTGGGAGACGCTGCGCGACACCCCGTCGGTCGCCATGTCCACGCCGCTGTCGGCCCTGCTGCAGCGCGCGGCGTCCGACCTCGGGTTGGAGGCCCCGCTGCTCGTGAGCGGGGCGGGCCACGACGCCGCCGTCGTGGCGGGCGTGACGCCGGCGGCGATGCTCTTCGTCCGCTGCGCCGGGGGGATCAGCCACAGCCCGGACGAGCTGGTCACAGAGGCCGACGTCGCGGTCGCACTCGAGGTGCTCGAGCGATGCGTGGAGCTGGTGGCGCGCAGCGTCGAGGATGGAGAGAATGGCTGAATGCCGGCCTGCGGGGAGCGCCCGCAGGTCACGCCCACAAGGAGGGAGTAGATGGGAAAGCGCAGGCTCGGGCTCGTGGCGGCGCTCCTCGTCGCCGCCGCAGCGGCGCTCGCGAGCGCCGCCACGAGCTCCGCGCGCAGCGACGCGGCGACCGCCGCTCCACTGAAGGTCGCCTGGATCTATCCGGGACCCCACAACGACGGCGGGTGGGCGCAGGCTCACGACGCAGGGCGCCTCTACGTCCAGAAGCAGCTCGGCAACAAGGTCAAGACGACGTACAAGGAGAACGTCTTCTCGAACGCGTCGGTGCCGCAGATCGTGGCCGGCCTCGTGCGTGAGGGCTACACGATGATCTTCGGCTGCTCGTTCGGCATGTTCGAGAACGGCGTCAACGGGCAGCTCCATGCGAAGTACCCCGAGGTGCTCTTCGAGCAGGCGACGGGGCTCCAGGTCAAGAAGAACCAGGCCGAGTACTTCGGAGCGGGCGAGGACACGATCTACCTCTCCGGCATGGCAGCCGGCGCCGCGAGCAAGAAAGGGCTGATCGGGTATGTCGTCCCGTTCGGGATTCCCGAGGTGGTGCGCCACATCAACGCCTTCGCGCTCGGAGCCCAGGCGACGCATCCCGGAGCGAAGGTCAGGCTGATCTGGACGAACGCCTGGTTCTCGCCGCCCAAGGAGACAGCCGCGGCGCAGAGCCTGATCGCCGCCGGAGTGGACGTCATCGGACAGAACGTCGACAGTCCGGCTGCGGGTGTCGTTGCCGAGTCGAAGGGAATTCCATGGGTCGGCTACGACTCGGACGCGCGGAAGTCGGCGCCGACGCAGTGGCTCACGGCCGCTGTCTACAACTGGGGCCCGTACTACCTGAGGCGCATCAAGGCGGCGATGAACGGCACGTGGAAGCCCGCCTTCTACTACGGCTCGATCAAGGACGGCTTCACCGGGCTGGCGCCGTTCGGACCGAAGGTGTCCGCGAAGACGCGGGCGCAGATCCTGGCCAGGCAGAAGGCGATCGTCTCCGGCAAGTTCAACGTCTTCCAGGGGCCCATCTACGACCAGCAGGGCAAGCTCAAGGTCCCGGCCGGCAAGAAGCTCAGGCTGATCCAGGACCTGTACACGATGCAGTGGCTCGTCAAGGGCGTGATTGGGAAGGTCTCGTCGGTCCTGCCGCCCGGATGACGCGTGGGGGACACAGCCTCCGCGGCCGTTGACGAACCGAGAGGCGCCGGCCCGTCCGGCGCCTCTCCGGTGCCCGCCGTGCGCATGCGCGGCATCACGAAGCGCTTCCCCGGCGTCGTCGCGAACGACGACGTCAGCTTCGAGGCGGCGTCCGGAGAGGTGCACGCGCTCCTCGGCGAGAACGGCGCCGGCAAGACGACGCTCTCGAACATCCTCACCGGCCTCTACCGGCAGGACGAGGGCGAGATCGAGCTCCACGGCAGGCCCGTACGCTTCACCTCGCCCCGCGACGCGCTCGACGCCGGAGTCGGCATGGTGCATCAGCACTTCCGCCTCGTGGCGCCGTTCACGGTGGCCGAGAACGTCGTGCTGGGCGACCACCGTCACGGGCACCGCGGGTTCGTCCTGCGTGGACGCGCGATCGAGCGCCGGGTTGCCGAGCTCGGGGAGAAGTACGGTCTCGGCGTCGACCCGCGCTCCCGGATCTGGCAGCTGTCGGTCGGCGAGCAGCAGCGCGTCGAGATCCTGAAGGCTCTCTACCGCGACGCCACCATCCTGATCCTCGACGAGCCGACGGCCGTCCTCGCGCCGCAGGAGGCCGTCGCGCTGTTCGGGACGTTGCGCGCGATGGCGGGTGAGGGCAAGACCGTCATCTTCATCTCGCACAAGCTCAAGGAGGTGCTGGCCGTCGCGGACCGCGTCACCGTCCTGCGGGCGGGACGCACGATCGACACCGTCGCCGCCTCCACCGCGACGGCGCGCTCGCTCGCATCGCTCATGGTCGGACGGGAGATCGACGAAGCGCGGCCGCTCGAACAGTCGAGACCGCTTCCGGACGTGCTGAGCCTGGAGGTGGAGGAGCTCACCGTGGCGGGTGACCGGGGTGGCGCAGCCGTGCGGGGGGCCACGTTCTCGATCCGCGAAGGTGAGATCGTCGGAGTGGCCGGCGTCGCGGGGAACGGGCAACGGGAGCTGGCGGAGGCGCTGACCGGCCTGCGCCGCGCCGATCGCGGGACCGTGCGCGTCTGCGGGAAGGTGCTGCGGAGCGGCGATCCGCGCGCTGCGATCTCGGCCGGCATCGCCCATGTCCCCGAGGACCGCCTCGGGACGGGGCTCGCACCGAGCCTCAGCGTCACGAGCAACGCGGTCATCAAGCGCTACAGGCGAGGACTCTCGCGCGGGCCGTTCCTCGCGCTTGGGCGGATGCGCGAGACCGCCCTCGCGATCATCCGCCGCTACGACGTGAAGACCCCCGAGCCGTCGACGCCTGCGCGCAACCTGTCCGGCGGGAACCTGCAGAAGCTCGTTCTCGGCCGCGAGTTCGAGGGCGAGCCCCGGGTCCTCGTCGTCGCCCAGCCCACACGTGGGCTCGACGTCGGCGCGATCGAGACGGTGCACGCCTACCTGCGTGAGGCGTCGTCGCGCGGCGTCGCGATCCTGCTCGTGAGCGAGGATCTCGACGAGCTCCGTGCGCTCTCCGATCGGATCGTCGTCCTCTACGAAGGCGAGATCGCCGGCGAGTTCGAGGCGGGGGAGGCGACGATCGAGGAGATCGGCCTGCTCATGGCGGGCGGGCGCGGCTCGTGATCCGCCTCGAGCGTCGGACGAGCCAGCCCAGGTGGCTGTCCGTCGCCGTTCCGGTCGGGTCGCTGATCGTCGCCTTCGCGATCATGGCCGTCGTCCTCCTCGCAAGCGGGCACGACCCGTGGTCGACGTATCGGAAGCTCGTCGAGGCGGGATTCACGGGCAACGGCGCGCTGTCGGCAACGCTCATCTCGGCGACGCCGATCCTCTTCACCGGGCTCGCGGCGGCCGTCGCCTTCCGCATGGAGCTCTTCAACATCGGAGCCGAGGGTCAGCTGTATCTCGGCGCGGTCGGCGGCGCCTGGATCGCGCTCCAGCTCGGCGACCGCGACGCCGGCTCGACTGCCGTGTACGTCGTCGCCATGTGTGTCGCGGCTGCGGTGACGGGTGCGCTCTGGGCGTTGATCCCGGGCGTGCTGCGTGCGTTCGCGAACACGAACGAGATCATCACCTCGCTGATGCTCAACTACGTGGCGGGCTATCTGCTGACGTATCTCATCTTCAGCAGCTCGTCGTACTGGCGGGACACGTCCACGCTCCAGGCGCGGGCGTTTCCCCAGGGAAAGCCGATGCCGCCGGCGGCGGAGTGGCCCACGTTCGGCTCGAGCGTCGTCCTGCCGCTCGGCTTCGTCGTCGGCCTGGGCGTCGCAGTGGTGCTGTGGGTCCTGTACGCGCGCACGCGTTTCGGCTTCGAGGTGAGCGTGATCGCAGACTCGCCCCGGGCGGCGCGCTACGCGGGCATGCGGACACGCCGCAAGATCCTGGCGGTGATGGCGCTCTCGGGCGCAGTCGCGGGACTCGGCGGCGCGAGTCAGATCGGCGACTTCACCCATACGCTGGACGGCAGCCCGCAGGGCCTGCAGGCGGCGGCCTTCGGCTACACGGGCATCGTGGTCGCCGCGTTGGCGCGGTACAACCCGTTCGCGGTGTGCCTCGTGGCCGTCCTCCTCGGAGGGCTGCTGAACGCGGGCTTCACCCTCCAGGGCGTCGACTTCCCCTCGGGGCTCGTCGGCGTGATGCAGGGGATCATCCTCTTCTGTGCGCTCGGCGGCGAGCTGCTGATCCGCTACCGGATCCGGTTCCCCCGGCGCACGCGCGTCACGACGGACGGCGAGGCCACCCCGGAGGCCGTGTGATCAACGACAGCCTGATGGTGGTCGTCCTCGCGCAGGCCGTGCTCTACGGGACGCCTCTCCTCTATGCCGCGCTCGGCGAGCTGCTCGCGGAGCGCTCCGGCGTCCTCAACCTCGGCGTCGAGGGGATGATGCTCTTCGGCGCCGCCGTCGGCTTCTGGGTGACGCAGCGTGTCGGCGGGAACAGCGCCGCGGTGCTCGCGCTCGCCGTCGCAGGTGCCGCGGCCGCCGGCGCCGCGATGGCGGCGATCCACGCCTTCCTCACCATCACGCTGCGCGCGAGCCAGATCGTCTCGGGCCTGGCGCTGACGATCTTCGCCGGCGGCCTCGGCCTGTCGGCGTACTTCGGCAACGAGCTCCATCTCGCCGACCTGCCGGCGAAGCACCAGCTCTCGTCGCTCGACGTCCTCGGTCTCGGGGACCTGCCGGTGGTCGGCCCGATTCTGTTCGACCAGTCGGCGCTCGTCTACGCATCGTGGCTGTTGACCCTGCTCGTCGGCCTCTACCTGAGCCGCACGCGGCTGGGACTGAACGTACGCGCCGTCGGCGAGGCGCCCGCATCGGCGGACGCGATGGGCATCGACGTCGTCCTCTATCGCTACGTGCACGTCATCGTCGGGGGCGCGTTCGCCGGGATCGGCGGGGCGTGCTTCAGCCTCTCGATCTCCCCGGGCTGGGTGGCCGGCGACGTACTCGTCGGCGGGGCGGGCTGGATCGCGATCGCGCTCGTGATCTTCGCCTTCTGGCGAGCCGAGCTCTGCCTGGTCGGGGCGTATCTGTTCGGCGGGCTCTCGGCTCTGCCGTTTGCGCTGCAGGCGCACGACGTGACCGTCACGCCCGAGTTCCTCCAGTCGCTGCCCTACGTGATGACTATCGTCGTGCTCGTGCTCGTGTCGACGGCGGTCGGGCGACGGCTTGGCGCACCCGCGGCGCTCGGCCGTCCGTACGTGCGCGAGGAGCGTTGATGGACGTCCACACGCCTCACTCCCTGCACGAGGCGCTGCGGTTGAAGTCGGAGCTGCCGGATGCGCGCTTCGTGCAGGGCGGAACGGACGTGCTCGTGGAGCTGAACTTCGACCGCTCGCGGCCGCCGGCGCTCGTGAACCTGAACGAGGTGGCGGAGCTGCGCGGGTGGCAGCGCGAGGACGGCGTGCTCCGCCTGGGTGCCGCGCTCACGTACACGGAGGCGATGTCGGCCGGGCTCGCGGAGCTCCTGCCCGCCCTCGCGGAGGCGTCGCGCACGGTCGGCTCGCCGCAGATCCGCAACCGCGGCACGATCGGCGGCAACCTCGGCACCGCGTCGCCGGCCGGCGACGCCCTGCCGCCGCTGCTCGTCGAGGGCGCTTCGGTCGACGTCGCGAGCGTCCGTGGCGAGCGCACGCTGCCGCTCGCGGAGTTCCTCACCGGCGTGAAGCGGAACGCGCTCGAGGCGGACGAGCTCGTGCTCGCGGTGCGCCTCTCGCCGAGCCGAGCGCCGCAGACGTTCATGAAGGTGGGGCCGCGGAACGCGATGGTCATCGCGGTCTGCTCGCTCGCCGTCGTCGCCGACCGTGAGCGCGGCGAGGTGCGCGCGGCGTTCGGCTCCGCCGCCCCCACTGCACGCATGGTGTCGGCCCCGCTCGGAGACGCCGCGGGGCTCCCCGAGCTCGTCGCCGAGGCCGCGAGCCCGATCGACGACGTGCGCGGGTCCGCGCAGTATCGCCTTCACGCGTTGCGTGTCCTCACCCGGCGCGCCCTCCAGAGGTGCCTCGCGTGAGGATCGCGCTCACCGTCAACGGCGAGGCGCGGGAGGCCGATGTGTGGGGCGGCGAGAGCCTGCTCTTCGTCCTGCGCGAGCGGCTCGACCTGCCGGGCTCGAAGAACGCCTGCGAGCAGGGCGAGTGCGGCTCCTGCTCCGTCCTCCTCGACGGCGAGCTCGTGTGCGCGTGCCTCGTGCTCGGTGCGCAGGCGGACGGACACGAGGTGCTGACGGTGGAGGGGCTCGACGGTGCAGGGCCGGACGGCCTCCATCCCGTGCAGCGGGCGTTCGTCGACGCGGGCGCGGTGCAGTGCGGCTTCTGCACGCCGGGCCTCGTGGTCGCCGCGGCGGACCTGCTGATGCGCGACCCGCAGCCGACCGACGACGCGATCCGCGAGGCGCTGTCCGGCAACGTCTGCCGCTGCACGGGGTACGGCACGATCCTCGACGCCGTGCGGACGGCCGCAGGGAGCCGGCGGTGACCGTCACCGAGACCGCTCGCACGCTGGAGCTCGGGCGGATCGGCGAGAGCGTCGCGCGGCCCGACGGGATCCCGAAGACGACGGGCGAGTTCGCCTATGCGAGCGACCTCGGCCGACCGGACATGCTCTGGGGCGACACGCTGCGCAGCCCGCACGCGCATGCCAGGGTGGTGTCGATCGACGTCGCCCCGGCGCTGCGCCTGCCGGGCGTGCATGCCGTGCTCACCCACGCCGACGTGCCGGGGCGACCGACCTACGGGCTCGAGTTCCCCGACCAGCCCGTCCTCGCGATCGACCGCGTCCGCTACTTCGGCGAGCCGGTCGCGCTCGTCGCGGCGGAGCACCCCGAGCAGGCGCGCCGCGCTGCGGCGGCGATCGTCGTCGACTACGAGCAGCTCGAGGCGGTGACCGCGATGGATCGCGCGACGGAGATGCCGCCGCTGCACCCGGAGCGTCCCACCATGGGCCACGGGTACCGCGACGACCCGCGTCCCAACGTCGTCCGCCACATCCTCATCCGCCACGGCGATCCCGAGACCGCCGGCGACGTCTCCGTCGAGGGGACCTACGAGGTCGGCATCCAGGACCAGGCGTTCCTCGGGCCCGAGGCCGGCCTCGCCGTCCCCGACGGGGAGGGCGGCGTCGACATCTACGTCGCGACGCAGTGGCTGCACGTCGACCGCGACCAGGTGGCGCCCTGCCTCGCGCTCGCGCCCGAGCAGGTCCGCATCCACCTCGCCGGCGTCGGGGGCGCCTTCGGCGGCCGCGAGGACCTCTCCATGCAGATCCACGCGGCCATGCTCGCGCTCCACGCGAAGCGGCCGGTGAAGATAGTCTACGACCGCGAGGAGTCGTTCACCGGCCACGTGCACCGGCATCCCGCGACGATCCGGTGCGAGCACCGTGCGACGCGCGAGGGCCGGCTCGTCTGCGTGCGGATGGACATCCTCCTCGACGGCGGCGCCTACGCCTCCAGCTCCACCGCGGTGACGTCCAACGCGGCCTCGTTCGCGGCCGGGCCCTATCGGGTGGACAACGCGCTGATCGAGGCGACGAGTGTCTACACCAACAACCCGCCCTGCGGCGCGATGCGCGGCTTCGGTGCGGTGCAGACCTGCTTCGCCGCGGAGGCGCAGATGGACAAGCTGGCCGACGCGCTCGGCATCGACCCCGTGGAGCTGCGCCTGTTGAACGCTCTCGAGCCCGGCGACCGGCTGCCGACGGGTCAGGTGATCACCGGCTCGCTGCCGGTGCGGGAGGTGATCCGCCGCGCCGCCGCGATTCCCGTGCCCGAGCCGGAGGAGCTGCCGCGCGACCCGATCCGGCTCCCCGGCGGTGCGGGCAACACGACACGCGGCGAAGGCGTGCGGCGCGGTGTCGGATTCGCCGCGGGGTTCAAGAACATCTGCTACTCGGAGGGCTTCGACGACTCGTGCGCGGCGCGGATCCTGCTTCGCGCGGACGGAGGCGCCGAGGTCCACTGCGCGGCGGCCGAGGTCGGGCAGGGAGTCGTCAACGTGATCCTCCAGGTGGCGCGTACCGAGCTCGGCACCGACGACGTCGCGCTCGCGCCGCACACGACGGCGACGGTGGGGTCGGCGGGCTCGTCCTCGGCCTCCCGCATGACGTGGATGGCGGCCGGTGCTGTGCGCGATGCCTGCCGTGCCGCGCTCGAGGAGCGCGAGCGGCGAGGCGGCGGCGAGGTGGACGTCGAGCGCGTCTACCGGCATCCGAGGACGCAGCCGCTCGACCCGGAGACGGGGCAGGTCACGGGCGAGCGAGCGCACGTCGCGCTGGCCGTCGCGGCCATGCGCGTCGTGGCGGAGGTCGACGTCGAGCTCGGCCTCGGCCGCGTGGTGTGGGTCGGCACGGCGCAGGATGTCGGCCGTGCCGTCAACCCACTGGCCGTGCGCGGGCAGATCGAGGGTGGGACGGCACAGGGGCTGGGCCTGGCGCTGATGGAGGAGCTGCAGACGCGGGACGGACGCATCCTCAACGCGAGCTTCACGGACTACCTGCTCCCCACGGCCCTCGACATGCCGCCGGTGGAGCTCGACCTCGTCGAGGACCCGGAGCCGGACGCCCCCTACGGCGTGAAGGGCGTCGGCGAGCCGCCGACCGTCGTCTCGACGGCCGCCATCGTCTCCGCGCTGCGGGACGCCACCGGCCGGCCGCTCACCCGTGTGCCGGTGCGGCCCGACGACATCTGCCTCTAGCGGACGCGTCCGGTGTCAGAGACGGGACATGGCCGCGCACCACGCCGAACGACGGCAACGTGCGGCGCGTTTCGCTCTGCACCAGCGGCCGCGCGGGACGGGTCCGCACTCTGACACCGGCCATGGCCGCGCGGGACGGGTCCGCACTCTGACACCGGCCACGGCTGTGAGCGACATGTCTCTCAGATGGCGGCACGGTTCCTCCCGCGCACGAAGCCGCAGCGACGTGCGACGCCGCCGCATCAACGGCGCAGCGTGAGCGCCGCGCCGGCGGCGAGCAGGACGAGCCCCAGGAACCTCGGCCAGGTGACGGCGACGCGCTCGACGCCGAACCAGCCGAACCGGTCGACGAGCGTCGCGAGCGCGAGCTGGCCTGCGATGAGCATGCCCGTCGTCGCGACGACGCCTACGCGAGGCCCGGCGACCGTGATCGCGAGCACGATGACGATGCCCATGACGCCGCCGAGGAGAAGCCACTTCGGCCCGGCCATGGCGTCGCCGATGCCTGCGAGCGACCTCCTCGCCACGAGAAGCACGACGATCGCGAGCGCTCCGCCGCTGGCAGCCGCCCACGCCAGTGCCTCGAGGCTGCCGATGCGGTCGCCGAGGCGTCCCTGCACGGCGACCTGCACCGCGCCGGCGAGCCCGGCGCAGAAGGCGAACACCGCGGCGGCGCCCGTCGAGCTCACGCGCCGACGCTATACGCTCCGCCAGATGTCCGAGCCCACGCGCCCGACCCCGCGCGCTCCGGAGGAGCTGGGCTTCGAGACGATCGTGTACGAGAAGGCGCCGCCGCGCGCCACGATCCGTCTCGACCGCCCGGACGTGCTCAACGCGTTCGACTTCCGCATGCTGCGCGAGATCGCGCGCGCCTGCGAGGACGCGTCGTGGGACGACGACGTCCGGGCCGTCGTCGTCACCGGCACCGGGCGAGCCTTCTGCGTCGGCGCCGACCTCCGCAGCTGGGACGAGGAGTACCTGGGACGCCCGGCCGACTACTGGAAGTGGTTCGGTGCCTTCAAGGACATGCACGACCGGCTGCGGGAGCTGGGCAAGCCCACCATCGCCCGGATCAACGGCATCGCGGTGGGCGGTGGCAACGAGCTGCAGATGGCCTGCGACCTCGCGGTGATCGTCGACGACGCCTACATCCGCCACGTGGGGCTGGAGCACGGCTCGGTGCCCGCGGGCGGGGCGACCCAGTGGCTGCAGCTGATGGTGGGCGACCGGCGGGCGCGCGAGATCGTCTTCCTCTGCGAGGAAGTGCCCGCGGTCACGGCGGCCGAGTGGGGACTGGTCAACTGCGCTGTCCCCGCTGCGGAGCTCGACACCGTCGTCGACGCCTGGGTGGAGAGCCTCGCACGCAAGCTGCCGCACGCCACCCGGTACGCGAAGCAGCAGCTCAACGTGTGGCGCGACCTGGCGTGGCACCAGACCGTGGGGCACGCCCGGGACTGGCTCTCGCTCTCGATGCTCTCGGACGAGACCCAGGACGCGGTGGGCCGGTTCCTCGCGCGCGGGAAGGAGTAGGCTGCCCGTCGTGGCGGAGGTCCTGACGAGCCGCGAGGGTGGCGTGCTCACGATCACGCTCAACCGTCCGGACGTCTACAACGCGTTCAACGAGGCGCTCCACGGCGCACTGCACGATGCACTCTCGGACGCTGCCGACTCCTCCGTGCGGGCGGTCGTGATCACCGGCGCGGGGAAGGGCTTCAGCGCGGGCCAGGATCTGAAGGAGTTCCAGGCGATGCCGGGCTCGATCCGCGACGCCCTCGAGCGGAGCTACCACCCGAACGTGCGGCTGATCCGCTCGCTCGAGAAGCCGGTGATCGCGGCCGTCAACGGCGCCGCCGCAGGAGCGGGCCTCTCGCTCGCCTGCGCCTGTGACGTCAGGATCGCCTCCGACGCGGCGTCCTTCGTCCCCGGCTTCATCGGCATCGGGCTCGTCCCCGACGCGGGCGGGTCGTGGTTCGTGCACCGGCTGCTCGGCTATGCCCGCGCGTTCGACTGGATGACGTCGAACCGGCGGCTCGGCGCGCAGGAGGCCCTCGAGTGGGGTCTCGTCTCGGAGGTCATCCCGGCGGCCGAGTTCGAGACGCGCACGGCGGCGATCGCTGCGCACTGGGCTGCTCTGCCGACGCGCGGCGTCGCGCTCACCAAGAGGCTCTTCGACCATGCCGGGAACGCGGACCTGGAGCGGCAGCTCGTGCTCGAGGGGGAGCTGCAGCAGGCGGCCACGGAGACGGAGGACTTCCGGGAAGGGGTCACGGCCTTCCTGGAGAAGCGGCCACCGAGCTTCACCGGCGCGTAGCGCCGTCCCCCCGAGCAAGGAGGCATCCCATGTCGGAGCAGCTCCCGCCGGACGAGACGGCCGAGCCTGCCGCTCTCGACAGCCCGGCAGAGCCCGCGTCCGTTCCCGCGGAGCGGCATCCCATCCACCTGGTCGTCACCGACGACCTCGTGCGGAGCCGGCTGACCGTCTTCTTTCGCATCCTCCTCGTCATCCCGCACGTCCTCTGGCTGATGATCTGGGGGATCGCCGCGATCCTGCTCCTGATCGTCGCCTGGGTCGTCGGCATCGTCACCGGGCGCGTCCCGGACGCGCTGCACGGCTTCCTCGCCGCGTACCTGCGGTACTGGACGCACGTGTACGCCTACTTCTGGATCGCCGCGAACCCCTACCCCTCCTTCACCGGCGCCGCGGGCTACCCGATCGACGTCGACATCGCCGGGCCGACCTCGCAGAGCCGGCTGACGATCTTCTTCCGCCTCGTTCTCGTCATCCCGGCATACCTCGTCACCTACGTCCTGCAGAACGTGGGCAACGTCGTCGCCATCCTCGCGTGGTTCTACGCCCTGTTCACCGGCCGGGCGAACAAGGGCATGCGCGACCTCCTCGCGTACTGCCTGCGGTATCAGGCGCAGACGACGGGCTACATCTTCCTCCTCACGCAGCGCTACCCGAGCTTCTCCGACGACTGAGGCACGGCGACGGGCCCGATCTCCACCGTCGACTACCACACGGGTGGCGAGCCCTTCCGGATCGTCACCGGCGGGGTCGAGCCGCCGCGCGGCGGCACGATCCTGGAGCGGCGGCGCGACGCTCTCTCCCGGCTCGACCACGTGCGCCGCCTGCTGGTGCACGAGCCGCGTGGGCACGCCGACATGTACGGCTGCTTCGTCGTGCCGCCCGACGACGAGCGAGGGCACCTCGGGGCCGTCTTCTTCCACAACGAGGGTTACTCGACCGCATGTGGGCACGGCACGATCGCGCTCGTCACGTGGGCGCTCGACGAGGGCGTCGTCGGGCGCCGGGAGGGCGACAACCACGTCGTGGTCGACGTCCCCTCCGGGCGCCTCGAGACCGTCGCACGCGTCGAGGACGGGCGCGTGCGGGCGGTGCGCTTCCGCAACGTCCCCTCCTTCGTGTGGGCTCGCGGTGTGGCCGTCGCGGGGCGGGAGGTCGACGTGGCGTTCGGTGGCGCCTTCTACGCCTCGCTCCGGGAGCGGGTGACCCAGGAGGAGCTGCCGCGCCTGATCGAGCTCGGGCGCGAGATCAAGGACACGCTGAACTCCGGCGACCCGATCGTCCACCCGCTCGAGCCGGAGCTGCACGACGTCTACGGCGTCGTCTTCTGGCAGCCGGAGGAGGGCGAGCAGCTCACCCAGCGGAACGTGACGGTCTTCGCGGACGGGGAGGTCGACCGGTCGCCGTGCGGGTCAGGCACCTCTGCGCGGCTTGCGCTCCTCGACGAGGACGGCACGCTGCCACGCGGCGCCGAGCTTCTCCACCTGTCCGTCGTCGGGTCGGCGTTCCGTGGCCGCGTGACGGGCTCCACGCAGGTGGCGGGACGCGAGGCCGTCGTCACCGAGGTCGAGGGCAGCGCCTTCCGCACAGGCACGTCGACGTTCACGCTCGACCCCGACGACCCGCTCGGCGAGGGCTTTCTCCTGCGCTAGCGGCCCACCTCCTCGGACACTTTCCGTGCGGGCATGTCCGTTGCTCGTAGCACGGGCCTTGTCCTGCGCGGCGGTGTCCGTTGCTCGTGGCACCGGCGGCCGGGGTCGGCCGCGTCGGCGCTCGTCACGACCACACAGCTCCCCTCACCGCCCACGTCTCGCATCACGCGGTCGTTCGCGGGCCTGCCCGGCGCGCTTCGGGTGAAGAGGCGCTCGTGGCGAGGAGGCGCTCCACCCGCTGGGTCACGTCCGGCCCGGAGAGCCCGCGGTAGGTGAGCGTCGTCCGCCGGCGGAGGACGTCGTCCGCGTTGCGGGCCCACTCGTGCGACGCGGCGTAGACGACCTGCGCGGCGATGTCGGGCCCGTCCGGGTGCAGCTGCTCGAGCAGCGCCGGGTCGTCGCGGGCCGGCGCGAGCACCTCCGCCGCGAGCCCGCCGTAGAGGTGCAGCAGGTGCGCCCGTGTCGCGGGCGCGAGCGGGACGGGGAGGCGTGCCTCGTGCAGCCCGGCTGCGCCGGGAAGGGGGAACGGCTTCGTGTCGACGCGATGCAGCCCGAGGTCGCTCCGCAGCCGCTCGAGCACTCCGAGGGCGATGCGGCGATAGGTGGTGAGCTTGCCGCCCGCGACGCTCAGCATCCCGCCCGGGCCGAGGGAGTAGACGGTCTCGCGCCGGGCGCTGACGCTCTCGCCAGGGCCGGCCGGGAGCACGCGCAGCCCGGCGAACGCCGCCCGGACGCGGGTCGGATCGGCGAGCCCGGGCTGCGCCAGCGCGACCGCGGCCTCGGCGAGGATCTGCGTCACATCCGCCTGCGCGACCGCAACGCCGGCCGGGTCGCCGTCGTACTCGGTGTCCGTCGTGCCGAGGAGGAGCATGTCGTACCACGGGACCGCGAAGGTGACGCGAACCTCGTCCTGCACGATCGTGAGCGCGGCCGTCCACTCGGCGTCCAGGGGGATCAGGGCATGGGCGCCCTTGCTCAGCCGCACCGACGTCCCGGCCGCCGGATGCTCGAGCCGGCGCACGTGGTCGACCCATGGGCCTGCAGCGTTGACGACCGCGCGCGACTCGACCGCGACGAGCTCCCCGTCGACGCGAACGTCGGCTCCGACGACGCGGCCCCGGGACGTGCGGAGCGCCACCACCTCGGCGCCGTTCAGGACCACGGCCCCCGCCTCGGCAGCCGCGCGCACGTTCTCCAGGCACAGTCGCGCGTCGTTCGTCCAGGCGTCGGCGTAGAGCGCGCACGACCGGAGCCCCTCCATGCGCAGGGAGGGCACCATCGCCCGAGCTCGCCCGGGGGAGACCAGCCAGTTGAGTCGCGACCGGGCGAGCGCGGAGTAGAGGATGATGCCGCTCTGCACGAACGACGGGCGGTAGGGGCCTCCCGCGTAGAGCGGGAGCAGGAACGGGATGCGGTGCACGAGGTGGGGGGCCACGACCTTCGTGAGCGTGCGGCGCTCGTGGTGGGCCTCCCGCACGAGGCGGACGTCGCCGAGGCGGAGGTAGCGCAGGCCGCCGTGGATGAGCTTCGACGACGCGCTCGATGTGGCGCCGCCGAAGTCGCCGGCGTCGACGAGGGCGACCCGCAGCCCGGCACGCGCCGCATGAGCCGCGACAGCGGCGCCGATGATCCCGCCGCCGACGACGAGCAGGTCGAACGGACGAGCACCCAGCTCCTCGGCGGCCCTGGCGCGGTGACCTAGGCCGGAAACGGGTTCGACCATGCCCTTCCACCGTTCGCGTCCGCCACCTCGACGCGCGCGTGGCGCGCCGACGGCGGCAGCGCGAGCCTCGCATGCGTGACGAGACCCGCCTCGTCGGTCGCCAGCACGTCGCCGGCCTGCCGGTAGCCGAGTCGTCCCGCGTGCACGGCCGAGCCGGTCGCCTTGCCCGAGACCAGGGTGACGGATCGGCACGGGCTGCAGCGGACCTCGACCGCCTCCCCGTCGCGCCGCACCTCGTGGATGACGGGCCCCGTCGAGCCGTAGAACGCACCCGACGCGAGTGTGCGCAGGACGTCCTCGGCCGTCCGCTCTGCGCGGACCCAGGTCCACGCGAAGCCCGAGTCGAAGCCGGGGTGGTGAGAGTCGTCGCTCGCGATGGCGGGGCACAGCCGTCCGCTCTCGAGCAGCTCGTCCCAGTGCACCGTCGAGAGCCCGCGGCCGGTCTCGAGCTCGCAGCCGGCGTTGTACACCTCGATGCCGGCGACGTTGGCGGGGAGCTCCAGCGCCCCGGGCGTGACCCCCGTCCAGTAGGGATGGGCGAGGTAGGGGACCCCGCCGTGGGCCTCGATCCAGTCGGCGGTGGCCTCGAGGTCGCCGTACCCCGCCGCGAGCGCCGTCAGCTCGTCTCGGTCGGCGCGGACGCCGAAGCCGAGCACGTGCCCGTCACGTGCTCCCGGGAGCACGCAGTTGAGCTCGACGCCGGGCACCACGAGCAGCCGCTCGGTGGACGGCACGTCGGTGATCCGCCAGTGGTCCGTGACCGCGAGGACGTCGAAGCCCGCCCGCTCGTAGTGCGCCACGAGCGCGGCAGGCGGCAAATCGCCGTCCGATTCGGTGGTGTGCGCGTGCAGCGCGCAGCGCAGCCACGCCCCGTTCCAATCGAGGGCGCGGTCATTTACCATCGCGACACGACTTCTTCACCTTTCGACTGCCCAGCGTAAACCGTCGATGAGGGAGGTTTGGGACGGGACAGTCCCCGACTGCCTTCGGGGTCGCAGCGTACTGAGCCCGTGAGGGCTCGAGGAGGGAGCATGGAGGACTATCAGGAGCAGGAGTACGAGTTCCTGCGCCGTCTGGAGGAGGAGCGGCTCGATCGCGGGAAGCTCCTCAAGCGCGGGATCGCAGCCGGTGCGGGGCTGACGATCCTGTCGCTGTCGCCGGCCGCGCTCGCCGCGCGCCGGCAGGTCACGGCCGACGCGCCGCTTCGCGGCACGGGGATGAAGCTCTCCGAGCTGGTGAAGGAGGCCAAGAAGGAGAGGCGTCTGAACACGATCGCCCTGCCGCCCGACTGGGCGAACTACGGCGAGGTGATGCGCACCTTCTCCCGGAAGTACGGGATCCCCATCACCAACGACAACCCGGACGCCTCCTCCGCGCAGGAGAACCAGGCCGTGCGGTCGCTGAAGGGCGACCCGCGCGCTCCGGACGTGCTCGACGTCGGCCCGTCCTTCGCCATCGACGGGGCCAACGAAGGGCTCTACGCCAAGTACTTCACGACGAACTTCCGGAAGGTCCCGCGCGCCATGAAGGACGGCCGCGGCTTCTGGCTGGCGGACTACTGGGGCGTCGTCTCCTTCGGCGTCAACTCGGCGGTCGTCTCGAACGTGCCGAAGACGTTCAAGGACCTGCTCAAGCCCGAGTACCGCAACAAGGTCGCGCTCAACGGCAGCCCGCTCTCGTCGGGATCGGCCGTGGCGGGCGTCTTCGCGGCATCCCTCGCGAACGGCGGCTCGCTGAACGACATCGGGCCCGGGATCGACTTCTTCGCGCAGCTGAAGAGCGCGGGCAACTACATCCCCGTGCAGGCGACGCCGCAGACGATCGCCTCCGGGCAGACGCCGATCGTGCTCGACTGGGACTACCTCAACCTCGCGTACATCAAGGAGTTCCCGAGCGCGAGGATCAAGGTCTCGGTGCCCACGGACGGCATCTACGGGGCGTACTACTGCCAGGCGATCAACGCCACCGCACCGCATCCGTTCGCGGCGCGGCTCTGGCAGGAGTTCCTCTACTCCGACCAGGGGCAGCTGCTGTGGCTGAAGGGCTTCGCCCACCCGGCGCTCTTCACCGACCTGGTGAAGCGCAAGGTCGTGCCGAGATCGCTGATCACGGCCCTGCCGCCGGCGGGCCCGTACGCCAAGGTGAAGTTCGCGGGCACGGGTCAGCTCACGAAGGCGAGGGCGGCGATCGCAACCGACTGGCCGAAGAAGGTCGGCTAGCCGCCGCTGACCGCCACGACCTCAGAGGACGAGACACTCCGGCCGGCGCGAGCCGGCCGGAGTCGTCTGCCCCTGGCCTGGCTCGGGGCGGCGCCGTTCCTCGTCTACGCGCTCCTCTTCCTCCTCCTCCCCGCGGCTCAGGTGCTGATCGGAGCGTTCAAGGACGCGGACGGCGGCTTCACGTTCGACAACATCACGACGCTGGTCGAGGAGCCGTACCGCACCGACTACCGGAACAGCATCGAGGTGAGCCTCGTCACCGCGCTTGCCGGCGGCCTGCTCGGCTTCCTCATCGCCTACTCGGCCGTCCGGGACGGCTCGCCGCGCTGGCTGCGTTCGATCTACACGACCTTCGCAGGGGTCGCCGCCAACTTCGCGGGCATTCCCCTCGCCTTCGCGTTCATCGCCACGCTCGGCACGATCGGCATCGTCACGCAGTTCATGACCGAGCAGCTGGGGGTGAACCCGTACGACCACGGGTTCTCCGTCTTCTCCAAGACGGGCGTCGAGCTCGCCTACCTCTACTTCCAGATCCCCCTGATGCTGCTCGTCATCTCGCCGGCCATCGACGGCCTCAAGCGCGAGTGGCGGGAGGCGGCGGCCAACCTGGGCGCCACTCCCGCCCAGTTCTGGCGGCACGTCGGCATCCCGGTGCTGATGCCCTCGCTCCTGGGCGCGATGATCCTGCTCTTCGGGAACTCCTTCGCGGCGTACGCCACGGCCTACGGCCTCACGGCCGGCGGCGTTCCCCTCGTTCCCATCAGGATCGGCTTCTTCCTCTCGGGCGACGTGCTCTCGAACCCGCACCTGGGCGAGGCGCTCGCGCTCGGGATGTTCGTCGTGCTCGGCGTGATGATGCTCCTCTACATCCCGCTGCAGCGGCGCGCGACGCGGTGGGCACGATGAGACGGCGTATCGCTCCTGCAGCCGTCGTCTGGCTCCTCATCGGCGCCGCCTACTGGCTCATCCCGCTCGTCGCCACGCTGCTGTTCAGCCTCAAGAAGAACGAGACGGGCACGTGCTGCACGCTGGCCAACTACGGCGAGATCCTGCACGACCCGCAGTTCTGGAAGAACATCCGCATCTCGTTCGTGCTCGCGCTCGAGACGATCGTGATCAGCCTGCTCCTGCTCGTACCCACCGTGTACTGGGTCAACCTCAAGCTCCGGCGCCTGCGCCCGCTGATCGGCTTCCTCGCCCTGGTGCCCTTCGTGGTGCCCCCCATCGTGCTCGTGGTGGGGCTGCTCGACGTCTACCGCGGATCGCCGTCGTGGTTCTACGCGCAGCCGTACGGCTTCCTCGTCGCCGCGTACGTGATCCTCGCCTTCCCCTACATCTACTTCGCCCTCGACGCCGGCTTCCGCGCCATCGACATCCACACGCTGACGGAGGCCTCGCAGAGCCTCGGCGGCGGCTGGTGGACGACGATCACGAAGGTGATCGTCCCGAACATCAAGGGGGCGGCCATCGCCGGCGCGCTGCTCACGCTCGCGATCGTGATGGGCGAGTACACGATCGCCAGCCTGGCCTCCTTCGACACCTTCCCCGTCTACATCCAGTACATCAATCAGAACAAGGCCTATCCCGCCGGGGCCCTGACCCTGCTGAGCTTTGCCATCACCTGGGCGGCGATGGTCACCATCGCCCTGGGCGGTCGGCGCCGGGCGGCCGCTGCGGCCGCGGGAGGGCACTAGGCCATGGCCGCCGTCGAGCTGCACCAGCTGCGCAGGGTCTTCGGCGAGGTCGTGGCGCTCGACGGCATCGACATCGCGATCGAGAGCGGCGAGTTCCTCTCGCTGCTCGGCCCGTCCGGGTGCGGGAAGACGACGGCGCTGCGGCTCATCGCCGGCTTCGACCGCCCGACCTCGGGCCGCGTGCTGGTCGAGGGACGGGACGTCACGCCCATCCCACCGAACCGCCGCGGCATGGGCATGGTCTTCCAGGCCTACAGCCTGTTCCCCAACATGACCGCCGAGCGGAACGTCGAGTTCGGGCTCCGCATCCGCAAGGACCACAAGCGCGCCCGCCGCGACCGTGTTGCCGAGCTGCTCGAGCTCGTGGGTCTGAGCCATGCCGCGAAGCGCTACCCGCACCAGCTCTCGGGCGGCATGCAGCAGCGCGTCGCCCTGGCGCGGGCGCTCGCGATCGAGCCGAAGGTGCTCCTGCTCGACGAGCCGCTCTCGGCGCTCGACGCGAAGGTGCGCGTGCAGCTGCGCGAGGAGATCCGCCGCATCCAGACGCGGCTCGGCATCACCACGATCTACGTCACGCACGACCAGGAGGAGGCCCTCTCCATCTCCGACCGCGTGGCGGTGCTGTCGCACGGCCGCATCGAGCAGATCGGGCCGCCGGCCCAGATCTACGGCGCTCCCGCCACGCCCTTCGTGGCCGAGTTCGTGGGGACGATGAACCGGGTCGAGGGCACGGTCGCGGATCCCGACCGGGGTGAGATCGAGGTCGCGGGCGCGAGCCTGGCGGTCGACGCCGCCCGGGGCTGGCCGCGCGGCGAGCGGGCGCTCCTCCTCGTGCGGCCGGAGACCGTCGACGTGCAGGCGGCGGTCGACGGCGAGGGGCTGGCGGGCGAGGTGCTGTCGCACACCTTCCTCGGCTCGGTGACCCGGCTGAAGGTGCAGGCCGGCCCGGCCGAGTGGAGCGCCGACCTGTCGAGCGAGCGTGCCGCGGCGCTCCCGGTCGGGTCGCGCGTGAGCCTGCGCTTCCCGGCGGCGAGCGCGCAGCTCCTCAGCCTGGGGAGCGGGACGCAGAGCTGATCTCGCGGAGCGTCTCGCGCAGCACGTCGGGGCGGTCGGTGAAGATCCCGTCCACCCCGAGGGCGGCGAGCTCGCGCATCCGCGCGGCGTCGTTCACCGTGTAGACGCTCGCGGCCAGCCCGAGGCCATGGGCGCGTGCCAGCCCACGGCGGGTCACGCGCGGGTCGTGGAAGCCGGCTCCCCACGCGTAGCGGGCCGCGCGGCGGATGGAGACGCCGTACCCCACGTGCTGCAGCGTCCTCCGCGTGGTGACCGTCTCGAGCGCAGCCCCGTCGAAGGAGACGACGACCGCGTCCTTTGGGAGGAGCCGGACGGCGCGGGTGACCATGTCGTGTCTGCGGTAGCGCGCAGGCCGCTTGAGCTCGCACATGATCCCGATCCGGCCGCGCAGGAGGTCGACCACCTCCTCGAGCGTCGGCTCGCCGCCGCGGGGCGGATCGTGGCAGACGACCAGGGAGCCGTCCGCCGCCGCATGGAGGTCGAGCTCGACGTAGTCGGCGCCGATCTCCACCGCCCGCTCGAAGGCGGGCAGCGTGTTCTCCGGCAGGTCCCAGGAGGCACCGCGGTGGGCGATCACGAGCGTCATCCGAGCAGCCCCCGCAGGAACGCGACGTCGACCCGCTCGGCGAGCTCGTCCGCGCGCGCGAGGCGCTCCGGCGCGAGCGTCGAGAGGAGGCCGACGCACCGTAGGCCGGCGTCCTTGGCTGCGGCCACGCCGGCCTCGGTGTCCTCGAACGCGACGACGTCGCCGGGACGCAGCCCGCCGCCGAGGAGGGCGACCGCGCGCTCGTAGCCCTCGGGATGGGGCTTGCCCTCGGCCACGTCGTCGGCAGCGACGACGACCCGGATGTGAGGAGCGAGCCCGGCCGCGGCGAGCACGGGCTCGATCTCCCGCCGGAAGGCGCCCGACACGACGGCGACGGGAACGCGCTCGGCCGCGTACGCGACTGCCTCGCGGACCGCGTCCGGCACGGTGGATCCGTCCCCCGCGCGCTCGAGGTAGCGGGCCACGCGTTGCTCCACGAGGGCCGCAAGCTCGTCGCCCTCGACCTCGAGCCACGTGCCGATGATGGTCTCCTCGGTGTGCCCGGCGAGCTGCGCAAAGTACTCGGCCTCGGTCAGCGGCCGTCCCTGTCCGGCGAACATCTCCCGGTAGATCGAGCAGAGGAGCGGCTCGTCCAGGGAGAGCGTCCCGTTGAAGTCGAACGCGACGGCTCGCGGAGCACCTGCTTCCTGCTCGCCGGAGCGCGACGCCACTGGATCAGGGCCGGTATCGCGGCCTTCCCCGGAGTGGCCGGCGCCGACGACGTCCGCGGTTGGCGAGGTCGACCCGGCGCGTCGCATCGGCGGCGCAGCCTACTCTGCCGCGATGCCGGCCGCAGCGTTCGCCCTCGCCCTCGGCTCCGCCTTCCTGCACGCGCTCTGGAACCTGTTGCTCGCCCGCGAGCGCGACCCCGAGGCGGCCACGGGCGTCGCCCTGGCGGTGTCGGTGGTCGCGTTCGCACCGGTCACCGTCGTCGTCTGGGACGTCGATTCGCGCGTCTGGCCGTTCGTCGCCGTCACGGCCCTCCTGCAGCTCCTCTACTTCGTGCTCCTCGCGGCCGCTTACCGGCGCGCCGAGCTGTCCTTCGTCTACCCGATCGCGCGAGGCCTGGCGCCCGTCCTCGTACTCCTCGTCGGCGTGTTCGCGCTCGGCACCGGTGCGAGTGCGGCGCAGGCGGCCGGCGTCTGCGTCGTCGGCTGCGGCGTCCTGCTCGTGCGTGGGCTCGGAGGCCGGCGCGACCTCGCAGGCGGCCTGCTCGGCGTTGTCATCGCCGCCGTCATCGCCTCGTACACGCTCGTCGACAAGCACGGCGTCGAGTACGCCGCTCCGCTGGTCTACCTCGAGCTGAGCATGGCGCTGGCCGCCGCCGGGTACCTCGCGGGTGGCATCGCGCTCGGGCACGCCGCGCGACTCAGGGCGGCGCTGCGGCCGTTGCCCGCCCTGGCGGGGATCGTCGCGTTCGTGGCCTACGCGCTGGTGCTCGCAGCGCTGACGCGCGCCCCCGCCGCGCCGGTCGCGGCCGTGCGCGAGACGAGCGTGGTGATCGCCGCCGCGCTCGCAGCTCCGATCCTCCACGAGCGCGTCGGGCCGGCCCGGCTCGCCGGCGCGGCGCTCGTCGTGGCCGGCATCGTCCTCCTCGGTCTCGACTGAAGGCCGTGCCGAGACGCGTGCGGCCTGATTGGATTGCGGTACACGGCGACGCGGAAGGAGTGCACGGTGACGACGGTCGAGGAGCCGAGGGCGCAGTTCGTCCGCCCGGACGGCAAGGAGAAGGTGACGGGGGCGGGCCGCTACACGGCCGACCTCACGCTCACGGGCCAGGCGCACGCCGCGTTCCGCTACGCCGACCATACGCATGCGCGCATCCTGCGCATCGACACTGCGAAGGCCCGCGCGCTGCCCGGCGTGCTCGCCGTCGTCACGCACGAGGACGTCCCCGACGTCCTCTACGGCGGCATGGTGCAGGACAGGCGCCTCTTCGCCCGCGACACGGTGCGCTTCGAAGGCGACATCGTCGCCGGCGTGGCCGCCCTCACGCCGGAGCTCGCACGCCGGGCGGCCGACCTCGTGGAGGTGGAGTACGAGCCGCTGCCGGCCGTGACCGACTTCGCGGCGGCGATGGACGAGGGGGCCACCCTGATCCATCCGGAGTGGGAGACGTACGAGTTCGACGACTCGCTGGTGCGGAGCGGCAACACGCTCGGGCGCTCCACGATCGTCAAGGGCGACGCCGACGCCGCCATGGCAGACGCCGACGTCGTGGTGCGGGGCCGCTACGTCACGGATCCCGTGCAGGGCGTGCCCATCGAGCCGCGGGCAGTGATCGCCGAATGGCACGGCGACCGGGTGACCGTCTGGTCGTCGACCCAGGTGCCCTACGCGGCGCGGGCGGGCGTCGCGCGCGTGATGCAAGTCCCCGAGTCGCAGGTGCGCGTGATCGTGCCGCTCCTCGGCGGCGGCTTCGGCGCCAAGTGCGATTTCCACTTCGAAGGTCACGTCGCGGCGCTGGCGCGGGCGGCGGGCCGTCCGGTGAAGCTCGTGTTCTCGCGCCGCGAGGAGTTCTTCGCCGTCGGGCACCGCCGCGAGGGGATGGTGATCGAGCTCGAGACCGGCGCCCGCCAGGACGGAACGCTCGTGGCACGGCGCGGGCGGCTCGTGATCGACAAGGGTGCCTACTGCGGCGAAGGCGGCTTCTTCGCCCAGATGGCGGCCATGCACGCCTGCGGGCCCTACGTGATCGAGAACATCTCGATCGACTCCTACCTCAACTACTCGAACAACCAGCCGTCGTCGTCGATCCGCGCCCCGACTGCGCCGCAGGTCTGCTGGGCGGTCGAGCAGCACATGGACGAACTCGCGGCCTCGCTCGGGCTGGACCCGGTCGAGCTACGCCGCCGGACGCTGATCGAGGAGGGCGCGGAGGGGCCCACGCGCCAGGTGTTCGACCGCGTCGGCATCAAGGAGACGCTCGAGCGCGCGGTCGAGCTGATCGGCTACGGGCAGGAGCTGCCGGAGGGGGAGGGCATCGGTGTCGCGTGCGGATGGTGGCCCTGCTTCGCGGCCAACGCGGGCGCCTACGTGCAGCTCAACCCCGACGGCACGGGCACGATCGTGACCGGGGCGCAGGAGAACGGCACCGGCGCGGTGATGGCGATGCCGGCGTTCGTGGCCGAGGAGCTCGGCATGCAGCCGGAGGACTTCACGCTGCACTACCAGGACACGGACGCGGCGCCGTGGGACATGGGGTCCTGCGGGTCCCAGACGACGTTCAACAGCGTGCGCGCGGTCCTCGCCGCGGCCGGAGAGGTGCGCGAGCAGCTGCTCGATGCAGCCGCCGAGCAGCTCGAGGCGGCGCCCGACGACCTGGAGCTCGTCGAGGGCACCGTGCGGGTGAAGGGGTCCCCGGACAAGTCCGTCGCGATCGCCGAGCTCGCCGGTGGGGGCACGTTCCACGGCAAGGGCTCGGGGCCGCTGCCGGAGGCGCCGCCGGTGGAGGCGGAGGGCTGTCTCGGCCGCCACGGCGTCGAGTCGTTCCTTGCGCCGCAGCTCATCACGCACGCCGTGCGCGTGAAGGTCGATCGCGACACGGGCGTCGTCCGCGTGCTGCAGGTCGCCGCC
Organism: Gaiella sp.; assembly: GCA_036556925.1. GTDB lineage: Bacteria > Actinomycetota > Thermoleophilia > Gaiellales > Gaiellaceae > Gaiella. The sequence continues at coordinate 74,247 of DATBIN010000008.1, forward strand.
GCGCACGACTCCGGCCGGATCCTGAACCGGGTCGGCGCGAACGGCCAGGTGTACGGGGGCGTCGTGATGGGCCTCGGCCAGGCGCTCACCGAGGGGACTCAGCTGGACGACGACGGGCGCCATCGCAACCCCCACCTGCTCGACTACAAGCTGGTGACGGCGGCCGACGCTCCCCGGATCGACGTCGCCTGGATCGAGATCGACACGCCGAATGCCGGCCCGCGCGGCTCGAAGGGCGTCGGCGAGCCTCCGTGCGTGCCGACGGCGGGCGCCGTCGCGAACGCGATCGCGAACGCGACCGGAGCGCGCGTCCGCAGCCTCCCGATGACGCCGGAGCGCGTGTGGGAGGCCGTGGCCGGAGGGGACGGCGCATGAGCGTGACCTCGTTCACGAGCGCGGCGACGGTCGACGACGCGCTGAGCGCCATGGCGGGCGGCGCCCGCCCCGTCGCCGGCGGCACCGACCTCGTCGTCGGCGCGCGGCAGGGGAAGGCCGCGCTGCCGGACAACCTCGTGGCGATCCACCGCATCGACGAGCTCCACGGCATCGCAGCGTCCGACGGCGCGCTCCGCCTCGGCGCCCTCGTCACGCACGAGGAGCTCGTCGGCCACGAGCTCGTCCGCGAGCGGTTCACCGCGCTGGCGGACGCGTCGGCGATCGTCGGCTCCCACGCGACGCGTGCGTGGGGGACGGTCGGCGGAAACGTGATGAACGCGTCGCCGGCGATGGAGACCGGCGGGCCGCTCGTCTGCTTCGACGCCACCGCCACGCTCCGCTCGGCCGCGGGCGCGCGCTTCGTCGCCGTGGCCGACCTCTTCACCGGCCCGGGGACGACGGTCGCCAAGCCGGGCGAGCTGCTCGTCGCGCTCGATCTCCCCGCGCCGGCGGAGCACACCGGGAGCTGCTACCTGCGGCTCGAGTACCGGCGCCAGATGGAGATCGCCGTCGTCGGCGCCACGGCCGTCGTCACGCTCGACGGCGAGCAGATCGTCGACGCGCGCATCGCCGTCACCGCGCTGGCCCCCACCATCCGGCGCGTGCCGGAGGCGGAGGCGGCGCTCGTCGCGGGC
>DATBIN010000009.1:0-43594 GCA_036556925.1 Gaiella sp.
CCTCGCGTGAGGGAACGGGTGCGACGCGGCCGTCGGGCAGACGGTAGATGCGGCAGGCGAGCATGGGCCGGCCGTCGGCACCCGCCGGATCGACGTCGCGGCCGTCGATGCGGATCGTCGGCGAGCCGGGGAAGCGGAGACGCTCCGCCTCGGCCTGCGTGGTCACCTCGCGACGGTCGATCGGCGTCCGCAGGCCGCGCTCGGCGAGCACCTCACGGAGGAGCTCGTACGCCTCCGGGTGGGAGGGGCAGCCGGACCAGTACAGCAGCTCGACCTGCACGTAGCAGGAGAACGTCGCGTCTGCGCCCGGTGTTCCGTCAGAGGAGTCCCTTGGCGCGCAGCTCGGCCTGCGCGGCCTCGGTCTTCTCGAGCCCCTCGAGCCCCATCCCGCGCAGGACCTCGGGAGACTTGGTGAACTGGACCTCGCGGTAGTCGACGATCTGCAGCAGGTTGCCCCACGGGTCGAGCACGTCGTTGCCGTGCACCTCGGCGCCCGCGTCGCGCGCCGCGGCCAGCACGGCGTCCTTGCCGTCGACCACGATGCCCACGTGACGCTTCGCGTCGGGGGTCTGCGTGCGTCCCCGGGCGAGCGCCACGAACTGGTCGCCCATGTCGACGAACGCCATGCCCCCCGAGCGCCCCCGGAGCGTGAGCGGCCCGAACACCTGCTCCCAGAAGGCGAGCGCCTCGTCGATCGCGCCCACCTCGAGCGCGACGTGGTTGATGCCGATCAGGCGCGGCACGTCACTGGCCGGCGCAGCCCGGAATCCGCTCGCGCGGATCCCGGGCGCGCACACCCCTGAAGCCGTCCGCTTCGCGGCCGGGCGCCACGGATCTCACGTCGCGCCTTGCGACTTCTCGTTCGCGGCCAGCCGCTTGCCGAGTGCCTGCAGGATCTTCGCCGCGATCGACGGATGCTGCTCGAGCAGGCGCCGGAAGACGCGGTCGGTGACGACGAGCATGCGCACCGGGGTCAGCGTCGTGACGGTGGCGGTGCGCGGCACGTCGGCGATCAGCGCGATCTCGCCCGCCCAGTCGCCGGCGCCCAGGTCGCGTACCTTCCGTCCCCTGCGCGTGACGCGCGCGGTTCCCTCGATCAGGACGACGAACTCGCGACCCCGCTCGCCCTCGCGCATCAGCGTCGCGCCCTTGCCGAGGTCGAGCTCGTCGGCGACGAGCGCGATCTCGCCGAGCTCGCGCCGCGAGCAGCCCTCGAACAGCGGCACGCCTTCGAGCAGGTCGACCTTCGCGTTCTTCCGCAGCGCCATCCGGGCGATCGTAACGGTGCGCGGCCGGGCTGGGGAGTGCGCGACCCTGGCGCGCGCCCGGTCCCCGGCCCGGCACCGAGGGGACGGGGAACCTCCAGCCCCTCGAGCGGTGTAGAGGAGGTAGCGCGAAAGGAGGCTCCGTGACCCGACTACTGCTGCTCGCACTCGCCGCCGGGCTCCTGCTGCCGGCTGCGGCACTGGGCGGAGGCTGGGCGACCGTCCAGCTCGACTCCACCCCGTCCGGCCTCGATGCCGGAGAGCCCTGGAACGTCGAGCTCACCGTCCTGCAGCACGGACGTACCCCGCTCGAGGGGATCAGCCCCCAGATCAACCTCACCGGCCCGCAGGGAGAGAGTGACTCGTTCGCGGCCGAGCCCACCGGCCGGCCCGGCGTCTATCGGGCGGAGGTCGTCTTCCCGGCCTCCGGAACCTGGAGGTGGGAGATCTGGGACGGCTTCTCGCAGACGCACACGTACGCTCCCGTCGAGGTCGCTCCCGCTGCGGGCGACGCAGGCGGAGGGCTCTCCCGCTGGGCTCCCGTGCTCGGGCTCGGCGTCGCGGGCATCGCCGTCGCTGGCGCGATCGCCATCGTCGCCGTCCGCCGCCGCAGGCCGGACGTGCGCGTCGCATAGAGCGGCGTTCCCCCCAACAGAGCTCGCCCGTCACAGAGCTCGCCCGGTGCGCCCCGTCCCTGCGGGGCGCGCTCCGGGCGGGCACGGATGACCCTGCCTCGGATGCGGCGAGGGTCGGTGACCGTTTCTGCTAGAGGAGGATCTGGAGCGCGACGTCGAGCGGGCAGCCGCGCTGGAGCAGCTCGACGGCCAGGTGCAGGTCGACGTCATGGGAAGCGGCGATGACGGCGGCGGACTCGGGGTCGTAGCCGGCTCTCGCGAGCGACTCGAGCCGCCAGCGCTCGATCTGCTCGAGCTCGATCTCCGGGTAGGTGAGGTGCGCCGTCGTCATCTGCTTCGTTGGATGATTATTCGCCCGTCGCGGTCGATCGGATGCCCCCTTTCTAGGGGATCCTGATCAATGAAATGGGGGAATCGCGTGAAGACTTCGTAAGGGCCTTCCGGCCCCGGCGACCTGCAGGCAAGGGCCGCCGGCCTCTGGCCGGCAGGGTGGCCGGAGCAGGCCTCGGGCGCTACCGCGAGAATCCCCCTCCGTGATCCTCGCATCGATCCCCTCCCCCGGATCGGGCACCATCGAGCTCGGCCCGTTCACGATCCACATGTACGGGCTGACGCTGCTCCTCGCGATCATCGTGTGCACGGTCGTCACCGGCCGCCGCTGGGTGGCGCGGGGGGGCGACTGGGACCTGATCCTCCGGCTCGCCGTCTGGGGAGTCGCAGCCGGCATCGTCGGCGCCCGCCTCTACCACCTGGCCACGAGCTGGGACGAGGTCCCGGACGCCTGGTGGGGCCCGTTCGCGATCTGGCGCGGCGGCCTCGGCGTCTGGGGCGGCATCGCCGCCGGCTGTCTCGTCGGCGGGATCATGGCCAAGCGCGCCGGCGCCGACGTGTGGCTGCTGGCCGACTGCCTCGCGCCGGGGCTCCTGCTCGCGCAGGGCATCGGCCGTCTCGGCAACTGGTGGAACCAGGAGCTCTACGGCAAGGCCACCGATCTGCCCTGGGCGCTCGAGATCGACCCGGAGAACCGCCCGCTGAGCTCCCTCGACCGCGCGACCTACCATCCCACGTTCGTCTACGAGCTCGTCTGGGACCTTCTCGCCGTGGCGCTCCTCGTCTTCGTGATCGAGCGGCGCCTCAGGCCGCGCCCGCCCGGCGTGTTCGCCGCCTATGTCTCCCTCTATTGCTTCGGGCGCTTCTGGATCGAGCAGCTGCGGATCGACGCGGCCCACGAGATCGCCGGCATGCGCCTGAACGGGTGGGTGGCGGCGGCCGGCTTCGTGGCAGGGATCGTGTGGTACTGGCGGTCGCAGCGGCAGCGCGGCCCGCGTACGCCGAAGCGCGCGGCTCGCCCGAAGGGGCCGACCATGGCCGTGCCGAGGAGTCGCGTCCGACCGCGAGGCTAGGGTCGGGCGCGTGGCGAGCGCCGTCCGTGATCTCGAGCTGGACCTCGACGCGTTCGAGGGCCCGTTCGACCTGCTGCTGACGCTGCTCCTGAAGGAGCAGCTGCAGCCGGCCGAGGTGGACGTGGCCGGCATCGTCGTCGCGTTCGTGGAGCACCTCGCCGGGCGTGACGAGCTCGACCTCGACGCGTGCGGGGAGTTCCTCGTCCTCGTGGCGGCGCTTCTCGAGCTGAAGGCGCGCTACCTCTTCCCGGACGAGGAGGCGGAGCTCGGCGAGCTCGAGCCCGAGGAGGCGGCCGAGGAGCTGGCGCGCCGCCTCGCCGAGTACCGGCGGATGAAGGAGGCCGCGGCGTGGCTGCGGGAGCGGCTCGATCACGAGCGGGGGCGGCACTTCCGCCTGGGCCCGGCGCCGCTCGCGCCGACGTTCGCCCGGCAGCTCGCGCCGCAGGAGCCGCGACAGCTCGCGGCCGCGCTCGCAGGGTTGGCGGTGGAGCCGCCGAAGGTGTCCCTGTCGCACATGGCGCTCCGCTTTCCGCCCGTCTCGCAGTTCGTCGAACGCTTCCGCGCCGTGCTCCGCCGCCGGCGGGTGTTCGACTTCGACGGCGAGGTCGTCCAGCTCTCGCGCGTCGAGCAGGCCGTCGCCTTCCTCGCCCTGCTCGAGCTCCGCAAGGCGGGCGAGGTGGCGCTCTCGCAAGCCGCACCCTTCGCGCCCATTCGCGTCTCGCGCACCGAGAACGAAAGGATCCTCCAGTGGAAGACAGCCGCCCGCTCCGCCTGATCGCCGCCAACCCCGTCGACGCGCTCGCCCGCACCGTCGAGGCGCTGCTCGTCGTCGCCTCGCAGCCGCTCTCCGTCGGCGAGCTGGCCGAGGCCACCGACGACGACCCGGAGCGCGTGGAGACCGCACTCGGCCTGCTCGGGGAGCGCTACCGGGAGGGGCGCTCGGGCATCGTGCTCGAGAAGGTCGCCGGCGGCTACGCGTTCCGCGCCTCGCGCGAGGCCGCGGACGCCTGCGCGCGGCTGTTCGAGCGACCGGTCGAGCGCGGCCTGTCGGGCGCCGCGCTGGAGACGCTCGCGATCGTCGCCTACCTCGGCCCGGTCTCGCGGCCCGAGATCGCCCGCATTCGCGGGGTGGCGGCGGACTCCGCCGTCGCGTCGCTCGTCGAACGCGGCCTGATCGCCGAGGCCGGCCGCGAGGACGGCCCGGGAGGCGCCGTCCGCTACCGCGTCACGCCGCTGTTCGAGCGCGTCTTCGGGCTGGAGAGCCTCGCCGCGCTGCCGCGCCTCGACGACCTCGGCGGCGAGCCGGAGGCGATCCGCGAGCGGCTGCTCGCGGTCGCCGAAGCGCGCGCCTCCTGAGCGTGTCTACACCTGCCAGGCGCCGCGGCGGAGCACGGGCACGCGCTCGCCGGTCGCGGTGACGCCGTCCACGTCCACGTCGGGGCTGCCGACCATGAGGTCGACGTGGATCTCGCTCGTCGCCATCCGCTCGACGTCCGCGGGGTCGGAGAGACCCATGGCGAGGCCGGAGCCGAGCGCGATGTGGCTGGCGGCGTTCTCGTCGATGAGGGTGTCGAGGAACACGGTCTCCAGCGGGCCGATGCGGCCGCCGCCGTCCACGAGCGCGAGCTCGCCGAGACGCGAGGCGCCGTCGTCCTTCGACGCGGCGGCACGCAGCGTCTCGGCGCCGCGCTCGGCGTCGATCCGCACAGCCCTGCCGCCGGAGAACTCGATGCGGATGCCGTCGACGATCGCGCCGTAGAGCTCCCTCGGCATCGTCATCGTCACCACGCCGTCCGCACGCTGCGGGTCGGGGGTCGTGAAGACCTCCTCGGTGGGGAGGTTGGGGTGGTGGACGAGGCCGTCGCAGCGCTCGAAGTCCGCCGCCTGCCACTCCGACGAGGGCAGCAACCCGATCGTCAGGTCGGTCCCCGGGCCATGGAGGCGGATCGCGTCGAACCGCCGCTCGGTGAGCCGTCGGGCGGCGCCGGCCAGCTCGTCCATGCGCTCGGTCCAGGCGGCCACCGGGTCGTCGGCGTCGAGGCGGCACATGTGCTCGACCGCCGCCCAGAGCCGGTCGAGCGCCTCGTCGGGAGCGGCGTCCGCGTACACCGCCCGGGCCCACTCCACGGTCGGCCCGGGAACGATCGTCCAGTTCGTGGTGCGTGCGTTGATCACCTCGCTCGACTCCGGCAGCCAGGGCAGCAGGTCGCGGCCCGCGCGGGCGGGATCGACGTCGTCGAACGCGCCCGGCGCCTGCGGGCCGGAGAGCGTGATGCGCGCGGCACGCTCGTCCGACAGCCACCGGAGGCGCTCGCTCATCCACGGCGGGACGAACTCGAGCGAGTCCTCGGGCGCGAGGGCGAGCCGCTCCCGCTTGACCAGGTCGTCCATCACGACGACGTCCACCCAGCGCGCCCCCGCCTCGTATGCGACCCGGGCGATGGCGCGGGTCAGCTCCTCCTTGCCGACGTAGGACGTGACGGCCACGACCTGCGCCGGCTGGACGTTGGCGCCGAACCGGACTGCCAGCTCCGCGAGCCTGCGCGCTCGGTCGGCGTGGGCGCTCATGCAGAGATCGTGTCAGGCAGCAGCCATGCGCCGTCGCGCATCACGGGCACGCGCTCACCGCCGCGCGTGATCCCGTCGACGGCGAGCTCGGGGCTGCCGATCATGAAGTCGACGTGGATGCCGCTCCGGTTCAGGAGCCGCTTGTCGTCCTCGTCCGCGGCCGAGCTCAGGTAGGCGTTGCCGAGGGCGACGTGACTCGCGGCGTTCTCGTCGAGCAGCGTGTCGTGGAACACGGTCGCCTGCTCTCCCACCCGTCCCGCTCGGTCGACGAGCGCCAGCTCCCCGAGCCGGGAGGCGCCGTCGTCCTTCGCCGCCGCAGCGCGGAGGGCGTCCGCGCCGCGGTCGGCGTCGACGCGCACCGCCCGGCCGTCGCGAAACTCGACGCGGATGCCGTCGATCAGCGAGCCATGGAGGTGCAGGGGGCGGGTGGCGGTGACGACGCCCTCCGCGCGCCGGGGATCCGGGCCGGTGAAGGTCTCCTCGCTCGGGATGTTCGAGAAGAAGGGAATCCCCGCGGCTGTCTCCGAGCCGCCCGCGTGCCACGTGGAGGAGGGGAGAAGGCCGACGGTGAGGTCGGTGCCGGGCCCGTGCAGGTGGATCGCGTCGAAGCGGCAGGCGTCGAGCCACTCCGCGGCGACGGTGACGGCTGCCGTCCGCTCCCGCCACGCCTGCTCCGGGTCGTCCGCGTCGAGCCGGCAGATGTGCTCGACGGCTCGCCAGAGGCGCTCGTAGGCGTCGTCCGGCGCCGCCTCGGGATAGACGGCCGCGGCCCAGCCGCGCGACGGCGCAGGCGCGACACACCAGTTCGTCGTGCGCCGGTTGACGACGGCGCCCGTGTTGGGGAGGTACGGCAGGAGATCGCGCCCGGCCCGTGCCGGGTCGAGCCCGTCGAGAGCGTGCAGCGCGGTGGGGCCGCTGAGCGAGATCCTCGCGCCCCGCTCGCGTGAGAGCCACTCGAGCCGGTCGACGAGCCATGGCGGTACGAAGTCGAGCGAGTCCTCGGGCGCGAGCTCGACGCGCGCACGCTTGAGCCACGGGTCGAACGACATCACGTCCACCCACCGCGCGCCGCGCTCGTACGCCGCTTTGGCGACCGCGCGCGTGACCTGCTCCTTGCCCGGCGCGGTCGTCACGGCCACGACCTGGCCCGGCTGCACGTTGGCTCCGAAACCGACCACCAGCTCCGCGAGCCTCCGCGCCAGGTCGGCGTCGTCGAGCACCCGGCGAGCGTACCCGGGCGAGAATGAGGGCGTGCGGCTGAACCAGTTCCTGGCCCGCGCGGGCGTCGCCTCGCGCCGGAAGGCGGACGAGCTCGTCAAGGCCGGGCGCGTGCGGGTCAACGGGGTGCCCGGCGGGCTGAACACGGACGTCGGCGGGCGGGACGTCGTCGAGGTCGACGGGCAGCAGGTCGTGCTGCAGCCGCTGGCCCACGTGCTGCTCCACAAGCCGGCGGGCGTCGTGACGACGGCGAGCGACCCCTCCGGGCGGCCGACGGTCGTCGAGCTCGTTCCCTCCGATCCCCGCGTCGTGCCGGTCGGGCGCCTGGACGCCGACACGACGGGGGCGCTGCTCCTGACGAACGACGGCAGCCTCGCGCATCGGCTCGCGCATCCGCGCTACGGCGTGGAGAAGACGTATCGCGTCGAGGTCGAGGGCCTACCGTCCGAGGCGGCGCTCGCAGCGCTGGCCGAGGGCGTCGAGCTCGAGGACGGGCGCACCGCGCCGGCACGCGTGCGCCGGCTCGGCCCCTCGCGCATCGAGATCGTGCTCCACGAGGGCCGGAACCGCCAGGTGCGGCGCATGTGCGAGGCGGTGGGCCACCCCGTGCGCCGGCTGCACCGGAGCGCGTACGCGGGTCTCGGGCTGCGCGGGCTCGCGCCAGGGCGATCGAGGCCGCTGACGAGCGACGAGGTGCTCCGGCTGCGGCGGCTGGTCTCGCTCGCCTAGGCGGGCCTCGCCGCCGGCGGGTCGTCACTCGAACCAGACGAGCGTGGCCAGCACCACGAAGAGTGCGACGAGCGCCCAGCCCTCGAACGGCATCGCGCGACCGTCCCCGGTGATCTGCCAGATCGCGATCGCCGCCAGCGCGAGCGCGCCGATGAGGACGGGCGAGAGGACGAACGTCATCCGCTCCGCGAAGAGGAGGGACGCCAGCACCGCGAGGGGGAAGACGACGGCGTTCAGCTGGGCGACCGAGTTCTTGATCACGGAGATCGCCAGGTCGGCCTCGCCGCGGCCCGCCAGCGTGACGCCCACCACGTTGGGGATCGCGTAGCCGGCGATGCCGGCGACGACGAGGCCGGCGAACGTCCTCGAGACGCCGAGATCCTCGGCCGCGGGGCCGAGCGCGTCGACGAACCAGCTGGAGACGAGCGCGGCGGCCACCGACGCGACGGCGAGCAGCCCGAACGCAGCCCGCACGCCGAGCGGCCGCACGGGCCGGACGCTCCGGCGCAACCGTGGACGCGCCTCCACAGGCGAGCGCAGGTAGCCGACGAGCCAGGTGGCGTACACGCCCAGGAGACACAGCGCCCCGACGATGGAGATCTCGACCTGGTGCTCGCTCGCGTTGTCCGCGACGGTGTCGGAGAGCCCGAGAAGCACGATCACGAAGGAGGAGAGCAGCAACAGCGTCGCCGTGTCGTTCGGCAGCCGCGGCTCGAACCGCATCACCCCTGCCGGGCTGCGCAGCGCGCCCGCGAGGATCGCGAGGCCGAGCAGGAGCAGCCCGTTGGCGAAGACGCCTCCGAGGATGGAGGTCTGCGCCACGATCACCTCTCCGTCCGCGAGCGCGAACAGGACGATGAAGAAGCCTGGCAGGTTGCCGATCGTCGACTGCACGACGCCCGTCGCTCCGGGGCCGAGCCGCTCGGAGACGGCGTCCGTGCCGACGGCGATCGCCCAGGCCACGAGGCCGAGCGCGACGCCCGTGACGGCCACGACCGTCGCCGGCGAGGCATCGAGCGCGACGAGCGCGCCGCCGAGCACCGTGAGGACGAGCGCCGCGGTGCCGACGACGAGGCCCCGGGTCATCCTCCGAGGCGCACGAAGCCCATGCGCTCGTACATCGCCGCGAGCGTCGGCGCGGACGCCTCCCGCGCCCGCTCGGCGCCCGCGGCGAGGAGCCGCAGGAGCTCTCCCTCGTCCCCCCGGAGCTCGAGGTAGCGCGCGCGCACGGGCGCGATCATCTCCACCACCGCCTCGCCGACGTCCGCCTTGAACTGGCCGTAGCCGGCGTCCTGGTAGTCGACCTCGATCTCGCCGGGGGTCTTCTCCGTCGCCACCGAGAGGATGTCGATCAGGTTCGAGATGCCTGGCTTGTCGTCGCCGCGCCGGATCTCGCGTCCCGAGTCGGTCACCGCGGAGCGGAACTTCCGGCGCACCGTGTCCGCGTCGTCGAGCAGCTGCACGGTGCCCTGCGGCGTGCCTCCGGTGGTCGACATCTTCCTCGACGGGTCCTGCAGGTCCATGATCCGCGCCCCCACCTCGGGGTACACGCCCCGCGGCACGACGAACGTCTCGCCGAAGCGCGCGTTGAACCGCTCCGCCACGTCGCGCGCGAGCTCGAGATGCTGCCGCTGGTCGTCGCCGATCGGGACGATGTCGGTCTGGTAGAGGAGGATGTCCCCTGCCATCAGCACCGGGTAGGTGAAGAGCCCGGCGGAGACGAACTCGCGCTGGTCGGACTTGTCCTTGAACTGGGTCATGCGGCCCAGCTGCCCGTAGCTCGTCACCGCCGACAGCAGCCAACTCGCCTCCGCGTGCGCGGTGACATGGCTCTGCGCGAACACGGTCGAGCGCTCCGGGTCGAGCCCGCTCGCGATCATGATCGCGTAGAGGTCGAGCGTGCGGTCGTGGAGGTCGCGCGGCTCGTACTCGACCGTGATCGAGTGCAGGTCGACGATGCAGAAGAACGCCTCGCCCTGCTCCTGCGTCTGCGCGTACTGGCGGAAGCCGCCGATGTAGTTGCCCAGGTGCTTGTCGCCCGTGGGCTGGATGCCCGAGAAGACCCTCATCGTCTGTCCTTTCGGTCGCCGTGCGACCGAGACGACAGACTAAGCGTCCCGGTCGCGCTGGTCCATGTCTGATCAGGCAGCCGGGAGGCGCCAGAAGAGCGATAGACGATGCAGCGCGGACAATGCACCAGGCTTCTTAGCCTTTTTGACGCGTAGCGTCAAAAAGGCTGCATCTAGACTGGCCGCATGACGGTCACCGAGCCGACCTGGGCACCCGATTCCTGGCGTGGTCTACCGGCCGGGCAACAACCTGCCTGGCCCGACGCCGACGCAGTCTCCGCCGCGCGCCGGCGTCTGCGCGAGCTGCCGCCGCTCGTGTTCGCAGGCGAGGCGCGCAAGCTGCTCGCGTCGCTCGGCGAGGTCGCCGAGGGCCGCGCGTTCCTCCTGCAGGCGGGGGACTGCGTGGAGTCGTTCCACGAGGTGTCGGCCATCCAGATCCGCGAGAAGCTGAAGGTGCTGCTGCAGATGTCCGCCGTGCTCACGTACGGCGCCACGCTGCCCGTCGTCAAGGTGGGCCGGATCGCGGGCCAGTTCGCGAAGCCGCGCTCCTCCATGACGGAGGTCGTGGGCGGCGTCGAGGTGCCGTCGTTCCGCGGCCACATCGTCCACTCCGACGAGGCGACGGAGGCGGCGCGCGTGCCGGACCCGGAGCGGATCCTACAGGGGTACTACCAGGCCGTCTCGACGCTCAACCTGCTGCGCGCGTTCACGAAGGGCGGCTTCGCCGACCTGACGCAGGTGCACACGTGGAACCAGGAGTTCGTCGCGTCGTCGGTCGAGGGGCGCCGCTACGAGGTGATCGCGAACGAGATCGGCCGGGCGCTTCGCTTCATGCAGGCGATCGGGATCGACCTCGGCTCCGAGCGCTCGATCCACGAGGTCGACGTGTGGACGAGTCACGAGGGCCTCCTGCTCGACTACGAGGAGCCGCTCACCCGCCAGGACTCGACCACCGGCCAGTGGTACGACTGCTCCGCCCACCTCCTGTGGATCGGCGAGCGGACGCGCTCGCTCGACGGGGCGCACGTGGAGTTCTTCAGCGGCGTCCACAATCCGATCGGCGTCAAGCTGGGGCCGGCTGCGACCCCGGAGGACGTCGTCGGGCTCGGCGAGCGCCTGAACCCGCTGCGTGTGCCCGGCCGCCTGACGTTCATCACGCGCATGGGGGCCGCGGCCGTGAGCGAGGTGCTGCCCCCGCTTCTGACGGCGATGCGGGAGACGGAGATCCCCGTCGTGTGGTCCTGCGACCCGATGCACGCGAACACCTTCACGACGCCGTCGGGCCACAAGACCCGTCGCTTCGACGACGTGATGACGGAGATCGAAGGCTTCTTCGCCGCGCATCGGGCCGTGGGCACGTGGCCCGGGGGGATCCACCTCGAGTTCACCGGCGAGGACGTGACGGAATGCCTGGGCGGCGCCGAGGCGGTGCGCGAGGAGCACCTCCAGCATCGCTACGAGACGCTCTGCGACCCGCGGCTCAACGCACGGCAGGCGCTCGACTGCGCCTTCCTGATCGCCGAGTTGATGCGCTCCGCATGATCGCCGGCGGCGGTCCTGCAGCGAACGGAGAGCGGGGATCGTGAACGAGCAGCCGATCCGGTCCGTCGCGGTCGTCGGCACCGGCCTCATCGGCGCCTCCATCGGGCTCGGGGCGACGCGCCAGGGCATGGGCGTGCGCGGCTGGGACCCGGATCCCGACGTGCTCGCGGTCGCCGTCGAGCGCGGCGCCGTGCAGGGCGCAGCGTCCGTCGCGGACGCCCTCGACGGGGCCGAGCTGGTCGTTGTGGCGGCGCCGGTCGCGGTCCTGCCCGACGTCGTCCGCGAGGTGCTCGCCGGCGCGCCGTCCGAGTGCGTCGTCACCGACGTGGGCTCGACGAAGGGGGCGGTGTGCGCGGCGGCGGGAAGCGATTCGCGCTTCATCGGCGGACATCCCATCTGCGGCGCCGAGACCCGCGGCCCCGAGCGGGCGAGCGCGGAGCTGTTCGACGGCGCGATCTGGTTCCTCACCCCGGCCGCGTCGGCGGAGCTCGAGCGCTTCCGGGCGCTGCACGGCTTCGTGACCACGCTCGGAGCCCGCCCTGTCGCGATCGACCCGGGAGCGCACGACCGGCTGGTCGCGGTCACCAGCCACCTGCCGCACGCGCTCGCGAACGTGCTGCTCAACCACGCCGGCGCGACCCGCGTCGACGGTCACGACCCCCTCCAGGCCGCCGGCGGCTCGCTGCGCGACATGACACGGATCGCGGGCGCCAACCCGCGCATCTGGGTCGACATCTTCCTCGACAACCGCGACGCGCTCGCGGCGGCCCTGGCCGAGCACCGCCGCCGCGTGGAGCAGCTCGAGGCCGCGCTGCGCGACGGCGACGCGGGCGCGCTGGCGCGCTGGATCGGCGAGGCCGCGGGCCACCGCCGCCGGCTGCTGTCGACCGCGTTCGACGATCCGGGCGCACTGCAGCGGCTGCGGGTGCACATCCCCGACCGCCCCGGCGTGCTGGCAGGCATCTTCCAGGCGCTCGGCGCGGAGCGCATCAACGTCGCCGACTTCGACATGGAGCATCTCTCGCACGACCGCGGCGGCACGCTCACGGTCCTCGTGGCCGGCGAGGAGGACGCGGAGCGCGCCGTCGAGCTGCTCGTGGCGCAGGGCTACGGCGTCGTCGCGGCGCCCGTGATCGAGGACGGGGAATGACGCGCCACCCATCGGGCGACGGGAGCACCGCGTCGCTCCCACCCGGGAGCGGGGACGACGTATGCAGGAGCTGATCGTCGAGCCGGTCGCGCACCTCACCGGCCACATCGCCGTGCCGGGGGACAAGTCGATCTCGCACCGCGCCGTCCTCATCGGGGCGCTGTGCGACGGCGAGACGCGCATCTCCGGCTTCGGGCGCTCGGCGGACACGGAGGCGACGATCGCGGCCGTGCGTGCCCTCGGTGCCACGGTGGAGGAGCTCGACGTCGACACCCTGCGCGTCGCCGGGGTGGGCCTGCGCGGTCTCCGCGCCCCGGACGGCGCCATCGACTGCGCGAACGCCGGGACGCTCGTGCGGCTGATCGCCGGCATGCTGGCCGGGCAGGAGTCGCAGGAGTTCGAGCTCGTGGGCGACGAATCGCTGAGCACGCGGCCGATGCGCCGCGTGGCCGAGCCGCTCGCGCTGATGGGCGCCGCCGTCGAGGCGACCGACGGCCACCTGCCGCTGCGGATCCACGGCCGGCCGCTGCACGGCATCGCGTACGAGCTCCCCGTGGCGAGCGCACAGGTCAAGTCGGCCATCCTCCTCGCCGCCCTCCTCGCGCGCGACGGCGAGACCACGGTGCTCGAGCCGAAGCCGACCCGGGACCACACGGAGCGCATGCTGTCGGCGGCCGGGGCGCGCGTCGTGCGCCGGGCCGGGAGCGTCACCGTGTCGCCTGCCGAGCGTCTTCGCCTCGGAGACGTCCAGGTGCCCGGCGACTTCTCCTCCGCGGCGCCGTTCGTCGTGGCCGCCACGCTCGTCCCCGGCTCCGAGCTCCACGTCCACGGCGTCAACCTCAATCCGCGCCGCACGGGGCTGCTCACCATCCTCGAGCGCATGGGTGCTCGCGTCACCGTCTACAACCGCCGCGAGATCGGCGGGGAGCCGGGCGGCGACCTCGAGATCCACTCCGCCGACCTCGTCGCCACCGAGGTGGGGCCCGAGGAGGTGCCGCTCGCCATCGACGAGCTGCCGCTCTTCGGGCTCGCAGCCTCGTTCGCCCGGGGAACGAGCCGGCTACGCGGGGCGGAGGAGCTGCGGGCGAAGGAATCCGACCGCATCGAGGCCGTCGTCGACGGTCTCCGCGCGCTCGGCGGGCACGTGCGCTCGAGTCGTGACGGCTTCGTCGTCCGCGGGGTGCCCACACGACTGCGCGGCGGCCGCCTCGACAGCCGCGGCGACCACAGGATCGCCATGCTCGGCGCGGTGGCGGGGCTGGCCTCGCGGGACGGCGTCCGCGTCGGGGGCGCGGACTGCGTGGCGGTAAGCTTCCCCGGCTTCTTCGAGCTCCTGACGGAGCTCGGGGAGACCTCGGAACGGCAAGGCAGGTGATCGTGCTCGCCGCAGAGCACGTCGCCCGGAGGCGGAGATGATCGTGGCGATCGACGGCCCCGCGGGAGCGGGCAAGAGCTCGGTGGCGCGGGCGCTCGCCGAGCGGCTCGGCTTCCGCTACCTCGACACCGGGGCCATGTACCGCGCGCTGACCTGGCTCGCCCTCGAGCACGGAGCGGCACTGGACGACGGCGGCGCTCTCGCCGAGCTGGCGCGCGCCAACCCCGTCTCGTTCGCCGGTGGCCGCCGTGTGAGCATCGCCGGAACGGACGTCACGGAGGCGATTCGCGAGGCGCGCATCGACGCGGCGGTGCCCGAGGTGGCCCGGCACGAGCCCGTGCGCGAGGTCATGCGCGGGCGCCAGCGGGCGCTCGGCGACGAGGGTGACTCGGTGATCGAGGGACGCGACATCGGCCACGTCGTGGCGCCCCACGCCGAGGTCAAGGTCTGGCTCGTCGCAGACGCACGCGTGCGCGCGGCCCGGCGACACGCGGAGCGCGAGGGCCTCGACGCGAGCGAGCTTGCAGCCGAGCTGCAGCGCCGCGACGACCTGGACACGGCGAACACCCACCGGGCCGACGACGCTGTCGAGGTGGACACGACGGAGCTCACCGTGGACGAGGTCGTGGGCCGGATCGTGGAGCTCGTCGAGGCACGCCGATGAACGCCACGGACGTGACGTGGGCGATCGGCAGGGTCACGCTCCAGCCCCTCGTCAAGGTCGCCACGCGCCTCAAGGTCTACGGGCGGGACAACGTGCCCAGGGAGGGCGGGCTCGTGGTCGCGTGCAACCACTTCTCCTGGATCGACCCGCCGGCCCTCGGCGCCGCGTGCCCGCGCACGCTCTACTACATGGCGAAGATCGAGGCACATCGCGTACCGGGGCTCGGCCACCTCATTCGCGCCTTCGGCACGTTCCCCGTCCGTCGCGGCGAGTCGGACCGGGAGGCGGTACGCATGATGCGCCGGGTGGTGCAGGACGGCGGCGCGCTCGGCCTCTTCGTCGAGGGGACGCGGCAGCGCTCCGGCGTGCCGGGCGTCGTGCAGCCCGGAGCCGGGATGGTCGCGGTGCAGGAGGAGGTGCCGGTCATCCCCGTGGCCGTGCACGGCTCGCAGACGTGGCGCCCCGGCAACTTCCACCCCGTCTCGATCGCCTGGGGCGAGCCGCTGACGTTCGACGGCCTGCCACGCGGCGGCAAGGGGTACCGGGAGGCGTCCGCCGTGCTGCAGGACGAGATCCGGCGCCTGTGGGAGTGGCTCGTGGAGGTCCACGCGCTCGGCCGGCCCGATGGGCATCCCCCTGCCCGGTCGGCCGGGCCCTGACGCGATGGCGAGGGACGCAGCTCCCGTCTCCGCGGAGGAGGTGCGCGGCACCGTCGCGATCGTCGGCTTCCCGAACGTCGGCAAGTCGACCCTCGTGAACCGGCTCACGCAGACGCGTGCCGCCGTCGTGCACGAGCAGCCCGGCGTGACGCGCGACCGCAAGGAGCTCCTCTGCGAATGGAACGGGACGTGGTTTCGCCTGGTCGACACCGGCGGCGTCGACGAGGCGGACGAGGGGCCGTACGGCACGAAGATCGCGGAGCAGGCACGAGCCGCGATCGACGCTGCGGATCTCGTGCTCTTCGTCGTCGACGCGAAGACGGGCCCGACCCCGGGCGACGAGGAGCTCGCAGCCATGCTGCGGGTCGCGAAGAAGCCCGTGCTCCTGCTTGCGAACAAGCTCGACGATCCCCGCCGCGACCTCGACGCTCTCGAGTTCCACCGCCTCGGGCTCGGCGAGCCGCGTCCGCTCTCGGCCCTCCACGGGCACGGGACCGGCGACCTGCTGGACGAGATCGTGGGCAGGCTGCCCGAACAGGCCGAGCCGGTGGTGGGGGAGGAGGCGATCCGGGTGGCGATCCTCGGCCGTCCCAACGTCGGCAAGTCGTCGCTCCTGAACGCCCTGGTGGGGCGGGAACGCGTGATCGTGTCGGAGGTGCCCGGCACCACGCGCGACGCGATCGACACGGTGCTGCGGCGGGACGAGACGACGTTCGTCCTCGTGGACACGGCCGGCCTGCGGCGCAAGCGCCGCCAGCGCCAGGGCATCGAGTACTACTCGGAGCTGCGGGCGCTCGACGCTGCGGCACGTGCCGACGTCGCTCTCGTGCTCGTCGACGCGAGCGAGGGCGTCGTGGAGCAGGATCTCGCCGTCGCCGACGTCGCCCGCAAGGCGGGATGCTCGACGCTTGTCGTGCTCTCCAAGTGGGACGTGTCCTCCGTCGACCTGCAGGAGACGCGCGGCCTCCTCAACCGCCGCCTCCGCCAGCGGCCCCCGGCCGTCGCGGTGTCCTCGAAGACCGGCCGCGGGCTCATGCGCCTGCTCGACCACGTGGAGGCGCTGTTCGCCAAGCACGTCGCCCGCATCCCGACCCCCGCCCTCAACCGCGCGCTCGGGGAGCTGCGAGAGGCCCGGCCCGGCCCGCAGGGCCGCGGACGGCGCCTGAAGCTCCTCTACGGCACCCAGACCGGCGTGCGCCCGCCGCGGCTGCGGGTGTTCGTCAACGACCCGAGCCTCGTCACCCGCGACTACGGCTACTGGGTCGAGAACGAGCTGCGCCGCCGCTTCGACCTCGAGGGCGTGCCCGTGTCGATCGACTTCATGCGGTCGTAGGGGCGAAGGAGCTCGTCGTGCGGATCGTCGTGGTCGGCTGCGGGTCCTGGGGCACCGCGTTCGCCGTGCTCCTGCGGGACCGAGGACACGAGGTCACCATCGCCTGCCGCGACGCGGAGCAGGCAGCAGCGATCGCGGGCACCGCTCGCAATCCGCGCTACGCGCAGACGGCCGACCTGAGCGGCGTCGAGGCGACGACAGTGCCGTCCGCTCCAGTCGTCGCGGCGGAGCTCGTGGTGGTGGCCGTGCCGAGCAAGGCGTTCGCCGACGTCGTCGCGCCCCTCCCCGGCGGCGCGCCGCTCCTCAGCCTCACGAAGGGGCTCCACCCCGCCAGCGGGAACCGCCTGTCGACGCTCGTCCGCGGCCGCAGCGTCGCCGTGCTCTCCGGCCCGAACATGGTGGACGAGATCCTCGCGGGGCTGCCGGCCGCTGCGGTGATCGCGAGTGACGACGCGGAGCTCGTCTCGGCCCTCCAGGCAGCGATCAACTCGACGACGTTCCGCGTCTACGTGAGCGACGACGTCGTCGGCGTGGAGCTGTGCGCGGCCGCCAAGAACGTCATCGCCCTCGCGGCGGGAGGGGCGGACGGCCTGCGGCTCGGCGACAACGCCAAGGCGGCGCTCGTCTCCCGGGGGCTCGCCGAGATGCGGCGGCTGGCCGACGCCGCCGGCGCGAAGCCGGAGACCTTCGCCGGCCTCGCCGGCATGGGGGACCTCATCGTCACCTGCTGGTCGCCCGTCGGCCGCAACCGCCGGGCCGGCGAGCTGATCGCGCAGGGCGCCACGCCGGAGGAGGCGGTCTCGCGGATCGGCCAGGTCGTCGAGGGCCTCACCACGGCGCCCGTGCTCCGCGACCTGGCCCACCGTCTCGGCGTGGAGATGCCGATCACCGAAGGCGTGTGCGCCGTGCTCGAGGGCACGCCGCTGACCGACCTGGTCGCACAGCTCATGCGCCGCGAACCGACCACGGAATGAGCGCCCATATCCTGTAGGGGCGGGATATATCCCTCCCCTACAGGGAGCGAACGTCGGCAGGGGTGTAGCCTTCCGCCGAGGATGGCTACACGCTCCTTCGAGTTCACGTCCGAGTCGGTCACCGAAGGCCACCCCGACAAGATCGCCGACCAGATCTCCGACTCGGTGCTGGACGCGGTGCTCGCGGACGACCCCTCCGGCCGGGTCGCGTGCGAGACGCTCGTCACCACGGGGCTGGTCGTCGTCGCCGGCGAGATCACGACGGACACGTACGTCGACGTCCGCAGCATCGTCCGCGAGCGGATCGCGGAGATCGGCTACACGCGGGCGAAGTACGGCTTCGACTACGAGACGTGCGGCGTCGTGGTCGCGATCGACGAGCAGTCGCCCGACATCGCGCAGGGCGTCGACGAGTCGTTCGAGGCACAGCACGGCGACACCGACCCCCTCGACCACCTCGGCGCGGGCGACCAGGGGATGATGTTCGGCTACGCCACGCGGGAGACCGAGGAGCTCATGCCGCTCCCGATCATGCTCGCCCACAAGCTCACCAAGCGGCTGTGCGAGGTGCGCAAGGCGGATGTGCTGCCGTACCTGCGCCCCGACGGCAAGTCGCAGGTGACGGTGCGCTACGAGGTCGACGAGCACGGCCGGCAGCGTCCGGTCGAGATCACCCGGATCCTGATCTCCACGCAGCATCGCGCCGGGCTCGACGTCGAGACGCTGCTCAAGCCCGATCTGCTCGAGCACGTCGTGGAGCCGATCCTGCACGCCGACTACCGGGGCCTCTTCGAGCCCGCCCGGCTCGGCGAGAAGGACTTCCTCTACGTGAACCCGACCGGGAAGTTCGTCATCGGAGGCCCGATGGGGGACACGGGGCTGACCGGTCGCAAGATCGTCGTCGACACCTACGGCGGCTCCGCCCCGCACGGCGGCGGGGCCTTCTCCGGGAAGGACCCGACCAAGGTGGACCGCTCGGCTGCCTACGCTGCGCGACACGCGGCGAAGAACGTCGTCGCCGCGGGCCTGGCCGAGCGCTGCCAGCTCCAGGTCGCCTATGCGATCGGCGTCGCCCACCCGATGAGCCTCAACGTGGAGTGCTTCGGGACCGAGGCCGTGCCCGTGGAGACGATCGAGCGTCTCGTGGGCGAGCACTTCGACCTGCGCCCCGGCGCGATCATCCGCGACCTCGATCTGACCCGGCCGATCTACGCCAAGACGGCCGCCTACGGCCACTTCGGCCGTGACGACAGGGACTTCACCTGGGAGCGGACCGACAAGGCAGAGCTCCTGCGCGCCGCGGCCGGTCTCGGGGTCGCCGCTCCCGCGTAGTGCTCTTCCGGCCGGCGCGCTCGAGCCGCCGGCCGACGATCCACGGGACAGCGACGCGTTCGCGACCGGCGCGGAGGCGGGCGCGGGCTCGCCGTGCGGCGCTAGGCGGCCTTCGCCCTCGCGCCGAACGACCGCGTCACGAGCGCGTCCACGAACCTCGTGTAGCCGGCGACCATGCGATCGCGCCACTCGGGCTTGAGCCGGCCCTTGGCGACGGCGGCGTCGAGCCTCGCCGTGAAGGGCCCGAGGAACAGCGCCTTGAGCCCGCTCACGCTCTTCCCCTGCTTCTCGGCGAGGGTCGCCAGCGTCGTCCCCTCGAGGAGCTCCGCCCTGAGCTGGGCGGGCGAGAGCCCGAGGAAGGTCGACGTCGTCCGCACGATGGCGGAGGCCATGAACCCGCCGCGGTGCTGCTTCGGCGTTCGGTGCGCCCTGCGCTCGCCGGACGGACACCCGGTGAGCTTCGCCAGCCGCGCCTTGAGCTCCGCGGCGCGCGCTGCGCCGAGCCGGCCCTTCGCGACGGCGGCGTCGATGCGCTCGGCTGCCTTCGCCCGCCACTGGGCGCGGAGCTGCTCGACCGTGACGCCGCGCTTCTCGGCGAGCTTGGCCCACATGCGCTCGCAGCGTGAGGTGCCGCTGCCGTTGCCGTCGGCCGCCGGCGCGCCGCCCGCGCCCACGAGCACACATGCGGCCGCGACGAGCACGGCGCACGAGAACAGCACCTTCATCGTGTCGAGGCTCCCTCCACCCACGGGTATTGTGGGCCTCCGCCCCGCCGAGCACAAGGCCGTCGCGCGGGCATTCTCAGATCGTTCTCACATTGCGTCGCTATCGTCGCCGGCATGAACGAGACCGAACACCCAGGCCTCCGCGCCACGCGCCGCTCCACGCTGGTCTCGCTCGGCGGCGCCGTCGCTGCCGCGGTCGCGGCCGCGGGCTGGAGGGCCGCCTCCGCGGAGGGCACGCCGGAGGCCGCGGACGCGAGCGCCGGCCCGGCCGGCGTGGCGTCGGGCGCCGTCACCTGCGTCCTGGCGCCGGAGCAGACCGCGGGCCCCTACTACCTCGAGGGCGACAAGGTCCGGCGCAACATCACGGAGGGGAAGCCCGGCACGCCCCTCACGTTGCGGCTGACGGTCGTCGACGTCTCGACGTGCAAGCCGATCAGGGGCGCCGCCGTCGACATCTGGCACTGCGACGCGGGCGGCGTCTACTCCGGCACGGACGTCCAGCAGACGGAGGGGCTCACGTTCCTCCGGGGCATCCAGCGCGCCGATGCGAAGGGGCTCGCCACGTTCCGGACGATCTATCCGGGCTGGTACAGCGGGCGCACCGTCCACATCCACGTCACGGTCTCGCTGGGCGGCAACATCGCCCACACGGGGCAGCTCTACTTTCCCGACGCGCTGACGGACAGGGTCTACCGGCGCGCGCCGTACACGAGGCGGCCGAACCGCGACACGCGCAACGCCGTCGACAGCGTGTACCGGAACGGCGGCAGGCGCTCGATGCTCGCGCTCCGCCCGGGCGGCGGCGGCTACGTCGGCGCCATCACGATGGGCGTCCAGCGCTCGTAGAGGGCGACGACGAGACGGCTTCGGCAGGCTGCTCCACGGGCAGCGTGAGCTGCACGCGCGTGCCGCCGCCGTCGGCGGCCTCGGCGCGGACGGAGCCGCCGTGCGATTCCGCCACCTGCCGCACGATCGCGAGCCCGAGGCCCGAGCCGGGCATTCCGCGCGCCGCCGGGGCGCGGTAGAAGCGGTCGAAGACGAACGGGAGGTCGTCCTCGGCGATCCCGGGGCCGTGGTCGCGGACGGTGACCTCGCCTCCGCTCACCCCGACTTCGATGACCCCCTGCGGCGGGCTCCACTTGGCGGCGTTGTCCAGCAGGTTGGAGAGCGCCCGCTCGATCGACGGCGCCACGCCGCGCACCACCGACTCCTCCAGGCGCGACTCGAAGTCCACGCCCGGCCAGTTGCGCCGCGTGCGCTCGATCGCCTCCGCCGCGGCGAGGTCGAGGCGCACGTCCTCGGGCTCCGACGACTCCAGGTGATCGCCCCGGGCCAGCTCCACGAGCTCCGCCACGAGCGCGCTCATCTCCGTCAGCTGACGGCTCGCGTCGCGCAGGATCTGCTCGCGCTCCTCGGCCGGAAGGCCGTCCTCGCGCGCCAGCACCTCGATGTTCGTCCGCACGCTCGTCAGTGGCGTCCTGAGCTCGTGCGACGCGTCCGCGACGAGCCGGCGCTGCGCCTCGGAGGAGTCCTCGAGCGCCGCGAGCATCGTGTTGAACGTGCGTGCCATGCGCGACAGCTCGTCGTCGCCCTCGGTCTCGATGCGCCGCGACAGGTCGTGCGTCTCCGTGACCTCCTCCGCCGTGCGCGTCAGGCGCCGCACGGGCGCGAGCGCGGCGCGGGCGACGACGAGCCCGAGCGCAGCCGCGAGCAGCACCCCGCCGAGGGCGACCGCGACCAGCCAGCGCCGGATGGTGGCGAGCGCGCCGTCCACCTCGTTGAGCGGGCGGGTGATCTGCAGTGCGTAGCCCTCGCCGAGCGGCAGCGTCAGCACGCGCACGTGCGTGCCGGCGACGTGCGCGTCCGAGAAGAACGCGCCCTGGGCCCCTGCAGCCGCGGCGCGGTCGCGGTCGGAGACGGGCAGGCGCACGGCCTCCCCGAGCGGCCGGATCGTCTGGCCGTCGGAGGTGACGAGCTGGGTGTAGCCGGGTGCGCCCCCGAGGATCGGCGGCGGGATGTCGAGGAAGCGGCGGCCCGTGCGCGGGTCCTCCACGATGCGCAGTCGCGTCGTCGCGGCGCGGGAGCGCAGCGCCTCGTCGATCTGGCCGCGGAGCTCGCCGCGGACGACGAGGTACGTGATCGCCGACGCGGCGACCACGGCGACGGCCACGGCGACGGCCGCGGCCAGGGTGAGGCGGGTGCGGAAGCTCATCGCTCCCGCAGGGCGTAGCCGACGCCGCGGATCGTCTGGATCAGGCGCGGTCGCCCTCCCTGCTCCGTCTTGCGGCGCAGGTAGCCGATGTACACGTCCAGGGAGTTGGAGCCGAAGCCGAAGTCGTAGCCCCACACGCGCTCGAAGATGATCGAGCGGGTGAGCACCTGGCGCGGGTTGCGCAGGAAGAGCTCGAGCAACGCGAACTCGGTGCGGGTGAGCTCGATCGGCTCGCCGCCGCGGTGCACCTCCCGCGTCGCCGTGTCGAGCTCCAGGTCGGCGAAGGCGAGGCGGTCGCCGCCGCCGTTCGAGCGGCGCAGCAGCGCGCGCACGCGCGCCAGGAGCTCATCGAGCGCGAACGGCTTGACGACGTAGTCGTCGGCGCCCGCGTCGAGGCCCGCCACGCGGTCGGAGATCTCGTCCCGCGCGGTCAGCATGAGCACCGGAACCCGGTTGCCGCCGCGACGCAGCTGCCGGCACACCTCGAGTCCGTCGAGCCGCGGCATGGACACGTCGAGCAGGACCGCGTCGGGCTCGGGCCCGTGGCCCTCCAGCAGCTCGAGCGCCTCGTCGCCGTCCGTGGCCAGCTCGACGTCGTACGCCTCGAGCCGGAGCGCCCGCCGGAGCGACTCGCGCACCGCCTCGTCGTCGTCGACTACGAGGATCCGGGCCATGGCCTCATTGTGGCCCCGCGCGCGGGCCGCGTGCCGTGGGCGCAGGTCGTCCAGGACGTCATGCCCGCATGGTCGCGACACGGCCTAAGAGCGGGGTAAGAGGCGGCCCCGCGGCCGGTCGCTCGTCGCTCTTACCTCCTCCTTAGGCCGCTCTCAGGGGGCTCTTAGGGCCCGGTGCTTCGCTTGGGGAGAGAAGACGACGACGAAAGGAACGAGCATGAACACGACCAGAGCGACCGTCGCCTCGGCGGCGGTCGTCGCCGCCCTGGCGGGCGCCGCGGCCGGCGCCGGAACCTACGCCGCGCTGGGCGTCGGGGAGACGACGGTGGTCCGCGAGGCCTCGCCCGCGAGCCCGCCACAGGCGCAGCCGGCGGCGTTGCAGACGTCGCTCTCCGTCGGAGAGGTCTACCGCCGCGCGCGCAAGGGCGTCGTCGAGGTCACGGTCACGAGCAGCGGCGCGTCGCCGTTCCCGTTCGACGGTGGCGGCCAGGGGCAGCAGCAGGCACAGGGATCCGGCTTCGTCTACGACGAGCAGGGCCACGTCGTCACGAACCAGCACGTCGTCGACGGCGCAGAGACGATCACGGTCCGGTTCTGGAACGGCGCTGCGTACAAGGCGCAGGTCGTCGGCACGGACCCGTCCACCGACGTCGCCGTGCTCGACGTCGACGCTCCCGCCTCGCTGCTGCAGCCGCTCGCCCTCGGCAACTCGAGCGCTCTCGCGGTCGGGGACGGCGTTGTCGCCATCGGCAGCCCGTTCGGGCTGGAGGAGACGGTGACGAGCGGGATCGTCAGCGCGCTCGACCGCGAGATCGAGTCGCCCAACGGCTTTGCCATCGACAGTGCCATCCAGACGGACGCCGCGATCAACCACGGCAACTCGGGCGGCCCGCTGCTCGACCTGCAGGGCGAGGTGATCGGCGTCAACGCCCAGATCGAGAGCGAGGCCGGCGGCAACGACGGCGTCGGCTTCGCCATCCCCTCCAACACCGTCGGCTCCGTCGCGGAGCAGCTGATCGCCGACGGCTCCGTGGAGCACGCCTACCTGGGCGTCTCCGTCGCGACGATCTCGGCCGCGGCTGCCGCGGCGCTCGACGTCCCTCGGGGCGTCGCGGTGACGGCGGTGCGTGAGGGCACGCCGGCAGCGGATGCGGGCCTGCGTGCCGCCACGACGACCAGGACGGTGGACGGGGAGGAGGTCCCGACCGGCGGCGACGTGATCACGAAGATCGACGGAACCGCCGTGCGCTCGGCTGCGGACCTGCGCCGGCTCGTGGACGCGAAGCGTCCGGGCGACGTGATCACGGTCACGTACGTCCGTGCCGGCGTGAGCAGGACCGCCTCCGTGACCCTGGCCTCACGGCCGTCGTGAGAGCCCGGGGCGCCACGTCTTAGACGCCTCTTAGGTCCGGGTGCTGCAATCGACGACACGAGCGAAGGAGAAGGCATGGACAAGAAGCGGACACGGAAGCTGGCGGCGGGCGCGGTAGCGCTCCTCGCGGTGGTCGGCGCCGGAGGTGCCGTCGCGGCGACGCGGGCCGACTCGCCGAGCCAGGAGCGGCAGAAGATCCTCGACGATGCGGCGAAGGAGCTCGGCGTGACCGCGACCGAGCTCAGCGCGGCGCTCAAGACGGCGCTCAAGAACCGCGTCGACGAGGCGCTCGAGGCCGGCAAGCTGACCGAGGACGAGGCCAGGGCGCTCAAGGAGCGGATCGATCAGAGCGACTACCCGCTCCTCTTCGGCGGGCCGAAGCTCTTCGGCGGGCACCACGTCTTCGGCGGCGGGCCGCTCCAGCTGGACGCAGCAGCGTCGTACCTCGGCCTCACCGAGGCCGAGCTGCGCACGGAGCTCCGCTCCGGCTCCACGCTGGCGGAGGTCGCGAAGGAGCAGGGCAAGGCGGTCGCCGGTCTCGTCGACGCCATGGTCGCCGCCGCGAAGAAGGATCTCGACGCCGCGGTCGGCGCCGGCAAGCTGACCCGGACGCAGGCGGACGCGATCGCCGAGGGGCTGGAGGAGCGTCTCACGGCGCTCGTCAACGGCGAGCACGGACGACACATGTTCGGCGGTTCCAAGATGGGCTTCTTCGACGGCCCGAGGATGGGCTTCGAACGGCACGGATTCCCCGGCTTCGGCACACCGCCCGAGGCGGGCGGAGCGCCGGCGAGCTTCACGCAGCCGGTCTGAGCGCTCCGAAGGCTGTCGGGGCCCACCCGTGGGTCCCGACAGCGCAGGCGGTCGCCGGGCCTGCCGCGATGTCCCGCCGCCGGGAGTCAGGCGGCGGGGCGCACGTACAGGCCCTGGGCCGCCTTCTCGGCGATGGAGCGCTCGGCGCCGTCGATGGACACCTTGAGCTGTCCGGCCGCCGGCTGCGCCTCGCGCACCTCGACGAACGTGCCCGGGACGAAGCCCTCGTCGTAGAACCAGTGGAGCAGGTCGCCGTCGTGCTCCGCGAGGCGCACGATCTCGCCCGAGCGGCCGGCGGGGACGTCTGCGAGCGAGAGCAGCCCCGCGTTCTCGACCTGTTCCGTCTCCGGCTCCACCGGCCAGCCGTGCGGGCAGCGGTCGGGGTGTCCCAGCCGCTCGTTCATGCGCTCGATCATGTCGTCCGTGAAGGTGTCGCCGAGCTCGTCCGCCTGCACGTGCGACTCCGAGGGCGTGTAGCCCATGAAGTCGGTCAGGAAGCGCTCGATGATGCGGTGCTTGCGGACGACGCGCTTGGCGCGCTCGGCGCCGGCCGGGGTGAGGATCGCCTCGCGCTGCTCGCCGCGCTCGACGAGCCCCTCCGCCTCCAGCCGCTTCAGCATCTCGCCCGCCGAGGCGCGCGAGATGCCCAGCATCTCGGCGACGCGGGAGGCGATCGCCGTGGTGCCCGTGGCCGGCCGGTACTCGCCGATCGGGAAGGCGAGGAAGTAGATCGTCTCCAGGTACTCGTCGACCGAATGGCCGTGTCCGTGCGCCACGGGCTCCACTCTACCCACCGCCCGCAGACTCCACGCGCCGCCCGGGGGAGACGAGGAAGAGGACCGGCGCTGAGACGGCGACGAGCATCAGCGCGGGCAGTGCGGCCCGCGAGTAGGCGGCGACCTGCGTCAGCTTCCAGATCTCGGTGGCGAGCGTCTCGAAGCCGATCGGGCGGAGCAGCAGCGTGGCCGGGAGCTCCTTCATGGCCGACAGGAAGACGAGGGCCCCGCCCGCGACGAGTCCCGAGCGCGCCAGGGGAGCGGTGACGAGCGCGAGCGTGCGCAGAGGGCCTCGACCCAGGGCCCGAGCGGCCTCCTCGTAGCGCGGGCTCACGCGCTCGAGCGCCGACTCGGTGCCCGACAGCGCCTGCGCGAAGAAGCGCACCACGTAGGCGAAGACGAGGAGCGCGAGCGTCTGGTACACGGGCGTCGCGTAGCGTGCGGCGAAGAAGACCAGCGCGAGGGCGATGACGAGGCCCGGGAGCGCGTTGCCCGCGTACGACAGGCGTTCCAGGAGCCGGGAGCTGCGCGAGGGGTAGCGCAGCGCGAGCACGGCCACCGGCAGCGCGGCGAGCACGGCGGCCAGCCCGGCGAGCGCCGACGCCGTGAGCGAGTGGAGCGTCGCGCTCCACGGCGCCTCCAGCGCGCGCTCGTTGACGATGCCCCGCGCGAGCCAGTAGCCGAGCACTCCGGCGGGAAGGATCAGGAAGAGTCCGACGACGACGCTGCAGAACGCCAGAGCCGGCGCCTTCCAGCGTCCCAGGCGGATGGGCGGCGGGCGGCGCGCGACCCCGGGGCTCGTCCGGTAGAGACGGCCGCGCCGCCGCGTCCGGTACTCGATCGTCAGCGCGACGGCCGTGAGCCCGACGAGCAGCAGCGCCAGCGTCGCCGCCGGCGTGCGGTCGAAGAGGCTCCGGTACTGGACGTAGATGGCGCGGGTGAGCGCGTCGTAGCGCATGAGCGAGACGACGCCGAAGTCGGACAGCGTGTACAGGGCGACGAGCAGGGCGCCGAGGCCCACGGCGGGCCGCAGCGCCGGCAGCGTGATGCGACGGAACGTGCTCGCCCGGGAGACCCCGAGGCCGCGCGCCGCCTCTTCGAGCGACGGGTCGAGGTCACGGAGCGCAGCCTGGGCGAGCATGAACACGTAGGGGTACGTGGACAGCGTGAGCGCGATGAGGGCACCCCAGTACCCCGTGACGTCCGGGAGCCGCTCCACGCCCAGCGCGTCCGCCAGCAGCCCGCGCTCGCCGAAGAAGCCGAGCAGGCAGAACGCGGCGACATAGCTCGGGATCACGAGCGGCAGGGCGCCGGCCACCGCCCAGAGCCGCGCTCCCGGCAGGTCCGTGCGGGTGACGAGCCAGGCGAGCGGCACCCCGACGAGGACCGCGGCGGTCACGACGCCGAAGACGAGCGCCACGGTGTTGCGAACGAGCGACCACGTGGAGCGCTCCCACAGGATCTCGAGCGCCGCGCCGCCGCCGTCGGCGACACGGACGACGAGGTACGCCAGCGGGAGCAGGAGCGCGGCGACGACGATGCCCGCCGCGAGGACGAGCAGGAGCGGGGCGCGCGCCCCCGCTCCCGGGCTCACGTCAGGTATCCGGTCTCGCGCAGGAGCTCGACGGTCGCCTCGAGCTCCGGGCCGAAGCTCGCGAGGTCCACCGGCGGCCCGGTGAGGGAGTCGAGAGGCGGCAGCCCTTCCTTCGGCGCGATGCCCGCCACGAGCGGGTACTCGGCCTCGGCGGCCTCGTCGACGTAGAAGCGCTGCGCCCCGTCGGAGAGGAGGTAGGCGACGAAGCGCCGGGCATCGTCCTGCCTGTCGCTGCTCGACAGGACCCCGGCGCCGGCCACGCTCACGAGCGCGCCGGGATCGCCTGCGCGCAGGAAGTGGTTCGCGATCGGGGCATTCGGCTGCTCCTGCTTGACGAGGTACAGGTAGTAGTGGTTCACGAGCCCGAGGTCGACCTCTCCCGCCGCGACCGCCTCGACGATCGGCGTGTTCTTCTCGTACGTCTTCGGCTCGTTCGCCTGCAGGCCCTCGAGCCACCGTCGTGTCCTCTCCTCGCCCCCGGAGAGGCGCAGCGCGGTCACGAACGCCTGGAAGGAGGCGTTGGTCGGCGCGATGCCGATGCGGCCCTTCCAGACCGGGTCCGTGAGCTCGTCGATCGAGTCGGGCACCTCGTCTGCGCCGAGCTCGTCCGTGTTGTAGACGATCACCCGCGAGCGCCCCGAGGTGCCCACCCAGAGGCCCTCGTCGTCCCGGTAGCGCTCGTCGACACGCGCGAGCGTCTCGTCGGGCAGCTGCTCCAGCTGCGACCCCACGGCACCGAGCGAGCCCGGGTCCTGCGCGAAGAACACGTCCGCCGGCGAGTTGCCGCCCTCCTCGGCGATGGTCGCGGCGAGCTCGGCGCTGTCGCCGTAGCGAACCTCGACCTCGATCCCCGTCTCGTCCGTGAACCGCTCGAAGAGGGGCGCCACGAGCTCCTCCTCCCGGCCGGAGTACACCGTCAGGGGGCCGCTCGACCCACCGCCGCAGCCCGACGCGGCGACGGTCGCAGCCACCGCCGCCGCCAGGACGACGGCACGCGCGACCCTGCTCACCTCGCCTCCATGTAAGGCACGCCGCACTTCATGAATGCGGCGCACCTTACACAGTCGGCGCCGCTGCGGGTGTCAGTGGAAAACCGGGATGCGGCCGTCGTGCAGCCGAATCGACACGCGCGCTCCCAGCGGCACGACCTCGGTGGACGGGCGGTGCGAGACGAGCTCCACGCCGTCGACGCGCACCCGGTAGAAGACGTCGTGGCCGCGGAACTCGCGCCCGACCACCTCGCCCTCGCCGTCGCGGTCGGGCCGGAGCTCGAGGAGCTCCGGGCGGACGAGCACCTCGACCTCTGTCGCCCCCGCGGCGCCGTTGGCGGAGAACGTGCCGAGCGAGGTGTGCACGGTGCCACCCTCGACCTGGCCCGTGAGCACGTTGACGCTGCCCACGAACTCCGCCGCCCAGCGCGACGCGGGCGCGAAGTAGAGCTCCTCCGGCGTGCCCTCCTGCACCACCGTGCCGTCACGGACGAGGGCGATCCTGTCGGCCAGCGAGAAGGCCTCCTCGCGGTCGTGCGTCACGAGCACGGCGGTGACCCCCAGGGGCCGGAGCACGCCTGCCACCTCCGCGCGGAGCGACTCGCGCAAGTGCGGATCGACGTTGGACCACGGCTCGTCGAGCAGGACGACCTCCGGCGCGGGCGCTAGCGCGCGGGCGAGGGCGACGCGCTGCTGCTGACCCCCCGAGAGCTCGTGCGGGTACCTGCCCCCGAGCCCCTCGAGGCCGACGAGCTCGAGCAGCTCCGGGACGCGCTCGGCGCGCTCGGCGCGTGACAGCCCGAAGCCGACGTTGGCCGCCACGGTCAGGTGGGGAAAGAGCGCGTAGTCCTGGAAGACCATGCCCACCCGCCGACGCTCGGGCGGAACCCAGGTCGTGCCGCCGGCGGCGGGCCGGCCGTCGATCTCCACCGTTCCCGCGTCGGGCCGCTCGAAGCCGGCGATCAGGCGGAGCAGCGTCGTCTTCCCGCAGCCGGAGGGGCCGAGAAGGGCCACGACCTCGCCGCGCTCCACGCAGAGCGTGGCCTCGCGGACCGCGACGACGGGGCCGAAGCTCTTCCGTACGCCCTCGAGACGGATCATCGAGCACGTCATGTAAGGAAGACCTTACAGCCATCCGGTGGCCCTCGCACGGGATTTTCTCGCCCGCTCACGCGCGCGCGGCGGTCGCGGCGACCGCGCCGGCGTCGGTCCATCCCCCCACATGGGGGCGCGAGCTCCCCTACCGGCACGCTAGCGGCCGCTCCGCCACGGCCGTGTGTCGGCTTCGTGTCGAGAGCGTCGCGCGTGCCGGTCGCACGCCGGGGAGGCGGCTAGTCTCGGCGGCATGCCGCTGGCCGAGGTGTATCCACTCGTCTCCACGCGCTCGCTCACCCGTCCGTTCACCTACGAGATCCCCGAGGGAGTGGCGAAAGGGGCGGTCGTGGCGGTCCGTCTCGGCCGCGTGCAGACGCGGGGCGTCGTCTCCGAGGTGGGGGTGGAGGCGCCGGAGGGGATCGAGCCGGCGCCGGTCGGGCGCACGCTCGACGAGATTCCCGCCACGCTCGTCGACCTCGCCCTGTGGATCGCCGACTACTACGGGTCGACGCCCGCGCGCGCGCTCGAGCTCGTGGCGCCCTTCCGGCGCAGGCCGCGCGGCTCGCGTGCCTCCCCGGCGAGCCGGGAGGCCCTGCTCGGCGAGCCCCGGCCCGGCGAGCTGACCGCCGACCAGACCGCCGCCGTGCGCCGCATCGTGTCCGCCCTCGACGAAGGGCTCGGAGCGCACGTGCTCCTGGCGGGGCCGACGGGGAGCGGCAAGACCGAGGTGTACCTGCAGGCGTGCGCGGCCGTCCTGGCGCGCGGCCTCGGCGCGATCGTGCTCGTGCCCGAGATCGCTCTCACGCCCCAGACCGTGGGACGCTTCCGCGAGCGGTTCGGCGACACGGTGGCCGTGCTGCACTCCGGGCTGGGCGATGCCGAGCGGCGCGACGAGCGCGACCGCGTCGCGCGCGGCGAGGCGCGGGTCGTCGTCGGCGCCCGGTCGGCGGTCTTTGCGCCGATGCGCGGCGTCGGGCTGCTCGTCGTCGATGAGGAGCACGACGCGGCGTTCAAGCAGGGGTCCGACCCGCGGTACGACGCTCGGACGGTGGCGGCGAAGCGCGCCGCGCTCGAGGGCGCCGTCGCCGTCTACGGAAGCGCGACGCCCCGCCCCGAGAGCTGGGAGCGGTTGGAGCGCCTCACCCTCGGCACGCGGATCGGGGCGCCGATGCCCCGCGTCCGCCTCGTCGACCTGCGTCGCGAGGCGGGCTACCCGCTGTCGGCGCCGCTGCTGGGAGAGCTCGGCCGCATCGCGGACGAGGGCGGCCGCGCGATCCTCCTGCTCAACCGGCGCGGCGTCGCTCCCGCGCTGCACTGCCGTGCGTGCGGCCACACGCGGCGGTGCGGGCAGTGCGACGTCGCCCTCACGCTGCACCGGGACGGACGCCTGCACTGTCACCACTGCGGCTACAGCGAGACGGTCCCCGAGGCGTGCCCGTCCTGCGCGTCGAGCGATCTCGCACGGGTCGGTGCAGGAACGCAGCGCCTCGAAGCGGAGCTGGCGCAGCGCCTCCCCGAGCTCGAGCGGATCCGGCTCGACGCCGACGCCGTCGCGCGCCCGGGCGCGCTTCAGGAGGCGCTGGCCCGCTTCCGGGCTGCAGACCGCGCCGTGCTCGTCGGGACGCAGATGGTGGCCAAGGGTCATCACGTGCCCGGCGTCGCGCTGGCCGCCGTCGTCGATGCCGACACCGGGCTCGCGCTGCCGGACTTCCGCTCGGACGAGCGCAGCTTCCAGCTCGTCACCCAGCTCGCAGGGCGCAGCGGCCGCGACGCGCCCGGCCTCGTCCTCGTCCAGACGTTCCAGCCGGATGCGTTGCCGTTCGAGTTCGCCGTGCGACACGACGTGGCGGGATTTCTCGCAGGCGAGCTCGAGCGCCGCCGGGCGCTCGGCTACCCGCCCTTCCGGCACCTGGTCTCGGTGCTCGCGTCCGGTGCCTCCGCCGACGCGCCCCAGGCGCTGCTGGGCGAGCTCCGTGTCGGCCTGGAGGACCTGGGCGCCGACCTGCTCGGCCCGGCGCCGCTGCTGCGGCTGCGGGGCCGCCACCGGTCGCAGCTGCTTGCGAAGACGTCGGAGCCGCGCCGCCTGGCGCGGCGCGCGGCGACGCTGCTGGCCGCGGCGGCGCCGGCGATGCGCCGTGACGGCCTGACCGCGGTCGTGGACGTCGATCCGCAGTCGCTCTGAGCCACGTGTGGGCGGCCCGGGCGACGGCCTCCCGTCGTCCTACAATCGCCCGCGTGGACGAGCGACCCAGGCCGTTCTCTATCCGAGCGCCGATCCGGCCTGGCGCGCGCAAGCCGGCACGCCGTCCCGCGCGCCGGCGTGGCTAGACTCGCCCGGTGAGCGAGCGCGTGCGCGACGAGCAGGAAACGGCCGTGGAGGCCGAGGTCGGGCCCGACGAGGAGTCCCGTGAGGCGGCCGAGCAGGTTCTCCGGCGGCGCCTTGCGCTCGCCCAGATCCGGCAGTACGGCGACCCGGTGCTGCGCATGCGCGCGGCTCCCGTCGACGACTTCGACGACGAGTTGGCGCGAGTCAGCGAGCGCATGATCGCCCTCATGCACGACGCCGACGGCGCGGGCCTCGCGGCGACGCAGATCGGCATCCTGCGCCGCTTCTTCGTGTTCAACGACGACGGCGTCGACCGCGTCGTCGTCAACCCCGAGATCACCGGTCGCAGCAAGCAGGCCGAGACCGACGAGGAGGGCTGTCTCTCGCTCGGCCCGATCCGCGTCCCGGTGGAGCGGCACCTGGAGGTGACGGTGGCCGGCCGCGGCGTGGACGGCGAGGAGCTCACGCTGGAGCTCCAGGGCCTCGAGGCCCGCATCGTCCAGCACGAGATCGACCACCTCGACGGCACGTTGATCCTGCAGCGCACCGATCCGGAGTCGCGTCGCGAGGCGCTCGGCCTGCTCCGGCCGCGCCTCGCCCTCTAGCCGTGCCGCGGATCGCCGTCGCGGCGACGGCGCCGCTCGGCGCGGACGTGCTCGAGCGGCTGGCACGCGTCCACGACGTCACGTCCCTGCTCACACGTCCCGATGCGCGGAGCGGCCGCGGGCGCCGCACGACGCCGCCTCCCGCCAAGCTCGTCGCCGAGCGTCTCGGCATCCGGGTCGCGCAGCCCGAGCGCCTCGACACGGGCCTCGATCTCGGCGCGGACACCGTCGTCGTCTGCGCCTACGGCCTGATCGTGCCCGACGCCCTCCTCGAGCAGGGGCTGTGGCTCAACGTCCATCCCTCCCTGCTGCCGCGCTGGCGTGGCGCGGCACCGGTCGAGCGGGCCATCCTCGCCGGCGACGGCGAGACCGGCGTCACCCTGCACCGCACCGTGGCGGAGCTCGACGCGGGCCCGATCGCGGCCCAGGAGTCGTTCCCGATCGGCCCGGAGGACGACGCGGGCGTCGTCTACGCCACGGCCGCCGCGGTCGCGGCGCGACTCCTCGACCAGGTGCTCGGCGACGGGACGCCCACGTTCGTGCCGCAGCCGACGGAGGGAGTGACCTACGCGGACAAGATCCTGCCGGCCGACCGCGAGCTCGACCTCTCCCGCCCTGCGGACGAGCTCGTGCGGCGGGTGCGCGCGCTGTCGCCGCACATCGGCGCCCGCGCGGAGCTGCACGGGCGCGGCGTCACGGTGTGGCGGGCCCGCGTTGCCGGGGACGGGTCGTTCCAGCCGCTCGAGGTGCAGCCGGACGGCGGCCGGCGCATGGAGTACGCAGCCTGGCTGCGCGGCCTGCGGTGAGCCAGGTCGCGCCCGCACGTGCGGTCGCGTTCCAGGTCGTGCGCCGCGTGTTCGAGGACGGCGCCTATGCCGATCGCGCGCTGCGTGCCGCGTCCACGGGCCTCGACGACCGCGACCGGGCGCTGGCCCGCCGGCTCGCCTACGGCACCGTGCAGCGGGCGCGAACCCTCGACCACGCCATCTCGGAGCTCGCCCGGCGGCCCGTGTCCCGCATCGACCCGCCCGTGCGTGCGGCGCTGCGCCTCGGCGCCTACCAGCTCGCGTTCCTGGACGGCGTGCCCCGCTACGCGGCCGTGAACGAGTCGGTCGAGCTCGTACGCCAGGCGGGGGCAGGGCGCGCCGTCTCCTTTGCCAACGCCGTGCTGCGCCGTCTCGCCGAAGGGATCGTGCCGCTGCTCGAAACGCTCTCCGAGGAGACGCCGACGGACGCGGCGCTGCGTCATTCCTACCCGGACTGGGTGGCGGAGACGTGGTGGCGGGATCTGGGCCCGGACGGGGCGCGGGCGTTGATGCGCGCCCAGAACGAGCCGGCCGAGATCGCTGTCCGGGTCGTGCGGGGCGGCGTCGCCGGCGACCCGGACCCGGACCTCCCCGGCGCCGTGGTGGTCGACGAGGTCGACGAGGAGGCGCTCGCGCAGGGCCGTGTCTGGCCCCAGAGCCGCGGCTCGCAGCTCGTCGGGCACGTCGTCGGCTCGCGGCACGGCGAGCAGGTGCTCGATCTCTGCGCCGCGCCGGGCGGCAAGACGACGATGCTCGCGGGAGACGTGGTTGCGGTCGAGGTCAACGAGGCCCGCGCGGAGGAGCTCGAGGCGAACGTGCGGCTGCTCCGGGCATCGCACGTCCGCGTGGTGCGTGCCGACGGTCGCGACCTGCCGCCGGATCTCACCGGCTTCGACCGAGCGCTCGTCGACGCACCGTGCTCCGGCCTCGGCGTGCTCGCCTCGCGCCCGGACCTGCGGTGGCGGGCCGAGCCCCTGCCCGAGCTCCAGCTGGAGCTCCTGCACGCGGCGATCGATCGGGTCCGGCCCGGCGGTTCCGTCACCTACTCCGTCTGCACCGTCAATGCGGACGAGTCGGAGGCGATCGTCGACGCCACCGGGCTCGAGCCGGACCCGCTCGGGCCCGAGTGGCCGCGCTTCGCGCATCCGCGCCGCCCCGAGTTCCTGCAGACGCTGCCTCACGTGCACGGCACGTCGGGGTTCTTCGTGGCGAGGCTGCGCGTGCCGTGAGGATCCAGGTGACCGAGCGGTGCCTGGCAGCGCTCGGCGCGGCCTAAGATCGCCGCATGGGCTGGAGCGACTGGATCCGGGGCGACGCGGAGGTGGAGCCGTCCCTGTACGCGGCGGACTTCCTCCGCCTCGGCGAGCAGCTCGAGTCGCTGCTCGAGGCGGGAGTGCGCCTGTTCCACTTCGACGTGGGCGACGGCCACTTCGTGCCGCCGGTCACCATCGGCCCGGTCGTCCTGCGCTCCATCGCACCGATGATCCACGCGGCCGGCGGGATCCTCGACTGCCACCTGATGGTCACCGATCCCGCGCACCACTTCGAGGAGATCGCGTCCTCCGGTGGGGACTCCGTCACCTTCCACGTGGAGGTGGCCGACGATCCCGCCGGCGTCGCCGCTCGCGCGCGGGAGCTCGGACTGGGTGTCGGCGTCTCGTTCAACCCCGGCACGAGCCCCGAGGACGCGGCTGCCTGCGCGGAGCGTGCCGGCGCCGAGATCGTCCTCTGCATGAGCATCGAGCCCGGCTACTCCGGCCAGGCGTTCATGCCGGACGCGCTGGGTCGTGTCGCCCGGCTCGCCGAGCTCGTCTCGCTGCCGATCCAGGTGGACGGCGGGGTGGGGGAGGACAACGTGCCCGCGCTGCGGGCCGCCGGGGCATCGCTCCTCGTCGCGGGCAGCGCCGTCTTCGGCAGCGGAGACCCCGCCGGCGCCTATCGCCGCCTCGTCGCGCTCGCGTCGTGAGCGGGTGGCTCGACCGCGCGCTCGAGCTCGCCGAGCGGGGGCGCGGCACCACCCATCCGAACCCCGTCGTCGGCGCCGTGGTCGTTCGCGACGACGAGGTCGTGGGCGAGGGCTGGCACGAGCGGAGGGGTGCGCCGCACGCAGAGGTGCACGCTCTCCGCTCCGCGGCAGACCGGGCGCGCGGCGCGACGCTCTACGTCTCGCTCGAGCCCTGCTCGCACCACGGCGCCACGCCGCCCTGCGCCGACGCGGTGATCGAGGCCGGGGTGGCCAGGGTCGTCATCGGCGCCGGCGACCCGACACCCGGCAGGGACGGGATCGAGCGGCTGCGAGCCGCAGGCGTCGAGGTCGAGGTCCTCGACTCCTTCGAGGCGCGGCGCCAGAACGAGGCGTGGCGCACGTGGGTCACGGCGGGCAGGCCCTTCGTGACGCTCAAGCTCGCCGTGACGCTCGACGGGCGGGTCACTGTGCCGGGCAGCCGCTGGGTGTCGGGGGAGGAGTCACGGAGGCTCGTGCACGAGCTGCGGGCTGCCTCGGACGCTGTTGCCGTCGGCATGGGGACGGTGCGCGCGGACGCGCCGCGTCTGGACGCCCGCGACGTCGCCGCACGGCGCCAGCCGCGCCGGCTCGCGTTCGGCCGGGGGCCGCTGCCGCAGGGCTCGGAGCTGGAGCTGCGCACGGGAGCCCTCGCGGAGGAGCTGGCGGCGCTCGGGGCGGAGGGCGTGCAGTCGCTGCTCCTGGAGGGCGGCCCCACCATCGCGGCGTCCTTCCTCGTGGCGGAGCTCGTCGACAAGGTGCTGCTCTTCGTGGCGCCGACGCTGTCGGGTGGCGGCGCTCACGCGCTGGAGGCGTTGCCCGCACCGGTCGCGCTGAGCCGGCTCGAGGCGCGGCCTGTGGGCGCGGACGTGCTTCTCGAGGCGTACGTCCACGAGCCGTGAGCGACGGGGGCGCCGGCGCCTCGCCGGTAGCCTCTCGTCGTGTTCACCGGCATCGTGCGCGAGGTCGGCCGCGTCGAAGCCCTCGACGGCGGCTCCGCGGGACTCGCCCTCGTGGTCTCCGCGCAGGGCACGGCGGCGACGACGGCGGTGGGCGACTCGGTCGCGGTCAACGGCGTCTGCCTGACCGCCGAGGGCGTCGACGGCGGCCGCATCTCGTTCCACGCCGTGCCGGAGACGATCGCGCGCACGTCGCTCGCCGCTCTTCGCGAGGGGGCCGAGGTCAACATCGAGCCGGCGCTCCGTGCGGGCGAGCCGCTCGGCGGCCACCTCGTGCAGGGCCACGTCGACGGCGTCGGCCGCGTGCGCGCGGTCGAGCGTGAGGGCGACGGGCTGCGCGTGGCGGTCGAGGCGGAAACGGACCTGCTGCGCTACTGCGTGGAGAAGGGCTCGATCACGGTCGAGGGCGTCTCGCTCACGGTCGCCGAGCTGCGCGAGGGTGCGTTCGTCGTCGCCCTCGTGCCCCACACGCTGCGGGCGACGACGCTCGGCTCTCTGTCTCCTGGGAGCGAGGTCAACCTCGAGGTCGACGTCGTGGCCAAGTACGTGGAGGCGCTGCTGCGCCGCTGAGCGCCCGGGCGGGCGACTACGATCTGCCACATGCGGTCTCGGAGCAGTGAGCGCACGCGTCCCGGCGGTGCCATCGGACGCGACGTTCATGATCGGCACATGTGGCGCGAGCGAGGAACGGGCCCCGGGAGATAGCAGTGAGCGAGCCGTACGATCGCCCACGCTGGGACGACGACGACGAGGCGGACCGCAGCCTCTTGCGGTCGCCCGGCCAGGGCACCGAGGAGGATTCCGCCCCCGAGGGCGCGGCCACGGAGCAGCGCCCGACGGACGGCGGCGAGGGGGCCGACGAGCTCGAGCGGGCCTCGGAGAACGTGCTCGAAGGGTGGCCGGAGCCGGTGGACGAGCCGCTCTCGGGGGAGGACATCCGGCTCAGCCCGGACGCATCCGGCGTCGCGCCCGCGCACGAGGCCGGCGAGCAGGCGCCGAGCCACGACCATCCGCCCGCGGGCTCGGAGCACGCGCCGGGCGACCTCGTCATCCCGCCGGGCGTCCCCGTGCTCGAGGGAGTCCCGCGCGGAGAGCGCCGTGCCGTCGGCATCGTCGTCAGCCGCTTCAACGGCGAGGTGACGTCGCGTCTGCTCGAGAGCGCGATCGCCGAGCTCGACGCGCTCGACGTCGACCGCGACTCGGTCACCGTGATGCCGGTGCCGGGCGCGTTCGAGCTCCCGCTCGCCGCGATGGCGCTCGCCAAGACGCGTCGCTTCGCCTGCATCGTCGCGCTCGGGTGCGTTGTCCGCGGCGACACGCCGCATTTCGACTTCATCTGCGCCGAGGCGGCCTCCGGAGTGCAGCTCGCCGGTATCGAGACCGGCGTCCCCGTGGCCTTCGGCGTGCTCACGCTCGACCGGGCGCATCAGGCCGACGCGCGCCTCGACAAGGGTGCCGAAGCGGTGCGGACGGCCCTCGAGATGGCAGATCTCTTCGCCAACCTGAGAGCGGCCGCCGCCCGCTGACACGCCGGCCGGGTGGCCCCCGGAGGCGCCCGGCACCTGGCTGCATCCGCCTGGACGTGCTGCAGCCGCGTTCCGCTACCATTCGCCGCCGCATGTCCAGGGTCTGCGCCATCTGCGGCAAGAAGCCCGCTGTCGGCAACAGCCGCAGCCACTCGATGGTGGCGACGAAGCGGCGGTTCAACCCGAACCTGCAGCGGGTCCGTCTCCTGCTCGACGGCAAGCCGACGCGCGACTACGTCTGCACGCGCTGCCTCAAGGCCGGCAAGGTCACCAAGGCCGTCTAGCGCGCCGACGTCGCAGCGGCTCCTGTCCTCGCGGTCGTCACCCGCCTCCGCGTCGACTAACCTCGCGGGGTGCAGCAGGGCGTATCGCCGTGATGGACGCCGACCGAGCGCGTGAGCTCGCCCGGGCAGCTCTCACCAACCTCGAGGCGCACAGGCGCCGAATCGACGACCTCAACGTCTACCCCGTGCCGGACGGGGACACCGGTACCAACCTCACGCTCACCGTGCGCGCGATCGTCGAGCGCCTGGAGAAGTCGAGGGCCGCGGCGAACGGCGAGGTCGCCCAGGAGATCGCGGACGCCGCGTTGAGAGGGGCGCGCGGGAACTCGGGAGTCATCCTGAGCCAGATCGTGGGCGGCTTCGCGACGGTGGCCGGGCAGCACGACGCGATCGACGGCGACGTCTTGGCCCGCGCCCTTCGCGCCGCCAGCGACGCCGCCTATCGTGCCGTGCCGGAGCCGGCCGAGGGGACGATGCTGACGGTCGTCCGCGAGATGGCGGAGGAGGCCGAGGAGCCTTCCGTCCGCGACCTCCCGGCAGCCGAGGCGCTGCGGCGCGTCGTCGCGCGGGGCGAGCGTGCCGTCGAGCGGACGCCGGAGCTGCTCGACGTGCTCGCGCAGGCCGGGGTCGTCGACGCCGGTGGCGCCGGCTTGCTCGAGATCGTGCGTGGGGTCGCCGCGACCCTGGCCGGGGAGCCGCTGCCCGAGGCCCCGGTCGAGACGGACGAGCTCGGCGACGACGCCATCCACCAGGAGCTCTCGCGCTACCGCTACTGCACGACGTTCGTCGTGGACGGCGAGGAGCTCGACGCGGACGGCCTCAAGCGCGAGCTCGGGCAGCTCGGCGACTCGCTGCTCGTCGTCGGCCACGCCGCCGCCCTGAAGGTGCACGTCCACACCGACGATCCCGGCGCGGCGCTGGCGGTCGGCACCCGGGTCGGGGTGATCGACGACGTCGAGATCGCGAACATGCACCGGCAGTCACTCGCGCGCGAGGAGCGCCTCAGCGAGCCCGGCGCGCCGCTTCGCGTCCGCTCCACGGCGCTCGTCGCCGTGGTGGCGGGGGAGGGCAACGCCCGCATCCTCAGCGACCTCGCCGACGGTGCGGCGCGCATCGTCCACGGCGGGCAGACGATGAACCCGTCGACCGAGGAGATCGCACGCGCCGTCGAGGCCGCTCCGGGCGACGCGGTGCTCGTGCTGCCCAACAACGGCAACGTGATCGGTGCCGCGAGGCTGGCCGTGGAGTCGGTCTCGAAGCCTGCGCGTGTCATCCCGACCCGTTCCATACCCGCCGGGATCGGCGTCGTCGTGTCCTTCAACCCCGACTTCGGGCTGGAGGAGAACGAGCGCACCATGCTCGACACGCTCGCCGACATCTCGACCGGCGAGGTGACGGTCGCGAGGCGCACGGTGGACGTCGACGGCGTCCACGTCGAGGCGGGCTCGTGGTTCGGCCTCGTCGACGATCGTGCCGTGGCGAGCGACGCCGACTTCGACGCGGTCGTGGACGCGGTCGTGGAGCACCTGGTCGGCTCGGGCGACCGGTCCACGCTGATCGCTCTGGTCGGCGTCGAAGGGCCCGACCAGGAGGCGTTGCGCGGCCGGCTCGAGAGCCGCTACCCGGAGGTCGAGCTCGACGTCCGCTACGGCGGGCAGCCGCACTACCCGCTGCTCCTCGCGGCCGAGTGAGGCCGGTGGCGGTGCGCGTCCTGCTCGTCGAGGACAGCGACGTCTATCGCACGTCGCTCGAGCTCCTGCTCGACATGCAGCCGGGGATCGAGGTCGTCGGAGGCGTCGCATCCGGCGCCGAGGCGCTGGCCGCCTGCGGGGCGCTGCGACCCGAGGTCGTGCTCATGGACCTGCGCCTTCCCGGTGCGGGTGGCGTCGCCGCCACGGCCGACCTACTCGAGGCCTTTCCCGGCACGAGCGTCGTCTGCCTCACGGCGGAGGCGATGCCCGACGAGCGCCAGGCGATCACCGCCGCGGGCGCGACGGCGATCGTGGAGAAGGGGCAGCCCATCGAGACGCTCGTCGCGGCGATCGTCGCCGCTGCCGCTGGCTGAGCGCGCCGGCGCGCAGTACTGTCCTCCGACGTGGAGACGAGCTCCCTGCGCGAGCCGGCCGGCGTCTCATGGAGCTGACGGCCCAGAACACCGCCATCGTGCTGGACTCGACGTCCGACTTCCCGGACGCGGCGGAGCGCTTTCCCAACATGCGTGTGGTGCCGCTGTACGTGCGCTTCGGCGCGGACAGCTTTCGCGACCACGTCGACATGCGGCCGGAGGAGTTCTACGAGCGGCTCGCCGCCGCCTCCGAGCTGCCCACCACCTCGCAGCCGACCCCGCAGGACTTCCGCGCCGTGTACGAGGAGCTCGCCGGCTACGAGCGCATCTGGTCGCTCCAGATCTCGGCGAAGCTCTCCGGCACGTTCCAGTCGGCGGCCCTGGCCGCCGACGAGGTGGGCGGCGACAGGGTTCGCGTCGTCGACACGGAGTCCGCCTCGCTCGCCTGCGCCATGCTCGCGCTCGCGATGGAGCGGCGGCTCGAGCGCGGCACGACGGACGCCGAGCTCGCCGAGCTCGTCGACCGTTTCAAGGCCACGAGCGGGATCGTCTTCACGGTCGGGACGCTCGAGTACCTGCAGAAGGGTGGGCGCATCGGCAAGGCAGCCGCCTTCGCCGGAAGCATCCTCAACGTGCGGCCGATCCTGTCCTTCGAGGACGGCGTGATCGTGCCCGTGGCACGCGTCCGCGGTCGCCAGAAGGCGCTCGAGGAGTTCGCCAGGCTGTTCACCGGCTCGACCGAGGACGCGCCCGGCCTGCGGGTCGGGATCGCGCACGCGAACGCGCCCGAGTGGGTCGAGGTCCTCGGCGACCTGGTCCGCCGCGCACGTCCGCAGGCGGAGATCGAGCTCGTGAAGACGCTCGGCGCGGTGGTCGGCACCCATGCCGGCCCCGGCGCGGTCGGCTTCTTCTGGCTGCAGGACTGAGCGGCCCGCCGCGAGGCCGGCCGCGCGTCCCGCGGCTCCGGCTCACGCCCGCTGCGGACGCGTCCCGACTCTGACACCGGCCACGAGCGCCGCGGCTCCGTCTCGAGAGGACGACAAGCCGCTTCGCTTCTGGGCGCGCACGGTTGCAGGAGCCGCCTGCCGGGACGTGTCCCGGTGTCGGAGACAGGCCGTGTCCCGGAGTGAGGCTCTGGCGAGCCGTCCGAGC
Organism: Gaiella sp.; assembly: GCA_036556925.1. Classification (GTDB taxonomy): domain Bacteria; phylum Actinomycetota; class Thermoleophilia; order Gaiellales; family Gaiellaceae; genus Gaiella. Next base: position 40,892 of record DATBIN010000009.1, read on the forward strand.
CGAGGCCATACACTCGCCGGGGTGGCCAGCGCAGCTGCGACGACCGAGCGTCCGGCCGGCTTCTCCGGCATGGACCCGCCTCCGTCGTGGCCGCGTCCCTGGTCGGCGCCGCGGCCCGACGCGCTCGCCGCCTCCGTGGACACGCTCCCCGGCGTCGGCCCCACCGCGAAGCGGCGGCTCGCGAAGCTCGGGCTGCGCACCGTCGAGGACGTTCTCGGCCATCGGCCGCGCCGGTACGAGCACCCCGTGCCGGAGCGGTCGATCGGCGAGCTCTTCGGCGAGGACGAGGCGGTGATCGAAGGCGTCGTGCGTCGTGCCTCGGGACGGCGGCGGGGGCGGCTCCACATCCTCACCGCGCATGTCGCGGATGCGACGGGCGAGATCCGCGCCACCTGGTTCAACCAGCCGTGGCTCGAGGCGAAGCTCGTGCCGGGGACGAACGTGCGCCTGCGCGGACGGCCGAACCGCTATGGCTTCGCGGTCGAGTCGTACGATCTCGGCGAGGCGAGCTCGACCGCCGACTTCGCGCCCGTGTATCCGGCGAGCGAGGAGCTTGCCCAGAAGCAGCTGCGCTCGATCGCCGAGGCCGCTCTTCGCTTCGCTCGGGCGGCGGGGGAGCCGCTCGGAGCGTCGCTGCGGGCCGCGACACCGCTCCCGGTTCGCGCCGACGCGCTCGTCGCGCTCCATCGGCCGCGCTCGCTCGACGAGGCCGAGGCAGGCCGGCGCCGTCTCGCCTGTGAGGAGCTGCTCACGCTGCAGCTCGCGCTGCGGCGGCGCGCGGCGGAGCGCGAGTCCCAGGTCGCCGCGGCGCTGCCTCCGCCCGGCGAGCTCGTCGACCGTTACCGCCGCGCGCTCCCCTTCGTGCTCACCCCCGGCCAGGAGCAGGCGCTCGTCGAGATCGACGCCGACCTCGCGCGGACGACGCCCATGCAGCGGCTGCTGCAGGGTGAGGTCGGCGCCGGCAAGACGGTCGTCGCGCTCTACGCGCTCCTGCGCGCCGTGGAGGCGGGCAGGCAGGGCGCGTTGATGGCGCCGACGGAGACGCTCGCCGAGCAGCACCTGCTCACGATCGAGGGGATCTGCGGCGAGCTCGGCGTGCGCGTCGCGCTCCTCACGAGTGCGCTGCGGGCGAAGGAACGCGCCAACGTGCGCCAGCTCGTGTCCTCCGGCGACGTGCAGATCGCCGTCGGCACGCACGCGCTCATCCAGCAGGAGGTGGACTTCGCCGACCTCGCCGTGGCGGTGGTCGACGAGCAGCACCGATTCGGCGTGGGCCAGCGGGCCGCGCTCGCGGAAGGTCGCAGCCCGCACGTCCTGCACATGACGGCGACGCCGATCCCGCGCACGCTCGCGCTGACCGTGTACGGCGACCTCGAGGTGTCCGAGATCGCCGCGCCGCCCGCCGACCGCAAGCCCGTCGTCACCAGGTGGGTGACGGAGGAGCGCAGCTCCGAGGCCTACCGAAGGCTCTGCCGGCACCTCGACGAGGGGCGCCAGGCATATGTCGTCTGCCCGCTGATCGAGGCGTCGGAGACGACCGTGGCCCGTGCCGCCGAGGACGAGGCCGAGCGGTTGCGGCGTGCCGAGCTCCGCGGCTACCGGGTGGGATGCCTGCACGGTCGCCTGAAGCCGGCGGAGCGTCGCAGCGTGATGGCGGCCTTCAAGGCCCGCGAGCTCGACGTGCTCGTCGCCACGACGGTGATCGAGGTCGGAGTCGACGTGCCGAACGCGACGATCATGATCGTGCAGGAGGCCGACCGCTTCGGGCTCGCACAGCTGCACCAGCTGCGCGGCCGCGTGGGCCGCGGGGCGGAGCAGTCCTACTGCCTCCTCGTCTCCCGCCAGCGCGAGGAGCTCACGGAGGGCGCCGTCGAGCGGCTGGAGGCGATGGTGGAGACGGCGGACGGCTTCGAGCTGGCCGAGCGCGACCTCGAGATCCGCGGCGAGGGCGAGCTCCTCGGTGCGCGGCAGTCGGGGCTCAGCGACCTCCGCTTCACGCGGCTGCGTGCCGACCGCGACCTGCTCGAGTGGGCGCGGGAGACGGCCGCAATGCTCCCCGGAGAGGGCCTGCTCGAGGAGGCCGTCGACCGGCTGCTCGGCGCGTCGGAGCACGTGGGCGAGTCGTGAGGGTCGTTAGAGCAGGCGTAGGCGAGAGGCCTCGGCCACCGCGGCCGCCCGCGACGGCTGACCGAGCTTCCGCCGCACGTTGGCCACGTGCCGGTGCACGGTGTGCGGGCTCAGGACGAGCTGGCCTGCGATCTGGGCGTCGCTGAAGCCCAGCGCGACGAGGTTGAGCACCTCGCGCTCGCGCTCCGAGAGGACACCGTCGCCGTCCGGGGCGCCGGCCGCGAGGCCCGGCCCGAGAAAGCCGGAGACGGCGCGCAGGATGCTGCCGACGTCGCCGACCCACGGGAGGTGGTCGCGACCCGCGAGAGCGACGAACCGGGCGTCGGGGATGCGTGCGGCGAGGTCGCGGCCGAGCGCGATCGGAATGGCGCGGTCACCGCGCCGGTGCAGGACGAGCGTCGCCACGCCGACGCGCTCGACCCATGGTCCGGCGTTCAGCCGGTAGACGAGCTCCAGCTGGCGGGCGGCGACCTCGGCCGGCTCGACCCGGCGCTGGAAGCGGGCGAACTCGTCCCGCTCGCGGGTGTCCGCGTCGGGCATGAACACATCGGCGAGCGTCTGGGACCCGAGTCCCCA
>DATBIN010000010.1:0-2925 GCA_036556925.1 Gaiella sp.
GTCTTTCCGCGCGGGCTCGTCGCGAAGGTCCGCGGCCTGCAGACGCACGGGCATCCGGTGGAGCGCGCGCTCGCGGGGCAGCGCACGGCGGTGAACCTCCAGGGGCTGGAGCGCGCCGCCGTCGAGCGCGGGGACGTGGTCGGCCATGCCGGCACCCTCCTCGCGACCAGCCTCGTCGACGGGACCCTGGAGCTGCTGAAGGACGCTCCGCGCCCGCTCAAGACGCGCGATCGGGTGCGGTTCCACACCGGCACCAGCGAGATCATGGCGCGCGTGCTCCTGTTCGAGGTGACCGAGCTCGCGCCCGGCGCGCGCGCATACGCGCGGTTCCGTCTCGAGGCCTCGCTGGTGGCGCTGCCGGGCGACCGGTTCGTCGTGCGCTCCTACTCGCCGATCGTGACCATCGGGGGCGGGACGCTGCTCGACGTCGATCCGGGCCGGATGCGTGTGAAGGCTCCCGCCCGCGTCGCGCACCTGCGCGTGCTCGAGACGGACACGGCCGAGGCCGTGGTGGAGGAGCACGTGCGGCACGCGGGGGTGGCCGGCGTCCGGTTCGGTGCGCTGGTGGCACGCGTGCCGTTCGGCCCGCCGCGCACCCGGGCACTCCTCGACGCGCTCGTGGCCGCCGGCCGCGTGGCGGCCGTCGATCGCGAGTGGTTCCTGCACCTCGACGCCATCACGCGGCTCCGGACCGCCATCCTGGCCGCGCTCGAGCAGTTCCATCGCGCGCAGGCGCTGCGACCCGGCATGTCTCGGGAGGAGCTCCGCGGGCGCGGGGGCGGGGCGGACGATCGGGTCTTCACCCACGTGCTGGCCCTGCTCGACGCGGAAGGCGCGGTGCGCGTCGATCGCGACAAGGTGCGGCTCGGCTCTCACGAGGTGCGCCTGACGCCCGAGCAGCAGACGGTCGTCGACCGGGTCGAGCGCGAGTTCCGCGAGGCCGCCGCCGCACCGCCGAGCGCCGCCGACGCACTGGGCCGCGCCGGCGTGCGGGGCGACGAGGACCACGACCTCTTCCAGGTTCTCCTCGAGTCCCGCCGGCTCGTGCGCGTCAAGGAGAACCTGTTCTTCCACGCCGACGCGCTCGACGCCATCCAGGACAAGCTCGTCGCGCTCCTGCACGAGCGGAAGGAGATCGGTCCGGCGGACATCAAGGACCTCCTCGGGATCTCCCGCAAGTACGCGATCCCGCTGCTCGAGTTCTTCGACAATCGCCGGGTGACGACCCGCGTCGGTGAGCGGAGAGTCTTGCGCGGGGCCTGAAAAACGGTGCTAAGGTTAAGCCTGTCGCGAAAGGAGCCGCACATGTTTGGTCTGGGGTACCAGGAGCTGCTCATCATCCTCGTGATCGTCCTCGTCCTGTTCGGCGCCAATCGGCTGCCGGAGCTCGCGCGATCGCTCGGGTCGAGCGTCAAGGAGTTCAAGAAGGGCGTGAACGAGGCGAAGGCGGAGGAGACGACGACCCCGGCCCGGAAGGAAGAGGAAAAGAAGGCCTAGCCCCGCCCGCTGCCTTTCCCCCTCCTGCCCTCCCGCGCCCGCGCCATGCGCCGCCTCGATTGGCTGGACGTGAGCCTCGCCGGCGCGCTCGCCTGTCTCACGGTGCTCTCGCGCCTGCCGTATCGCGCGCGCATGCTCTACAACTGGGACGCGGTGCAGTTCGCGCTCGCGCTGCGCGAGTACGACGTCGTCAAGCACCAGCCGCACCCGCCCGGGTACATCCTGTACGTGGGGCTGGGCCGCCTCGTGAATGCATGGCTCGCCGACCCGACCGCCGCCTACGTCGCGCTCGCGGTCGCCTTCAGCGGCGTCACGACGTTCGTCGTGTACGTGCTCGCGCGGAACGTGTACGACCGTCGCACGGCGCTCGCCGCCGCCACGCTCCTCGCCGTCAGCCCGCTCTTCTGGTTCTACGGCTCCGTCGGCCTGACGTACGCGGGCGAGGCACTGTTCGCCTCGCTGGTGGCCTACTTCGCGTTCCGGGCGGTCGAGGGCAGCGAGACGGACGTCTGGCTGGGCGCGGCGTACCTCGGGCTTGCCGGCGGCATGCGGCAATCGATGCTGCTCCTGCTCTTCCCGCTCTGGCTGGTGTCGGCGTGGACCGGCGCGCGCCGCACGCGCACGATTCCGGTCGGGCTGCTGATCCTCGGTGCCGTCGTCCTGGCGTGGCTGGTGCCGATGATCATCCTCACGGGCGGCGTCGAGCGATACGTCGAGGCCTCGCGCCTGCTCGCCGACTCCGTCGTGCTGCCGACGTCGGTGGTCGGCGGACCGCTCGACACCACGCTCCGCATGTCGCGCTACCTGCTCGAATCCATCCTCGTCGGCCTCGGCCCGCTCGCGCTCGCGGCGCTGCTGCTGCCCTGGTACATCCGTCGATACGGCTGGCGGCGACCCGAGTGGCTCGCCCTCGCCTGGATCGTCCCTCCGGTCGTCGTCTACACGCTCGTGCACTTCGGCCAGGCGGGATACGTGCTGACCTTCCTGCCGGCGCTCGTCGTGGTGCTCTCGCGCGTGCTCGTGACCGCCTTCGCCGAGGCGGCGGTGCTCGCGAGGCATCCCCGAGTGCGCACGCTCGTGACCGTCGCCGCCGTCATGGCGGTCGTGCTCGTCAACGGCGCCTTCTTCGTGAATGCTCGACCCGCCCCGCGGGACTTCGACTCTCCGAAGCCGGCATGGCGGCAGGCCGCCGAGGCCGAGGCGTTCGACTGGGTGTTCAGCCGCACCGCGGCCGCGCTGCGCGAGCACGAGGCCGTCGTCGCCACGTTCGTCGGCGCGATCCGCGGCCTCTTCCCGCCCGAGGAGACCGTGGTGATCACCGAGCTCGGCAATCGCCGGTCGTATCCATGGATGCGGCACGCGATGTTCTATCTGCCGGAGTACTCGATCTTCGAGCTGCGGGTCGGAGACCTGCCGCCGGGGTACTAC
>DATBIN010000011.1:0-2320 GCA_036556925.1 Gaiella sp.
GGGCTCGAGGAGGAGGCAACCGTGCTCCTCGCGAAGGCCGCGGACACGGCGGCGGGGCTCGGGTACGTCGTCGCGCAGCGGCGCGCCGACGAGGCTCAGCGGGCACTCACGGCGTAGGGCACGGCCTCGCCGTCGCCGTTCGAGAGCACGAGGGTCGCGCTCGTGCGCGGACCCGCGGAGAGGCCGAACACGAGCGTGTCGCCTCCACGCCCCGCACGCGGCGCGATCCGGCGGAAGCGCGCGGGCTCGCCCGCGACGTCGTTCGCGATGCGGTAGACGAGCGTCGCGCCCGCGCCCGACCGCCCACGCGGGAAGGTGACCGTGAGCCGCGAGCGCCCGGCGCGCGGGAGGGCGACCCTCACGTAGGTCACGGAGAGCGGCGCGAGGACAGCGCGCCTCGGCGCGAGGACGGGCACGATGTCGTCGGCGTGCTCCGCGGCGACCGAGACTGCGAAGCGGTGGAACGCGTCCGTGAACCGGCCTCCTGCGACGCGGGTGAACGTCGTTGCGACCGAGCGCTCTCCGTCGCCCTCCGGCAGCGCCGCGAGCCGGCGCAGGAGCACCGGTAGCAGCGTCGGGTGCTGCCGGTCCAGCCATCGCCAGAGAAGCTGCGCGCCGTATGCCTGCGTGGTCATGCTCCGGCCCGTGGCGGAGAACCACCGGCGCAGCTGGATCGTCGACACGAGATCGTCGAGCTCCGGGTTGACGCGTGTCTCCAGCGCCGACGCCGTGCCCTCGAGGATCCACGCGGGGATCGCGGGCTCGCTGCCCCGACCGAGGTACGAGAACTGGACGAGGTGGAAGAGCTCGTGCGCGACGGTCGCGAAGACGCTCGCAAAGCTGCGCCCTGCGCTCGGGTCGAGGTTGTTCGACACGACGGCGAACGCGCCGCCCTCGGCGGCGGCGCGCGGAAACGCCACGCCGAGCGTCCCGGGCGCGAACCGGGTGACGTACACGTCCGGCTGCGTGTCGGGCCCTCCTTCGTCCGGCAGCACACGCCGGAAGCCGCGGCGCTCGTAGTAGGCGAGCGCGCGGTCGGCCGCTTCGCCGACGCGCTCGACGTAGTCCGGGACGCCGTCGGCGTCGTCGTCGTTGAGCGGCGGGGCGTCGATGCCGAGCACCACGAAGTGGACGACGGCACGACGGGAGGCATACGTGCGCTCCGGCGAGGCGTAGTCGTTGTAGACCTGGAAGCCGTTGGGCGCCAGCGTGGTCTCCGCCCCCGGGACGTCGCTGGGGCGCGGGCGCTCGAGGGCCGCGGCGGCCGAGGCAGGCGCAAGGAGCGCCGACCCCAGCGCTGCGAGTGCGATCCACTTTCCGGCATCCATCCCGGCTGCAGGGTCGCGCTCGCGGACAACGGCGGCGCAACGGCCGGCCAACAGCGCCCGTTCGGCGGCAGCCGCAGCGACCCTCGGTCCCCGCTGGCAGCAGGCGCTCGCCACCGTCTGCACCGAGCCCGGCAACGCCTGACGCTGCACGGGCTGCCCGCGCGGGCTCGCGTAGTTTCTACCGATGAACCGGCCGCGCGCGGCGGCGAGGATCGTGCTCAGCGTCGGCCGGTGCACAGGTTCCGTCGACCGGCCCGCGCAGGCTCAGGGCGGCCCGTCTCCGACGATCGACGGCTCAGGAGGCGGGTCTTCCTGCGTGGTGCTCGCACGTCTTCCAGCGCTCGTCGCCGCAAGCCTGCGGACACTCCGCGTCGTCGATACAGGGGTTTCCGGATGTGACGGCGAGCGGTCCGCGGGAAGCTCGTCCTATCTCACCAGGAGGGGCGTATGTCGACGTTCACGCACCCTGTGCCCCGGGCAGTCCCGGAGGCGGTCCGGCATCTGGGCTGGTTCGCCCTCGTGTGCGGCGTCGCGTTCCTGATCCCGTACGTGGGCGTCTCGGTCCTCGACCTTCAGCACGACCTTTTCTACCTCGTCTAGTTCGCCGTCACGGTCGGGGTCATCGCGACCTACGCGCGGGTCGAGCGCGTCGAGGTCGCCGAGATCCTCCGGCGCCGTTGGCGCTGGAGCCTCGTCCTCGGCGTGATCCTCGCTGCGTTCCTCGTCTTCAACGTCTTCGGAACGGCGGATGCAACGGCACGGCCGCACGGCCTCTACTTCGCGTTCGAGCTGCTCTGGCGCGGTGTCGGCTACGGCATCGTCGACACGCTGCTGCTGACGATCTTCCCGTGCTTCGTCGCCTACCGGCTCGTCCACGGCCACGTGAGCGGGCTCGAGGGGAAGCTGCGGTTCACGGCGCTCATGCTGCCGCTGGTGCTCGTGATCACGGCGAGCTACCACTGGGGCTATCCGCAGTACCGCGAGGACGGGCT
>DATBIN010000012.1:0-10970 GCA_036556925.1 Gaiella sp.
TCGCCGCCGTGGCCGCGGAGGCGCGCCGGCGCGGGACGTCCATCGTCCGCATGGTCGGGCACGGGTCGTCCGACAACGCCGCCTCGTACGGCGTGTACGCGTTCGGCCTACTCTCCCGCCTCACTGCGCTCCGCGACGCGATCACCCTCACGGTGCACTACCGCACCGAGCTCGACATGTCGGGCTCGACGGTGATCGGCCTCTCGCAGTCGGGCCGCACGCCGGACGTCGTCGAGTACGTGACACGAGCCCGGACGCTCGGCGCGTTCGCCGTCGCGCTCACGAACGACCCCGCCTCCGAGCTCGCGGTCGCCGCCGACGCCGTCGTGCCCCTCGCGGCCGGGCAGGAGCTCGCAGTAGCGGCCACCAAGACGTACACCAACGAGCTCGCCGCGCTCGCTCTCCTCGCCGCACATCTCGCCGACGAGGGTCCGCGCGTCGCGGAGGGCGTGCGTCGTACCGCAGACGTGCTGGAGCGCTTCGTCGAGGAGCTCGAGTCGACGTTGCCGCCGCTCGTCGTCCCGTTCGCCTACACGGGCCGGATGTTCGTCGTCGGCCGGGGCCCCGAGTTCGCCACCGCGCGCGAGATCGCGCTGAAGCTGCTCGAGACCTGCCGTATCGCCGCCGAGCCCCTCACGGCGACCGACCTCGCGCACGGACCGGTGGCGGCGCTCGACTCGCTCTTCCCCGTCTGGGCGATCGCCTCGCCCGACGCGACGCTGCCCGCGCTGCAGGAGGCCGTCGCGCGTGCCCGCGACGCGGGCGCCACGATCCTCGCGAGCGGGAGCGCGGCCTCGGCGCTCGGGCCGGTGGACTACTCGATCCCGGTCCCCGAGGCTCCGCTCTCGCTGCTCTCGCCGCTGCTCTCGGTGGCGCCGGGACAGCTCTTCGCCTGGGCGCTCGCACGCGCGAAGGGGCTCGACCCGGACAGCCCGCGCGGGCTCGCCAAGGTCACGCTCGCGCGCTGAGCTTTCCGGCGCAGTGCGGGATCCGCTCGCGCGGATCCCGCACGCGCAAACCCCTGAAGCCGTCCGCTACGCGGCCGGACGCCATGGATCACACTTCCAGCCCCTTGTTCCCGGCGCAGCCCGCCGCTCGGCGTCGGCCGCGTCGTCTACCATGGCATGCGACTCCGGTCGCCGAGGACGGCGATGTGGGTCGGCCAGGAGGCCTCGGGCGACGCCCGGGGCCTTTTCGTTTTCTCACGAAGGGGAGAGCAATGAGCCAGCTTGCCGTGCCCAGGATCCTGGCGGTGGAGGACGACCCGTTCGTCCGCACCGACCTGCGTCTCGTGCTGGAGTCCGCCGGCTTCGACGTCTGCGCGGACGCGCGCGACGGTCTCGAGGCGGTCGAGCTCGCACGGGAGCACGCGCCGGACGCGATCCTGCTCGACCTCGCGCTGCCGCGCCTCGACGGCATCGAGGCCACCCGCCGCATCCTCGCCGAGCGCAGCGTCCCGATCGTGGCCCTGACGGGACGGTCGCGCACCCTCGCCGCGGAGGCCGTCGAGGCGGGCGCGTCGTCGTACGTGCTCAAGCCGTTCGTGGAGTCGGAGCTGGTGGGCGCCCTCTTCGACGCGCTGGCCGCGCACGCCGAGGCGCTGGAGGCGGCGGTCCGCGCCCAGTCCCGCGAGGCGATCGAGCACATGCTGCGCGCGCTCGGCTACGCCGAGGAGTGGGCGGTCGAGCTGGAGCGGCGTGCGTTCGCCGCAGGGCGCGTCTGGCGGATCGTGGAGCGAGACGCGGGCTGAGGCTGCGCGCCGGGGCCTGCAGACTGTCCTGCGGGTCAGAAGTTCTCGGGGCACCAGGGCGCCGCGCCGGTGCGGAACAGCGCGTCGGCGCGAGCGAGGCCGCCGCGCGCCACCTCCTCGACGCGCTCTGCCCGCGCCAGCTCGGCGAAGCCGAACCCGCCCAGGTAGGCGGAGGCGAGCGCCTGGACGTCGAGTCGGACGTCCGGCCGGCGCCGAGTGCGCGTGGCGCGGCCGTCGGCGACCGTCCACGTGGCCACGTTGTCCGGAAACCGCGGGTCCTCCGTGACCTCGAAGGTGACGCGTCCGCCGGTCGCGTAGCTGCGTGCCGAGAGCGCCGCGCCGACGTCGATCAGACGCAGCCACAGCCCGTCCACCACGCGAGAGTTGAGCAGGTTGATGCGCGCCACCATGAGGCGCAACGGATGGTCGAGCGGCAGCATCCACGCCTCGACCTCGTCCATCCAGTCGATGTCGAGGAGGAAGCGCCACACCTCGCGTGTGGCGCGGGCGTCCACGCCGAACGCCTCGATCACACGAACCGTCTTGCGCCAGTCGAGGCCGTGGCCCTGCTGGGCGATGCGGTAGAGCGCGTAGCCCGCAGGGCGGCCGTCGAGCTCGAGCAGTGCGCGGTTGAGCGGCCCCGCCCCGAAGCGCCTCTCCGGATCGTCGTGCAGCGTGCGCAGCTCCCACCACTCGCGTGGGCGCGAGAGGAAGCCGACCGAGCGGCGGCGCACCTTTTCGTACAGCCTCGGAAACGCGCGCAAGGCCTCGTCCTCTCCGACGAGGCGGACATGCCCTTCGCGTGCGGGCAGACCGGTGCGCAGCCGCAGTCCTTGCCGCTCGCCCTTGAGGAAGAACGACAGCGAGGCGAGCCCGTAGCCGAACCGCCCGTAGATGGTCTCCTCGGACGCCCACAGCGCCGCGATGGCGTCGCCCCGCTCGCGCGCGTCGCCGAGCTGCGCGTCCATCATGCGGCGCAGCAGCCCGCGGCGGCGGTGTGACGGCAACACGCCGACGACGGTGACTCCCGCGCACGGCACGGGGCCGCCGGGGACGGTCAGCTCGAAGGGGAACGCCCCCGCCGCCGCGACGATCGCCCCGTCGTCGAGGACGGCGTGCAGCCGCTCCAGCGGCAGCACGCGCGAGAAGCGCTCGGCATCGTCCTCGGTCGGCTGCCAGCCGAAGTAGTGGCCGATCGAGCCGAGGGCGGTGCGGAACTCCTCGAGGTCGCGGACGACGCGGACGCGGTAGGGCACGTCGGCGATGCTAGACGGTCGCCGCCGGTCCTCGCGCGACCCCGCGGCCGCTCGTGGCGTCTACTCGCGCGCGGCCCTGGCGACGGTGACCCACAGCGACCGGTGCTCGGACCCGAATCCGCGACGCGTGTCCCGATCCGTGACCGTGAGGTCGCTCGAGTGCAGCAGCTGGTCGATGGGGATGCCGAGCGGCCCGGCGAACGACGGCCACGTCGGCTGCGCGCCGAAGCCGTCGGCGGAGTTGCGCAGGGAGCCGGCGTCCTCGAGGCGCCGCAGCACGCTCGACCACGGCGTCGCGTTGAGGTCGCCCAGCACGATCTCGGAGCCCCGATGCTGTCGCGCCCAGGCGGCGACGGCCTCGAGCTCCTCGTCCCTCCCGCGCCGGTCGCCCGGCGTCGAGGGCGAGAGCGTGTGCACCGCGAGGACACGGACCGGCCGTCCGTCCAGGGCGACGTCGAAGGCGAGAGCGCTCTCCGGCAGCCCGCGCGTGACGGGGACGCGGACGTCGGTCAGCCGCGCTGTCGCGAGCACCATCACACGGGGCCGCCACCGGCCTCCTCCCGCGAGGATCCGGTAGCCCCACACGTGGCGCGAGACCTCCGCGAGCCAGCCGTTCGACGGCTCGAGCACGACCATCACGTCCGGCCGCTCCGACGCGACGATGCGCCCGAACGCATCGAGGTCGCCCGAGTGGCCCTGCATGTTCACGTGCGCCACCCGCAGCCGCGCGACGCCTGCCGCCGCGGCGGGGCCTCCGGTGTAGAGGGGCACGAGGACGGCGGCGTTGACGAGGAGCACGACAGCGGCCAGCCCTCCACCGGTGGCGGAGCGGGCGAGAACCGCGAGCGCCACGAGCGCGATCGCCGCGACGAGAAGCTGGAGCCGCAGGCTCGAGGCAACCTCGGCGAGCCAGAGCCGGCCGTCCACGAAGCCGAGCAGCGAGGCGAGCGCCGCGAGCGTGGCGGCGGCGAGCACGGGAACGCGAAGTGCCGGCGATGCAGGCATCCTCGGATGGTAAGCGGGACGAAAGGCGTGGCCAGAGGGGCCGGACGGCGAGGAGGCCGACGCCCGCCCTCAGCCGAGCTTCTCGAGCGGCGCGTAGTCGAGCATGAGCCGGCGCTCGCTGCCGTCGGCGGCGAAACGCACCGTGACGATGCCGCCACCCTCGATCCGCGTCACGACCCCCTCGCCCAGCGACGCGTGGCGTACCGAGTCTCCCGTACGGAGCGCCGGCGCCTCGCGCTCCGGCGGGACAATCTGACGGGGAGACGACGCGTATCCCGACCAGGAGGCCGGACGCAGCCGCTCGCGCTCGACGGTGTCCGGCAGCTCGTCGAGGAACCGGGAGGGAAGGTTGTACTCGCGGCGCCCGAAGAGCGAGCGGGCCGTGGCGTGCGTGAGCACGAGCCGCTCCATGGCGCGGGTCATCCCCACGTAGCAGAGCCGGCGCTCCTCCTCGATCTCGTTGTCCTCGATCGAGCGGGCGTGCGGGAAGATCCCCTCCTCCATGCCGATCAGGAAGACGCCGCGGAACTCGAGGCCCTTCGCGTTGTGGATCGTCATCAGCGTGACGAGCGACTCCCGGTCGGCGATCGTGTCCTGGTCCGAGACGAGCGAGATCTCCTGCAGGAACCCGGACAGCGTCGGGTCTTCGCGCGTCTCGCGGAACTCGCGGGCGACGCCGACGAGCTCGGCGAGGTTCTCGATCCGCCCGCGCGCCTCGATCGTGCGCTCCGCCTCGTACGCCTCGATCGTCCCCGAGCGCTCGAGCACCGCCTCGACGAGCTCGTCGACGTGGAGCTCCTGCGCCGCGGACACGAGGGACTCCATCAGCGTGCGGAAACCGCGCACCGCTCGCGCCGATGCCGTTGCCAGTCCCGCGGCCTCGGGGTCGGCGAGTGCCTCCCACAGCGAGATCCCGAGCGCGTCGGCATGGGTGACGAGCCGCTGGACGGAGGTGTCGCCGATGCCCCGTCGGGGCCGGTTCGCGATCCGCATCAGCGAGACGGCGTCCGAGGGGTTGTCGAGCACCGTCAGGTAGGCGACCGCGTCCTTGACCTCGGCGCGCTCGTAGAAGCGCGGCCCGCCGATCACCTGGTACGGGATCTGCTGCCGCACGAGCACGTCCTCCAGCACGCGCGACTGCGCATTCGTGCGGTAGAAGACCGAGAGCTCGCTCCCCGAGTATCCTTCGTCGACGAGGCGCGCGAGCTCCGCCGCCACGAAGCGCGCCTCGGCGTGCTCGTCCTCGACCTCCACCACCTCGACCGGCAGGCCCTGGCCGAGCTCCGAGAAGAGCCGCTTCGGCTTGCGGTCGCGGTTGTTCTCGATCACCGCGTTCGCTGCGCCCAGGATCGCGTTCGTGGAGCGGTAGTTCTGCTCGAGGGCGATCACCCGGGCACCGGGGAAGTCGCGCTCGAAGTCGAGGATGTTGCGGATGTCGGCGCCCCGGAACGCGTAGACCGACTGGTCCGGATCTCCCACGGCGAACACGTTGCCGTGCTCCGAGGCGAGCAGCTGCAGCAGCCGGTACTGCGCATGGTTCGTGTCCTGGTACTCGTCCACGAGCACGTAGCGGAACGACGCCTGCCAGCGCTCGCGCGCCTCGGGGAAGCGCTCCAGCACGTCGACCGTGAGCATGAGGAGGTCGTCGAAGTCGACCGCGTTCGAGCGGAACAGCGTCCGCTGGTAGAGGTCGTAGACCTCGGCCACGGTCTGGTCGTAGAACGAGGCGACGCGCCGGAGGTACTCGTCCGGCCCGATGAGCTGGTTCTTCGCGTTGGAGATCTGCGCGTGGATGCCCCGCGGTGTGAACCGCTTCGGGTCGCGGCCGAGCTCCTCCAGGCAGTGCCTGACCACGCGCACCTGGTCGGCCTGGTCGTAGATGGAGAAGTTCGAGCGGTAGCCGAGGCGCTCGGCCTCGCGCCGGAGCATGCGCCCGCATGCGGCGTGGAAGGTGAGGATCCAGATCGCGCGCGTCACCCGGCCGAGCATCCGCTCGAGGCGCTCGCGCATCTCCCCGGCGGCCTTGTTGGTGAACGTGATCGCGAGGATCTCGTTCGGCTTCACCCCGCAGGCGCCGATGAGATGCGCCACGCGGTACGTCAGCACGCGCGTCTTGCCGGACCCCGCGCCTGCGACCACGAGGACGGGCCCTTCGGTCGTGAGCACGGCCTCGCGCTGCGGTCCATTGAGGTCCGCGAGGTACTCGGACGGCGGCGCCACGCTCACCGTCCGATGCTACCCGCGCATCCGGCGCCTCCTTTATCGTGCCGAAGCGCACGAACTGCGGCGCAAAGGAGGCACCATGCAGAACAAGGCGATCTGGGATCGGCTCTCCGCGCTCGGCGGCGTCCTCTTCGTCGTCTTCTTCGTCGTCGGCGTCCTGCTCCCGGGAAGCCCGCCCACGGTCGACGACTCTTCGAGCACGGTCGTGTCGTTCTTCGCCGACAACCGGGGGCCCGTGCTCGTCGGGACGTTCCTGATCGGGCTCGGCGTGCTGGCGATGATCTGGTTCGTCTCGAGCCTCGTGGAGGCGATGCGGCGGGCGGACGAGGGGCGCCTCGCCACGGCTGCGCTGATCGGCTTCCTGCTCGGCTTCGCGGCGGCGACGGTGGCGGCGCTCGCCCGCGCCTCGCTCGCGTTCAGCGTGGCGGAGATCGTCGAGCCCGACGAGGTGCGCGCGCTCTTCCACCTCACGCTCGTGATGGACGCCATGGGCTCGCTCCTGTTCGCGGCGTTCGCCGTCGCCGTGGGCGGCGCTGCGATCCGCACCGGCTTCCTGCCGAGCGCGTGGGGATGGGTCAGCCTCGTGTTCGGGCTGCTCCTCGTGGTCGGCGCCACGGCCTGGTCGCGCGACGGCTTCTGGTCGCCGGGCGGCGGCGTCATCTGGGTCGTGAACGTGGCCTTCGTCGTCTACGTCGTCGTCACGAGCGTGCTCCACTTCCGCGAGGTGAGCCGGGCCACGGCGAGCTGACAGGCGCGTCCGCAGGCGACGCCGACCGACTACCCTGGCCGCGTGATCCGGGCAGGGACGATCGACGATGCTCCGGCGCTCCACGCGCTCGTCAACGCCGTGTACCTCGACCGCGTGATGACGGTCGCCGGGTGGCGTCACACGCTCGCGGAAGGAGCGGAGCGAGCACAGGCGGCGTGGTTTGCGGCCCTCGAGGGCGATCGGCTCGTCGGATGGGCCTCGACCGGCCTCGAGATGTTCACGAGCGAGCCGGGAGTCGCCTGGATGCACGTGACCGTGCATCCGGACACCCGCCGGGAGGGCCTCGGCACCGCGCTGCACGAGGCGGCTGTCGACCGGCTCCGTGGGCTCGACGCCCGGCGCGTGCTGGGAAGCTCGCGCGACGACGACGACACGATCCGCTTCCTCGAGGACCGAGGCTGGACCAGGACGGGCGAGCAGCGCATCTCGGCGGTCGATCCGCACACGGTGGAGCCAGCCTCTCCCCCGCGGGCGGTCGAGCTGGCACCGTTCTCCGCCTTCGCGGCGGACCCGCGACCTCTCTACGAGGTCGACATCGCCGCGAGCGAGGACATGCCTCTCGACGCGCCGTTCGACAACGTGTCGTTCGACGACTGGCTGCGCCAGTGGTGGTCCCATCCGGACGTCGACCACGACGTCAGCGCCGCCGTGCTGGTCGGCGGCGTCCCCGTGGCGATCAGCATGATGCGCATCGATCGGGCGGCCGGCCGGGCCGCGAACGACATCACCGGCACGCTGCGCGAGCATCGTGGCCGTGGACTGGCCACCCTCGTCAAGCGCGAGGCGCTCCGCCGGGCCGCCGAGGCGGGCGCCACGGTCGTGATCACCGAGAACGACGAGACCAACGCCGCCATGCTGCGCGTCAACGAGAGGCTGGGCTACAAGCCGCACTCGCGCAGGGTCTCGTGGGTCAAGGAGCTCGCCTGAGAGCGAGGCTCGGGCCCGCCCGTGGGCAGGCAGGCCGGCGGGCCGGGACACTCGTGGCCGCCGGTTCGTGAAGGTCCCGTCGAGGAAGCCGGCGACGGCGGCGCCGTGGCAGGGCTCCAGCCCCGAGGCCTCCGTGCGAACTCGTTCCGAGGCGGCTAGGCTCCCGTCGTGATCTCCCCCGGCTCGGCCGCCGACGGAGATCCTGTGGCAGTCCTCCGCGGCGAGAGCTGCCCGGATCCACGCGACACTGTGGCAGGCCCTCGCCACGGCGACGACGCCTTTGTCGCTACCGAGTGGGCGGCGTGACGATCCGGGATCTCACCAGCCCCGACCTGCCGCACGTGGCGGCGCTCGTCCGCCGGCTGCTGCCGACCATGGTCGTCAGCGAGCGCGGTCTCGACCACATGCGGAAGTCGACCCGCTGGTGGGTGGTCGAGAACGGCACCTCCATCGTGGGCGCGGCACGGGCCGGCCGCTTCGGCCGCTGCTGGGTCGGGGTGGCGCCGGAGGCCCGCGGACAGGGGCTCGGAGGGGAACTCCTCGAGGTCGTGGAGCGCACGCTCCGGTCGGCCGGCCATGCCGAGGCGGTCGCCTGGACCGACGACGAGCAGGGGGTGCGCTTCGCGGGCTCCCACGGGTACACGGAGGAGCGGCGCAAGCCGGTCTCGGTGCTCCATCTCGCCGAGCAGGAGCCGCCGCCGCTCGAGGTGCCAGCAGGCGTCGAGCTCGTGCCCATCGTCGAGCTCGACGACCGTCTGCGCGAGCTCTACGAGCTGACCATGTCGGCCTACCGCGACGACCCGGCGGACTCCCGCGACGCCCAGCAGACGTTCGAGGAATGGCTCCGGGACGACATCGGCGTCCCCGACCTCGACTTCCAGGGCAGCGTCGTGGCGGTCGTCGACGGACGGCTCGCGGCGCTCGCGCTCGTGACGACGGACGGCTCCGAGCGTGCCGAGAACGAGCTCACGGGCACGCATCCCGACTTCCGTGGCCGCGGGCTGGCCACGCTCGTCAAGCTGTCGACCGTGCACTGGGCGCGTGCCCGCGGGATTCGCGAGATCTGGACGGCCAACGACAGCGAGAACTCCCCCATGCTCGCCGTCAACCGCAAGCTCGGCTACCGGCCGGCGCACGAGCGGCGCAAGGTGGTGAAGGGGCTGTAGGCGCGACGACCCGACGTGTCCCGCGCGTCACGAGACCACGGAGACGGCGACGACGAGCACCACGGTCTCGACGATCTTGCCGACCGCACCGAGGACGTCGCCCGTGACGCCGCCGAGCCAGCGCCGGACGAACAGGAGCAGCGCGATCGCCACGACCGTGCCGGCGGCGAGGCTCCAGAGGCCCGTCCACCCTGCCGGCAACGAGAGGGCGGCTCCGATCGCGATCCCGGCCACGAGGGCCCCCGGAGAGAGCCCCGCGAGCAGGCGCCCCTGGCCTCCTCCGGCCCGGGCGTACGGGAGGGCAAAGGCGAGCGGGAGCATGGCCGCCCGGCCGGCCGCGCCTGCGGCAACGCCTGCCACGGCGGCCCGGTCAGCTGCGCCGAGCGCACCGAGCGCAGCGGCGTCGACCAGGCAGACCAGCACGAGAGCGACCACGCCGAACGCGCCCACGTGATGGTCGCGCATGATCTCGAGCGCACGCTCCCGGGTCGGCCCGCCGAGAGCGTCCGCTGTGTCGGCGAGAGCGTCGAGATGCATCGCGCCCGTCGCGACCGCCGCCACCGCGACGGCGAGTGCGCCCGCAAGGAGCGGCGGCATGGAGCCGGCCAGCACGTCGGCCGTCAAGCCGGCAAGGCCTCCGACGAGCCCGCCCACCACGGGGAAGAGGACCGCCCCGCGCGCCACGTCGTCGTCGCCGACGTCGACGAGCCGCCCCACCGGCACACGGGTGAGGAACGCCAGCGCCGCCACGGGGGCCCGGGCGGCCTGCCGCAGCGTCACCTCATCGCCCCGTGTCGGTGACCCCGGCGCCGGCGAAGGTCGCCATCTCCACGAGGATCGCGCGGGCCGACTGGACGAGCGGCACGGCAAGCACCGCGCCGCTGCCCTCCCCGAGCCGGAGCCCGAGCTCGAGCAGCGGCTCGGCGCCGAGCGCCTCCAGCACGAAGCGATGTCCCGGCTCCGGCGAGCGGTGCGAGGCGACGAGGTAGCCACCGAGCGCCGGCGACAGCCTCGTGGCGACGAGCGCAACGGCACCCGTGATGAAGCCGTCGAGCACGACGACGCACCGCGCGCCGGCGGCGCCCAGCGCCACCCCGGCGAGCAGCGCGATCTCGAACCCGCCGACGGAGGCCAGCACCCCGAGGGGATCCTCCGCGTCGGGGCGGTTCGCGGCGAGCATGCGCCGGACGACCGACGCCTTGCGCTCGACGCCTGCGGCGTCGAGGCCGGTGCCCGGCCCGCAGACGTCCGCCGGCTCACACCCGAGCAGGGCGGCGGCGAGCGCCGACGCCGCGGTGGTGTTGCCGATGCCCATGTCGCCGAGAGCGACCAGCGAGAAGCCGGCCGAGGCGAGCTCGGCGGCGAGCGATGCGCCGCGGCAGAGCGCCTCGACGGCCGCCGCGCGGGTCATGGCCGGCCCGTGCGCAGCATTGGCCGTCCCGGCGCCGAGGCGCAGATCGCGCACGCGAGGGCTGTCGTACGGCTCTCGCACGCCTGCGTCGACGACCACGAGCTCGGCGCCGGCGGCTCGCGCGAGCACGCAGATCGCGGCCCCGCCCGCTGCGAAGGTGGACAGCATCTGGCGGGTCACCTCGGCGGGGTAGGCGCTCACCCCCTCCTCCGCCACGCCGTGGTCCGCCGCCGCCACCACGACGGCCGGCCGGAGCGGCTCCGGCGCCGCCGTGGCGCAGATGGCGGCCACCTGGGCGGCGAGCAGCTCGAGCCTGCCCAGGCTCCCGCGGGGCTTCGTCTTGCGGTCCAGCTCCGCGCGCGCCCCGGCTCGTGCGTCCTCGTCGACCGGCCGCACGCCCGCGAGCACGCCCTCGAGCTGCGCGGCGAGTCCTCGGGGCGCAGTCAACGGCGCGACCCCTCGA
>DATBIN010000013.1:0-11401 GCA_036556925.1 Gaiella sp.
ACGGATAGGTGCCGTCGCCCGCCGTCAGGAGCGCCGGCAGCAGGAACGTGGAGAGCGCGAGCGGCGGGTACTCGAGCGCGAAGTCCCGGTAGGGGACGAGCCCGTCCACCATGCGCTCGCCGTACAGCCGGTAGAGGGGGAAGTCGACCACCTGCCGCCCCGAGCTGTCCCAGACCACCGCGACGAGCAGCGCGAGCGCGGCAAACGCGACCGCGGCGAGCACCGGCCCGTCCCACGAGCGCGCGTCAGCCGGCCGGCTCGGCATGCGGGTGCGGTGCATCCCGGTCGAGGGAGCTCCGCGGGAGGAAGAGAGCGAGCAGCAGGAACGGCAGCACCCAGGGAAGGTAGAGGTAGAACCAGTGCGTCAGCACGAGCTGGAAGGCGAGGAGCACCGCCGCGGTGAGGGCCGCGAGCTCGAGCGGCCCCTTCCGCGCGGGCCACACCGCGGCGACCACCGCGAGCGCCACGACACCGACCTGCAGCGCAAGCTGCACGCCGCCGAGGTCGGGAATCCCCTCGGCGTGGTACTGCCCCCAGCCCCAGAGCGAGAAGGGCGAGTCCCGCCCCAGCTGGAAGCCGATCGTCCGGTCCCAGAACGTGCGCGCGGCGTGCGCGAGATCCGGCTCGAGCAGGAGCACGGAGAACGCACCGACGGTCACGACGGCGAACGCCGCCGCGTACCGGCCCGCCGAGCGCAGCCGCAGCCCGTCGGGGTAGGTCAGCCACAGCGGCGCGACGAGCAGCGCCCCGAACTTCGCCCAGCCTGCGAGCGCGACCGCCGTGCCGCGCGCCCAAGGGGAGGAGACGAGCCAGAACCCCCACACGAGCGCGACCGCGGTCAGGGCGTCGTTCGTGTTGGAGACGAGGGCGTAGGCCGTGAACGGGTACGCGACCCAGCCGAGACCGAGCAGCGCCGCGAGCCGGCGCCCGCCGAGACGGAGGCCGACGAGGACGAGGCCGACGAGGACGAGGACGTCGAAGGCGATCGCGCTCGCGTGCGCCGCCGGCAAGGCGTCCCACCCGCCGCTCCAGCCGAGTGCGGCCACGGCCGGGACGTAGGCGAGGTAGACGACGGGGCCGTAGGTGTCGCCGCGCGCATTGGACGACTCGCAGCGGCCGTTCGTCTGCACGCGGTCGCGCACGCGGCCCTCGGCATCCGGCTTGCCGCAGCGCTTCAGTTGCTCCTCGACCGGCATGTGGCCGTACGGGGCTTGACCGTCGAGGATGCGCGAGGCGCCGATCACGCCCGCGTAGCCGACGTCGATCACCGATCGCGGCGTGTCGAGGTTGACCGCCAGCCGGAAGCCGAGGAGGAACACGGCGAGCGCGATCAGCAGCCACGTCGGCAGCAGCGGCCTGGCCGCGCGGAGCGCCCGCCCGCGGAAGCCGATCCACGCGCAGCGAAGCAGGAGGTAGAGGAGCGGCGGATAGGCGAGCGGCACGCTGCGGAACACGTCGCCGCGGTTGAAGAAGGCGAGCGAGACGCCGAAGGAGAGCAGCGCGAGCAGGTCGAGGTTGCGGAGCGCGAGCGGGCGGCGCAGGTCGGCCAGCCCGACGAAGAAGACGAGGGAGAAGGCGAGCCACACCGGCCAGGCGTTGATCGTGTCGCCGCCGAAGGCGCCCGAGCGCCCGCGGGCCATCTGCCACGCGACCTGTGGCCCGGTCCACGCCTCCACCACCTGCCCCGTGGCGTCGTCGACGACGCCGCGGGCGACCTCGCCCGCGCGGCCCGACCACACGTGCACCTTCCACCGGTGCGTGACGCGATCGAGCTCGGCGTCGGTGTCCGGCCGTGGCGGGTACCGGTCGAGCCAGCGGGCCACCTTCCCGTGGGCGAGGAAGCGGGCGATCGCCCCGCGCTCGGTCAGGTTGGTGGGCGGGATCGAGTCCGCGCCGCGCGCCGGGGCGACGAGGAGGAGCGCGGCGAGGACGGCAGCTGCGGCGCGGGCGCGAATCGCGAGCCGAGACTACCGGACGGTCAGCGCCGGAACGACCAGAGCTTGTTGCCGACGAAGTTGACGGGCGTGACGAGGATGATCGCCGCGGCCTGGGCGGGGATCTCGCCCACGCCGATGCTGACCAGCAGATGGAGCACGACGAGGTTGGCGCACAGCGCGAGCACCGAGACGACGAAGAAGCGGAGCCCCTGGAAGACGACGTGCCCGCGGCTGCGGTGGAAGGTCCAGTAGCGGTTCCACGTGTAGTTGTTCGTCACGGCGACCAGGAACGAGCCGACCGCGGCCGGGATGTAGTGCAGGTCGAGGCCGCGGAGCAGGAGCGTGTACACGACGAGGTTGACCGCGTAGCCGCTGGCGCCGACCACGCAGAACTTCGCCAGCTGCTCCCAGTTGTGCCGCCGCCGCAAGGCGTCGGTCACGCGCCCGCGTGTGATCCCGTTGCTCGTGCTCACCGTCTCCATCTTCCTCAGAGGTTCGGCGAGCCTAGCGCCTCGCGCAACCCCCGGGACCCGCTCGGGCGTGCGCCGCGGGTCGTCGCGTCCGTGTCCCGGCCTCACGTGTCCACGGCGAACCCGCCCTCGCCGAGGAGCGGGACGAAGCGGCAGCGGATCGATCCGCGCTCGACGGGCCCGGACGCCTCCTTCTCCACGACGACGAGACGCTGCGAGTGACGCGAGCCCCGCGGCACGACGATGCGTCCGCCGAGGGCGAGCTGGTCGTACAGCGCCGGAGGCAGCTCCGGCGTCGCCGCGGCGACGGCGATGCCGTCGAACGGGGCCCGGTCGGGCGCCCCCAGCGAGCCGTCGCCCACCCGCACCTCCACGCGCTCGTAGCCGGCCGTCGCGAGCGCGGCCCTCGCCTGCTCCGCCAGCTCCGGTACCCGCTCGATGGAGATCACCTCGCGCGCGAGCTCGGCGAGCACCGCGGCCGCGTACCCGGAGCCCGTTCCCACGTCCAGCGCGCGCTCGTCGCCCTCCAGGGCGAGCAGCTCGCACATCGCCGCCACGACGAACGGCTGCGAGATCGTCTGGCCGTGACCGATCGGCAGGGCTCCGTCGGCGTAGGCCTCGCCGGCGAGCGCCGGCGGCACGAACCGCTCGCGCGGCACGACCGACATCGCCGCCAGCACTCGCTCGTCGCGGATCCCGCGCCGGCGGAGCTGGTGCTCCACCATCGCCGCGCGGGCGCGACCGGCGTCACGCCGCACGGCCGAGGGCGTACGGCGGTGCCTGCACGCCGAAGTGCTCCAGGACGAGCGGCGCGACGTCCGCGATCCGGCTGGGGCACCGGTCGAGGCCGATCGTGAGCATGGGTACCTCCGAGTCGCCTCGCGTCAGCGAGCCGTGCGAGCCCCCGCCACGGTGGTGGCCGCCGCCCAGGTCGGGGAACTCCCACCCCGGCGCCGCGGACACCAGCACGTCGCCCGCATTCGGGTTGGCGAGCGCCGTCCACGACCGCGCGAGTGCGTCCGGGTGATCGAGCACGGCCGCGTCGCCCGACAGGGCGAAGCTGCCCTCGGCCAGCAACGCGAAACGAAGCTCGCTCCCGTCGCGGCGGGCGACCGCCTCCGGACCCTCGCGGAAGAGCACGACCTCGACGGCCGGATCGGCCTCGAGGCGCGCGGCGAGCGCCCGGGCGTCCTCGCGGCAGCCCTCGAGCGCGTAGGCCATCGCCGCCCGGTTCGACGCGACGACGAGCGCTCCGTCGACGTCTCGAAGCGGAACGCGCGGGTCGCTCACGTCGGACACGGCCGTCTGGCCGTGGTCGGACATGACCACGACGGCGTACCGCTCCAGGAAGGGGTCGAGCCCGCCGGCGGCCCGGACGAGAGCTCCCACGGCGTCGTCGCACCGTGCGAGGGCGTCGTGCGCCGTGTCGGGGCCGTGCGCGTGGGAGGCGTAGTCGTAGTCGGAGAGATAGAAGAGGAGGAAGTCGAAGCCGTCGCGCGTCACGAGCCAGCGGCCGACCGCCGAGGCGTAGGCGTCGATCGTGCCCGCTGCGCGGTTGCGCCAGGACAACGGCGCTCCGGTGCGTCCCGACTCGAACAGGTTGTAGAAGAAGAAGCGCTCCGGCCCGAGCGCGTCGCCGAGGAAGGGCACGCTCGCCCGGTGACGCGTGCGGCCCCGGTAGGCGATGAAGTTGACCGTCGCCGTCTGCAGGCCGGCGTCGGCCAGGGCCTCGAAGAGCGTCACCGCCCGTGCGCCGAGGTGGTCGGCGTTGAGCCCCACGAGCGTGTCCCGCAGCGTGCGCGCGATGCCTGCGGCCCTGACCGCGCTGAACGACGACCCGTACTCGACGAGGCGCCGGTCGCCGCGATGCCACCAGACCAGGTGGGGGATCTCGTGCACGTCCGGGTACGCGCCCGTCGCGATGGACGACAGGCAGACGGGCGTCAGCGACGGGAAGACGGACACCGCGCGGCCGTACGTGCCCTGCTCGGCGAGCGCGCCGAGGACCGGCGCCGACCCCCGCTCGAGCGCGCCCTCGAGCATCGACGGCGTGAGACCGTCGATGACGACGAGGATCAGCTTCTTGCGCGTCACTTGGCGAGGGTGCGCAGCCCGGCGTACCGCTCCGGGCGGCTGCGCACGCGCCGCACGGCGAGTGCGGGGAGCACGATCGCGAGCACGTAGCCGGCGACAGGGACGAGCGCCAGCGCGCCGATCACGACCGACGCAGCGACGAGCAGGAAGGCGGTGCCGCCGCCCGTCCCGCCGCGGCGGAGCGCGCCGCGGACGACGAGCGAGGCGGAGACCGCGCCGATGATCCCCCCGAGCACGCCTCCGCCGGCGCCGATCCAGCCCTCGACGAGCAGGCCCACGGAGAGGCCGACGAGCACCGCGCCGAGGGTCGTGGCGACGACGCCGAAGCGGAGGCCGGCGAGCAGGCCGGCGAAGAAGACGCCTCCGGCGAGGCCGAGGCCCAGTGCGAGGCCGATCACGTACCAGTCGCCCATCGCGGCCATTGTAGGGACGCCGCGGTCCGGCGCTTGCCCGCGGAGGGGCGGGCGGCCGTCGCCGAGGGGTTGGCGCCCTCGTCGGGCGTCGTCCCCGAGCCCACGCTCGCGACGTCCGGCGCTCCGGCGGGTGGAGGAGCCCGTGCTGCGACGGCGGACGACGGGACGTCGCGCCCGGGTCAGCCCCCTTGGGGCCTGACCCCTGCGGACCCGCCTTGCAGCCGTCCGATCACGTCGAGGCAGAACGCCGCGGCCCGCAGGCCGTCCACCACCCGGTGGTCGAACGTCACCGACACGTTCCCCATCTCGCGCACGACCACCGCGCCGTCACGCACGACCGGGCGCGGCGCGATGCGATGGAGGCCGAGGATCGCAACCTCGGGGTGGTTGACGAGCGGCGTGACGAAGATGCCGCCGAGCCGCCCGGCGCTCGTCACGGTGAAGGTGGAGCCGCGGAGCTCGTCCGGGGCGAGCGTGCCCGCCCGTGCAGATTCGGCGAGTCGTCGCACCTCCGCGTCGATCTCGTCGACCGACAGCTCGTCGCAGCGCCGGACGACCGGCACGACGAGACCGTCGTCCGTCTGCACGGCGACGCCGACGTCGTAGCGGTCGAGCAGCACGATGTCGTCCCCGTCCAGCCGCGCGTTGAGCTCGGGGAACGCCTGCAGCGCCAGTGCCGCGGCGCGAAGCGACTGCGCCACGATGGTGTGGAGGTCGAGCCCGGTGAAGTCGCACTCCTCCACGAAGGTCACGGCGGGGATCTCCCGATGGGCACGTGACACCTGCTCCACCGTCAGCCTGCGGATGCCACGCAGCGGGACGCGACGCCCCTCCTGGGAGGGAGAGGCTCCGGAGGCGTGGACGCGTACGTCCTCCTCGGTCACGCGCCCGTCCGGCCGCGCAGCCCGAACGGCGGAGAGATCGACGCCCAGCTCGGCCGCGAGCCTGCGCACCGCGGGCGTCGCCTGCACGCCGGTCGCGGGGCGCTCCGCCGTCGCCTCGGGGACGCTCGCAGGCCCGGCGGGTGCCGGGGTCACGGTCGCAGCCCGGTCGTGCGACTCGCCGGGCTCGCCGATGACGACCAGCACGGCGCCGACGGGCGCGACGACACCCTCCGCGACGACGATCTCGAGCACCGTGCCGGCGTAGGGCGACGGGATCTCGACCGTGGTCTTGTCGGTCTGGATCTCGACGAGCGGCTGGTCCTCCTCGATCCGCTCGCCCGCCGCCACGAGCCAGCGGGCGACCTCGCCCTCCGTGAGGCCCTCGCCGAGGTCGGGCAGCCTGAACTCGTGGGCCACGGCTAGAAGGCGAGCAGCCGGCGCGCGGCGTCCACGACCCGCTCGAGCGAGGGCATGTAGAGATCCTCGAGCTGCCAGTAGGGGTAGGGCACGTCGAAGCCGGTGACCCGCAGCACGGGCCCGTGCAGGTCGAGGATCCCCCGCTCGGCGATGACGGCAGCCACCTCGCTGGCGAAGCCGCAGGTCCGCGGAGCCTCCTGCACGACCACGATCCGTCCCGTCCGCGCGACGGACTCGAGGAGCGCCTCCTCGTCGAGCGGCTTCAGCGTGCGGAGATCGAGCACCTCGATCGACGCCTCTCCCGAGAGCGCCTCGGCGGCGCGCTCGCACAGGGGCACCATCGCGCCCCAGGCGACCAGGGTCAGGTCGGAGCCCTCGCGGGCGATGCGCGCCCGGCCGAGCGGCACGAGGTACTCGCCGTCGGGGACCGCCCCGCGCGCCGTACGGTAGACGAGCTTCGGCTCCAGCACGACCACGGGATCGGGATCGCGGATGGCAGCCGCGATGAGGCCCTTCGCGTCCGCCGGCGTCGCGGGGACGGCGACCTTCACGCCCGGCGTATGAGCGTAGTAGGTCTCCGGCGAGTCGTCGTGCAGCTCCGGGGCGCGGACGCCGCCGCCGTAGGGCATGCGCACGACGACGGGGAAGTCCATGCCGCTCCGGGTCCGCCACCGGTAGCGGCCGACGTGGGTGATGAGCTGATCGAGGCAGGGATAGGAGAAGGCGTCGTACTGCATCTCGCAGACGGGCCGCCACCCGGCCATGCAGAGGCCTACGGCAGCCCCGAGGATGCCCGCCTCGGAGAGCGGCATGTCCACGCAGCGCAGCGGGCCGAAGCGGTCGCGCAGGCCGGCGGTGGCGCGGAACACGCCCCCGGCACGACCGATGTCCTCGCCCAGGACGAGCACGGTCGGATCGCGTCCGAGCTCGACGTGGAGCGCGTCGTTGACGGCCTCGACGAGCGTCAGGTCCCTCACGACGGCTGCCTCGCCACGGCTCCGGCAGCCGCCTGCAGGCGGCGCAGCTCCTCGAGGTCGCGCGCCAGCGAGGGCAGGGGATTGGCATACGCATGCTCGAAGACGAGGGCTGCATCCGGCGGCGGCTCTTCCTCCGCGGCGGCGATCCCGGCACGCATCACCTCGAAGGCCTCCGCCCGCACGTCCTCGACGAGCGCCGAGGTGAGCAGGCCCGCACGGAGCAGGTACTGCTCGAAGCGGCCCACGCACTCCTCCCGCCGCGCCTGCTCGACGCGGTCGGGGTCGACGTACACGCTCGGGTCGTCCGCCGTCGCGTGCGGCGCCGCGCGATAGGTGAGCGCCTCGACGAAGGTGGGGCCGCCGTCGCCGACCCGGGCGCGGGCCGCCGCCTCGCGCACGGCCTGGTGCACCGCCAGGACGTCGGCGCCGTCCACGCGGATGGCCGGCATCCCGTAGCCGGCCGCCTTGTGCGCGAGCGTGGGCGCCGCCGTCTGCTCGGTCAGCGGCGTCGAGATGGCCCACTGGTTGTTGTTGCAGAGGAGGACGAGTGGCGCCTTCTTCACCGCCGCCAGGTTGGCACCCTCGTGGAAGGAGCCCTCCGACGTCGCACCGTCGCCGAAGACGACCAGGGCCACGGCGTCCTCGCCCCGCAGGCGCAGGCCCCAGGCGAGCCCGGCGGCATGCGGGACGTGGGTCCCGATCGGCACGCAGATCGACGCCACGCGGTAGTCGGCGGGGTTCCACCAGCCGCTCGGGTGGCCGCGCCACCACGAGAGGATCGTCGACGCCGGGATCCCCCGCAGCAGCCCGATCGCCGACTCGCGATAGCTGGGGAAGACCCAGTCCCTGTCCTCCAGCGCGTGCACCGCGCCGGCCTGGATGGCCTCGTGCCCCCAGAAGATCGCGTAGGTGCCGATCCGGCCCTGCCGGTGGTAGACGAGCGAGCGCTCGTCATAGGTGCGCAGCAGGACGAGCGACCGGTACAGGGAGAGCAGCTCGTCGTCCGGCAGCCCGGGATCGCCGTCCGCGGTACGCAAGCCGTCGCCGATCACGCGGCGAAGGGGCAGCTCCTCGGGCTCGGCGGCGGCGCTCACCGTAGAGCAGAAGTGAAACAGGGTTTCCCTTTTGCTGTCAAGCGTGCCAGACTTCCTCGATGGCCCTGGCAGCGCAGCAGTTCGTCGTGGAGCCGATCCGCGCCACCCGGACCTTCGAGGCGGCCATCGAGCATCTCGCCGAGGCGATCGAGCGCGCCCGCTTGCGCCCGGGCGACCGCCTGCCCAGCGAAAGCGAGCTCGCGCTGGCGCTCGGCATCTCGAAGCCCACGCTGCGCCAGGCGCTCCGCGTGCTCGAGGCTGCGGGCGTGCTCGCCGTGCGCCGGGGAAAGGGCGGAGGCATCGTGCTCCTCTCCGACGTCGTCCACGCCCCGGCCGTCGCCGGGGCGGTGGCGCTCGAGGAGGGTGCGGTCGCGGAGACGCTCCGTGCCCGGCGCGTGCTCGAGCGCGCCGTGGCGATCGAGGCCGCCGAGCGCGCAACGCCGGACGATCTCGACGAGCTCGAGCGGACGATCGACCTCCTCGAGCGCAGCCTGGGCGACCGGCCGGCCGTGATGCGCGCCGACGCCGCATTCCATCGGGCACTTGCGCGCGCGTGCCACAACTCGGCCATCCAGTCCGCAGTACGCGGGCTCGCACGCGCGATCGCTCCGATCCGCGACGCCTACTCGGGCGGCGTCGCGACCGACCGCCGCACACTGGACGTCCACCGGCGCCAGCTGGCCGCCATGCGCCGCCGCGACCTGCGCGCCCTCGAGCAGGCTCTCGACGAGCACTTCTCCATGCTCGAGGAGGCGGTCGCCGCAGCGATCCGGCGGACGCCCGGCCAGGCCTCCTAGCCCAGCCGGGAAGCGACTCGCGCGCTACGTTGCGCTCATGCTTGCCGCGATCAGCGTCGCTGATGAGGAGCCACATGTGGTCGAGACCGTCAGCGGCCTCGACATGGTTCTGGACAAGCTCACGGTTCAGGCGCGCGACGCGCCCTTCATCGTCAATGTCGAGCTGGCCAACGGCGATTCCCTCGGGATCGGTCTAGGTACGGACGAGACAATCCTGAGTTTCACCGCAGGGTCGCTTGAGGCACCGTATTTCGCCTCGCTTGGTGCCGATGAGCAAGTCGAACCGTTGATCGAGTTCACTGTCGGTGGCCAATGGACCGAGTTCCCGCGCCGAAACGTCGTGCCCCTCGAAGAGGGTCGCCAGGCGATGCGCGAGTTCGTGACCACCGGGCAACTGTCAGATGCTGTGCGATGGGAAGAGGTGTAGCCCTCCCGCGGACCGCTCAGCCCGCCCCCGGAAACGTGCTGAGCTGCTATGTGAGTCCTTCCAGCCGGCTTCAGTGGTGTGCGCATCCGGAATCCGCGCGAGCGGATTCAAGGCTGCGCCGGCTATTCCCGCTCGAGCCGCCCGACGAGCCAGTCCAGCTGCTCCAGCCAGACCCGCTCGGACATGCTGTGGCCGGTCGCATAGCGCCGGAGCTCCTTGGGCTCGCTCGCGGCGCCGTAGAGCGCGAGGCTCTGCTCGACGGGGACCACGGCGTCGCCGTTGCCAACCTGTACGAGGAGCTCGGCAGGCGCGAGGTGAGAGACGAAGCGAGCTGCGTCGAGCGGCGCGAGCACCCGCCGGTCGTGCTCTGTGACCGCCTGGTCGGAGAGCGAGGCGCGCCCGGCCACGAGCACCACGGCGTCCACGCGCGGGTCGACGGAGGCCGCGAGCGCGGCAGCCTCGACGCCCCGGCTGTAGCCCACGACGCCGAAGGCGCTCGCATCGACCTGCCGCCGGCGCGCGAGCAGGTCGAGGGCGCGCCGCACGGCGACCGCGTCGGCGACGAAGAGCCGCCGGGCGTCCTCGGCCGTCACGGGCGCGCCCGAGCGCTCGAACGCGGAGCTGAAGGTCAGCGCCACCACACCGCGCTGCGCGAGCATGACGGCGGAGGCGGCGAAATCCTCGCGGGAGCCGCCGGCGCCGTGCACGAACACGACCGCCGGATGCCTCCCCGTGACGGCGGGCCGCACGAGGTAGCCGGGCACCCGCTCGGCCCCGGGCACGAGGAGCGAGATCCGCTCGACCACCACCCCAAAGCGCGCCGCCTGCAGCTCCGACTGCTCGCCGAGCGGGGCCTCGGCGTCGTACGCCACGACCTCGGCCAGCTCCTCGGGCACGGGGTCCTGACGCCCGGGCTCCGCGCCGCCGCCGCAGCCGGCGAGCAGCGCCGCGCAGGCGAGGACCGTGGCGAGCGCAGACCTCAGACGAGCACCGTCACGGCGTCGCGCTCGGCCTCGAACACGGCCGCCTCCACGTCGCCGAGATCCTCGCCGTCCGCCTGCAGCGGCAGCGGTGCGTCGCACCGGATGGCGATCCGGTCGGCGTCGTGGACGACGAGGACGCCGTTCCCGCGAGCGCCGCGCCACGCCTGCCAGGCGAAGCGCGGGAGCGACAGGGGCCCGAGCGTCACGGGCGCGACGAGGTCCAGCCCCGCGTCGAAGCTCGCCTGCGAGGCGACGGCGAGGCCGAGCCGGCCCAGATACGTGTACGGCGTGCAGTTCGCGACGAGGGCGAAGCACGCGCGGCCCATGCCCTCGACCTCGAGGGACGGCTCGAAGCGCCCGCGGCGCCCGGCCACCAGCCCCAGCGCGGCGCGCGCGAACGCCGCGTCGCCCGGACGGCGGCCGTCGTGCCGGCGGCCGAGCGCGTCGATCCGCCGGACGAGCTCGGCGTCGAAGCCGATTCCCGCGTTGAAGCCGAAGCGGCGGCCGTTGACCGTGCCGAGGGCGATCCGTCGCGTTCGTCCTGCCGCCACGCGTGCCGCCGCCTCCGCCGGGTCGCGGGGCAGCCCCAGCGCTCGGGGGAGCACGCTCGTGCCGCCGCCCGGGATGAAGCCGAGCGGGACGTCGGCCTGCAGGCCGTTGAGCACCTCGTTGTACGTCCCGTCGCCGGAGAACACGTAGAGCGCCTCCAGCCCTGCGCCGCGCTCCCGGGCGATGCGCACCGCGTCGCCGGCGCCTTCCGTCTGCACCGTCTCCGTCCCGGCGGGCAGCGCAGCCTGCACCACGGCGAGGCGTTCCTCGGTCACCCCGGACGCGAACGGGTTGACGATCAGCAGCCGCGTCACCGGGCCGAGGGTACACGTGCCCGGCCGTGCGGCCGGGGAGCGCCT
>DATBIN010000014.1:0-2839 GCA_036556925.1 Gaiella sp.
GCGCGTTGCCACACGAGAACCTGCAGCACGCCCGATCGCACCTGGAGGACGACGGCGAGCGCCGTCTGTGCGGGCGTGACTCTGGTAGACTCTGGCACAGGTTATCGCCTCAGAGGCTAAAACTACCACAGTGACCGGAGACGAAACCATCCGTTGCGATCTCGCCGTTGTCGGCGGCGGCATCGCGGGGCTCTACGCGGCGCTCTGCGTGGGCGACGAGGCGGACGTGCTGCTGCTCTCCAAGGGGCCGCTCCGCTCGTCCGCCAGCTACCTCGCGCAAGGTGGCGTGGCAGCTGCCACGGCCGAGGACGACAGCCCTGAGCTTCACGCGGAGGACACGATTCGCGCCGGGCGGGGACTGTGCCGCGAAAGCGCCGTCCTGGCGTTGGTCGGGGAGGCCCCCGCACGCGTGGCAGACCTGCGTGACTTCGGCGTACCGTTCGATCTCGAGCCGGGGCTCGAAGGGGGCCACTCGCGCCGCCGCGTGCTCCACGTCGCCGGTGCGGCCACGGGCAAGGAGATCCTCCGCGTGCTCGTCGACCGTGTGCTCGCGCACCCGCGTGTTCGTGTTTCGGAGGGGGAGACGGTTCGCGAGGTCTCCGGAGCGGGCGTCGTCACCGAGCGGCGCTCGATCGAGGCGGGGGCGACGCTCCTCGCCACGGGCGGGGCCGCCTCGCTCTGGCAGCGGACGACGAATCCGCCTGGCGCCACCGGCGACGGCATGGCCATGGCGTTCGGGGCCGGGGCGCGGCTCGCCGACCTCGAGTTCATGCAGTTCCACCCGACCGTGCTGGCCGAGAACGGCCTGCTGCTCAGCGAGGCCCTACGCGGCGAGGGAGCGGTGCTCGTGGACGGTGACGGCCGGCGCTTCACCGACGAGCTGGCGCCGCGCGACGTCGTCGCGCGCGCCGTGGGGGAGCGCGGGACTGCCCTCCTCGACCTGAGGCGGATCGACCGCGGTCGCTTCCCCGCGCTCATGGACGCGCTCGCGCGGGAGGGCTTCGATCCCGCGCTCGAGCCGATCCCCGTGTCCCCGGCGGCGCACTACACCATGGGCGGGATCGTCACGGATCTCGACGGGCGAACGGACGTCGCCGGTCTCTACGCGGCCGGAGAGTGCGCGTGCACCGGCGTCCACGGCGCGAACCGCCTCGCTTCGAACTCCTTGCTCGAGTGTCTCGTCTTCGGGCGGCGTGCCGCGCTCGCGGCCCTTTCCGACCCCGTCGAAAGAGGACACGTCCGAGGGACAGACCCTGTATCAACGCTTCCACAGGCGACGCCGGCGCTCCGCGCGGCGATGTGGGAGGACGCCGGGCTCGTGCGCGACGCCGCCGGGCTGCGCCGCCTCACGGAGTCGCCGCATCTCCTGGCACGCCTGATCGCAAAGAGCGCGCTCGCGCGCGAGGAGAGCCGCGGCGGCCACTTCCGCGCCGACTTCCCGTTCGAGGACGAGCGCTTCGCCGCGCACAGCGTCGTCGGGCCCGGCGAGGAGGTGACGTTCGAGCGATGGCACTGACGCTTCCCGATACGAGCGGGTGGCTCGCCGAGGACGTCGGCGCCGGAGACGTGACGACGCTCGCGCTCGTCGACGAAGACACGACGTGCAAGGCCATCGTGCTCGCCAAGGAGCCGGGAGTCGCCTGTGGACTGGATGTTGCAGGTTCGATCTTCGGCGAGCTCGGCGTGCGATTCGAGCCGCTCGTCGCAGAAGGGACGACGGTCGAGCGAGGCCTGATCGCCGAGCTCGAAGGGCTCGCGCGCGGCGTCCTCACCGGCGAGCGGCTGGCGCTCAATCTCATCGGCCGGCTCTCCGGGATCGCGACCCTCACGCGCCGCTACGTCGACGCCGTCGCCGGCACCGGCGCCACGATCCTCGACACCCGCAAGACGACGCCCGGCCTGCGCGCCCTCGAGAAGCACGCCGTCGCCACCGGCGGCGGCACGAACCATCGCTTCGGCCTCGACGATGGCGTGCTCGTGAAGGACAACCACCTGCGGCTGGCCGGAGATATCTCGACCGCCGTCGCCAGGCTTCGCGCCGCCACCGACCTCCCGGTCGAGGTGGAGGCCGAGACCCTCGAGCAGGTGCGGGAGGCGCTCGACGCAGGCGCCGACGCGATCCTCCTCGACAACATGTCCACGGACGAGCTGCGCGAAGCCGTCGCGCTGACAGCCGGTCGCGCGAAGCTCGAGGCGTCGGGCGGCGTCAACCTCGACACCGTGCGCGCCATCGCCGAGACCGGAGTCGACTTCATCTCCGTCGGCGCGCTCACCCATTCCGCCCGCTCGCTCGACGTCTCCCTGGAGGTGCTCCCGTGACCACGCAGACGATCAGCCGCATGCAGGACGAGGTGAAGGCCCTCGCCCGCGAGCGCGACGCAGTGATCCTCGCCCACAACTACCAGGTGCCGGAGGTGCAGGACGTGGCCGACTACGTGGGCGACTCGCTCGGCCTGTCTCGTGAGGCGGCCGCGACGGACGCCGAGGCGATCGTCTTCTGCGGCGTCCACTTCATGGCCGAGACGGCGAAGATCCTCTCGCCGGACAAGACGGTGCTCATCCCCGACCTCGACGCAGGCTGCTCGCTCGCCGCGTCGATCACCGCCGACCAGCTTCGTGCCTGGAAGGCCGAGCATCCCGGAGCGACCGTCGTCTCGTACGTGAACACGACGGCCGAGGTGAAGGCCGAGTCCGACTACTGCTGCACCAGCGGCAACGTCCTCGACGTGATCGACGCGATCCCCGAGGAACAGGGCATCCTCTTCCTCCCCGACATGTTCCTGGGCGCCCACGTGCGCCGCATGCGGCCGCATCGCCGGGTGGAGGTCTGGATGGGCGA
>DATBIN010000015.1:0-128786 GCA_036556925.1 Gaiella sp.
CCGGCCGCGTGGAGCAGCTGCAGCGCGGCGAGAGCTACATCGAGGACGTCTCGTCCGAGACGCTGCAACGGCTGGTCTCCGAGCACGGCCTCTCGGCGACGACTGACTACGACGCCCTGCGCAGCGCCGACGCGATCCTCATCGCTCTCCCCACGCCGCTCTCGAAGCAGCGCGAGCCCGACCTCTCGATCGTGCTCGCCGCGGGGCGGGAGATCGCGGCACGGCTCCGGCCGGGTCACCTCGTCGTGCTGGAGTCCACGACGTACCCGGGCACGACGAAGGACGAGCTGCAGCCGGTGCTCGAGGCGGGCTCCGGCCTCAAGGCCGGGACGGACTTCCACCTCGCCTACTCGCCGGAGCGTGTCGATCCGGGGCGTACGGACTGGACGACGCGGACCGTCCCCAAGGTCGTCGGCGGCGTGAACGCCGCGTCCACCGATGCCGCCGCGGCGCTCTACGGCTCCGCGGTCGACCACGTGCACCGCGTGTCGACGCCCGAGGCCGCCGAGCTGACGAAGCTCCTGGAGAACATCTTCCGCTCGGTCAACATCGCCCTCGTCAACGAGCTCGCACAGCTCTGCGACCGCATGGGGATCGACGTCTGGGAGGTGGTCGACGCGGCCTCGACGAAGCCGTTCGGCTTCATGCGCTTCGAGCCGGGCCCTGGGCTCGGAGGCCACTGCATCCCGATCGACCCCTTCTACCTCACGTGGAAGGCGCGCGAGTACGACTTCGTGACGGAGTTCATCGAGCTCGCCGGCAAGGTCAACTCCGACATGCCGTACTACTGCCGCTCGCGCGTCTCGCAGGCGCTCAACCACGGGCTCGGGCGCTCGCTCAAGGACTCGCGCATCCTCGTGCTGGGGGTCGCCTACAAGGCGGACATCTCCGACATGCGCGAGTCGCCGGCGGTGAAGCTGATCGAGCTCCTCACGAACGCCGGCGCCGTGGTCTCGTACCACGACCCCTACGTGCCGGAGTTCGACCAGCACGGCCTCCAGCTCGCGTCGGTGCCGTACGAGCCTGAGGCGCACGACGCCGTCGTGATCGCGACCGCCCACTCCGCCATCGACTACGCCGACCTCGTCGAGCGAGCGCACCTCGTCGTCGACCTCCGCAACGCCGTGGGGCGGGCGGGCGTGACGAGCGAGAAGGTCTGGAAGCTTTGACGAGACCCGTCAGGGTCGGCCAGGCTGGTCTCGGCAACTGGGGGAAGAACCTCGTCCGCAACTTCGACGAGCTGGCCGACCTCGCCTGGCTCTGCGACACGTCGGAGGAGCAGCGCGACCGCCTGGCGGCGCGCTATCCCGACGCCCGGATGACCGCCGACTTCGGCGAGCTGCTCGCCGACGACACGCTCGACGCTGTCGTCGTCGCCACGCCCGTGCCCACCCACCACGAGCTCGCCAAGCTGGCGCTCGAGGCCGGCAAGCACGTCTTCGTGGAGAAGCCGCCCACGATGCGGGGCGCCGAGATGGAGGAGCTCGTCGAGCTGGCGCGGTCGCGCGGGCTCGTGCTGATGCCCGGCCACCTGCTCCTCTACCACCCGGGCGTCCGCAAGCTGAAGGAGCTGATCGACGGCGGCTCGCTCGGAGAGGTGCTGTGCGTCTACGGCAACCGGCAGAACCTCGGCGTGATCCGCTCGCACGAGAACGCGCTGTGGTCGCTCGGTGTGCACGACCTCTCCGTCATCCTCTGGCTGCTCGGCGAGGAGCCCGTGGAGGCCGTCTCCCACGGGCGGGACTTCCTGCAGCCGGGCATCGAGGACGTCGTCTTCTGCTTCCTGCGCTTTCCCTCCGGCAGGGTCGCGCACATGCACCTCTCGTGGCTCGACCCGCACAAGATGCGGCGGATGACGGTGGTGGGCACCGAGAAGATGGTCGTCTTCGACGACATGGAGCTCGAGCGCAAGGTGACCGTCTACGAGAAGGGGCCCTGGGAGCCGGCCGAGAGCTACGGCGAGTGGCGCACCCGTACGGGCGACATCTTCAGCCCCAAGATCCCGAACGACGAGCCCCTGCGTCTCGAGGTGCAGCACTTCCTGCGCCTCGTCACGGAGGGCCCCGGCGACCACCGCGAGGCGCTCGACGGCCTCACGGTGGCGCGCACGCTCGACCGCCTCACCGACTCGCTGCGGCAGGCGTAGCCGTGACGGAGGTGCATCCCAGCGCCGTCGTGTACCCGGGCACGGTCCTCGGCGAGGGAGTGAGGGTGATGGAGCACGCGGTCGTCGGCAAGCAGCCCGCCCTCTCGCCCCGCTCCACCTCCAGGCGCGAGCCGCTGGCGCCGAGCGTGATCGGGGCGGGCACGATCGTGTCGGCCGGCGCGATCGTGTTCGCCGGCTCGACGATCGGGGAGCGCGTCATCCTGGGCGACCAGTCCTGCGTCCGCGAGCGCGTGACGATCGGCGACGACGTCGTGCTCGGGCGCGGGTCGCTGATCGAGAACGACACCGTCGTGGGCGCGATGTCGCGCATCCAGGCCGAGGCCTACATCACGGCCTACTCGACGCTCGAGGAGCACGTCTTCATCGCGCCGTGCGTCGTGACCACGAACGACAACTTCATGGGCCGCACCGAGCGCAGGCATGCGCTGATGCGCGGACCGACGATCCGCCGCGGCGCCCGTGTCGGCGGCGGCGCGATCCTCTGTCCGGGGGTCGAGATCGGCGAGGAGGCGTTCGTCGGCGCCGGCGCCGTCGTGACCAAGGACGTCCCGCCGCGGGTGGTCGTGGTCGGGAACCCCGCGCGCGTGCTCCGCGCCGTCGCGGAGGACGAGCTGCTCGACGCGAGCTAGACGCTTGACGTGAGACAAGCGGCGCCCGCACCGCTCCAGGGGTCTGCGCCGGCTACGACGGCCCGGCCCGAGGCGCGACGCGGCTGCGCGCGATCGTCAGCCGGTAGCCACCTTCTCCCGGTGCGCCCAGCTTGACGTGCACGAAGTACCACCCGGCGCCGCGGGACACCGCACCGAGATGCTCGCGCGCACCGGGGCGCGTGGAGGCCCGCATGCGCAGCCCCTGGCCCGAGAGGTCGTCGACCCGCTCGGCGTGCGGGTGCCAGAGCAGCAGGCTCGGATTGGCCCCCTCGGGGCCGGCGAGCGAGACGTCGATGCGCTGGTTCTTGCGCAGGTAGACGCCGTAGACGTCGCTCTGGTCGTCCCAGAAGTCGAGCGAGGCTTCAACGCTCCGCGTGCGCCATCCGCCGTAGAGGCGATACGCATGCCTGCCGGCGTCGTCGTTCGTCTCGAAGCGATCGGGCGACGGCGCGCTGCCCAACGCCTCGGCCGCCTGCGCCATGTCCAGGCGACCCCAGCCGCTGTACGCGTCCCGGCCGACGGCACATCGGCCACAGCCGTTCGTCCAGTCCGCGTCCAGCGCCGCGCGCTCGATGATCGTCGTCACCTGGTCGGCGGACAGCGTCGGGTCGGCAGCGAGGAGCTGCGCCGCGGCGGCGCTCACCTGCGGCGCGGCGAACGACGTTCCCTCGGGCGCGTGGAACTCGCCCGCCGCGCACAGCGTGTAGCCCTGCTCGAGGCAGCCCACCCGGCGAGCGGTGAGATGCCGCGGGAACGTCGAGACGATGTCCTGCGCGGGCGCGGCGACGTCGTTGAAGACCGGGTCGCGGTTGGAGTACTGGGGCACCGCCCCGGACCGCAGCACGGCGCTCACTCCCAGGACGTGCGGCAGCGCCGCCGGATAGCTGGCGAAGGGCCACGGCTGCCGCGGCGCCGTGTCGCCGTTGCCGACGGCCGCGACCACGACGACGCCCTTCGAGACCGCGTACGCGACCGCCTCCGCCTCGAGTCGGGAGTACGTGTCGCGGTTCGGATTGGACGGGTCGCGCAGCCCGCCGATGCTCATGTTGATCACACGAGCCCCCTGCGCCACCGCCCAGCGGATGGCGCGGGCCTCCGCCTCGACGGAGATCGTGCGCTCGGGCCCGACCACCTTGGCGACGAGGAGCTCCGCGTCGGGCGCCAGGCCGGCGATGCCCGTGGCGTTGTTCGTCTCCGCGGCGATGATGCCGGCGACGATGGTGCCGTGGCCCTGCGTGTCACGGGCCGACCCGCCCACGAAGCTCCGCGCCGCGGCGATGCGACGCACCAGCTCGGGATGGCCGCGGTCGACGCCCGAGTCGATGACCGCCACGCGCACGCCGGCAAGTGGTGGCGCCGCCGACCACGCCTCGACGGCGCGGTCCTCCGTCAGGTACCACTGGCGCGGCAAGAGCGGGTCGTCCGGCATCGAGGCCGCGCGCCGCACCCGCACGGGCTCCACGTAGCTGACGCCGGGGATCGCCGCCAGCTCCCGCGCGCTCGAGGCGGTGACGACGAACACCGGCAGCGGAGCGAGGCTCTCCACCGGCCCGTCCGCGGTCGCCTCGAGGGCGGCACGCACACGCTCCCGGCTCGCTCCGTCCGCGATGCCGACTGCGAGGCGCGCTGCGCCGGACGTCGGCGGAGAGGCGAGCGATGCCGCCAGGATCGCCGTCGAGGCGAGCAGCAGGCGTGCGGTCACGGCGCCGAGCCGACCGCGAGCGTGAATCTCGGGCCCGCGAGGCCTGCAGCGCTGAGGCGGTAGACGGTCGTCGCCGTCGGTCGCACGCGCACCGTGAACGTCCCGTCGGCGCGCGGCGCGATTCCCTTGGCGCGCACCCAGGTGCCGTTCTCCTCCCGGCGCTCGAGCAGCGGCTCGGCCACGTCGCGCACGACGCCGGACAGCACCACGGCCCGACCCGCCTCGACGCGCCCGGAGGGAGGGAGCAGCTGGAGCACGCCGAGCCGGAACGAGGTCGAGCGCAGCGCGAGCTTCGTCCGGACGTCGCGCGCGCTCACCTCCGTCGTCGTGCCGCGCGCCGTCGTGAAGCGGACCAGGGCGGGCCGCCCGTCGGTCCCGCGCTCGGTCACCACGTCCGTCACCGGCGACGCCAGCCCGAGCGCCTTCATCAGCTGCTTCCCGGTGAGGAGGCTCGCATCCCAGAGATGGTTCGGGTTGCCGTCGACCGCGTCCCAGGGATCCGGCACCGGCTTCAGGTACGGCAGGTCGAGACCGAACGTGTCGAGAGCGCTCCTCGTGCGCCCTCCGGAAGAGGAGTAGTAGAACGTCAGAGCCGGCTGCCCCGCGAACGTGAGGATGCGTCCCCGCGTCTCGGTCACGGCCTTCGTCGGGCCGGGAGCCTCGCTCGCGGTGCCGTGGTACACCTGGCTCCGCCAGTCGGAGTAGAGGTCGAAGTCCTTCTCGTTGACGAGGCTCGCGACAGCGTAGGTGCGCGCGGCGATCGCCTGGGCCTTGAGCGCCTCGAGCGGCCAGTGCGCCGGCATCTCGCCGGGCACCACGCCGAGCAGGTACGCCTCGAGAGCGACGACGTTGACGACTTGCAGCGCCTTGCCGTCGCTCGTCACGCGCAGCTCGCCCCTGTAGCCCTTTCCCGCGATCGTCAGCGGCACGCCTGCTCCGGGCTTGACGGCGACCGGCGCAGCCAGCGTCCTGCGCTCACCGTCCACGGAGAGCGCGAGGCCGGGGCCGAGCGAGAGCTCACCGGGTGGCAGCGCGACGACCTCGCCCGACGCGTCGCGCACGCGGAAGGGCGCGGCCGA
This sequence comes from Gaiella sp., assembly GCA_036556925.1. Taxonomy (GTDB): domain Bacteria; phylum Actinomycetota; class Thermoleophilia; order Gaiellales; family Gaiellaceae; genus Gaiella. Next base: position 5,599 of record DATBIN010000015.1, read on the forward strand.
CGTGATCTTCAGCGCTTTCGCCCGGGGCACGACGAGCACGCGCACCTTCCGGAGCGCCGTCTCCCCCGACGACGTACCGGGGTAGTACGTGGCCAGGATCTGACCGGAGGTACGGCCCTGGAGCGCCTGCCCGTACGCGCCCCACTGGCTCATGCCCACGCCGTGGCCCCAGCCGCCGCCGGTGATCACGAACGCCGCGCGCGGCACCGGGACCTGCGGTGCAGCCGTCGCGGCGGACGCGGCGGCGGCGAGCAGGACGCTCGCAGCGAGCAGCACGGGTGGTCGCATGTGACCTCTGAGCACGGCGATGCCGGGTTGACGCCTTCTAGGTCGAGAGCCGGGCGGCGTACTGCCTCTCGTAGTACTCGCGGTAGCCTCCCGACTGCTTGATGGACTCCCACCACGCGCGGTTGTCGCGGTACCAGGCGACCGTGCGCGCGAACCCCTCGTCGAGCGGGACGCGCGGCTGCCAGTCGAGCTCGCGGCGGATCTTCGTGGAGTCGAGCGAGTAGCGCCGGTCGTGCCCGGCGCGATCCTCGACGTGGCGGACGAGGTCGGGGCTCGCCCCGGTCGCCGCGACGATCATGCGCGCCACGTCGCGGTTCTCGCGCTCGTCTCCGCCGCCCACGTTGTAGATCTCTCCTGCGCTCCCGGAGGCGAGGGCGGCGGCGATCGCGGCGCAGTGGTCCTCGACGAAGAGCCAGTCGCGCACCTGCGCGCCGTCGCCGTACAGCGGCAGCGGCTCGCCGTCGAGCGCGTTCGTGACGAACAGCGGCAGCAGCTTCTCCGGGTACTGGTTGGGCCCGTACGTGTTCGAGCCACGGGTCACGACGGCGTCGACACCGTACGTGCGGACGTGCGCGACGACCTGGAGGTCGCCGGCGGCCTTCGCCGCGCTGTAGGGGCTCGAGGGCCGCAGCGCATCCTCCTCCGTCGAGGAGCCCCCCGTCTCGAGATCCCCGTAGACCTCGTCCGTGGAGACGTGGACGAGCCTCGCTCCCGTCTCGCGCGCCCACTCCAGCAGCACCTGGACGCCGAGCACGTTGGTCGCGATGACGTCCCGCGAGCTCAGGATGGAGCGGTCGACGTGGGTCTCGGCGGCGAAGTTCACCGCCGCGTCGCACCCGGCGCCCGCTCGCGCCACGACCTCCGGATCGGCGACGTCGCCCACGACGAGCTCGGCGTCCGTACCGTCGAGGTTGGCGGGGTTGCCGGCGTAGGTGAGCTTGTCGAGCACGACGGCGTCGTCGCCCGACGCGACCAGGTGCTTCACGAAGTGCGAGCCGATGAACCCGGCGCCGCCGGTGACGAGGACGCGCACGAAGCACGATGGTACCGGCACGGCGTACCGGGGCCCGCCCCTTCCCACGGATCCTTTACGTCGCGCGGTCAGTCCGCGGTAGGCTGGTCCTCGCGGATCACGAGCACGCGGAGCGGCACGTCGCCGACACTGCCGCCGAGGTCGGTGGTCGCCGCCCGCTCGACGAGCCCCGCCTCGTCGTCCGGGTGGACGGCGACGACGATCTCGTCCGCCGGGAAGGTCGCGAGCGCGTCCTGGATCGCGAGAGGCACGTCCGCCTCACCCGCTCCCGCCTCGACCGTCCCGCCCGGGAGCTCCTCGGCGAGGCGCTGCGCCTCCTCCTCCGCGTGCGCGAAGGCGCGCTCGTCGTTGGCGAGCCAGTCGAGCAACCCCTGCCGCACGGCGGGCACGACGACCTTGAGCGCGCCCACGTCGCCGCCGAGCCGCCTGCGCAGCACGTCCTCCGCGTGGTCGACGGTGCTCACCACCAGCACGTTCCTGCCCATACCAGGAGCCTTCCACGGCGCGGGGGAGCTCTAACGCATGCGCTCCAGACACTCGGCGAGGCCGGCGCGCCAGTGCGGCAGGACGGGCGCCTCGGGCCGCTCGCTGCGCAGGACGGAGTAGCCGGGCCGCGGTGCGGGCCGGCCGAGCTCGGCCGAGGAGATCCTCCGCACACGGCAACCCAGGCCGGAGAGCTCGAACACCGCCTCCGCCAGCTCCGCCCATGTGCAGTCGCCGGCCGCGGCGAGGTGCCAGAGACCGTACCCGGCGCCCCCGTCGACGAGCGCCCGCGTCGCGGCCGCGAGGTGCCCGACGTACGTGGGACAGCCGCGCTGGTCGTCGACGACCGCGACCTCGTCCCGCTCCCGGCCGAGTCGCAGCATCGTGCGCACGAAGTTGTGCCCCTCCGACGAGAAGAGCCACGACGAGCGCACGATCCAGGCCTGCTCGCCCGCCGCCCCCTCCCCGTGGAGCTTCGTGCGCCCGTACGCCGAGAGCGGCGACGGGGGGTCGGACTCGACATAGGGCGCCGTCTTCGCGCCGTCGAAGACGTAGTCCGTCGAGAACGTGACGAGCGGCGTCCCGAGAGCGGCCGCGTGCGCGACGCCGCCGACGTTCGCCGCAGCGGCGCCCTGGGGGTCGGCCTCGGCGCCGTCCACGTCGGTCCACGCCGCTGTGTGCAGGACGAGGTCGGGATCCAGCCCGACGGGCGGCGGCAGGGTGACGTCCCACTCCTCGCGCCCGAGGGCGAGGACCTCGTCGCCGGCGAACGCCTCGGCGAGGGCGCGGCCGAGCTGGCCCCGGGCGCCGGTGATCAGGACGCGGCGGACGTGTCCCTCGCGGAGAGGATGGGGGAGCCGGTGCTCCACAGGTGCGCGACCCGGGGATCGTTCCACGGAATCCCGTGCTCGTCCGGATCGGCGGGGTCGTACTCGGCCGTCACGTGGTAGCAGAAGAGGACGTCCGCGAGCGCCTCGAAGCCGTGCGCGTGGTGGCCGGGGATGTAGAGGGCGACAGGGTTCTCGTCGCCGATGTCCTCGGTGTACGTCTCACCGGTCCGGCGGTCGAGCACGACGACGCGCGCGGTCCCCTGCAGGCAGACGAAGAGGTCGTCCTGACCCCGCTCGTGGTAGTGCAGGCCGCGAATCACGCCGCGACGCGAGAAGCTGAGGTTCGTCTGCACCGTCGGCTTCGGCAGGGCGCTGTCGCGGCGCAGCTCCACGAGCCAGCCGCGCGCGTCCTCGCGGCGCTCGAGCGGGAACCGGACCAGTCCGGGGATCACGTGCCCAGGTTGGCGCCCGTCTCCTCGACGAGCCGTCCGATGTCGGCGAGGTGCTGCCAGTGCTTGCCCGCGTCCTCCCACCAGCCGCGGACGCGGACGACGCCGAGACGTCCCGCGTGCGCGTAGTGGCGGTTCACGTCGGTGATCTCGAGCTCCCCGCGGGAGGACGGCTCGAGCCCGTCGATGACGTCGAAGACGTCGGCCGGGAAGCAGTACAGGCCGACGACGGCATCCGACGTCGGCGGACGGTCGAAGCGCGTGTCGACCACGCCCGCCTTCTCGACGATGTCCGTCACCCGTCCGTCGTCGCCGTAGACGACGACCCCGAAGTGCTCGGGATCCGGAACGTCCTTGACGAAGATCTGCGCACCGCCGTCGCCCGCCCCCCATGCCCCGATCTCTGCCGCGTGCGAGTGCTGGAAGATGTTGTCGCCGAGCACGACGACGAGCTGCTCCCCGCGCGCGAAATCCCGTGCCATGCCCACGACCTGGGCGATGCCGCCCGCCTCCGTCTGCACCTTGTACGTGAGGTCGAGATCGAGCAGCGGGGCATCCGAGTCGCGGGCGGAGAGCCGGCCGTCGCCGAGCAGGTCGATCATCTGTCCTGCATGCCCCTTGCCGGTGACCACCAGCACGTCGCGTATGCCGGCCAGCTGCAGGAGCTGTAGCGGGTAGTAGATCATCGGCCACTTGCCCACCGGCAGCAGGTGCTTGTTGGCGACGCGCGTCAGCTCGCCCAGGCGCGTCGCCTCGCCACCGGCGCACACGAGTCCCTTCATCGCGCCACGATGCTACTCGGCTGCGGACCGGCCTCGTGACCCTCGCGGTCGCGCTCGGTGAGCGGCGTGTGCCCGAGCAGCCAGAAGGAGGCCTCCACGGCCGGGCCGATCCCCAGCGCGAACGCCAGCGTGCCGATGCCCACCGTCCCGCCGAGCGCGAAGCCGACGGCCGTGACCGCGATCTCGAGCGCCCCGCGCACGACGCCGATGCGGATCCGCGACCGCTCCGCGAGGACGAGCATCAGGGAGTCGCGCGGCCCGGCACCCATCCCGGCGCCGATGTAGAAGGCCGAGCCGAGCCCGATCACGAGGATGCCCCCGGCGACGAGGGCGGCTCGCACGGGCCACGGCTCCTCCGCGAGCTGCTGCACGACGTCGAGCCGGAGGAGGAGGTCGACGAAGACGCCGATCAGCACCGCGTTGGCGACGGTGCCCGGACCGACGCGCGCGCCGAGCACCCACGCCAGCGCGAGGACGACCAGGGCCACCGCGACGTTCGCCATGCCGAAGCTCAGCGGCGTGCGCTCGCTGATGCCCTGGTTGAGCACGTCCCACGGCGACAAGCCCAGCCCGGACTCGAGCAGCAGCACGATCCCGACGGCGAACAGGCCGAGCCCGAGGACGAGCGAGGCGGCGCGCAGCGCGACGCCGCCACGGATGAGGGGAGGGGCGATCATGGCGAGGTGCCGTCGGGCGACACTAGCCTCGCCGTCCCGCCGACGGCTCGGTGACCCGTCAGCGCGGGAACGCGGCACGCTCGGCGATCCCGACGTCTAGCGCCGAGCGGCGGCACGCGCACGCCGTACGGCGCGGCGTTCGGCCCTGCGCCGGCGCACCTCCGGGACGGCCCGGACTGCGGCCACCCAGACGTAGACGAGCGCCGCGAGCGCGGCGAGCACCGCGAGCAGGAGACGCTTGAGCCGCACCGGCCGAATGGTAGGTCAAGGCGTGGTCCCGGCCAGAGGGGGCATACTCCACCTGACAGGAATCGAGGAGAAAGGAATGCGCGATGGCCAAGAGGCAGAGCGCGAAGATCGCCGACACCCTCGAGACGCTCAGGCCGTACCTCGACCGGGCGCTCACCGACCCGGAGTTCCGCAAGGACGTCCGGGACGCTCTCGAGGCGGCTCGTGAGCTCTACGAGCCGATCGCCAAGGGCAACGGCGGTGTCACGAAGAAGGCGAAGAAGCTCGCCGGGAACAAGAAGGCGCAGGCGAACCTGAAGCGTGCGCTCGACGACCTGCAGAGCGCGACCACGACGCTCAAGGGCAAGAAGCGCAAGCGGCGCGGCCGCAAGACCCTGCTGCTTGCAGGAGTGGTCGCCGGGGCGCTCTACAACCCGTGGACCGGCCCTCAGACGAGGGACTGGCTGGTGGGCAAGGTCGCCGGCGACGACGGGCTGGAGCCACTCGAGGGCTTCGACATGCCTGCTGCGGAGGAGGCCGTTGCCGAGGAAGCTGCGGCAGAGGCCCCCGCGAGCGAGAAGGACGCGAAGGCCAAGAGCGAGTGAGGCGGACCGCGCCGGCTCAGCCGCGCGTGGCCTGCCGCTGAACGGAGACCGCCTTCCCGAGGCCTCCCGGGATGAGCCCGCTCGTGCGGGAGATGTCGTCGGCCTCGAGGAGAAATGCCCCGGCCGGGGGGGCGAGCCCGCGGACCGAGTCCCCCGGGACGTAACGGCGGCCCGCCGCGAAGCGGACGTCCTCCGCACGCCGCCAGGCGACGAGGAACGGGTACGGCGCGACCACGCCGTCGTACCCGAGCGAGAGCAGCTCCACCGGGTGGATCTCGAAGTGCAGGTGCGGCACGCCGCCCTCGGCGTCGCCGCTGTCGCCGACGAAGCCGAGCACGTCGCCCGCCGTCACGCGCGTGCCGTCGACGGCGAGGGGCGAGTACGCGGAGAGATGCGCGTAGTAGAACTCGTTGCCGCTCGGGTCTCGCAGCCACAGCCGCCAGCCTCCGAGGTCGTTCCAGCCGACCGAGAACACGGTGCCGTCGGAGACCGCGAGCACCGGTGTTCCCACCGGCGCGACGAGATCCTCCCCGTGATGCCACTGGCCCGCCACGTCCGCCCTGAAGGCACCGAACGAGTCTCCGAAGGCGGCGGGACCGAAGAGCGGAAACACGTAGCCGCCCTGCGTCAGCCGCGCGTTGACCTCGGGCGCCTCGCGTACCAGCTCGGGCGGCGCTCCGGGGATGGAGGCGCCGGGCTCGCGCGGACCCTTCCGCGGCGGCGGCGGCTTCGGCTTGACGATCGGCTTGGGCCTGGGTTGCACCGGAGCCGCGGCCGGGGTCGGGACCGCCGCGGCCAGCGCCGACGCGCTGCCGACCGCGATCTCGGAGCCCGCCGGCAGGCCGCCGTGCTCCGCGCCGAGCACGACCCGCAAGCCGAGGACGGTCGCCTCGGCGCGGCGGTCCTCCTCGTCGCCGACGGACGTCTGTCGCGTCAGCACCTCGAGCGTGCCCCAGTCCGCGAGCGCGATCGAGGCACCGGGCTCGGGGACGACCGGCTGCCCGAGCACGACGAGCCCGGTGATGGTCGACGCGGCCGCGTCCGCGGTGGCGCCCGCGACGCCGGCCGCCGCGGTCGCGCGCAGGGAGACGGACTCGGCGGTGATCTCGCCCCCGAAGAGCGAGACGACGAGGAGCTCGATCGCCGACTGGGCGCTCGCGGACGTGCCGGGCTGCGCCGCGACGGACACGTTCGAGGCGCCGATGCGCAGCGCGGACCCGTCCTCGGGGTACGAGAACGGCCCGCTCAGCTGGCCGGCGGGGGGCGCCGTCAGCTCCTCGGTGGCGGCAGCCGTGGCGCCCGGGACCGTGACCCGCGCCACCACGGCGGTGCCGCGTGCCTCGGGCACCGACGGCGCACCGAGCGCGCCACCTGCGAGCACGGCGGCGGCGGCAACGAGGACGAGGAGCGCGGGATGCCTCACGAGGTCTCGCCATCAGGGTAACGCGGCGGCCGACGCCGGCATCGCCACGCGAGCTGCGCCGCCACGAGCAGCAGCAGGGCGCCGAACGCGCGACGCAGGAGATCCTCCGAGATCCTCGTGGCGACCTGCACTCCGATCTCGACGCCCGCGACGGAGGAGAGGCCGACCACGAGCGCCGTGCGCACGCGCAGGTTGCCGAAGCGGCTCTGGCGCCACACGCCGACGGCGGCCGTCGGCACGATCGCGAGGAGCGACGTGGCGGTCGCCTCCACCTGTCCCAGCCCGAGCGCAACGAGAGTCGGCACGAAGAGGATGCCGCCGCCGACCCCGAACATGCCGGCCATCACGCCCGCGCCGAGGCCGAGCACGAGCGCGAGGAGCACCGTGCCGGCACTCATCCGACGATCAGCCAGACGCCGATGGCTGCGACGAGGGCCGCGAAGGCAAGCGTCAGCACCCGTGTCGACACCCGCTGCTGGATGCCCGTCCCGGCGATCACGCCGACCGCGGCGGGCAGGCCGACGACGAGCGCGTAGCCCACGTTGACCTCTCCCCGGAACGCGTAGAGCACGACGCCAGCGACGGCCGTGATGCCGATCGCGCCGAGCGAGGTCGCAGTGGCCTGACGCGGTGGAAAGGCCGCGAGGAGCATCAGCAGCGGGACGACGAGGATGCCGCCGCCCACCCCGAAGAGCGAGCTGAACGCACCCGCGACCAGCCCGATGGCGATCAGGCGCGGCAGCATGCGTCCATCCTAGGCCCTCTGCTTGCCGGCGCAGCCCGGAATCCGCTCGCGCGGATCCCGGACGCGCACACCCCTGAAGCGTCCGCTGCGCGGCCGGGCACCACCGCTTTCACAGCAAGCCTCTGCTTGCCGGCGCAGCCCCTAGCCCGCGGCCTGCGCAGCCGGCTCCGGCTCCGCAGCGGAGGCGAGCTCGCTCCGCCGCACGAAGACGGCGATCGCCGCGACGCCGACGGCCGCCCCGGCGGCCGCGACCCAGAAGGCGGTCGTGAAGCCGTCGACGGCCGCCTGCGGGGGCGCCGTGCCCGTGGCGACGGCATCGTCCGTGATCGACGTCGCGATGGCGGAGAGGACGGCGATGCCGAGCGCGCCGCCGATCTGCTGCGAGGTGTTGATCAGGCCCGACGCAAGGCCGGCCTGGTCGTGGCTGACGCCCGCCACGGCCGCGATCGTGACCGGGACGAAGACGAAGGGCATCCCGAGCCCGATGACGAGGAAGCCCGGGAAGAGATCGGTCCAGTAGGACCCGTCCACGGAGACCTGCGTGAAGAAGATCAGTCCCACGCAGAGGAGGGACATGCCGGCCATCATCACGGGCTTCACGCCGATCCTGTTCACGAGCACGGCCGAGACGTTCGCCCAGATGATCGCCGTGCCGGCGACGGCGAGGTAGCCGAACCCGGTCTCGAGCGGCGAGAGCCCGAGCACCTGCTGCATGTAGAGGGTCAGCAACAGGAACATGGCGAAGAGCACGGTGCCGAGGATGAAGCCCGTCACGTTCGCGCCGAGCACGGTCCGCACGCGGAAGATCGAGAACGGGACGAGCGGCTCCTCGCGCCCGCGCTCCCACAGGAGGAAGGCTCCGTGCAGCACCGCGGAGGCGCCGAACGCGATCCACGTGGTGGCCGAGCCCCAGCCCCACTGGTTGGCCTGCGTGATGGCGAGGACGAGCACGATCAGGGCGGACGTGATCAGGCTGGCCCCGACGACGTCGAAGGTCCTCGTGCGCAGGTCGCGGCTCTCCATCACCCAGAGCGGGGTCAGCACGAGCGCGACAGCGCCGACCGGGACGTTGACGAAGAAGATCCACTCCCAGCTCAGGAGGTCGGTGAGGATGCCGCCCAGGAGGACGCCGGCGGCCGCGCCGAACCCTCCGGTGGCGCCCCACACGCCGAGCGCGATGTTGCGCTCGCGGCCCTCCGCGAACGTCGCCGTGAGGATGGCGAGCGCAGCGGGCGAGAGCAGCGCGGCGCCGAACCCCTGCAGGCCCCGAGCGAAGATCAGCGAGCCCTCCGACCACGAGAGCCCGGCGAGCAGCGAGGCGCTCGTGAAGACGACGACCCCCGCGAAGAACACGCGTCGCCGTCCGAGGCGGTCGCCGAGACGGCCACCGAGCAGCAGCAGCCCGCCGAAGAGCAACGCGTAGGCGCTGATCACCCACTGCAGGTTCTCCTGCGAGAACCCCAGGTCTTGCTGGATGGACGGCAGCGCGACGTTGACGATCGCGATGTCGAGGATGGTCATGAACTGCACGACGCAGATCAGCGCCAGCGCGAGCCACTTCGTCTTGGTGGATGCACTCACTGCTCTCGTTCCTTTCTCAGGAGTCCGTTCGGCTACTGGAGGAAGAACGAGCTCCCGGGCGAGTTTCGTCCCGCCCACGCTACCGTGCGCGTACCGCCGTGCGCGTGATCGCCGCCATCGCGCTTCTCGCGCTCGTGCCTCTCGCCGGGACGCGGGCCGCTCCGGCAGCCCAGGATCCACCGGGCCTCTACCTCGTCCGCCCGGACCTGCGGCTCTGCCCGAGCCCGCTCTGCGGCGGCGCCTGGGTACGACGCGTCAACCGGACCGAGACACGGTGCGCCGGCGGCGCGTCTCGGCGCGAGTGCTACGTGGCCTCGATCTCGGGGGTCGCGGTCCCGGCGCAGGCCGGCAGCCTCGTCCGCGGGAGGATCGTGCCGGCCGGCATCGCCGGCTTCCCGGAGCTCGGCCGGCTGGCGGCGACGTCGGCCTGGCGTGCAGCGAGCCCGGGCACGCCGGCCGGCACCGTCTACCGCGTCGCCGACAACGGCGCGCGGTGCGTCACGCACCCGTGCTTCGCCCTCGCCGCCGTCGTGGCAGGCACGAGCCGGCGTGTCACTCTCTCGGGCATCGACCTCTCCGCGACGGGGACACCACCTGCGCTGGAGCGGCGGATCCGCGCGCTGCTCGCGCGAGGGGGCCTGTACCTCGCGGGGACGATCCGCGTCGTGCCCGACGAGGGACCGGCCGGCGACGGCCGCACCCTCGTGGCGACGGCGTTCTGGCTGCCCGCCTAGGGCCCGCTCGCCGCGGTCCTAGAGCGCCCCGGCCTCGCGGCGCAGCACGTCCCAGGCGAGGCGCACGTCGTCCTCGGTCGTGCGGTAGTTCCCCACCGCCAGCCGCAGCACGTAACGGCCGTCGAGGCGCGTGTGCGAGAGGAACACCTCGCCGGACGCGTTGACCCGCTCGAGCAGCGCCTCGTTCTCCTCGTCCGACGCGTCGAGTCGAAAGCAGACGAGCGAGAAGGGCACCGGCGCACAGAGCTCCCAGCCCGCCGCCTCGCGCATCCAGCCCTCGAAGAGCCCTGCCAGCCGTACGTGCTCGCGGATGCGCTCCTGCAGGCCGCTGCGCCCGAAGCAGCGGAGCACGGCCCAGAGCTTCAGCGCCCGGAACCGGCGCCCGAGGGGGAGCGAGACCTCGCTCAGGTTGACGGCGTCGTCCGGCGAGCGAAGGTACTCGGGCACCAGGCTGAAGGCACGCCGGAAGTCGTCGACCCGCCGCGTCCAGAGGGCGGAGCAGTCCATCGGCGTGGCCAGCCACTTGTGCGGGTTGACGACGACGGAGTCCGCGTGCTCCCAGCCGGCGAAGTGCTCCCGGAGCTCGGGGCAGACGGCCGCGGAGCCTGCATATGCGGCGTCCACGTGCAGCCACACGCCCTCCGCGGCGCAGCGTGCGGCCACCGCGGGCACCGGGTCGACGGAGGACGAGGAGGTCGTGCCGATGGTGGCCACGGCCGCGCAGGCGCCGTCGAGGTCGAGCAGATCGGGCCGCAGCCTGAACGCGCCGTCGGCGGGCACCTTCCGCAGCTCGAGCTCCAGCAGGCGCGCTGCCTTGTCCACCGACGAGTGGACGTGCTCCGAGGCCACCACCACCCGCCGCCCGGGACTGGCCGAGCGGGCCACCGCGAGCGCAGTCAACGTGGCCGTGGAGGCGGAGTCCTCGATGTGGCCGTGGAATCCCTCGGGCAGGCCGAGCAGCTGGCGCAGCCAGTCGAGGGTCAGCTCCTCGAGCTCCTGCAGCGCCGGCGACGTGCGCCAGAGGATCCCCACCTGGTTGAGCCCGGCGGCGAGCAGCTCGGCGAGGATGCCCGGGTCGGAGGCCGTGGTGGAGAAGTAGGCGAAGTAGCGCGGGCTCTGCCAGTGCGTCACGCCCGGCATGAGCAGCTCCTCGAGGTCGTGCAGGACCGCGGCGAAGGGCTCCGCATCCTCCGGCGGTGCCGCGGGGAGCGCGGCTCGCACGCCGCCGGGCTCCACACGCGAGAGGACGGGGTACTCCCGTAGCCGCTCGAGGTAGGACGCGACCCACTCCAGAGCCTCGGCGCCGTCCTCGCGGAACGTCATCCGATCGCCTCCTCCGCAGCGGAGATCCTGGCCACGAACGCGGCCGCGCCGACCTGCTCCGCGAGCGAGCGCGCCTCGCCGAGGAGCCGGCGCGCGTCGTCGGCACGCCCGCGCTCGGCCGCGACCTCCCCCAGCGTGAGCAGGCCTGCGGCGACGCCTGGCAGGAAGCCGTCCGCCCGGCGCAGGTCGACCGACTCGCTGAAGGCGGCCCAGGCCTCCTCGTGACGTCCTGCAGCGTCGTGGGCGAACCCGAGATGCCGAACCGCGTAGGACTGGAGCCTCGTGTCCCCCGCCTCCCGCGCCCGCCGGTACGAGCCCTCGAGCAGGGGCAGCGCCGATGCGTCGTCCTCGCGCACGACCTGGTGGAACAGCCCGAGCCAGAAGAGCGACTCGCCCTCCAGCCTGGCATCGCCCGCCGACCGCGCCAGCTCCAGCGCCCGCTCGAACAAGCGGCCCTCCTCCGGGTCCTCCACGCGGTCGGTGAGGAAGAGCGCGTGCCGCATCCTGCCCCGGCCGAGCAGGACGAGCGCCTCCGCACGGTCGAGCTCCCGGCCGGCCGCGGCCCTGGGCTCGGCGCAGCCGGTGAAGAGCGCCTGCTCGTTGAGGAGATCCGCACGCAGCAGCGGATCGTCGGCGAGCGCGAGCGCGTCCGGCCAGCGCCCCTCACCCCGCAGGCGGCCGACGTCGCTCACCGGACGAGCTTCGCGATCTGCGCCCACGAGCGGGTGTTCAGCACCTGCTCCTTCGTCAGCCACGCGCGGCGGGCCTGCGCGACGCCCAGCTCCGCGTAGCCGAGCGCGCCGACCGAGTGCGCGTCGGTCGTCACGGGCACGAGCACACCGGCTTCGCGGGCCAGTCGCGCATGCGCGTCGCGCATGTCGAGCCGGTCGGGCTGCGAGTTGATCTCGAGCGCCGTCCCCGTCTCGGCCGCACGCGAGACCACCCGCTCCACGTCGACGGGAGCGCCCGCGAGCCGGCTGCGCCGCGAGAGCCTGCGGCCGGTGAGGTGACCGATGCAGTCCACGTGCGGGTTGTCGAGCGTGGCGAGGATTCGCTCCGTGGGGCTGCGGTCGAACGAGGTGTGCAGCGAGGCAACGACCCAGTCGAGCCCCGCGAGCACCTCGTCCGCCACGTCGAGCTCGCCGTTGGCGCGGATGTTCGCCTCGATGCCGCGCAGCACGCGGAAGGGCCGCAGGCGACGGTCGAGCTCCTCGATCTCGGCCCGCTGCGCCTCGAGGCGGCCCTCGCGCAGGTAGTGCGAGTGGTCCGTGACGACGAGGAAGCGGTAGCCGCGCGACCGCGCGGCGAGCGCCATCGCCTCCAGCGTGTCCTTCCCGTCCGCAGACCACGTCGTGTGGCAGTGCATCTCTCCGCGGAGGTCGCCGAGCTCGACGAGGGCCGGCAGCGCACCCACACGGGCGGCCGCCAGCTCGCCGTCGTTCTCGCGCAGCTCGGGCGGGATGAACGCGTAGCCGAGGAAGTCGTAGAGCTCCTCCTCCGAGGCGAACGTCCGCACCTCGCCCGTCTCGGCCACGGTGACGCCGTACTCCGAGACCGAGAGGCCGCGGCGCACGGCCTCCTCGCGCAGGGCGACGTTGTGGTCCTTGGAGCCGGTGAAGTGCTGCAGCAGGGAGCCGTAGCTCTCCGGCGGCACCACGCGGAGGTCGAGGCGGAGCCCCTGCTGCGTGATCACGGTGGCCTTCGTGTCGCCGTGGGCGACGACCTCCGTCACCCAGGGCAGCGTGACGAAGTGGGCCGTCAGCACAGCCGGCTCGCTCGCCGTCGCGATCACGTCCAGGTCGCGGAAGGTCTCCCGCCGCCGCCGCACGCTGCCGGCCTCCGAGACGCGTGAGGCGACCGGATGCGCCCGCAGCGCCTCGACGACCTCGCGCACGACGGGAAGCCCGACGCCCAGCAGGCCTCGCAGCTCCGGCTCCTCGCCGCCGCCCTCGTCGAGGGCGCGCAGGATCTTCTCCTCGCTGCGGGCGCCGAGGCCGGCCAGCGTGCGCAGGCGTCCCTGCTCGGCAGCGGTGCGCAGCTCCGCCAGGGTCGTCACGCCGAGCTCGCGCCAGATGCGCGCCGCCGTGCGCGGCCCGAGCCCCGGCAGGCGCATGAACGTCGCCACCTCCGGAGGGACCTGGTCGCGGCGCTTCGCGAGCGCGCTCATGTCGCCGGTGTTCACGAACTCGACGATCTTCTCCTCGATCGTCTTTCCGATCCCCGGCAGCTGCTTCGCCTTGCCCTGCAGCGCGAGCTCCGCCACACCCGCCCCCGTCTCGCGGATGCGGCCCGCCGCGCGCCGGTAGGCGAGCACGCGGAACGAGTCCTCGCCCAGGATCTCGGAGAGGTCGGCGAGGAGCTCCAGCGGCTCCGCGAGCTCGGCGTTGCGGGGGAGCGTCGCCATGCGGCAATCCTAGGAGCAGGGGAGAGGGCCGGGGAGCGGCCGCCGTCTCCGCCCACCGGGCGCTCAGGCACGATGCCCCGATGCCCCGAGCCGTCGTCTGCCTTCCCACCTACAACGAGCGCGAGAACCTCGAGCCGATGGTGCGTGCGCTCGGCGGCGTGCTCGACCCGCAGCGCGACCTCGTGCTCGTCCTCGACGACGACTCGCCGGACGGAACCGGCAGGCTCGCCGACGAGCTCGCAGGCGAGCTTCCCTGGCTCCGCGTGCTCCACCGCGCGCAGAAGGAGGGCCTCGGCCCCGCCTACATCGCCGGCTTCCGGCGGGCGCTGGCGGACGGGGCCGAGCTCGTGCTCGAGATCGACTGCGACTTCTCGCACGATCCGGCCGACGTCCCGCGCCTCATCGCAGCCTGCGAGTCGGGCGACGCCGATCTCGCACTCGGCTCGCGCTGGGTCCGCGGCGGGGGCACGCGCAACTGGGGTCTCCTGCGCAGGATGGTCTCGCGCGGGGGCTCCCTCTACGCGCGCGTCGTGCTCGGCGTGGCGGTGCGCGACCTGACGGGAGGCTTCAAGTGCTTCCGCCGCGAGGTGCTCGAGTCGATCGATCTCGACGCAGTCGCGCCCAGAGGCTACGCCTTCCAGATCGAGACGACGTACCGGGCGCTGCGCCGCGGCTTCCGCGTCGTCGAGCTGCCGATCGTGTTCGTCGACCGCCGCGTGGGCGAGTCGAAGATGACCGCCGGCATCGTCGCCGAGGCGGTCTGGGCGGTCCCGGGCCTGCGGTGGCGGGCCCTGCGTGGGCGCCTCTGACGCGGACGCTGCCTTACCCTTGCCCGATGGCGTTCCTCGACGTCACGGACGAGACCTTCGACGAGGAGGTGCTCGCCAGCGAGGTCCCGGTGCTGGCGCACTTCACCGCGCCGTGGTGCCACCCGTGCAAGACCGTCGAGGCCCGACTCGTCGAGCTCGAGAGCGCGGCCGCCGGCCGGGTGCGGCTCGTGCGGCTCGACATCGACGCCGACCTCGGCGTGCCGTCGCGCTACGGCGTGCTCACGATCCCGACGGTGATCGTCTTCGCCGACGGCGAGCCGCACGAGCGGATCGTCGGCCTGCAGCCGCGCCGCCGCTACCAGGCGGTCCTGGACCGCCACCTGGCCTGAGGCGCGGGCTCGGGCGCGGCTCCTGGGCGCAAGGGTTGAATGGGGACATGGAGACGGCCGCGACACGAGCGACGTGGGACGACCTCGTCGAGGGCGAGGAGGCCGCCTACCGCGTGACCGAGCCGCCGCGCCGCGGCAGGGTGGAGCGGCTGCCCGCGGAGCTCGACCCGGACGTGGTCTCGGCGCTCGTCAGGCTCGGCGTGACCGGGCTCTACACGCACCAGGCCGAGACCTGGGAGGCGGCCGCGCGCGGCGAGGACGTGATCGTGACCACCGGCACGGCGTCCGGCAAGTCCCTCGCCTTCACCCTGCCGGTGCTCGACGCGATGGCGCGGGAGCCGAAGACGCGGGCGCTCTACCTGTACCCGACCAAGGCGCTCGCCCAGGACCAGGCCCGGTCGCTCGCCTCGTTCGGGCTGCGCGGCCTGCGGCCAGCGATCTACGACGGCGACACGGAGACCGAGCGGCGCTGGCAGGTGCGGCGCTTCGCCAACGCGATCCTCACCAACCCCGACATGCTCCACGTCGGCGTCCTGCCGCACCACGACCGCTGGGGCGACGTCCTCCACAACCTGCGCTTCGTCGTCGTCGACGAGGCGCACGTGTACCGCGGGGTCTTCGGCTCGCACGTCGGGAACGTCCTCCGGCGCCTGCGACGGCTCGCGCGCGCCTACGGTTCCGACCCGGTCTTCCTCCTCGCCTCCGCGACGATCGCCAACCCCGGCGAGCTCGCGGTCGCGCTCACCGGCCGTGCCGCCACGCCCGTCACGACCGACACGTCGCCCAGGTCGGAGCGGGAGATCGTGCTGTGGAACCCGCCTCTCCTCGATCCGGAGCTGGGCACCCGCGCGAGCGCCCTGGGCGAGGCGTCACGCCTGATGGCAGGGCTCGTGTCGCGCGGCCTCCGGACGATCTGCTTCGCGAAGAGCCGGAAGGCGGCCGAGCTCGTGCACCGGTTCACGGCAGAGCGTGTCGACGGAGCGACCGCCCGCCGACTGGCCCCGTATCGCGCGGGCTACACGCCGGCCCAGCGCCGCGACCTCGAGCGCCGGCTCGTCGAGGGCGAGCTGCTCGGCGTCGCCGCAACCGACGCGCTCGAGCTGGGCATCGACATCGGCCTCCTCGACTGCGCCATCTCCGTCGGCTTCCCCGGCACCGTCGCCTCGCTCCGCCAGCAGTGGGGACGGGCAGGTCGCCGCGACCGCGGGCTGGCCGTGCTCGTGGCGAGCGAGGACGCACTGGACCAGTTCTTCATGCGCGAGCCGGAGGCGCTGCTCGAGCGGAACGTCGAGGCCGCGATCCTCGACCACGCCAACCCGCGCATCCTCGACGCCCACGTCTATGCGGCCGCCTTCGAGGGCCCGATCACACCCGCCGACGCGGAGACGCTCGGCCCGGAGGCGCTCGAGCGCGCGGCCCTGCTCCCGGAGGTGGAGCACACGCGCGCCGGTTACGTGTGGAAGGGACGGGACTATCCGGCGGCGCGGGTGTCGCTGCGCTCCGGCGACGCGGAGGCGTTCGTGCTGGTCGACGCCGACACGGGCGACGTTCTCGGCCAGGTGGAGCGCGAGCGCGCGTACTCGACCGTGCACGAGGGAGCCGTCTACCTCCACCTCGGCCAGCAGTACCTCGTGCGCGAGCTCGATCACGCGTCGCGGACCGCGGTCGTCGCGCCGGCACAGATCGACTGGTACACGCAGGCGAAGAAGGACACCGAGACGGCGATCGAGGAGGTCCTGCGGACGGAGACCCGGTGCGGCGTCGAGCTCCACTTCGGCCGCATCGTCGTCACCGAGCAGGTCGTCGCCTACCAGCGGAAGGCGATCGCCGACGGCTCGACGATCGACGTCGTCCCGATGCTGATGCCGGAGACGGCCTTCGAGACCGAGGCGATCTGGTTCTCTCCGAGCTCGGCGCTGCTCGCCGGCCTGGAGACGATGCCGCTGCTCCTCGGCTCGCTCCACGCCGCGGAGCACTCCCTCATAGCCCTCCTGCCCCTCTGGGCGATGTGCGACCGCTGGGACATCGGCGGCCTCTCCACGAACGTCCACTTCCAGACCGGTCAGCCCACGATCTTCGTCTACGACGGCCACGCGGGCGGCGCGGGGCTCGTCGAGCGCGGCTTCGAGCGCTTCTCCGGGTGGACGGCGGACACGGCGCGCCTGCTCGCCGGCTGCCCCTGCCGCGACGGCTGCCCGTCCTGCGTCCAGAGCCCGAAGTGCGGCAACCTCAACGAGTTCCTCGACAAGCCGGGAGCGCGCACGCTGCTCGAGCGCATGGTCGAGTCGTGAGCGCGATCTGTCGATCTCCGCGGCCGGTGTTCGTCATGGGATGGAGCGACCACTGGAGGAGCCATGACCCCGGACACCGATCTCGAGGAGGCGCGATGGAGTACCTGGCGTTGATCCATGCGGACGAGAAGGCCTGGGAGACCTTCTCCGAGGACGATCAGGCGGCCGCCTACGCCCAGTACATGGCCTTCGGGCAGGCAGCGCGCGAGGCGGGCGTCCTGGTCGCGGGCGAGGAGCTCGGGCCGACGCGAGACGCGACGACCGTGCGGGTGCGCGACGGCCAGACCCTCGTCACCGACGGGCCGTACGCGGAGGTGAAGGAGGCGCTCGGCGGCTACTACCTGCTCGAGTGCCGCTCGCTGGACGAGGCCGTCGAGTGGGCGGCTCGCATCCCGGGCGCCGAGCACGGCGCGGTCGAGGTCCGTCAGGTCCACGTCGACAGCGAGGAGGCGTGACGTGAAGTACGCACTGCTCGTCTACGCAGACCAGGCCGGTTGGTCGGAGCTCTCCGAGGAGGAGGCGACGCGACAGCGCGCGGAGTCGATGCCCGCCTGGCTGGCGCTCTTCGAGGAGATGCAGACGGCCGACCCGAACGTCGAGGGGAAGGAGCTCGCAGCCGCGACCGAGGCCAAGGTCGTCCGCGTGCGAAGCGGCGAGCGGATCGTCACCGACGGGCCTTTCGCCGACACGAAGGAGGTCATCGGCGGCCTCTTCCTCTGCGAGCTCCCCGACCTCGACGAGGCGATCCGCATCGCCTCGCTCGTCCCCACGGCCGGGTACGGGTCGCTCGAGATCCGTCCGATCGTCGATCACAGCGGAGACTCCGCCTGAACGAGCTCGAGCGGGTCTTCCGTGAGGAGTGGGGACATGCGGTCGCCATCCTCATCCGCGTCCTCGGCGACTTCGAGCTCGCCGAGGACGCCGTACAGGACGCCTTCGCGACGGCGGTCGAGCGCTGGCACCGCGACGGGGTGCCGGGCAATCCGGGCGCGTGGATCGTCACGACGGCCCGCAACCGCGCCATCGACCGCCTGCGGCGCGCGAAGACGTTCGAGCGAAAGGCGGAGCAGCTGGCCCGCCTGGAGGCGATGCCCGCCGAGGAGGACGACGTGAGCGCGATTCCCGACGACCGTCTCGCACTCGTGTTCACCTGCTGCCACCCGGCGCTGCCGGCCGAGGCGCAGGTCGCGCTCACGTTGCGCGAGGTGTGCGGCCTGACGACCCCCGAGATCGGGCGCGCGTTCCTCACCGGGGAAGCGACGATGGCCCAGCGCCTGGTGCGGGCGAAGCGCAAGATCCGGGCCGCGGGCATCCCCTTTCGCGTCCCGCCCGACCACCTGCTGCCGGAGCGCCTGCGCGCGGTCCTGCGCGTCGTCTACCTCGTCTTCAACGAGGGCTACGCCGCGAGTGCGGGCGACGACCACGTCCGGCGGGAGCTGTGCGCAGAGGCGATCCGGCTCGCGAAGCTCCTGTGCGTCCTGATGCCGGACGAGCCGGAGGCGTTCGGGCTGCTGGCGCTGCTCCTGCTGCAGGACTCGCGGCGCGACGCGCGGGTCGGCGTGGACGGCGAGCTCGTGCTGCTCGACGACCAGGACCGCAGCCTCTGGGACTCCGCCCAGATCGACGAAGGCCTCCGTCACCTGGAGCGCGCCCGTGGCCTGCGCCGCCCCGGCGCCTACCAGCTCCAGGCGGCGATCGCCGCGGGCCATGTCCAGGGCTCCGACTGGGAGACGATCGCCGCCCTCTACCGCGAGCTCGAGCGGTTCGAGCCCTCGCCGGTCGTGCGCCTGAACCGGGGCGTCGCGGTCGCGCTCGCGGGCGACGTCGCCGGCGGGCTGGCCGTGATCGACGCCGTCGAGGGGCTCGACGGCTATCCCTACCTCCACTCCGCACGGGCCGACCTCCTCCGCCGGCTCGAACGCAGCGACGAGGCGCGCGATGCCTACCGGCGGGCGCTCGACCTCACGGAGAACGCCGCCGAGCGCCGCTTCCTCGAGCGGCGCCTGGCGGAGCTGGGTGAAGGGCCGGCGACGTCTCGATCGCCGGCGCGGCCGTGACCGACGCGGGCACTGTCACCGCGCGCGGCGACGGCTACGCGAGCGCCGCGAGCACGAGCGCGACTGCCTCGGCAGGATCCGCCGCGCGTTGCACCCCGGGCACGTCGGGGCCGCCGTCGAGGATCACCACCGGCCGCCCCAGGCGCATCGCGAACCCGATCTCGGCCAGGGTCCCCCAGCTGCCGCCGACCGCGATCACGGCCTCGCCGGAGGCGGCTACGGCCAGGTTGCGCGCATGCCCGATGCCGGTCACGACGACGTGGTCGGCCCACGGGTTCGCGCCGCCCACGTCCTCGCCGGGCAGGATGGCGATGGTCGTCCCTCCCGCCGCCTTGGCGCCGCGGTGCGCGGCCGCCATGACCTCGTCCAGCCCGCCGGTGACCACGACGCAGCCGCGCTCCGCCAGGAGCCGCCCCACCTCCTCTGCGTGCCCCTCGTGCTGGGCGCCGCTTCCGATCACCGAGACCTGACGTGCCGGCACGCTCGCGATGGTACGACTACTGCCGTGATCTCGGCCCGCCAAGCGCGCGGTGGGACGCTCGTCGTCGGCGGCGGCTTCGCCGGAAGCTACGTCGCCCGCTATCTCAGCCGCCACGGCGCGACCATCGTCTCGCCGGACAACTTCATGCTCTACACGCCGCTTCTGCCGGAGGCCGCCTCCGGCACCCTGGAGCCACGCCACGTGGTGGTGCCGCTGCGCCAGATGTGCCCGCACGCCGAGCTCCTGCTCGGCCGTGTGACCTCTCTCGACATGGACGGCCGCACGGCCACTGCGGACACCCTCGGCGGCGTGTTCTCGATCGCGTACGAACGGCTCGTGGTCGCGGTCGGCGCCGTGCCGCGCACGTTCCCGGTGCCGGGGCTCGCCGAGCACGGCCGCGGGTTCAAGGACGTCGCCGACGCGATCGCCCTCCGCAACCACGTGCTGCGGACGCTCGAGGCCGCGGCGGCCGCGCTCGACCCGGACGAGGTCGCACGCCAGCTGGGGTACGTCTTCGTCGGCGCCGGCTACGCCGGCGTGGAGGCGCTCGCCGAGCTCAACGACCTCGCGCGGGATGCCGTGCGCCGGTACTACCCCACGCTGCGGGGGACGCCGCAGCGCTGGGTGCTCGCCGACGCAGCGCCCAGGATCCTCGGCGAGATCCCCGAGCGACTCGGCCGCTACGCCGCGCGCGAGCTCGTGCGGCGCGGCATCGAGATCAAGACGGACACGACCCTGGCCTCGCACGACGGCGCCGCGGCCGTGCTGTCGGACGGCACGTCGGTCCCGTCGCGCACGCTCGTGTGGACCGCAGGCGTCAGGGCCAGCCCGGCGGCCGCCGCGTTCGGGCTGCCGGTCGACGACCGCGGGCGGGTGGTCGTGGACGAGACGCTCCGTGTCGTCGGCCGGGAGCGTCTTTGGGCGCTCGGCGACTGCGCAGCCGTTCCGAACCGCCGCACGCCGGGTCACGTCGATCCTCCCACCTGCCAGCACGCGTTGCGCCAGGCCAGGTGCCTCGCGCGGAACCTGACCCGCCCGCCCAAGGCGTACGGCTACCGGATGCTCGGACAGGTCGCGACGCTCGGCCGCCACAAGGGCGTCGCGGTCGTCCTCGGCGTCCGCCTGCGCGGCTTTCCGGGCTGGTTCGTGACGAGGACGTACCACCTGCACGCGCTGCCGATGGTGCGTCGCAAGATCCGCGTCGTCGCCGACTGGACGGTCGCCCTCTTCTTCCGGCGAGACGTGGCCGAGCTCTCGGCCCTCGGGCACCCGCGCCGCCTGGACGCGGAGTAGCAGGGGCGACGCGGCGCCCTACGACACCGTGCGCAACGCGGCCGTGAGCGACTGCTTCGTCGTGAGCACGCCCGCGGCCAGATCGCCGGAGCGCGCCACGCGGTCGAGCACCGCCTCCATCGTGAACGCCTCGGGGTCGAGCCCCGGCCGCACCTCGTCCCAGGCGAGCGGCGTCGACACCGGCGCGCTTGCACGCGGGCGGACGGAGTAGACGGACGCCGTCGTCTTGCCGGGCCCGTTCTGGTTCGCGTCCACGAGGACCCCGCGGCGCTTCTTCTTCACCCACTCCGTCGTGACGAGGCCGGGGTGCGCCCGTGCCAGCGCGCCCGCCACGATCGACGCGAACGCGTGCGTGTCGTCGTACCCGTGGCGGCGGGTGATCGGCACGAGCACGTGGATGCCGCGCGAGCCGCTCGTCTTCGGGAAGCTCTCCAGCTCAAGCAGCTCCAGCATCTGGCGCACGAGCAGCGCGGTCTCGATCACCTCCTCGAACCCGGCGCCCTCGGAGGGATCGAGGTCGAAGATGACCCAGTCCGGCCGGTGAGGCCGGTCGGCGCGGGAGGTCCACGCGTGCATGTCGATGCAGCCCATGTTGACCATCCAGAGCAAGGCGAGCTCGTCGTTGACGAGCGCGTAGTCGATCGTTCGCGTCTCGCCCTGCCGGTTGGTGGCCGGGAACGGCACCGTCCGCAGCCACGAGGGCGCGTGCTTCGGCGTGTCCTTCTGGAAGAAGTGCTTGCCCTGCCAGCCGTCCGGGTGCCGTTTCATCGTGAACGGTCGGTCGCGCAGATGCGGCACGAGCACCGCGGCGACGTCGCGGTAGTAGGCGAGAAGGTCACCCTTCGTGATGCCCTCCTCGGGCCAGAACGGCTTGTCGAGGTTCGACAGCTCGAGCGTGCGCTTCCCGCGCCGGATCACCGGCTCCACGGGGACCCGCTCCCGTCGCACGTCGTCGGCCGCGCGGTCCTCACGCAGCCCGAGGAACACCGGCGCTCGCAGCCGCCCCTCGCTCGTCCACTCGGCGAACGCCACTTCGGCGACCACCTCGGGCTCGATCCAGACGATCTCGTCCTTGCGCACGCGCGGCATGCGCGGCACGTCGCCGAACGGCGACGTGGGTCGGGCGAGCGGCCGCAGTCGCTCCACCAGCCTCTCGGCGTCGGCGTCCGTGAACCCCGTTCCCACGTTGCCGGCCCACCGCAGCGCACCCGCCTCGTGTACCCCGAGCACGAGGGCGCCAAGCGTCGAGCCACGGCGCCCCCGGCCACGCGTGTAGCCGGCGACGACGAACTCCTGCTCGCCGCGGACCTTGACCTTGCGCCAGTCGGAGCTGCGCCGGCCGGGCTGGTAGCGGGAGGCGAGCCGCTTGGCGACGACCCCCTCCAGGCCCTGCTCGTGCGCGGCCGCGAGCAGGGCGTCGCCGTCCTCGAAGCTCGGGGAGATCAGCACGCCACGCACCGAGAGGTCGAGCGCCTGCTCGAGGCGCCGCCGCCGCTCGGCAAGCGGCAGGTCGACGAGCGGCTCGCCGTCGAGCTCCAGCAGGTCGAAGACGACCAGCGCGATGGCTCCCTCCCCACGCTGCAGCAGGGAGAAGCGCGAGCGTCCGTGCTCGTCGAGCGCGCAGACCTCCGCGTCCAGGATCCCTGCAGGCGAGCGCAGCGCGGCCGCGCCTGCGCGGGCGGCCTGCGGGAACCGTCCCGTGAGGTCGTTCCCGTTGCGGCTCGTGAGCGTCGCCTCGCCGCCGCGCACGGTCACGAGCGCTCGATACCCGTCCCATTTGGGCTCGAACGCCCATCCCTCGCCCACCGGGAGGTCCTCGGCCGCGCTCGCGAGCATCGGTCGCAGCGCACCGTTCGCCGCCGTCGCCGGCTGGCCCTTGCGCAGTACCAGCCAGTTCTTGGGATCGCCGTCCAGGCGGGCCGGGACGAGCGCCCACACGCCATCCAGGCGCTCGCCGTGGAGGCGCACCGTGAGGCCGCCGTCACGCTTCTCCTCGAGCAGCTCGTACGTCCCGCGGTCCCAGATCTCGACGGTGCCCGCCCCGTACTGCCCCGCCGGGATCGTGCCCTCGAAGCCGGCGTAGTCGAGCGGGTGGTCCTCGACGTGCACGGCCAGGTGCCGCTCGCCGGGCTGGAGCGGCATGCCCTTGGGAACGGCCCAGCTGGCGAGGGCGCCGTCCCGCTCCAGGCGGAGGTCGTAGTGCAGGCGCCGCGCGGCGTGGCGCTGGACGACGAAGATGGGCGCTCCGGCGCGATCGCGGCCGCCGAACGGCTCGGGGGTGGCGCCGCGGCGCCGCTTCCGCCGGTACTCCTCGAGAGGCATGGAGGAGATGATCCCATCCGCGTGCGCCGGCCACGCCTCCGACTGCGCTCGAGCCGGGGTCGCGCCCCCTTAGCCGACGTGCACGGACCCCCGGCCAGCCCGCCGCAGGCCGACCGGGTGGCCGGCACCTGAACCCCGCCCCCAGCCCCCGCTCCTTAACATGACACTCACGAAGACGGCATTTTCCCTGCTCAGAGCCGATTCCGGGCCGGGGATAAGCCTGTGGATAGTGTGGAGAGCTTCCAAGGCCGCAACTTTGTGCACGGAGCGCACAAGCGTACGCGGCCGTCCCCCGGACGAGGGATGCCCTACACCGCGAGGACGCCCATGGCGCGGAACTTGGCCCGGCGGGCCCGGCGCAGGTCCACCGGCGTGATGTCGTCGAGCTCGTCGAGGTGGGAGACGACCGCCTCGCGCAGCAGCTGCGCGGCAAGGTCGGGGTCGGTGTGGGCGCCGCCGGCGGGCTCGGGCACGATGCCGTCGATCACGCCCAGCTCGAGGCAGTGCGCCGCGTCCGGCTTGAAGGCGGCCGCGGCCTTCTTCGCCTGGCCCGCGTCGCGCCACAGGATCGCCGCGCAGCCCTCGGGCGAGATGACGGAGTAGATCGCGTTCTCCTGCATCAGCACCCGGTCCGCCACCGCGAGCGCGACGGCGCCGCCCGAGCCGCCCTGGCCGATGATCACGGCCACGGTCGGGACACCGAGGCGCACCATCACGGCCTGCGACCGTGCGATGGCGCCTCCCTGTCCGTGCTGCTCGGCGGCCACGCCCGGGTTGGCGCCCATCGTGTCGACCAGCGTGACGAGCGGGAAGCCGTGGCGCTCCGCAAGCTCCATCACCCGCATCGCCTTCCGGTAGCCCTCGGGGTTCGCCATGCCGAAGTTCCGTCTCGTCCGCTCCTTGATCTCGCGTCCGTTCTGCTGGCCGACGAGCGCGACGGTGCGGCCGTCGAGCCGGCCCAGGCCCGCCACGACGGCGTGATCGTCGGTGCGGCCCCGGTCCCCGTGCAGCTCGAACCAGTCCTCGAGGATCCGCTCCACGTAGTCGAGGGTGTAGGGGCGGTCGGGATGGCGTGCCAGCTCGACCGAGCGCCAGATCTCCTCGTCGCTCGTGTCGGCTTCGAGACGCTCCAGCTGGCGCTGCAGGCGCTCCATCTCCGCCGACAGTCGCGTGCCGCGGAGCAGCTTCACGCCGGAGAGCTTGGCCAGGCGATCGCGGATGCCGAGCTCCGTCTCGGCGGTCACGCCGGCCCCCCGAAGAGCCGCAGCAGCCGGGCTACCGTGGGACGAAGCTCGCCGCGCGGAACGATGGCGTCGACGTGGCCGAAGCGGAGGTTCGACTCGGCCAGGCCGAAGTCGTCGGGGAGCTTCTCGCGCGTCGTCTGCGCCACGACTCGGGGCCCCGCGAACGACATCAGCGCGCCCGGCTCCACGAGGATCACGTCGCCGAGGCTGGCGAAGCTCGCCAGCAGGCCGCCGGTCGTGGGATGGGCGATCACGGACACGAGCGCGCCGCCGGCATCGTGCAGCTCCTCGACGGCGCACACCGTCTTCGGGAGCTGCATGAGGGAGAGGATGCCCTCCTGCATGCGCGCACCGCCCGACGCCGACACGGAGACGAGCGTCACCCCCTCCTCGGCGGCGGCCTCGCAGGTCCGCGCGAACTTCTCGCCCACCACACTCCCCATGGAGCCGCCCATGAACGAGAAGTCCATCACCGCCAGCCGGCAGGGCTGGTCCTCGACGCGGGCGGTGCCGGTCACCATGGCGTCGCCGAGGGTGGTCGCGCTCTCGGCCTCCGCCAGGCGCTCCGTGTACGGCTTGAGATCGAAGAAGTCGAGCGGATCGGCGGAGCGCAGGTCGGCGTCGGACTCGACGAAGCTCCCCGGGTCGGCCAGCTGCTCGATGCGCTCGGGCGCCCGCACCGGAAAGTGGTGTCCGCACTGGGGGCAGACGCGGAGATGCTGGACGAGCTCGTCCTCGCGATAGTGCGAGCCGCACTGCGGGCACGTGTTGGGATGCTGCTTTCCCTCGCGTTCCCCGGGCTCAGCGCGCTTGCGCTCGATCGACACGTCGATGCGGCCGTCCTCCGACACCTGCGGCATCTTAGACCCGGCCCTGCCGAAGGGCGGGGACGGGCTACAGCCCGGCCGCCGCGACGAGACGAGCGAGGACCGCGACGTCCGTGCCCGGCAGGTGTGCGGTCAGCCCCATGCCCGCAAGCGGAACGCCCGAGCTCGCCACCGCCCTGAGCACACGCTCCGCCTCCGCGACCGTGAGCCCGTACGGCTCGGGCATGAAGCAGTCGATCTCGGACGGGTCGAGCACGTCGAGGTCGAAGGCCACGTACACGGCGTCGGCGCCCGAGACGGCGCGCCCGACGTCGTCGTCGATGCCCTCGGCCTGCACGTAGGCACGCTCGGGGGGATCGAGGTTGCGTGCACCGACGAGTGCCACGTCGTCGGCCCGCACGCTGCCCTCGTCGATCGCGGCACGAAGCGGCATCCCCCACGCGTTGCCCGATGGAGAGGTCTCCGGCGTGTTGAGGTCGCCGTGGGCGTCGAGCCAGACGACCGCGAGACGCCCCACGCGCCGCGCGAGCCCCCGGACGGCGCCCGTGTGCGCGCAGCAGCAGCCGCCCACGACGAGGGGCACTGCAGGCAGGCTGTCCGCGATGCCTGCCGTCTGCTCCTCGAGCGTCTCCCTGGCCACGATGGCCGCCTCCGGATAGGGCAGGTCGACGAAGGCCGCGTCGCCCATCGCCTCACCGCCCGACCCCCAGGCACGCGGCACGCGGACGAGGCCCGCGGCGTAGACGGATCCGCAGCTGTGGCACTCGTAGCCCGTGTCGACGGCGACGGCGGTCAGCGTGCGGCAGGCGGGGCAGCGCGCACGCAGCAGGCTCACGGAGCCACCTCTATCGCGACGGTCAGCTCCTTTCGCCACACGTCGGCCCGCCAGAGAACGCGCATGCCCGCGCGCTCGTAGAGGCGGGTGGCCCCGGTCGGATTCTCGCTGTCGACGCCGAGCGCGACGGTCCGCTCGCCGCGTTCGTGAAAGCGGCGGAATCCCTCGTGAAGCAGAGCGAGCCCGAGGCCACGACGCCGCCAGGCCGGCCGGACGGCGAGCGTCCCCACCCAGCCCCAGTCCCCCAGGCGCTTCCAGTAGTTGAGCGAGACGGCGGCGATCTCGTCGCCGGCCCACAGGACCGGGACGAGGTCCGCGTCGAACCCACGCCAGCCGAACACGTCCTTCGCCCATTCGTCGAAGGGTCGCGGCCGGTAGCTCCACTCGTCCACGAAGGCCTCGTCGACCGCCGCGTGCACCCGCCGCCCGTCCCGCTCGACGTCGAGCGTGCGGAGCTCGAGCCCCTCGGGGGGCACCGGCGTCACAGGCACGTCGTCGAGGTCGATCACCATGCGGAAGAAGGTGCGCACGCGCTCGAAGCCCGTGCCCGCGAGGAGCGCGGGAGCCCGCGGATCCCCGACCAGGTGGGCCGTCTCGAGGGTCGCCGGGCCGACAAGCGAGTCTGCGGCGGCGACCTCGTGGGCGCGCCGCTCCGCCAGGTCCAGCAACCGCGCGCCGACGCCGCGTCCCGTCCGGTCGGGATGGACGTAGCCGTCGGCGATGAAGCGGCCGTCGTCTCGCGCGTAGAGGTGCATCACGCCCGCAAGCCGACCGTCGAGCTCGACCAGCCAGGCGTTCCGCTCCAGATCGAGCGCGCGCCACTCGTCTGCGAGGTCGCCCTCCGTCCAGTCCGAGCCCCCGTAGACGGCCCGGTCTGCCGACTGCAGCACGCCGAGGACGGCCGCGAAGTCGTCGTCGGTTGGGCGACGGACGATCACGGAGCTCAAGCGTACTGTTCGGGCATGGTCTCGATTCGCCGCCTCGCGGAGGCAGACTGGCCTGCCGTGACCCGCATCTATGCCGAGGGCCTGGCCACCGGTCTCGCCTCCTTCGAGACCGAGACGCCGTCCTGGGACGAGTGGGATACCTCGCACCTCGACGCCCTCCGCTTCGTCGCGGAGACGGACGGCGAAGTGGTCGGCTGGATCGCTATCACGCCCGTCTCTCGCCGCGCCTGCTACCGCGGCGTCGTCGAGCACAGCGTCTACGTCGCGCGCGCGCGCCAGGGGCGGGGTGTCGGTCGGGCGCTGCTCGAGGCGCTCGTGGCCGAGGCTCCGGCGCACGGGATCTGGACGATCCAGACGTCGATCATGGCCGGCAACGACACGAGCCTCGAGCTCCATCGCCGCTGCGGCTTCCGCGAGGTGGGCCGCCGGGATCGCATCGCGCAGCGTGACGGCGTCTGGCACGACACGATCCTCCTGGAGCGACGCCTCGAATGACGGGGCGAGATCTATCTCGCCCCGTCAGCCTCGGTCCTCAGTCCCGCCAGCGCTTGAACACGAGGCAGGCGTTGTGCCCGCCGAATCCGAACGAGTTGGAGACGGCGATCTCGACGTCCGCGGGACGCGCCTCGTTGGGGATGTAGTCGAGGTCGCACTCGGGATCCGGCACCTCGTAGTTGATCGTCGGCGGAAGCAGGCCGCGATCGAGCGCGAGGATGGTGAAGATGGCCTCGACCGCGCCTGCCGCGCCGAGGCAGTGGCCGGTGGCGCCCTTCGTCGACGACACGGGCGTGCGGTGGGCGAGCTCCTCGCCGAGCGCCACCTTGAGCACGCGCGTCTCGCCGGCGTCGCCGGACGGCGTCGAGGTCCCGTGCGCGTTCACGTAGCCGATCTGCTCCGGCTCGACGCCCGCGTCGGCGAACGCCATGCGCATGGCGCGCGCGGGGTTCTCGCCGCTGGGGTCGGGGTCCGACACGTGGTTCGCGTCGGAGGACAGTCCGTAGCCGAGCAGCTCGGCGTAGATCTTCGCCCCACGGGCACGTGCGTGCTCCAGGTCCTCGATGACGATCATCGCGCCCGCCTCGCCCATCACGAAGCCGTCGCGCTCCGCATCGAAGGGACGGGACGCGCGAGCGGGGTCCTCGTTCCGACGCGAGATCGCGCGCATGGCGCCGAAGCCGGCGATGCCGACCTTCGTCACCGGCGCCTCGGTGCCGCCGCAGAACATCGTGTCGGCGCGGCCGAGACGGATGGCGTCCATACCGTCCCCGATGGCCATGTTGGAGGCGGCACACGCGGTGCACTCCGAGAGCAGCGGGCCCCTGGTGCCGAGCTCCATCGACACCCAGCCGGCCGCGAGGTTGGGGATGATCTGCACGATCGAGAACGGGCTCACCCGGTCGGGACCGCGCTCGGCCAGCACGTCGATGCAGGCCTCGAACGACTTCAGCCCACCGATCCCCGTCGCCACGGCGGCGCCCGTCCGCTCCGCGTTCGCCGCGATGTCGAGCCCGGAGTCCTCCTCGGCCTGCCGGGCGGCCGCCAGGGCCAGATGCGTGAACCGGTCCATCCGCCGCGCCGCCTTGTGCTCGATCCAGCGCGTCACGTCGAGATCCTTCACCTCGCAGGCGAACGTGACCGGATAGCCCGTCGTGTCGAACTGCGTGATCGGCCCGGCCCCGGACTCGCCCGCGACGAGCGCCGACCACGTCGACTCGACGTCGTTGCCGAGCGGGCTGACCATGCCCATCCCCGTCACGACCACGCGGCGCTGTCCGTTCGTGGAAGGCCCGTTGCTCACGGCGGTTGAGGCTACATGCCCAGGCCGCCGTCGACGAGCACGACGGCGCCGGTCACGAAAGCGGCCTCCTCGGAGCAGAGGAACCGCACCGCACCGGCGACGTCCTCGGGCTCGCCGAGCCGGCCGAGCGGGGTGTTCTGGAGCATGAGGGCCGTCGCCTCCTCCGGCAGCACGTCCGTCAGCTGCGTGCGCACGTAGCCGGGAGCGACGACGTTGGCGCGGACGTTGCGGCTCCCGAGCTCGCGCGCGAGCGACTTCGTGAAGCCGATGATGCCCGCCTTCGAGGCGGCGTAGTTCGTCTGCCCCCAGTTGCCGTGGACGCCGACGATCGAGGAGACGTTGACGATCGCCCCGGCGCGCTTCTTCATCATCGGGCGCGTCACCGCGCGACACGTGTAGAAGACGGACGACAGGTTCGTGTCGATCACGGTGCGCCAGTCCTCGTCCGACATGCGCGCGAGCAGCCCGTCGCGCGTCAGCCCTGCGTTGTTGACGAGGATGTCCACGTCGCCGGCGGCCTCGACGAGAGCGCGGGCGGAGTCGGCGTCCGCGACGTCGGCCTGCACCGCGCGGCCGCCGACCTCGGCCGCGACCGCCGCCGCCTCGTCCGAGCCGGAGCGATAGCCGACCACGACCTCGGCGCCGGCGCGGCCGAGCTCGAGCGCGATCGCGCGGCCGATGCCCCGCGACGCTCCCGTGACGAGCGCGAGCTTGCCCTCGAGCGAGCAGAAGGCGCCGGCCACGGTCACCGGGCGAGGGCGTCCTTCGCCTTCTCCAAGCTCGGGAGGTCGTTCACGGAGAGGGTGCGCACCGAGCGGTCGATGCGCTTCACGAGCCCGCTGAGCACATTGCCCGGGCCCACCTCGACGAACGTCGTGACGCCGCTCCGCATCAGCTCGCGCGCGGCCTGCGTGAAGCGCACCGGCGCAGTGAGCTGGTCGACCAGCAGCCCCGCCAGCTTCTGCGCCGGCTCGATCTTGGCCGTCACCGTGGACATGAACGGCGCCACGGGCTCTGCGAACCGCACGCGGTCGATGGCCGGCTTGAGCCGGTCGGCGGCCTTGCCCACGAGCGGGCTGTGGAACGCGCCCGACACCTTGAGCTTGATCGCTCGTCGAGCGCCGAGGCTCTCGGCCTCGGCGCAGCACTCCTCCACGGCCTCGTCCTCGCCCGAGACCACGATCTGCCCCGGGCAGTTGTAGTTCGCCGGCCACACGCCGATGATCCTGCGGCAGAGCTTCTCGACGAGCTCGTCGTCGAGCCCCAGGATGGCGGCCATCGAGCCCGGCCGCAGCCGTGCGGCGTCCGCCATCGCCAGCCCCCGCTCGCGTACCAGCCCGATCGCCTCGCCCGTGCCGAGGGCGCCGACGGACGCGAGCGCGGCGAACTCGCCGACGGAGTGGCCCACGACGACGTCCGGCTCGAGCCCCTCGCGCCGCATCGCCGCCAGGATCGCCAGGCTCGTGGCCACGAGGGCCGGCTGCTGCACCTCGGTCTCGACCAGGGCGTCGAGCGGCGACTCGAAGCAGAGCTGCGCGAGATCGAGGCCGGTCGCCTCGCTGCCCAGGCGATAGACGTCCATCGCCTCGGGCACCGCTTCCGCGATGTCCCGGCCCATCCCTTCCTCGAGCGATCCCTGTCCGGGAAAGCAAAACGCAACTTTGGTCATGGTCATCCTTTCCCGTCGGTCCATTCAACCAGCGCAGATCCCCACGTCAGTCCTGCACCCATACCCGTCATCAACACCAGCGAACCCGCGTGAAGGCGACCCTCGTCCCGCGCGTCGGCAAGTGCGAGAGGAATCGAGCCGGACGAGGTGTTGCCGAAGCGATCGACGTTGACCACCGTCTTCTCGGGCGCGATCCCGAGCTTGGCGACCGCATGGTCGATGATGCGCTTGTTCGCCTGGTGCGGCACGTAGACGTCGATCTCGTCGACCTCTTTTCCACATTGCGCGAGGATCGCCTCCGCCGAGGAGACCATCACGCGGGTCGCGAACTTGAAGACTTCCCGACCGTTCATCTTCACGAGCACGTCGGGGTCGTCGAAGTGCCGCGAGCCGCTGCCGGGCAGCCAGAGGTACTCTCCGCCGCCGCCGTCCGCGCCGAGCTCGAAGCCCAGGAACCCGCCTCGCTCGACCGGCTCCATCACGACCGCGCCCGCTCCGTCCCCGAAGAGGACGAGCGTCGACCGGTCGTGCCAGTCGAGAATCTTCGAGAGCACGTCGCCGCCCACCACGAGCGCCCGCCGGGAGAGGCCGGAGGCGAGCATGCCGTACGCCTGCGCGATCGCGTACACGAACCCCGTGCACCCCGCGAGCAGGTCGTAGGCGGCGGCGTTCGGCATGCCGAGGGTGTCGGCGAGCAGGGCCGAGGACGTGGGAAACATCATGTCGGGCGTCACGGTGGCGCAGACGAGCAGGTCGATCTCGCTCGCATCGACGCCCGCGTCGGCGAGTGCCGCCCGGGCCGCGGGCAGGGCGATGTCAGTGAGCGCCTCGTCCTCCGCCGCGATGCGGCGCTCGTGGATGCCGGTGCGTCCGACGATCCACTCGTCCGTCGTGTCCACGAGGCCCGCCAGCTCGTCGTTCGTGAGGATGCGCTCCGGCACGTGGACCCCGAGCCCGGTGATGCCGATCTGGACGCCGTTGGCAGATCCGATCACGCCGTCACCGCTCCACCGCGAACGTCAGTGTGCCGCGCGCGGCGAGCTCGCCGCCGACGTGGGCCGTGGCCCGGCCGCGCCCGACCGGCCCGCGTACCTGCTCGATCTCGCAGGCGAGCGTGAGGACGTCGCCCGGCTCGACGATGCGCTTGAAGCGGCAGTCGTCGATGCCGGCGAAGAAGGCGATGCGACCGCGGTTCTCCTCCTCCGACAGCACCGCCACGGCTCCCGCCTGCGCCATCGCCTCCACGATGAGGACGCCCGGCATCACGGGGCGCGAGGGGAAGTGGCCGGGGAACCACCAGTCGTCGGGCCGCACCTCGCGGCGCGCCACGACGCGCCGTGACGGCTCGAGCTCCAGCACCTCGTCGATGAGCAGGAATGGCTCGCGATGCGGGAGGATCTGCTCGATCACGTCCCGACCGAAGGGAAGGGTGCCGGTCACGCGAGAGGCCGCCGCCCCAGCAGGCATGGTGCGCTCGTGGCATGCACGCACGCGAGTCTACTGGCGAGGGACGCCGGCTACCGCGGCCGGAAGGCGGCCCGGTTGCCCGCCTCGTCGCGGGCGACGACGACGAGCGTGCGCACCGCGCGGATGCCCGGGATGCGCACGACTCCCGGCCGGGCGACGTCCAGCCGGCGCAGCGAGCCGTTGACGCGCAGCGTGAGCCCCGCCGTCTCGCTCACCCAGAGACGCGCAGGCGACGTCGAGACGAGACGCAGCCGGGGAGCCGAGGTGTCGCTCGCGAACTCGAGCGCGAAGCTGGAGGTCGCGACCGTGTCCGTCGCCTCGACCAACGCGGTGTAGCGGCCGTCGCGCAGCCGGCCGACGCGCTTGCTCCCGTCCCAGCTCACGCTCCTCCCGCCCGCGGCGAGACCGCCGGAGAACGGCGTCGCCACCCACTTCCCGTCGCGCAGGATCCGCACGGTCACGTCCGCGTCGGCGGCGAGCGTGAAGGCGACCCGCAGCCGGTCGCGCCGGCGGTCGCCGTTGGGCGAGAAGAGCGCGGGTGCCACGGCCACCGATCCCAGCGTCCGCGTCACGGACACGGGCACGGACGTCGCCACCTCGACGCCGCCGTCGCGCCGCGCGACGAGCCGCACCTCGTACCGCCCGTCCGGCAGGCCCAGCCCGTCGAAGGCGACCACGTGCTCGCCGGCACGGCGCCAGCGCGGCGTCTCCAGCGTCGCGACCTCGACGCCGGCGGCGTCGACCACGACGGCACCCACGCTTGCTGGCGCGGTGATCCGGTAGGTCAGCGTCGTCGTATCGGCCTGGCCGTCCTCGTTGGGCGTGATCGTCTCCGGATCCGCAGCGGCGCCCTCGAACGCGAGCACCGCTACGCCACCGGTCGTGGAGCCGAGGACGCCGACCGCCGGCGTGGCCGCGCGCGTGCCCTCGACCGTGGAGAGCTCCCAGCGATACGTGCCGGGCAGGACCGCGGTGGCATCCCACGTCCAGGCGACGTCCCTGCCGCTCCCCGCCCCCGAGGCGATCTCGGTGCCTGCGACGTCCACCACCCGCACGGTCCAGGGCAGCTCGCCGGAGAGCCGGGCGCGGAACGTGACGAGGCCACCCACGAGGCCGCTGACCGCGGGCTCGTAGATCTTCGGCAGACCGATCGCCCGGGCCTGACCCGCGAGCGCCCCGAGGCGCGAGAAGAGCGTGTTGCCGGGGCACTCGGTGAGCCCGGTGTCGCGGTGGCCGGAGACCGCGCGCAGGAAGACGGGGATCCCCTCCGGGAACCGGTTGCTGCCACCGGAGACGAACGACAGCGTCGAGAGCGGGTCGACGTGCGCCAGGTCGAGGCGCCAGGCGAGCAGCTCCGCGATCGCCCGCTCGGCCGCGGCGGACGGCGCCGCCGTCCCGTACGTCCCCAGCAGCGCGACGCCGACGGAGCCGGTGTTGAAACCTTGCGCGTGCGCGCCGACGACGTTGCGCTCGGTGCCGCCGTACCGGCCCTCGTAGACGGTGCCGAAACGATCGACGAGGAAGTTGTAGCCGATGTCGTTCCAGCCGTTCGACTTCACGTGGTAGACCTGGATCCCCCGGACGATCGCCGCCGCCTCGGTGCGCGAGTAGTTGTTGCTGCCCGCGGTGTGGTGGACGACCGCGAGCCGGATCGCCGGCGCAAAGGTCGGTTGGGCGCGGCGGATCGACTCGTCGGCGCCCCAGCCGATGCGCGGCACGATCGCCGGGGCACCCGCCGCCGTGACCTGGCGTAGAGGCACACGCAGCTCGGGGCTGCGCACGAAGGACGCGCGGAGTCCCGTCACGCGGCCGTGCCGGCGAACCTGCACGCGATCGGAGGGCCCCACCCACCACGGATTGCCGACCCGCTCGCCGCGTGCACGCCGCGCCTCGGGCGTGCCGCCGTCCGGGAGGTCGTCGGCCTCGGGCGCGGCGCCGTGCCACGAGCTCCACCGGCCGGAGAGAGAGCGAACGCGGAACTGGACGGTCCCCGCCCCACTCCAGCGGAAGCCGACGAGGTCGAACCGGCTCGGCGCGACGAGCGAGCCGCTGCCGGCTGGGACGAGCGCCGACTGGAACGTCGTCACGCCGGCGGCGGCCACGCCGGGGAGAACCGGCGCCGCGAGGGCGGCAGTGGCTGCGACGAGGAGGCGACGGAGCGGCATCTGGCGGGCGGGTGGCGGGGGGTGACGTCAGAGTGGACGACACGGCCTTCGCCGGCAAGGGCGGCCACCCCTTCCCTGATAGTCTCCTTACAGAACGTGAAGGTGCCGTCTATGCGGGGGTTTTTCCTCCTGCTTGCGGTGCTGGGAGGCGCCGGCGCGGGTTTCGTCGCGCCTGCCGCCCCGGCCGCGGAGGCGGCGCCCCGCGTGCTCGTGGCCGAGTTCGACAACGACGTCAACCCCGTCACGCAGGACTTCCTCCAGGACACCATGTCCCGGGCGGTCGACGAGGGCTTCGACGCGGTCGTGATCGAGATGGACACGCCCGGAGGGCTCGGGTCGTCGATGCGCGAGATCGTGAAGTCGATGCTGGCGCTACGTGTGCCCGTCATCGTTTACGTCGCCCCGCCCGGCTCGAGCGCCGACTCGGCCGGCGCGGTGATCGGCCAGGCGGCAGACGTGCTCGCGATGGCGCCGCAGACGAACATCGGCTCCTCGACGCCCATCTCGACCTCCGGGCAGGACCTCTCCGAGGACCTCCGCCGCAAGGTGGTCAACGACGCGGCCGCCTACGTCGCCGAGCTGGCACGCGAGCACGGCCGCAACGCCCGCGCGGCGGAGGCGATGGTGCGGCGAGCGGCGAACTACGGCGCGCGCGAGGCGCTCCGCCTCGGCGTGATCGACGAGATCGCCCCCACGCTCCCGGGCCTCCTGCGCTCGATCGACGGTCAGGTCACGAAGCCGAAGGGCCTCGAGCTCGACACGGCCGGGGCGACCGTCGAGCGGGTGCAGATGTCGGCATGGCAGCGCGCGCTCGACCTGCTCATCGACCCGAACATCATCGCGCTCATGCTCTCCATCGGGCTCATCGGCATCGTCGTCGAGCTGTGGAACCCGGGCCTCATCTTCCCCGGCACCGTCGGGGCCATCTCCCTGCTCGTGGGTCTCTACGGTCTGCAGGTGCTCCCCATCTCGGTGGCCGGGGCGCTCCTCATGCTGCTCGCCGCGGCGTTCTTCGTGGCGGAGCTGTTCCTCCCCAGTCACGGGGCGCTGACCGTGGCCGGCGCTGTCACGTTCGTGGTCGGCGCGTTGATGCTCTTCGACCCGGCGGGCGAGGCGTACCAGGTCTCCCTGTGGATCGCGATCGCCATCGCGGGCACCCTCGCCCTGCTGATCGGCTTCGGCCTGGCGAAGGCGGCCGCGGCACGGCGGCGGCCGCCCGAGGTCGACGTGCATCGCGTGGTCGGCGGGGAGGGCGAGGTGCGCCGCGACGGATACGTGTTCGTCAACGGCGAGCTGTGGCGAGCGCGACGCGCCGACGGCGGCCCGCTCCTTCCCGGCGAGCACGTACGTGTAGAAGGTGTTGCAGACGGGCTCGAGCTCGTCGTCGCGTCAACCCCTCCAGAAAGGGCCTGAAGTGGCTGCACTCATCGTCCTGGGCGTCATCCTCGTGCTCGTCGTCTTCGTCATCTCCGCCTCGGTCAAGGTGGCGCGCGAGTACGAGCGCGGTGTCATCTTCCGCCTCGGCCGCCTGCTGGCGGACCCCAAGGGCCCGGGCCTGTTCTTCCTCATCCCGGTGATCGACCGGATGGTGCGCGTCGACCTGCGCACGGTGACCCTGAACGTGCCTCCGCAGGAGGTGATCACGAAGGACAACGTGCCGGTGCGGGTCAACGCGGTGGCGTACTTCCGCATCGTGGAGCCGAAGGCGGCGATCGTGCAGGTGGAGAACTACATGGTGGCGACGTCGCAGATCTCGCAGACGACGCTGCGCTCGGTGCTCGGCCAGCACGTGCTCGACGAGCTCCTCTCGGAGCGCGACAAGATCAACGAGATCCTGCAACGGATCATCGACGAGGCGACCTCGCCGTGGGGGATCAAGGTCTCGATCGTGGAGGTCAAGGACGTCGAGATCCCAGGCGACATGCAGAGGGCGATGGCCCGGCAGGCCGAGGCCGAGCGCGAGCGGCGAGCGAAGGTGATCTCCGCGGAGGGCGAGTATCAGGCCTCGGAGCGCCTCAAGGACGCCGCGGCCGTGATGGCGCAGGAGCCCATCACGGTCCAGCTGCGCTACCTCCAGACGCTGCTGGAGATCGGCGCCACGAACAGCTCCACCGTCGTCTTCCCCATCCCGATCGAGTTCCTCGAGACGCTCGGACGGCTCAAGCTCGACAGGGAGCAGCCGGGCTCCTGAGATGAAGCGGGTTCGGGCGACCCTCGAGGCGCGGCCGGACGGCGGCGAGGGTGCCCGCACGCCGGCGGCAGCCCGCCGCTAGCGAGACTCGAAACTACTCGGCCGCCGGCTCGTCGAGCGGGTCCGGCTCCTCGAGGGCCGCCTTGCCGTCTCCCGCCGCGCCGGACGTCTCCGCGAGCCCCGCCGCCGGCTCCTCCCCGAGCTCGTCGCCGTCCTCCGCGGCGGCGACGACGGGAGCGAGGCTCGAGACCTGCTCGCCCTCGCGCAGGCGCATCACGATCACGCCCTGGGTTGCCCGACCGGAGCGCTTCACGTCGTCCACCGCTAGGCGGATCACGGTGCCGCCGTCCGAGATCAGCATCACCTGGTACCCGTCGCGCACGACGCGGGCGCCGACGAGCTTGCCCTTGCCCTCGACGAGCTTCGCCGTCTGCACGCCGAGACCGCCGCGGCCCTTGACCGGATAGTCGGAGACGCGGGTGCGCTTGCCCCAGCCGTTCTCCGTGACGACGAGCAGGCAGGCGTCGTCGCGGGCGACGTCGACCTCGATCACCTCGTCGTCCTTGCGCAGGCGCATGCCCTGGACACCCGAGGCGGGGCGGCCCATGGCGCGGACGTCCTTCTCGTGGAAGCGGATCGCCTGACCCCCGCGCGAGACCATGAGCACGTCGTCGTTGCCGTCGGAGAGACGCACGCCGACGAGCTCGTCGTCCTCGCGCATGCCGATGGCGATGATCCCGTCGGCCTTGAGCGGCGTGTTGTAGGCGCTGAACTCCGTCTTCTTCACGATCCCCTTCTTCGTCGCGAACACGAGGTACTTCGCCTCCTCGAAGTTCCGAGTCGCGATCACGGCGCGCACCTGCTCGCCCTGACGGAAGGGCAGGAGGTTGCCGATCGCACGGCCCTTCGACTGGCGCGACCCGAGCGGCAGCTCGTGCACCTTGAGGCGGTAGACCTTGCCGACCGTCGTGAAGAAGAGGATGTAGTCGTGCGTGGAGGCGACGAACAGGTGCTCGATGTAGTCCTCGTCCTTCAGGTCCATCCCCATCACGCCGATGCCGCCGCGGCGCTGCTCGCGATAGGTCGTCACCGGTAGGCGCTTGATGTAGCCGGACTTGGTGATCGCGATCACCATGTCCTCCTCCGCGATCAGGTCCTCCAGCTCGAGCTCGTCCTCGCCGACGACGATCTCGGTGCGCCGGTCGTCGTTCTTGCCGTAGATCGACTTGATCTCGAGCAACTCCTCCCGGATGAGTCCGTCGATCCGCGCCGGATCGCCGAGGATGGTGCGGAGCTCCGCGATCCGCTCCTGGAGATCCTGGAACTCGTCCTCGATCCGCTTCCGCTCGAGCCCGGTGAGCGCACGCAGGCGGAGGTCGAGGATCGCCTGCGCCTGCTCCTCGGAGAGCTCGAAGCGCGCCATCAGGCCCGCGCGCGCCTCGTCCGTGTCCTCCGAGGCGCGGATGAGCGCGATCACCTCGTCGAGGTTGTCGAGCGCGATGAGGAAGCCCTGCAGGATGTGCGCGCGCCGCTCCGCATGTCGCAGCTCGTGCTTCGAGCGGCGCGTGACGATCTCGCGCTGGTAGTCGAGGTAGTGGCGGACGAGCTCGAGCAGCGAGAGCGTCCGTGGGACGCCCTCGACCAGCGCCACGGCGTTGTAGCCGAAGGTCGTCTGCAGCGGGGTGTGCTTGAAGAGCTTGTTGAGGACGACCTGCGGGATCGCCTCGCGCTTGAGGTCGATCTGGATCCGCATGCCGCTCTTGTCGGAGTGGTCCTTGACGTCGGAGATCTCGGTCAGGACCTTGTCGTTGACGAGGTCGGCGATCTTCTTGATCACGCCGCTGTCGCCGCCCTTCTTCACCCCGTAGGGCAGCTCGGACACGACGATCGCCGTCTTGCCGCCACGCAGCTCCTCGACATGGGCGCGCGCGCGCATGACGATGCGGCCGCGGCCGCTGCGATACGCGTCGCGGAGACCGCTCTTCCCGACGACGATGGCGCCGGTCGGGAAGTCGGGCCCCTTGACGTGCTTCATCAGGTCCTCGACGCTCGCCTCCGGCTTGTCGATCAGCTCCAGGACGGCACCGACCGTCTCGCCGAGGTGGTGCGGCGGCATGTTGGTCGCCATGCCGACGGCGATCCCGGCCGAGCCGTTGACGAGCAGGTTGGGGAACCGCGACGGGAGCACGGACGGCTCCCGGCGCGACTCGTCGTAGTTCGGCGAGAAGTCCACCGTGTCCGCGTCGATGTCCCGCAGCATCTCCGTCGCGAGACGGGTCAGCCGGCACTCCGTGTACCGCATCGCGGCCGCCGGGTAGTCGTCGATGTTGCCGAAGTTCCCCTGGCCGTCGACGAGCGGGTAGCGCAGCGAGAACGACTGTGCCATGCGCACGAGCGTGTCGTAGATGGCCGAGTCTCCGTGCGGGTGGTACGCGCCCATCACGTCGCCGACGACGCGCGCGCACTTGAGCCGGGGCCGGTTCGGCTGCAGGCCCGCCTCGTGCATCGCGAAGAGCACCCGCCGGTGGACGGGCTTGAGGCCGTCGCGCACGTCGGGGAGCGCGCGCGCGACGATCACGCTCATCGCGTAGTCGAGGAAGCTCGAGCGCATCTCCTGCTCGAGCTCACGCGGCTCGATCCGGCCCGCGCCGAGAGGCTCGCCGACGACCTCAGACATCGAGGAAGCGGACCTCTCTCGCGTTCTGCTCGATGAACGCGCGGCGGGGCTCGACCTGGTCGCCCATGAGCATGGAGAAGACGAGGTCCGCGGCCGCGGCGTCCTCGACCTCGACACGGATCAGCATGCGGTTCGCCGGATCCATCGTCGTCACCGCGAGCTCGTCCGCGTCCATCTCGCCGAGGCCCTTGAAGCGGCTCACCTGGATCCCCTCCTTGGCGAGCGCCAGGGCGTGCTCGCGCAGCTCGGGGAACGTCTCCGCCGTGCGCGTCTTCTTGCCGAACGAGAGGGCGAAGGGCGGCAGCCCGACGATCTCGGCCAGACGGCCGTACGTCTTGCGGACGTTGGCGTAGATGGGCGAGGCGAGCATCTCGCTCGGGAGGACGACGTTCGACGCCGCGCCGGTGGCCCGCTCGACGATCTTGAGCAGGGTTCCGTCGTCGGTCGTCCTCACGACGCCGACCTCGTAGCCGTTCGCCTCGATCTGCGACAGCGCGTACGCCACGTCGCCCTGGCCCTCATCGGCCTCGACGA
This sequence comes from Gaiella sp., assembly GCA_036556925.1. Lineage (GTDB taxonomy): Bacteria > Actinomycetota > Thermoleophilia > Gaiellales > Gaiellaceae > Gaiella. Next base: position 45,141 of record DATBIN010000015.1, read on the forward strand.
GGCGGTGGTCGACCGCGAAGTTGGCGGCCGGGTGCCCGAAGTCCTCGCGCAGGCGGGACAGCCACCCGTCGTACTCGTGAAGGACCTTGGCGAACCGTCCGTAGCGGGACTCGGTGAGCTTCTGCGACTGGCCGGCGCGGTCTGCGACGTCCATGTCCTTGATGCGCTCGCGCGCCAGCAGGTCCTCGAACTGCGACTCCTTCTCGACGTACTGCTGGCGGTTGCCGAGCTTGACGCGATAGAGCGGCGGCACGGCGATGTAGACGTGGCCCCGCTCGACGAGCTCCTGCATCTGGCGGTAGAGGAACGTCAGGATGAGGGTGCGGATGTGTGCGCCGTCCACGTCCGCGTCGGTCATCACGATCACGCGGTGGTAGCGCAGCTTGGAGATGTCGAACTCCTCGCCGATGCCCGTGCCGATCGCGGTCACGATCGACTGGATCTCCTCGTTCGAGAGCACCTTGCCGATGCGGTTCTTCTCCGCATTGATCACCTTGCCGCGCAGCGGCAGGATCGCCTGGTAGGTGCGGTCGCGCGCGTCGACGGCAGAGCCGCCGGCGGAGTTGCCCTCGACGAGGAACAGCTCCGCCACCTCGGGGTCGCTGATCTGGCAGTCGGCGAGCTTGCCCGGCAGCGAGTTCGACTCGAGGGCGCTCTTGCGACGGGTCAGCTCGCGCGCCTTGCGCGCCGCCTGACGGGCGCGGGACGCCGCGACGGCCTTCTGCACGATCTGCCGGGCCTCGGTCTTGTTCTCCTCGAAGAACTCCGCGAGCTTCTGGTTCACGGTCCGCTCGACGAGGCCGGCGATGGGCGGGTTGCCGAGCTTGGTCTTCGTCTGCCCCTCGAACTGCGGGTTGCGGAGCTTCACGGAGATGATCGCTGCGAGGCCTTCCCGGACGTCGTCGCCCTCGAGGTTCTCCTCCTTCTCCTTGAGCAGCCCCTCCTGGCGCGCATACGCGTTGACGGTGCGTGTCAGAGCCGCACGAAAGCCCTGCAGATGCGTGCCGCCCTCGGTGGTGTGGATGTTGTTGGCGAAGGTGAAGACCGACTCGACGTACGACGAGTTCCACTGCATCGCGACCTCGACCTGGCCGTCCTCGGTCTCGCCCTCGAAGAAGACGATGTGCTTGTGCGCGGGATCCTTGCCCGAGTTGACCCAGGCGACGAAGTCGCGGATGCCGCCCTCGTAGTGGAACTCCTCCGCCTGACCGCCGGCGCGCTCGTCCTGGAGCACGATCCGGAGACCGCGGGTGAGGAAGGCCGTCTCCCGCAGCCGCTGCACGAGCGTCGCCGCGGAGAACTCCGTCTCGTCGAAGACGTCCGCGTCCGGCAAGAACGAGATCGTCGTCCCCGTTTCGCTCTTGGAGCACGTGCCGATCAGCTCCATCTCGGTCGTCGGCGCCCCGCGCGCGAACTCCTGCCGGTACGTCTTGCCGTCACGGCACACGGTGGCCACGAGCCACTCGGAAAGCGCGTTCACGACCGACACGCCGACGCCGTGCAGGCCGCCCGAGACCTTGTAGCCCTCGCCGCCGAACTTGCCGCCCGCGTGCAGCTTCGTGAGCACGACCGTGAGCGCGGGGAGCTCCTGGTCCTCCACGATGTCGACCGGGATGCCGCGGCCGGCGTCGCGCACCGTGACCGAGTTGTCCGGGTGGATGGTCACCTCGACCCGCTCGTTGTGCCCGGCGAGCGCCTCGTCGACGGCGTTGTCGACCACCTCGTAGACGAGGTGGTGGAGGCCGCGCGAGCCGGTCGAGCCGATGTACATCCCGGGCCGCAGCCGGACCGGCTCGAGGCCCTCCAGGACAGTGATGTCCTTGGCGGTGTAGCTTGTCTCCGTCATGAAAAAGCCCTGCAAAATCAGGGTTTTGCGGGCAGAGGTAAGTCTACCAGAAGAAGCGGCCAGAGCGGCGGCCGGCGAGGCTCGCGGCCGCGGCCCTGCGCACGATCTCGCGGAGCTCCCGGTCACCGATCGCCGCGGCCAGAGCGGCGGCCTCGCGATCGTCCGCCGGATCGGGTCGAGGCCGCTCCGCGGACTCCGGCTCCGGCGCGGGCGGGCCCGGCGCAGGCAGCGGGCCCGGCGCGAAGCGAATCGCGGGCGGTGCGTCGTCGCCCACGAGCGCCGCGAGCTTCGCCCGCACGTCGTGCTCGAGCTGCGACAGCTCGAAGGCCCAGGTCGAGGATGCGGTGGCGACGTGCAGCGTCCCGTCGCGTCCGATCCGGGAGGGCCACGCGAAGCGAGCGATCGTCTCGCCGGCGGCCTCCGGCCAGGCACGCACGACGGCGGCCAGCGCCCCCGCGTCGGGGACACCCGCTGCGCCGAGCGAGCGGCGGACCTCGTCGGAGAGGCGCTCCATCAGCCGGGCCGCACCTCCCCGGGCGACACCGTCAGGAGCTGCGCGGGAGCGAGCGGCAGCGCCTCCGCGCCGGTCGCCGTGACGATCGTCTGGCCGGACACTCCGAGCCGCTCGCTCAGCACCCGCCGCCGATCGCCGTCGAGCTCGGACAGCGCGTCGTCGAGCAGGAGCAGCGGCGCCACGTCGCCGTGCGCGCAGAGGAGCTCCGCCTCCGAGAGCAGCAGCGCCAGGACGGCGAGGCGCTGCTCTCCCTGCGAGCCGAACGCCCGTAGGTCGCGGTCGCCCGAGCGCACCGCGACATCGTGCAGATGGGGTCCCGCCCCGGTCGCGCCCCGCTCCAGGTCCCGCTCGAGGCGCGCCTCCAGCTCCTCGACCGTCGCCGCCTCGCCGTCGTAGACGAGCTCGCCGGCAGGCAGGCCGAGCTCGGACGCGCGGGCCTCGAACCCGGGCGCCAACAAGGCGACCGCCTCCCGCCGGGCTTCGACGAGCGATGCGCCGAGCTCCGAGACCTGCTCCGTCCACGGATCGAGCGCATCGCGCGAGGAGACGCCCGCGGCAAGGCGGCGGAGGGCCGCGTTGCGCTGTCCCAGGGCGGTCCCGTACTCGACGGGGAGGGCGCTCCGCGCGGGAAGCAGGCGCCCCAGCACCCGATCGAAGTAGGCACGGCGAGCGGCCGGGCCGCCCTTCACCACGGCGAGCCGGTCCGGTGTGAAGACGAGCGTCGCGATCTCCGTGCGGAGCTGCTCCGCCGAGCGCACCACCGCGCCGTTCAAGCGCGCACGCTTGGCCGTGTGCAGGCCGAGCTCCACCTCCGTCGCCGTCGGGACGCCTCCCCGCGACCCGGCAAGCGCGATGCGTGCTCGCTCGCTGCCGCGGCGGACGAGCTGCGCGTCGGCGCGCGTCCGCGGCGAGAAGCCCTGCGTCCCGACGTGGATCGCCTCGAGGAGGTTCGTCTTCCCGGCGCCGTTCGGGCCGGTGACGAGCACGAGACCCGGCTCCAGCTCCACATCGAGCCGGGCGTACGACCGGAAGTCGCGAAGCGTGACCTCGCGGACGATCAGCCGGCGAGCCGTATCGGCATGATCAGGTACCAGAACGCATCGCCCTCGGTGGTGATCAGGCCCGGCCGGAGCGGGTTGATCAGGCGGAGCTGGACAGTGTCGGTCGAGATCGACTCGAGGCCCTCCCGCAGGAACTCGGCGTTGAACCCGATCTCGAGCGGCTCGCCCGCGTATGCCGTCGGCAGGGACTCGTTCGTCTCGCCGACGTCCTGGCTCTGGGCCGCCACCGTCAGCTCGCCCTCCGCGAAGCGCAGCCGCAACGGCGTGTTGCGCTGGGCCATCACCGCCGCGCGGCGGACGACGTCGAGCAGTTCCGCCCGTGGCAGCTCGAGCTCGGCCTCGAAGCTCTCGGGGAGGAGCTGCTTGTAGTTGGGGAACTGGCCGTCGATGCGGCGCGTCGTCAGCCACACGTCGCCGACGCCGAAGATGACGTGGTTCTCGTTCATCCCCAGGTGCACGGCGTCGTGGCCCGCAGCGATGCGCCCGAGCTCGCCGAGTGCGCGCGCCGGGATGATGGCCTCGAGCTCCGGACCCGGTTTCTCGAGGTCGGTCTCCTTCACCGCGAGGCGGTAGGAGTCGGTCGCCGCCATGACGAGCTTCTCGCCCTCGAAGCGCACCAGGATCCCCGTCAGCACTGGCCGCGACTCGTCGCGAGAGGCGGCACGAGACACGCGCTCGATCGTCGCGAGGAGCGACGACGCCTCGATCTCCTGGAGCGGGACGTCGACGGACGGCAGCCGCGGGAAGTCCTCGGCCGCGTACACGTTGAGCCGCGAGGAGTACGCACCCGAGCGCACCGACGCGACCCCGTCGGCAGCGCGGTAGCTGAGCTCCACCTCCGCGGCGGGCAGCAGTCGCGCCACGTCCACGAGCAGGCGCCCCGGTACGACGAGCGCCCCCTCGCCCTCCACCTGGGCGTCGATCGTCGTCCGCAGCGAGAGCTCCATGTCCGTCGCCGCGAGCTCGAGCGCACCATCCTGTGCACGGACGAGGATCCCCGACAGGACCTGAACGGCTCCCCGCGTCGACACTGCGCGCGAGACGGTGCCGAGCGCCCCGACGAGCGCGTCACGGGAGCAGGTGACGGCGATGTCGTTCCCGAGGGCGATGCCGGTTTCCATCATGTTCTAAAGAAACCTTTCGTAGAGATACATAGGGAGTGTGGACGACGGGGAAGACGGCCTCGAGGCGTGGCGGGATGCGCGGTTGCGCCTGTGGACGACGCTGTGGATCGCGAAGCCGGGTTCCACAAGCTCAAGCCTAGGGGAAAGAGCGCCACCGGTCAGCGTGCCTGTTTGATGCGAGCTGTGAGGTCCTGCACGAGGTTGTACACAGATCTGTCCTCACTGATGAGCCGCGTGATCTTGGACGTCGCGTGGATCACGGTCGTGTGGTCGCGGCCGCCGAACTCCTTTCCGATCTTCGGCAGCGAGGAGTCCGTGAGCTCGCGCGAGAGATACATGGCAACCTGACGCGGGTAGGCGACGGCCTGCGAGCGCTTGGGGCTCACGAGCTCGGCGACGCTGAGGCCGAAGCGGTCCGAGACGGCCTCCTGGATGACCCCGATCGTGACCTCGGGCGCGCTGCCGCCGCCCGGGAAGAGGTCGCGTAGCACCTGCTCGGCGAGCTCGACCGTCAACGGCAGCCCGGTGAGCGAGGAGAAGGCGACCACGCGCGTCAGCGCACCCTCGAGCTCGCGGATGTTCGTGGACACCCGCCCGGCGATGAAGGTGAGCACCTCGGGCTCCGTCACCGCGATCTCGTCGGTCGTCACCTTCTTGCGCAGGATGGCGATGCGCGTCTCGAGGTCGGGAGGCTGGATGTCCGTGATCAACCCCCACTCGAACCGCGAGCGCAGGCGGTCCTCCAGGGTCGCGATCTCCTTCGGCGGCCGGTCCGATGAGATCACGATCTGGCGGCCGGCCTCGTAGAGCGAGTTGAAGGTGTGGAAGAACTCCTCCTGGATGCGCTCCTTGCCCTCGAAGAACTGGATGTCGTCCACGAGGAGGACGTCGTAGGTGCGGTAGCGCTGCTTGAAGCCCTCGATGCGCTTGTCGCGGAGCGAGTTGATGAAGTCGTTCATGAAGGTCTCGCTCGTCACGTACCGCGTGGTGAAGCCGCGGGAGTGCTCGCTCACGTAGGCGCCGATCGCCTGCAGGAGGTGCGTCTTCCCGAGACCGGTGCCGCCATAGATGAAGAGCGGGTTGTACGCCTGGGCGGGAGCCTCGGCGACCGCGAGCGCGGCCGCGTGCGCGAAGCGGTTGGACGAGCCGATGACGAAGCTGTCGAACGTGTACTTCGAGTTCGCCCCGGGCTGAGGCTCCACGCGCTCGACCGGGCGGACCACCGGCTCGCCGGCCTCTCGCACCTGCTGCTCGTCGCGCACGGTGAGCCGGACGCGCACGTCGTGGCCGAGCGCGTCACGCGTCGCGGCCTTCACGAACCCCAGGAAATGACCCTCGATCCACTCCCGCGTGAAGTCGTTCGGGAGGATGATCTGGAACGCGTCGCTCGACAGCTCGCCCGGGGCTGCGTCCCCGAACCACGTTGCGTAGGTCGTCTCGTTGAGCGTCTCGCGAAGCCGCCTGGACAGGTCGCGCCAGAGGCGCTCGGCGGTGGGCTCGACGGCATGCGCCACGCGGCTTCGGGGCTCCTTCCGGGGGTCGACGAAGGCGCGAGCATAGCACCGTTCCGGAGCGGCGCACAGCGCCCCGACGCCAAGCTCTCCACAGGAAAAATGCCCTGTTTTGCAGGACTTTCCCTCTCTCCACACAGATCTCCACAGGTGTGGAAACAGAGCGGTGCCGTGTCTGGGCTGACGACGCGCGGAGCGTCTGTGCAGCGGTTTCTGCGTGCCCCGCACGCAGGGCGCCTGTGGAAAAGGCGGCCCACGGAAACGCTCGTCTATACTGGCCGCTCGGTCGCGGTGCGCCTGCCTGCGGCCCGCCTCCGAGACGATCTGCACACGTGAAGCGCACCTATCAGCCCAACGTCCGACGCCGCAAGCGCAAGCACGGGTTCCGGGCGCGCATGTCGACGCGCGGGGGTCGCGCCATCCTCAAGCGGCGCCGCGCCCGCGGCCGCAAGCGCCTCTCCGCCTGAGCCCGGGCGATGGAGCGCCGCTACCGCCTGTCCCGCTCGCGGGACTTCGATGCCGTCTACCGGCGGGGCCGCTCGGTGTCGACGCGCTACCTCACGCTGCACTGGTTCCCGCGCGAGGACGACCCGGAGGGGACGCCGCGCCTGGGGCTGGCCGTGCCGAAGGCCGTGGGGAGCTCCGTCACGCGCAACCGGCTGAAGCGGCAGCTGCGCGAGACGTGGAAGGAGCTCGGCGACCGTGTCGCTCCCGGCCGCGACTACGTGCTCGTCGCGCGGCCGGGCATCGTGGAGCCCGTGGAGACCCGCGGGCACGTGTGGCTCGCTGAGCAGGTCGGTGACGTCCTCGGCAAGGCGGCAGCGTGAGGTATCTCGGCATCGGCCTCGTCCACGCCTGGCGCCAGACCTTCGGCCGCCTGACGCCGCCCGGCACGTGCAAGTACCACCCGAGCTGCTCCGAGTACGCGCTCGGCGCGTTCCGCGAGTACGGCCTCCTGCGTGGGGCGGTCCTCGCCGGCTGGCGGCTCCTGCGCTGCAACCCGTGGTCGCACGGAGGGGTCGACCAGGTGCGTGACCAGACGCTGTTCGCGCGGCGGGAGACGACACGCCCGACATGATCGTCGGCGGCATCCTCACCCCGATCGAGGACGTCCTCGCCTCGATCCTCGAGTGGTTCCACTCCTCGGTGGGGCTCACCTGGGCGTGGTCGATCGTCGCGCTCGTCGTGTGCGTGCGGGTCCTGCTCGTGCCGGTGACGGTGCGTCAGATCCACTCCATGCAGAACCTCCAGGCGCACGCGCCGGAGATGAAGGAGATCCAGCAGCGCTGGAAGCACGACCGGCAGCGCCAGAACGAGGAGCTGATGAAGTTCTACCGGGAGAACAAGATCAACCCGGCCGCGTCGTGCCTGCCGATCCTCCTGCAGATCCCGATCTTCATCGCTCTCTTCTACGTCCTCAAGGACTTCGAGAAGGAGATCTTCCCGAAGTATCCCGCGTCGAGCCTCGAGTTCCTGGGCCTCGTCGACATCACCCAGCCGACGTTGGAGGCCTGGGGGCCGCTGCTCCTCGTCATCTACGTGATCAGCCAGCTCTCGTCGTCCTACTACATGTCGACGACGATGCAGAAGGCGCAGCGGATCCTGCTGCTCGTGCTGCCGATCCTCTTCATCCCGTTCATCGTCAACTTCCCCTCCGGGCTGATGATCTACTGGCTGACCACCAACCTGTGGACGACGGGACAGGGGATCATCACGCGCAGGATGATGCCGCGGCCCGACCTGACCCAGCCGAAGAAGAGCTCGCGCACGCCCCCGAAGGAGCCGCCGCCGGACGAAGGCAACGGCGCCAAGACGAAGCCGGCGAAGCCGCCGAGCGCCGGCGGCGCCGTCGTCGCCGGGCCGCCGCGCCGCGTGCGGCGGAAGCGCACCGGAGGGAGGCGCAGGTGAGCCAGGACGTGTCGGTCGAGGCGACGGGCGAGACCGTCGGCGAGGCGAAGTGGGCGGCCGTCCGCGAGCTCGAGCGCCTGGTGCCCGCGCTCGACCGCGAGGCTGTCCGCTTCCAGGTCGTCTCCGAGGGGGAGCGTGGCCTGCTCGGCGTCGGGTACACGCCCGCCCGCGTGGTCGCGACGGCGCCGCAGGGCGCCGAGGAGGCGGTCCCCGAGAACGGTGACTCCGACCAGGCGGCGAGTGCACGAACGCTGCTCGAGCACGCCGTCTCCGCCCTCGGGGTCGCGGCGCGCATCCACATCGACGAGGACGAGGAGTCGATCGTGGCGACCCTGTCGGGCCCCGAGGTCGGCGTGCTGATCGGCCGCCACGGGCAGACGATCGACGCCATGCAGTACCTCGCGAACGCGATCGCGCACCGCTCGTTCGGCGACGAGCGGCTGAAGGTCGTCGTCGACGCCTCGGGCTACCGCGCGCGCCGGGCGGCGAGCCTCGAGGCCGTCGCGCGCCGCAACGCCGAGCAGGCCTCGGCCACCGGCCGCCGCGTCGCGCTCGAGCCCATGAGCGCGGTCGAGCGGAAGATCGTGCACGAGGCGCTCAAGGACGACCCCGAGGTGGAGACGGCGAGCGAAGGCACCGAGCCGAACCGCTACGTCGTGGTCATCCCGGTTCGGTCCGTCGACTGATCGCGCCCTCAGCCCGTAGGGGCGAGATATATCTCGCCCGTGGGGACGCCCGACATCCTCGAGCGCTGGCTCGCCGCCCTCGTCGCGACGCCCGGCCTGACGGCCATCAGCGACCTCGACGCGGCGCGCCGCGCGCTGCTCGACGACGCCCTTCGCGGCGCTGAGCTCGTCGCGCGCGAGGAAGGCGCCGTGGTCGACGTCGGGTCGGGCGGGGGGACGCCCGGCATCCCGCTCGCCGTCTCGCTGCCGGCCCGGGCCGTGACGCTGCTCGAGGCCGAGCGCCGCAAGTGCGCCTTCCTGGAGCGCTTCGCGGCCGAGCTGCCGAACCTGACCGTGGTCTGGGGCCGCGCCGAGGAGCAGCCGCTCGAGACGTACGGCGTCGCGGTCGCGAAGGCGCTCGCCGAGCCACCCGTGGCGGCGGAGTGGTGTCTCCCGCTGGTCCACGAGGGCGGTGCGGTGCTGCTGTGGGTCGGGCCGTCGGTCGACCGTGTCCGGCTCGCGGCGGCGGCAGAGCGGCTTGCGGGCCGCCTGGAGGACGCCCCGGCAGGGTTCGCGCTGCTCCGCAAGATCGCCCCCACGCCGCCGGGCTTTCCCCGCCGCGCCGGCATGGCGAGGAAGCGGCCGCTCGCCTGAGCACGGTCCGTCGGGAGCATCCGCCGCGCTCGCGAGAATGACTCTGTGGCGGCCCGGGTCTACGCGATCGCGAACCAGAAGGGCGGCGTCGGCAAGACGACGACCGCCGTCAACCTCGCCGCCTGTCTGGCGGAGGCCGGCGAGCGCACGCTCCTCGTCGATCTCGACCCGCAGGCGAACGCGACCTCGGGGCTCGGCACGCGTGCGAACGGCTCGTCCACGCACGACCTCCTCGACGGCGTCCCCCTCGTCCGCCTCGCCAAGCCGACCTCGCTGCCGAACCTCGACCTCGTCCCGGCCAAGCCGGAGCTCGCCGCGGCGACGGTGCACCTGTCCGCGCTCGAGGGGGGCGAGCGGTACCTCGCGGACGCGCTGGAGGGCGCCACCGACGGCTACGCCTTCGTGTTCCTCGACTGCCCGCCCTCGTTCGGGCCGCTGACCGTGAACGCGCTCGCCGCCGCCGACCGCGTCATCGTGCCGGTGCAGGCCGAGTACTACGCGCTCGAGGGGCTGTCGCAGCTGCTCGGCTCGATCAACCTCGCCAAGGCACGACTCAATCCACGCCTCTCCGTGGCGGGGATCCTCCTCACCATGGTGGACGGCCGCACCCGGCTCGCGCAGGAGGTCGAGGCCGAGCTGCGGCGTCACTTCGGCGCCCTCGTCTTCACCACGACCGTGCCCCGCTCGGTCCGCCTCGCGGAGGCGCCGAGCCACGGGCTGCCCGTGATCGCCTACGACCGCCGCTCGGCCGGCGCGCAGGCCTACTGGAAGGTGGCGATGGAGCTTGTCGACCGTCTCTGAGCAGCGCCGCGGCCTCGGCCGCGGACTCGAGGTCCTGATCGGTGGAGCCGGACAGGGGGAGCTCCTGCACCTTCCCGTCGAGTCGATCCACCCCAACCCGCGGCAGCCGCGCAAGCGCTTCGAGCCGGAGGCGACCGCGGGGCTGGCCGCCTCGATCCGCCACCAGGGCGTCCTGCAGCCGATCGTCGTCCGGCCGCGGCCCGAGGGCGGCTACGAGATCGTCGCCGGGGAGCGGCGCTGGCGTGCGGCACGGGAAGCCGGTGTGCCCACGCTGCCGGTGCTCGTGCGCGACGCGGACGACCGCGACTCGCTGCTCCTCGGCCTCGTCGAGAACGTCGCGCGAGAGAACCTGTCGCCCGTCGAGGAGGCGCGCGCCTACGCCACCCTCGTCGACGAGTTCGAGCTCTCGCTCGGCGACGTCGCCGAGCGTGTCGGCCGCTCCAAGCCGTCCGTCTCCAACCGCCTGCGCCTGCTCGAGCTCCCCGAGGAGATCCTCTGGATGCTGGCGCGAGGGGAGCTGACGGAGGGTCACGCACGCGCCGTGCTGGCCCTGCCGAGCGACGACGCACGGCTCCGGCTCGCCCGCCGGATCGCGCGCGACGGCATGACCGTCCGCGCCGCGGAGCGCGCTGCACAGGAGGGCGGTGCCCGCAGGCGCGCCCGCCGTGCACGGCTCCGCGTCGATCCTGCCCTCGCCGACCGTGCCCGCACCGCGGCGGAGCGCATCACCGGCCTGCCGTCCCGCGTCGTGGACGGCCGCCTCGAGATCCACTTCGGCGACGAGACCCGCCTGGCGGAACTCGTCGAGTCGCTCGAGTCGCGGTGATCCTGCTCAACCCCGAACGAGACCGAGTGGCGCGGGCGGGACCCGCTACACTGCCGCTCCGCACACTCCGGGCGATTAGCTCAGTCGGTTAGAGCGCCGCTCTGATAAGGCGGAGGTCCCTGGTTCGAATCCAGGATCGCCCACTGCTTGTGGCGCAGCACGGCGATCCGCAGCAAGTGCGGATCGCCGTGCGCGAAGACCCCTGAAGCGGCCGCTTCCGCGGCCGGTCGCGGTGGGTCATCGGACCGCTCGGTCGGCGAGGCTCGAGGGATGGGGTTGCTATGGGCGGAAGATCCCTGAAGCGACCGGCGGCGTTGCCGCGCGACGTTCGTGGCGGGTTCGGACATCCGAATCGTCATGCCGCTGCCGGCTGCGGCTCCGGGCTCTGTCGCGTCCGGCTGCGCCGCCGGAGCAGAGCGCCGGCGACGATCGCCACCGTGCCGTCGATGATCGCGTAGCCGGCTGCGATCGCCGCCGGCGGGTTGGCCGACGGCAGGTGCGACCAGGGCGCCTCGGCTGCCCACAGCCACGCTCCCGACCACGTGCCGGCTAGCTCGAGCGCCGCCGTCACGACCCAGATGGAGGCGAAGAGCGTGCCGCGTCCCGAGCGCAGCAGGCACCACGCGAGTAGCGGCAGGCACGCGGCGCCCTGCACGTCGAATCGGTGCGTGGCGAGCGGAAGCACGGTCAGCCCCGCCACCACCCAGGCGGCGCTGAGCCCGAGCACGACGCGCACGTACGTGGCCCCGTGGCGCTCGACCAGCGGCAGGGCTGCGGCGGTGATGCCGAAGAGGAACACGAGCGCGTGGCCGGGCGGGACGTAGAGCGGGATGTTCTCGAGGCGATAGGTGTACCCGCCCCAGACGAGCGAGCCGAGGATCTCGAACAGGGTGGCGATCGGGACGCACAGCCAGACGAGCAGGCGCTGCGGGCGCGGCACGGCGCGGAGACAGATCAGGAGGACGGCGAGCGTGAGCACACCGAGCGCCACCTGGCCGCGCCCGGCGAGCAGCCCGTCGGCCACCACGAGGAGCGGCAGATAGGCGAGCACGAGCGCGTGCACGCGGTACGGGCGCAGCGTTCGTCCCCACGCCGTGGTCACGGGAAGGCATTCGCACGATCCGCCGGGCGGGTTCACGGTGGCGGCGCGGGTGGTCATCTGGTGCCGGAAGGGGAAGGGGCTACACTGGCTGGCGAGGGCCGATGCGCGAGATGACCGTCTACGGCGTGAGCTTCGACATCGTGGGCAAGCAGCCGATCGTGCTGTTGAAGACCGCGGAAGGGAACACCTTCCTGCCCATCTGGATCGGGCATCCCGAGGCCGCGGCGATCCTCATGAAGCTCCAGGGATCGGAGCCGCCGCGCCCGCTGACCCACGATCTCGCGTGCTCGATCGTGCACTCGCTCGACGGCGAGATCACCCGGGTGACCGTGACGGAGCTGCGGGAGCAGACCTACCACGCGCAGATCACCATCGTGCAGGACGGCAAGGAGATCGAGATCGACTCGCGTACGTCCGACGCGATCGCGCTCGCGCTGCGCACGGACGCCAAGATCTTCGCGGCCGACGACGTGATCGAGGAGTCGGGCGTCGAGTTCGACGGGGACGAGCCGGAGCTCGAGCACGGCGTCGCCACGCCGACCTCGCTCGGGGAGGTCGACCTCGGCGAGTTCCGCCGCTTTCTCGACACCGTGTCGCCCGACGAGTTCCGCACCGAGGACTCCGAGGACTGACGAAGGGGTGGCGCTCAGGCGTCGTCCCGTCCCGGCCGCTGGAGCTCGCGCTTCGTCAGGGCGAGCAACTCGGTGACGAGCTCGTCGAGCCCCTCGGGGCTGAGCGGGCCGGCGTTGGCCCGGGCGAGGGCCGCGCGGAGGAGCTGCTCGCGCTCGGGATCGATGCGGTCGACGCCGAGCTCGGCCTTCAGGCGCCAGAGCTCCCGCACGGCGGCGACCCGCTGGTTGACCGCCTCCAGGACGCGCAGGTCGGCGTCGTCGATCCGCGCGCGCAGCGCAGCCAGGGGGTCGCTCATGTCCCGCCTCCGAGGGTCACCGCGACGAGCAGGGCCATGCCGTTGAACAGCGCATGGAGGATGATCGGCGGGTAGAGACTCTCGGTGCGCTGTCGCACGACGGCGAGCACGAGCCCGAAGACCACGAGCACTGGCAGCGCCACCACCAGCCCGTGGGCCAGCCCGAACACGGCCGAGGTGACGAGCACCGCCGCGGCGACCCCCCAGGCGGAGCGCACGGCCGCGAAGCCGAGCCCTCGGAAGGACAGCTCCTCCACGATGGGCGCCACCCCCGCCACGACCACGACGTTGGCGAAGAAGGGCGCTGCGCGGGACGAGTCCCACTCGTCCGGGACGAGGCCCTGCTCCTCGCCCGCCTTGAGGAAGAGGTTGAGCACCGCGCCGACGACCAGGATCGAGAGGTAGCCGCCGACGATCAGCACCGCGGCGTGACCCCAGGATACGGGCCTGCGCAGCCCGAGCACGCGGCGGTCGAGGCCGCGGGCGAGCAGGAGCAGGATGGCGAGGATGATCCCGTACTGGACGACGCCGCCCACGACCGTGCTCCAGCGGTAGAGCAGATCCTGCGGCGGATCGCCCTGCTCGGCGGCGTTCGCTGCGTAGGCGAGGGTCGTCAGGGCGGCCACCAGCGCGAGCCAGCCGAGGAGCCGGCCGCGCGGCACGTCGCCCGACCCGCCGGCGTCACCCTCCGGCGGCTCGAGCGGCACGGCGGGCGACGCATCGACGGTGCGGCCCTCCACGCTCATCTCCAGGTCGTCTTGCCGCGCCGAGACACGTGCTCATCGAATCATCTTCGGTGCGGGTTGCGCCGGATCACCCGGCTACCATCGCGGTATGGCCCCGCCGTCGCAGCGCCGGCGCCGTCCTCCCCCCCGGCCGGAGCTCCCGCTCCCGCGACGGCGGCGACGGCGTCGCCGGAGGTCGCTGCTCGCCACCGTCCTCGTGCTCCTGGGCCTCGTCGTGGCGGTCGGGATCGGCGCGGCGGGCGGCGTGTACGCCTTCGGAGCGTCGTGCGATCTCGGCTCGCTGCGCGAGGTCTCGATCGGACAGAACTCGTTCGTGTACGCCGCCGACGGCTCGCTGCTCGGCGCGATCCCCGCAGAGCAGAACCGGCAGGTCGTGCCGCTCTCGCGCGTCAGCCCCTGGGTGCCGAAGGCGACCATCGCGATCGAGGACAGGCGCTTCTACGACCACGCCGGCATCGACGTCGAGGGCATCGCCCGGGCGCTGCTCGCCGACCTCCGCGCCGGCGAGGTCGTCCAGGGGGGCTCGACGATCACGCAGCAGCTCGTGCGCAACCTCTACATCTCCCGCGAGCGGACCGTGTCGCGGAAGCTCAAGGAAGCGTGCCTGGCGCTCAAGCTCGACCGCTCATGGTCGAAGCAGCGGATCCTGGCCACGTACCTGAACCAGGTCTACTACGGCAACCTCGCATACGGCATCGAGGCCGCGTCGCAGACCTACTTCTCCAGGTCGTCCCGCGCGCTGAACCTGCGCCAGGCGGCTCTCCTCGCCGGCCTCACGCAGGCGCCGTCCGCTTTCGACCCGGTGGTCGAGCCGTCGCGCGCGATCGCACGGCGCGATCAGGTGCTGCAGGCGATGCTCGAGGAGGGCATGATCGACCGGCGGCAGCACCGGTGGGCGACCCGCGTCCGCGAGCCGCAGCTCAAGCCGGGGCGGCTCTACCGCGAGATCAAGGAGCCGTACTTCTTCAGCTACGTGCGCGACCGGCTGATCCGGGAGTACGGCGTGGAGACGGTGCGCTCCGGCGGTCTCAGGGTCTACACGACGATCGAGCCCCGCTGGCAGCGACTGGCGCAGCAGGCGATCCGGGCCGTGCTCACCGACCGCACCGACCCGGCGGCGGCGCTGATCTCCATCAATCCCGCGAACGGCGCGATCCGCGCCATGACGGCCGTCGTGCCCGGACGGGCGAACAACGAGTTCAACCTCCTCTCGCAGGCCCGCCGGCAACCCGGGTCCACCTTCAAGACGTTCGTGCTCACGGCGGCCGTGCGCCAGGGCATCGACCCGAACGCCAACTACTACGTCTCGGCTCCCTTCACGTACCGCCCCGTGGACGACGGCGACTGCGAGGACGGCTCGTGGTGGTGCGTGAAGACCTACGACTCGAGCTACCACGGGTGGACGTCGATCCGCAGCGCCACCCTGCGGTCGGACAACACGGTCTTCGCGCAGCTCACCCTCGACGTCACGGCGAAGGAGGTGGCGGAGACGGCGACCCGCCTCGGCGTGCGCACGCCGCTCGACGTCCGCGGCGAGTTCGTGCCCTCCATGGGTCTCGGCACGATCGGCGTGTCGCCGCTGGACATGGCCTCCGCGTACGCGACGCTCGCGGCGCGAGGCATCTACTCGGAGCCGAGCGGCATCCGGCGGGTCGTGCTCGCGAACGGCAGGGTCGACACGAACGCCGGCTGGGGGCGACCGCGCCGCACGCGGGTCGTCTCCGACGGCGTCGCGTGGGAGGTGACGCGCATCCTGGAGGAGAACGTCCGCTACGGCACCGGCACGCGCGCCTCCTTCGGCCGACCGGCAGCCGGCAAGACGGGGACGACCGACGAGCACGCGGACGCATGGTTCGTCGGCTACACGCCCGAGCTCGCGACGGCCGTGTGGATGGGATACACGAGCGGCGAGATCCCGATGGAGAACGTCCACGGGATCTCCGTCTCCGGCGGCAGCTTCCCGGCGGAGATCTGGCGACGCTTCATGGAGCCTGCGCTGCGCAGCACCCCGCCCTCGGAGTTCCCGAGCGAGCCCGTGGATCCCGTCGAGTGGCAGCCGCACACCCGCGGACAGTGGGCGCTCTCGTACGATCCCTACGCGTCGACCGAGACCACGACGACCGAGACGACCCCGTCGAAGCCCAAGCCGAAGACGAAGCCCGAGCCCTCGCAGCGCGGCCGGCCTTGAGCCGGCAGCAGGCGGCGCTCGCGGCAGGGGTCGCGACGCTCGCCCTCGTGGCCGCGCTCACGGTCGGCGCCTGGTGGGACGGTGCACCCGTCGTGCCGCGCGGCGGCGGCCTGGCGACCGGCGAGACGGCGTGGTGGTTCCTCGTCTTCCTCGCCGGTGCGTTCCTCGCCTACCTCGCCGGCCTCCGGCTCCTCGGGGGCAGCCGCGTGCGGGTGGCCGCCGTGCTCGCGGTGGCCGTCGGGGTGCAGTTGACGCCCGTGGCGGCGCCGCTTCTGCTCTCCACCGACGCCTGGACGTACTGGTCGTACGGCTGGGTGGGAAGCGAAGGCGGTGGGAACCCCTACACCGATGCGCCCGCGAGCTTCGCCCAGAACCCGGCGCTGCCGTGGATGGGAGCTGCGTGGCGTGACACGACGAGCGTCTACGGGCCGGCCTTCACGCTGGTGTCCGAGCCGCTGGCGGTGCTCGCGGGGGACTCCGAGGACGTGGCGGCCTGGAGCTACAAGGCGCTCGGCGCACTCGGGGCCATCGTGGCGACACTGGCGGCCGCTCGCGTCGCCCGGCGCAGGGCCCTGGCCGCCGCCTTCGTGGGGTGGAACCCGCTGCTCGCCGTGCACCTCGCGGGCGGCGGACACAACGACGCCTGGGTCGGAGCGCTCCTCGCCGTCGCGCTCGCGCTCGTCGCGGCACGGCGCCGGCAGGGCGCCGGTGTCGCGTGGGCGCTCGCCGTGCTCGTGAAGTGGGTGCCGCTGGTGTTTCTCGCGCTGCGCGCGCTCGAGGCTCGCGCCACTGCGCGCCCGGTCCGCCACCTCGGGATGGCGCTCGCAGCCGGCGCCGTCGTCGCCCTCGCCACCGCGAGCTACGGGCTCGCCTGGCTGGGCGCGGCAGTCCCGCTCGCCGAGAACGCGGCCCGCGAGACGAGCTACGCGATCCCGGCGCGCCTCGAGCAGCTCGGCCTTCCCGAGGAGGGAGCGCTCGGCGTGGCTGTGGCCGCGCTGGTGGTGGGAGGTGCCTGGCTCGCGCGCGAGGCGCTGCGCGGCCGTGCGCGGCTCGGCCTCGCCGCCTGCCTCCTCCTGGTGACGACGCCGTATCTCGCCGTCTGGTACCTCGGCTGGGCCGTGCCGCTCGTCGCCGCGGACGAGGACCGGCTCGCCCGGGCCGGCTGTCTCGTGCTCGCCGCGTACCTCCTGCCGCAGACGATCCCGCTGTAGGCGGCGGCCTCTCTCGGTCCTACGAGCGCCGGCGGCGGAGCACGAGCACGCCGTCCTCGGCGAACACGACGGAGAAGCGCGGGTCGCGCCGCAGCCGCGCCAGCGCCCGGCGGAAGCCTTCCGGGTCGACGGCGCGGTCGAACGTGCTCGGACGCTGTGCGTCGACCACGACCCAGCGCGCCTC
This sequence comes from Gaiella sp., assembly GCA_036556925.1. GTDB lineage: Bacteria > Actinomycetota > Thermoleophilia > Gaiellales > Gaiellaceae > Gaiella. The sequence goes on from DATBIN010000015.1 coordinate 62,410, forward strand.
TCGCAGCACGGGAAAGCTGAAGACCCGCGGCCGCTCGGAGAGGTGGGCTCCCAGCGTGTTCGTCGCGCTCACCGGCTCGCCTGGAGGCACGAGGGCCACCGCTCGCGCCAGCGTACGGGCGTGGGCGCCCACGACGTGCTCGCGCGTCGCGAGATCGGACCCGAGCGGAACGTAGCGCCACACGGGCAGCGGCCCGAGGACGACGCCGGCGGCGAGGCAGCCGGCGACGAGGATGCGCGGCGTCACCCCCTCGAGCGCCGGCCGCCACCGGCGCAGTCGTGCCGCACCGAGCACCGCGGACATGACGAGCGGCGCGATCGTCACGGCCGTGTAGTGGAAGTGGATGGACGTCTGCGTGCGCGTGCTCGAGAGCAGGTTGAGAGCGAGGTCGGGCACCGCCGCGAGCGCGAGGAGCGGCGCCAGGAGCGGTAGGCCCAGCAGCGGCCAGAGGAGGTCGAGGAGGTACTCGCCGTCCCGCTGCTCGGTCGCCTCGGCGACGATCGCGCCGGGGTCGGTGACGGCGGTCTCGAGGATCCCGGCGGGCGAGCTCCCGACCGCGGCGTAGCGGTCGGCGAAGGGGGAGCCGCCGCCCGGTGCGAAGTGCGGGACGACCACCGCCACGGCGACCACCGCCGCAGCCGTTCCCGCAGCCGCGATCGCCAGCCCCGTACGCACCCGGCGATGCGAGACGGCGTACCAGATGCCGAGCGCGCCGACGGTCAGCCCCACCTGCTCCTTCGTCGTGCAGGCGAGGCCGGCGCAGAGCGCGAACGGCAGCAGGCGGTGCTCGTCGAGGAACCAGATCGCGGCGAGCAGCAGCGGCGTGGCGAGGGCGACCGGATGGAAGTCGTCGAGCACGAGCCACTGCGTGGCCGGGTAGAGGAGGAAGGCGAGCGCGAAGCCGAGCCCCGCCCACTCGGAGCCGATGTGCTTGCGGGCGAGGAGGAAGACGGGCACGGCGCCGAGCGCCACGGCGAGCGTCTGCAGCGCGAGCAGCGAGGAGGCATCGGGCCAGATCCACCACAGCGGGGCGAGCAGCACGAGCACCACGTCGGCGTGGGCCCCGAGCCGTGAGATCTGGTCTCCACGCAGTCCGGTCATCTCGAGCACGTCGCCGTGTGCGGTCGACCAGACGGCCTGCACCAGGTTGCCGACGTCGAACCGCCCCGTCCAGAACGCGCGGTGCTGGAGCACCGCCAGGGCGCCGAAGCCCGCGGCGAAGGCGCCGACCGCGAGCCACAGCAGGAGGCGCGGCCTCATCGCTCGAGGAGCCGCTCGAGCACGCCGCGCCAGCGCTCGCCGAGCACCTCTTCGCTCGCTCGCGCCTCGTAGGTCTCGCGCCCGCGCTCCCCGAGGGCCGTGGCCAGCGCGGCATCGTCGGCGAGGCGCTGCACTGCCGCGGCGAGCGCCTCGGGGTCGCCCGACGGGACGAGCAGCGCGTCCTCGCCGTCGCGCAGGAGCTCCCGCGCGGCCGGCGTGTCCGCGGTGACGAGCGGGCAGGCGCACGCGAGAGCCTGGAAGGCCTTGTTCGGGATCACGCGCGTCGCCTTCTCGCCGGGACCGAAGATGCCGAGCGCGCAGCCGGCCTGCTGGTACGCGGCGGGGAGCTCCTCGTACTCGAGCCACGGGACGTGCTCGACGTTCGCGGGCAGGCCCTCGAGCAGGTGGTTCAGCTGCCCGCTGCCGACGATGCGGAACGGGATCTCCGGCAGCATGCGCGCCGCCGCGAGGATGGTGTCGAGCCCGTGGAGCGGGATCAGCTTGCCGACGAAGAGGACGTGAAAGGGGCCCTCCGGCTGCCACCCCGGCCGGAAGAGCCGGTCCTCCGCGCCGACGAAGCACGAGGCCAGGCGCTCGGGCGGCAGGTCGAAGGTGCGGGCGAAGAACGCCGCGTGCGCGTCGGTGTCCGCCACGACGAGGTTCGCGCGGCGGAAGGCGATGCGGTCGACGTGACGGAGGACGCCGGCGGACGGCGTCCCGCGCCGGAAGCGCCCGCGGTCGGCGACAAGCGTGTCGTAGAGCGAGATGAGCGGGTTGAAGACGACCGGCCGGCCGCGCGCGACGCGGACGGCGGCGGGGATGTCGAAGTGTCCCGGGTAGCCGACGATGAGCAGGTCGGCCTCCCGCTCGCGCTCGCGCCGGAGCCGTCGCTCGGCCGCCGCGACCCGTACGAGCTGTCCCGGCCCGAGGGACCAGTTGTGGCGGCGGCCCCACAGCGGCCGGTGCCGCTCGCCCACCTCGACCCCCACCTGGCGCAGGCAGGAGATGACCTGGGCGTTCCGCGGGTACGCGCGGTCGTAGGTGCCGAAGTAGAGAGCCTTCACCGGTGTCCGCGGGCTACCGCAGCACCTCGTCGACGACCGTGCCGCTCCGGTCTCCCCCGGTGACGCGCTCCTCGTGGTGGCTCGTGATCAGCTCGGAGAGGAGGCCGAGGGAGAGGAACTGGACGCCGACGACGAGCAGGAGCACGCCCAGGGTGAGCAGCGGGCGGTGCCCGATCGCCTCCCCGGCGATCTTGACGATCGTGAGGTAGACGAGGATGGCGAAGCCCGCGAGCCCCATCAGGAGCCCGACGCCGCCGAAGAGGTGCAGCGGCCGGTACCGGTAGCGGCCCATGAACGTCACGGTGAGGAGGTCGAGGAACCCGCGCGTGTAGCGCTCCATCCCGTAGTGCGAGCGGCCGTGCTCGCGCGGCCGATGGTTGACGGGGAGCTCCGCGATGCGGTAGCCGCGGTAGTGCGCGAGCACCGGGACGTAGCGGTGCAGCTCGCCGTAGAGCCGCATGCCGCGCACGACCTCGGCCCGGAAGGCCTTGAGCCCGCAGTTCATGTCGTGCAGCCGCACTCCGGAGACGCGTCCGGCGACCGTGTTGAAGACCCGCGACGGCACGCGGCGCGTGAGCGGGTCCCGCCGGGTCGCCTTCCAGCCGCAGACGAGGTCGAAGCCCTCCTCGAGCTTGGCCAGCAGGCGCGGGATCTCCGCCGGATCGTCCTGCAGGTCGCCGTCGATGGTGACGATCAGCTCGCCGGAGGCCTCGCGAAAGCCTGCATCGAGCGCGGCGGCCTTGCCGAGGTTGCGGCGCAGACGGACGACCCGCACGTTGTCGTGGCCGCTGTGGAGCCGGGTCAGGGCGGCGAAGGTGCCGTCCACCGATCCGTCGTCGACGAACACGGCCTCCCATGCGTACCCGGCTCCGTCGAGCGCCGATCCCAGCTCGTCGTAGAGGAGCTCGACGCTGCGTTCCTCGTCGCGGACCGGGACGACGACCGAGATCACGGTGCGAGGGTACCCCGCCGGAGGAGCCCGCGCGTTAGCGTTGGCGGCGGGTATGGCCGAGCTCCTGACCGTCGACGAGGCGCTTGTGCGCGTGCTCGAGCGCGCACGGCCGCTCGCCGCCGAGACGGTGCCGCTCGTCCATGCCGCAGCCCGGGTCCTCGCCGCGGATGCCCGCGCTGCGGTCGACCTGCCGCCGTTCCCGAGCTCCGCCATGGACGGGTTCGCGGTCCGCGCGGACGACACGCCCGGCTCGCTCCCGGTCGAGGTGCGCATCGCGGCAGGCCGCCCCGCTCCGCGCCCGCTCGCGCCGGGCGAGGCGATGGGCATCGCCACCGGCGGCGTCGTACCGGACGGAGCGGACGCGGTGGTGCCGATCGAGCAGGCGGAGGACCTCGGTGACCGGGTGACGATCGCCGCGCACGCCGACCCGGGCGCCAACGTGCGTGCGGCCGGAGGCGACATCGAGGCGGGCGGCGTCGTACTCGGCGCCGGCACCGTGCTGGGCGCGGCACAGGTCGCGGCGCTCGCTGCGGCCGGGGTCGCCGAGGTGGTGTGTGCCCGCCGGCCGCGCGTGACGGTCCTCGCGACGGGGACGGAGCTCCGCCCACCGGGTGCCGAGCTGGGTCCCGGTGAGATCTACGAGTCGAACGGGATCATGCTCGAGCTGGCGCTGTCCTCCGCAGGAGCCGTGGTCGAGCGGCAGAGCCCCGTGGAGGACGATCTCGACGCTCATCGCGAGGCGCTCGAGCGGGCGCTCGAGTCAGACGTCGTCGTCAGCTCGGGCGGGGTCTCCGTTGGCCCGCACGACCTGGTGCGCGGGGTCGCACGCGAGCTCGGCGTCGAGGAGGTCTTCTGGGGTGTGGCGATGCGGCCGGGCAAGCCGCTCTCGTTCGCCGTGCGCGACGCGACGCTCGTCTTCGGGCTCCCGGGGAATCCCGTCTCGTCGCTCGTCGGCGCGCTCCTCTTCGTGCGGCCGGCGCTCTACGCGCTCCAGGGGGCGGCGGACCCGCGCCCGGCGTTTCGCACGGGCCTGCTCGCCGCGGGCGCGACCAGGAACGCCCACCGCGACGACTTCGTGCGTGCGCGCTCCGAGCTCCGCGACGGGGACGTCCTCCTGCGACCGGTGGTGGGCCAGGAGTCGCACATGATCGTGCGGGCTGCATCTGCCGACGCGCTCGTGCACGTGCCGCGAGGCGACGGCGTCCTGGAGCCCGGCGCCCGCGTTCGCTATCTCCCGCTCGTTTGACCGCGGGCCGGGGCGTAGCGGCCCGAGACGAGCGCGCCGATCTGCGCGGCCGCCGCGATCCAGACGAGGAAGGCGAGCGAGTCCGCCCACGGCACCACGCCGCTAGTCGCGAGCCCGACTGCGTAGAGCAGCGTGCGCGGCCCGAGGTGGAGCTGTGACTCGAGCGCGACCAGCGCGAGTATCGGGCCTGCGAGCCCGATGCCGTAGAGGACGTCGCTGCGCCACGCCTGCCGGCCGCTCGCCTGCGGTAGCAGGAGCCACGCGTAGAGCGACGGGAGCACGAAGATCAGCGCGTAGGGATTCACGGCCGCGACGGCGAGGCCCACGGCGCCGAGCACCGTCAGCGTGACGACGTACCCTGCGAGCGCCTCGTCGGAGCTGACGAAGATGCTCGGCGCGAGGCGCCGGCGGGCCCGGATCAGGCCGAGCGCGGCAACGGCGCCGAGCAGGACGAGCCCCGCCACGGGCCATGAGTCGATGGGGGGCGCGTCCGGCGGGGGCGGCCCGTTGGTGTCACGCGGGAAGATCCCTGCGAGGGCTCCGGCGAAGGCGAGCGCCCCCAGCCCCAGCGAGGCTGCGATGCGGATGCGCAGCACGCGCCACGCGCCGGTGAGGACGAGCCCGCGCCGGAGGCTGCGGGTAAGCAGGTCGACGACGGCGACGCCGAAGGGTACGAGCGCCGTCACGAGGAGCAGCTGCAGCGCCCAGCCGCTGACGGTGCGGTTGCCGAGGTGGAGGCTGCCGCGCGTCGCCGTCGCCACGCGGATGCGTCCGTCGAGCGACGCGAGCGTCGTCTCCACGGCGCGCCCGAGCTCACCCAGGCGCCGCGTGTTCATGCCGGCCGCGTCGTCCGGTTGTCCCGAATCGGCATCGGGCGAGGTCGAGAGACGGACGGCCGAGCGTTGCGTGGCGAGGAACCGCGCCTGCTCGCCGTAGCCGAACGGAAGTCCGAGCGCCACGAGCTGGGTGAGCCAGTCCGGAAGCGCGGGAGAGGCGCCCGTCTGCTCGCCGACCCGCACGGCGAGCGTGCGCACGAACGCGGGCGCGGGAGAACTCGGCACGTACGCGGTGATCTCGAGCCGCGGCGCCAGCTGCCCCGCGAGCCCGTCGAGGGAGATGACGGCCACCGCCTGGCGTGCGAGCGGCGACGTGCGCGCGAACCGGTCCGCGCCGAGCCCGCCGAAGCTCCCCGCGTCCGAGGAGACGAAGACGAGCGTGTGTTGAGGCGTCGGGCGGCGCGGGATCGTGCCGGAGCGCGCGTAGGCACGTGCGAGCTCGATCAGCGCCGCGGTCCCCGAGGCGTTGTCGTTGGCCCCCGGGCTCGTGCCCTTGTTGTCTCTATGGGCAACGATCACGATCGTCTGCTCGTTCTCGCCCGGCACGACGGTGACGAGGTTCACGAGCTCGGTCGAGCCGAGCCCGGGCACGTCCTCTCGCCAGCGGTCCTCCCGCGCGCCGAGTCCGAACAGCGCCAGCTTCTCGCGGTACCAGCGGGCGGCACCCTGGGCGCCGCCGGATCCGGGCAGCCGGTTCGGCTGCTCGGCCGCGAGCTCGCGGGCAAGCTGCACGGCGGTGGCGCCGTCGAATGCCGGCGGGAGAGCCGCAGCCGGGTACGTCCCCGGGCGGGTCACGGTGAAGAGGACCAGGAGGAGCGGCAGGGCGAGGAGCGCCGACCAGAGCCGGACGAGCGACATGTTGACGGGACGCTCGGCGGAGCCGCGGCGCGGCCTCGGTCGTGGACTGCGGGGCCGTGCCGCCTCCATGCGCGAGCGGGAAGTGTAGTGCGCGGCCGTCGCGCGATCCCCCGGGCCTGGACGCTCCGGGCCGGGTTAACGTCGCTTGAAGGGGAGACGGGCCCGGAACGGAAGCTCCGGCGTTTCCGCGAGAATTGGCGAACGTGCCCGATCCCGCCACGATCCTGCTCGTCGACGACGAGGACTCCATCCAGACCCTGCTCACCTATCCCCTCGAGCGGGACGGCTACCGCGTGGTGCAGGCGCGGAACGGCGAGGAGGCATTACGCCGGTTCGGCGAGGAGGACGTCGACCTGATCGTGCTCGACATCATGCTGCCGCGGGTCGACGGGCTCGAGGTCTGCCGCCGGCTGCGGATGGAGAGCACCGTGCCGATCATCATGCTCACGGCCCGGGACGACGAGCTCGACAAGGTGCTCGGGCTGGAGCTCGGCGCCGACGACTACATCACGAAGCCGTTCTCCATCCGCGAGTTCAGGAGCCGCGTGCGAGCGTTGCTGCGTCGCGCGGCCACGCCACACCTCGTCGGCCGGCGGGAGGAGGTCATCGAGCGGACCGACGTGCGCATCGACGTGCCGCGGCGGACCGTCGAGGTGCGCGGGAAGCCCGTGCAGCTGACCTTCGTGGAGTTCGAGCTGCTCGCCCTGCTCGCCGCGAGCCCCGGCGTCGTCCACTCGCGGCGCCAGCTGCTGGAGAAGATCCGCGGCAGCGCGGACTACCGGGAGCCGCGGACGATCGACGTTCACGTCCGCCATCTGCGGGAGAAGATCGAGCGCGACCCCCGCGAGCCCGAGCTGATCCTGACCGTGCGGGGAGCGGGCTACCGCTTCCGCGAGGACTGAGCGTGCCGGGCGGCATCCGCACGAAGATCGCCCTGGCGCTCCTGCTCATCGTCGGCGGCGCGCAGGTCGCGGCGTACCTCATGGTCGTGCCGTCGCTCGAGCGGCGGCTCATCGACGCGAAGCTGCGTCAGCTGCAGAAGGACGCCACCGTGCTCGCGACGGCCCTCGCCGTCCGCGACCTCTCGGATCCCCTCAGCAACGACCGCTTCGTCGACGACGCATCCGTCGCGTTCAACGCGCGCACGGTCATCTACGGCGTGATCGGCCCGCCGACGCGGCTGACGATCCTGGCCGACTCGGTCGACGGCAGCGGAGAGGGGATGGCGACCGACAGCGTGGCGCTCCAGACTGCCCGCACCGGCCGCATCGTGCGGGCGACCGTGAACCGCTCGGGTGCGCGCTACGGCGAGGTGGCCGTCCCGCTCGTCGTCCCGCCGGACGTGGTGATGCTCCTCTCGGCCTCCCTCGGCGACCAGCTGGCCACCGTCCGCCTCGTCGAGCGCCGTCTCGCGTACGCGACGCTGGCAGCCGTGATCGTGGCGCTCGTGCTCGGCAGCCTCACGGCTGCGATCCATGCGCGACGCATCCGGCGGCTCGAGCGGGCTGCGAACCGGATCGCGGAAGGGCACTTCGACGATCCCGTCGTCGACGAGGGCGACGACGAGCTCGGGCAGCTGGCGTTCGCCTTCGACCGGATGCGGGTGCAGCTGGCGCAGCTCGACCTGGCGCGCAAGGAGTTCGTCGCCAACGCGTCGCACGAGCTGCGGACGCCGCTCTTCTCCCTGGCGGGCTTCCTCGAGCTGATGGACGACGAGGAGCTCGACGAGGAGACCCGCCGGCGGTTCCTCGCCACGACGCGCGAGCAGGTGGATCGTCTCACGCGGCTCGCCGGCGACCTGCTCGACCTCTCGCGGCTGGACGCCGGCCGGCTGCGCGTGGAGCGGGAGGAGGTCCCGCTCGCCGAGGTCGCGCGAACGCTCGCCGAGGAGCTCGGCCCGGTGGCGGAGAGCAGCGGGCACGTGATCGAGCTCGAGGTCGACGAGTCGTCGTGGGCATCGGCGGACGAGGAGCGCGTGCTGCAGATCGGTCGTGCGCTCGCGAGCAACGCGCTCGCGCACACGCCGGAGGGCACGCACGTGGTGCTGCGGGCTGCCCACGACGGAAGCCGCGCGACGTTGGCCGTCGAGGACGACGGCCCCGGCATCCCGAGCGAGCACATCGCCCGCATCTTCGACCGCTTCTACCGCGTCGAAGGCGCGCAGGCATCGGGCAGCGGCCTGGGCCTCGCCATCGCCCGTGAGCTGGCGGGACTCATGGACGGGACCGTCACGGTGGAGACGCGGGCAGGACGCACCGTCTTCACGTTGACGTTGCCGGCGGAGGAGGTCGTCGCGCCTCCACCGCTCGTGGCGGGCGCCGCGCGGTAGACGGGCGGCGGCTCCGGCCGCGGCGTTTTCACGTGGAAACGCTCGCGGCCGCCCGTGGGGCCACCGATACAGTGGAAACGTGCGCGCGCCGCTCGCCGTCGCCATCGCCGTCGCCGCCGCCGTCATCGGCGGCGCCGTTGCGTTGCTGCTGGGCAACGCCGCCGGCCTGGGCGACGAGACGACCGTCTACGTTCCCGTCACGACGGCCCCCGCGACGTCATCCGCGAACGGGGCCACCGGGCGGCCGTTGCCGGGCAACGGCTTCGATCCCGCGGCGCTGTATGCGCGGCGCTCGCCCGGCGTGGTCACGCTCTATGCGAACCTCGGCGTCGAGGGCCAGTCGCAGGGGTCCGGCTTCGTCGTCGACCGGCGCGGCACCATCCTCACGAACGCGCATGTGATCACGAACGTCGCGACGTCGAGCAACGTGCGGGGAGCGTCCGCCGTCTACGTCGAGTTCAAGGACGGTGACAGGGTCCCGGCCAGGATCGTCGGCTGGGACCTCTTCAACGACATCGGCGTCGTCCGCGTCGATCCCAAGGCGCACGCCCTCGCGCCGGTGCCGCTCGGCGACTCGGACGCGGTCGTCGTCGGCATGCCCGTGGCGGCGATCGGCAGCCCCTTCGGCGAGCAGAACTCGCTCGCGGTCGGGGTCGTCTCCGCCACCGGCCGCTCGATCGACTCGCTGACCTCGGGCTACGCCGTCTCCGATGCGATCCAGATCGACGCTCCCATCAATCGCGGCAACTCGGGCGGGCCGCTGTTCGACGCGCGCGGGCGGGTGATCGGCATCAACGCCCAGATCCGCTCCACCTCCGGCACGGCCGAAGGCGTCGGCTTCGCCATCCCGGTCAACGTCGCCCGGCGGGCGCTCGACCAGCTCGAGCGCACGGGAAGGGTCGTGTACGCGTACATCGGCATCACCACGCACGACGTCACGCCCGGCCTGGCGCGGAAGTTCGGGCTGGGCGCCCAGCGCGGCGCCCTGATCGCCGACATCGAGCCCGGGACGCCGGCGGAAGCCGCCGGGCTGCGCGCCGGAACCCAGGTGGAGAGCTACAACGGGCTCAGCGTCACGCTCGGCGGCGACCAGATCGTCGCCATCGGCGGCACGCCGGTGCGGAGCGCCGACGACGTCTCGCGCATCGTCACGGACGAGCTGCTGCCGGGGCAGCGCGTGCCCTTCACGGTCCTCCGCGACGGCGACCGGCGCATCACGGTGCGCGTGACGCTGGGGAATCGACCCCCGCGACCGGGCAGCTGACGTCGGGCGCGACGGCATGCGCGTCGCGACCGGCTCACCCATGCCGCGGCACAGGCCCTCCGGAAGAGAAGGAGTGGAGCCCCCGGCAGGATTTGAACCTGCGCCCTCTCCGTAAGGCAGGAGCGCTCTATCGTCTGAGCTACGGGGGCCCGTGATCGGTGCGGTGGATCCTCGCACCTCCGACGGACGTAAGCGTGCCGGCTGCCGGAGATCGTCGCCCGTTCGGGTGGTCCTGGCGGCTGGGGGGTTGCGCTAGCTAGGAGGGTTTGGCGAAGTACGCCTAAACGATCCCGGCTTCTTTCAGCATCGCCCGAAGCGCGCCATCATCGATCACTTCGACATAGACGATTTGGCCGTCCGTAGTGTCGACGGCGACAATGTTGTTGCCGGTAGAGGCGTTGAGAGGCGTCGTGTCCAGGTCCTTCCCGGTCGTGCGCTCTTCCGATGGCGCGGTGTAGAAACTGCCGCAGAAGTCGTCGTTGCAGCCACACAGGGCGACGATACGAAGTGCTGGCACTTGCTCCGGAAGGCCGATCTCCCCGTCCTCGCGGAGACCCGCCTCAAGTGCGGCAGCGAACCCTGGCGCTACCTCCGTCAAGAGCGGAGGGACTGACATGCCGGGAATGCTATGCCGCGAGCGGAACCACCTCGCGCGCTCGACTGAGTGCCTGCCCGAGCCGTGTCGTTGAGCGTTCCGAACTCACGCTCCACGGCGGAGCGGCCGCGGTGGACGGAGGGGAACCGCTCGCTCTTGCGGGGGGATATGTGGGTTGCGGCGGGTGGCTCTTAGCTCACCGAGCTTGGCCTCTCACCCGGTGGCGAGATGGCTTGGGCCAGGGCGCCGCCCGTGTACGCGAGCTCGGACGAGACGTCCCGCACGGCGAACGGTGGTGGTGGGTGCGCGGCCAGCTCGAGCTCCGTCTCGAACGTGATCTCGGCGAGGACGAGGCTCGTCAGGGCGCCTTCGAAGACGTCGATCGCGTAGACGTCGCCGGCGTGGTCGAGCGCGAAGCGTCGCTTGCGGAGCTCGTTGGCCGGGAGTGGGGCGAGCGCGGCGTACTCCGCGTCGGACAAGTAGATGTTCGTCGTGATCGCTCGTGAGAAGTCCCCGGGGTCGGGGGCCGTCTTCTGCCCGAGCTTGTACGACGACTCGCCGGTGTCGAGTGCCTCCACGCGCCGGAGGCGGAGCGTCGTGCCCACGATGTAGCGGTCGACGATCAGCCTGCCCGTCCTGCCCTCGACCGCCTCCGGAACGCGATCGAGGAGGAAGCGCCGCTCGAGCTCGACGCGGGCGTACTTCCCCGGATGGTCAAGCACCGCTGGACCCTAGCGCGCCACCGATCTCCGGCGACGCCGCGTGTCCAGCTCCCACGGCGCGGCCGCGGCCGCTGTCTACGATGCCCGGGTGAGCGCCACGGCCGACGTCGCGCGCGACATCTTCGTCTCCGGCGGTTGTGCGGCCGGAGGCGCGCGACTGCGCGTCGCCCTGCGCGGCTCGTCCGACGAGCAGACGGCGCGACCGCCCGAAATGCACTTGGCGATGGACGAGACGGTCGGTTCGAATGGCATCGTTGTCAGTATGGACAACGAACCGGACGACCTCGCTCCAGTCCCGAACCTGCCCGGGCCGGCCCGACCCCGTCGCCGCACGCTGCCGCGATGACGGATCTCTCGCACATCGACGAGTCGTCCGGGGACGTGCGCATGGTCGACGTCGGCGGCAAGGCGCATTCGCACCGTCGCGCGGTGGCTCGCGCGACGGTGCGCATGGCGCCTGCCACCGCTCGGCGCCTGCGTGACCTTCCCAAGGGAGACGCCCTCGCGACGGCGCAGGTCGCCGGCATCATGGCCGCGAAGCGGACGAGCGAGCTGATCCCGCTGTGTCACCCGCTGCCGCTGTCCGTCGTCGACGTGCGGATCGTGGTCGTCGAGTCCGGGGTGGAGATCGAGGCGGCGGTCGAGACGACGGCCCAGACGGGGGTCGAGATGGAGGCGCTGACGGCGGCCTCCGTCGCCGCGCTGACCGTCTACGACATGGCGAAGGCCGTGGACAAGGCCATGTCGATCACCGACGTCGTCCTGGTGGAGAAGACGAAAGAGCCCGCGTGAAGGGGGCTGTGCTCACGGTCTCGGACGGCGTCCATCACGGCGTGCGCGAGGATCGCAGCGGGGACGCGCTCGAGGAGCTCCTGCGCTCGGAGGGCTTCGAGGTCGTGCGGCGGGTCGTCCCGGACGAGGCCGACGAGATCGCGGAGGCGATCGTGCAGCTCGCCGGGGAGGCGCGCGTCGTGCTCACCACGGGCGGCACGGGCTTCGCGCCCCGCGACGTCACGCCCGAGGCGACGAGAGCCGTCCTCGACCGCGAGGCACCCGGGCTGGCCGAGGCGATCCGCGCGGACGCCGTCACACGGACGCCGCATGCGCTGCTCTCCCGGGGCGTAGCAGGCCTCCGGGGCGCGACGCTCGTCGTCAACCTGCCGGGATCGACGGGTGGGTGCCGCGACGGCTTCGCCGTGCTCAAGCCCGCGCTCGCCCACGGACTCGAGCTCGCGGCCGGGGACCAGTCGTCGTCGCATCGGCAGACGTGAGCGCGCAAGCACTCTCGCTGCCGCACCGCTTCGCGCGCCTCGTCAGGCTCGAGCACACCGTCTTTGCCCTGCCGTTCGCATACGTCGGGGCTTTGCTGGCGGCCGACGGGTGGCCGGGATGGGCCACGATGGGCTGGATCACGCTCGCCATGGCGGGTGCGCGGACGCTGGCGATGGGTCTCAACCGCCTCGTCGACGCAGAGCTCGACGCGCGCAATCCGCGGACGGCCTCGCGGGAGCTTCCGTCGGGAGCGCTCTCCCAGATGCAGGTCGGGGCGCTCTGCCTGGCCGCACTCGGCATCTACGTGCTGGCGGTCTTCCAGCTCGACCCGATCGTGCGCTGGCTGTGGCCGATCCCCGTGGCGCTGTTCGTCGCCTACCCGTATCTCAAGCGCTACACCTGGCTCTGTCACCTCTGGTTGGGGGCGTGCCTCGGACTCGCGCCCGTCGGAGCATGGCTGGCGGTCACCGGTGCTGCGCCCTGGGAGGCGTGGCTCGTCGGGCTCGCGGTCGCGCTCTGGGTGGCGGGGTTCGATCTCTTCTACTCGCTGTTCGACCTCGACCACGACCGGCTCGCCGGGCTCCACTCCTGGGCGACCCGCTTCGGCGAGCCCGGCGTGTTCCAGGGCGCGAGGGCCATGCACCTGGGCACGGTGGCCGCCCTTGCCCTCGCGGGCTGGGGTCTCGAGCGAGGAGCGTGGTACTGGATCGGGGTCGCGACCGTCGCCGGCCTGCTCCTCTACGAGCACCGGATCGTGCGCCCCGGCGACCTGCGCCGGCTCGACGCCGCCTTCTTCACGGTGAACGGCGTCATCAGCATCGTCTTCTGCGGCTTCGTCGCGCTCGACACGCTCGTCTGAGTCGGTCCGGGCCTTTCGCCGCCGCCGGTTCTGCGTGACCCCTGAGTCTCTCGTCAGGCGTGCGCGAAGGCCACCGCTCGACCCTTCGCCGACGCAAGCCCGTCGCACTCGACACGCATCCGGTTCAATCGCGGCACACTCACGCGACGAATTCCTCGATAGCGTGACAGCAGGGATCTCGGGGATCCCCTGGGGGAGGTTGGTCCCTCGGAGGCCGGAGGACGAGGAGGCGCGGGCAAAGCGGTGAGCGGTGGTGACGTGATCAGGGCCGAGGGCATCGAGAAGCGCTTCGGGCGCAAGCTCGTCCTCCGCGGGATCTCCTTCACGCTCCAGCGTGGCGGGTGCCTCGTGGTGACCGGGGCCAACGGGTCGGGCAAGACGACCTTGCTGCGGCTCCTCGCGGGGCTCGCAGTGCCCACCCGGGGCAGCCTCGCCGTCGCCGTCGACCGCTCGCGGGTCGGGTTCCTCGGTCACGAGCCGCTGCTCTACCGCGAGCTGACGGCGCTCGAGAACCTCGACCTCTTCGGACGCCTCTACCGCGTGCCGGAGCGTCGCGAGCGAGCCGGGATGCTGCTGGAGCGGTTCGGGCTCTGGGAGGTGCGCCGGGAGCGCGTCGCCACGTACTCCCGCGGCATGACGCAACGTCTCGCGCTCTGCCGCACGCTGCTCCACGAGCCGGACTTGCTCGTCCTGGACGAGCCGTTCACCGCCCTCGACGGGGACGGCACCGCCCTCCTCGAGCGAGAGCTGGCGGCCGTTGCGGAGGAGCGCACGCTCGTCGTCGCCACCCACGAGCCGCGGCACGTCGACCGACTCGCCACCGGGCGGCTCACGCTCGCGGGCGGAGTTCCCGCGTGAGCGGCTACGCCGGCGACGTCGTCGCCCTCGCCCGGAAGGATCTCCGGCTCGAGCTCCGCGCGCGGGACACGCTGCCGGCCATGCTCCTCTTCGTCCTCGCGACGCTCGTCGTCTTCCACTTCGCCCTGCCGCAGGGATCGGGCGACGTCGCCGCCTACGGCTTGCTCTGGGTGGCGATCGTCTTCACCGCGCTGCTCGGGCTGGCCCGCGCGTGGGTTCCCGAGAGCGCGGCGGGAGCGCTCGACGGGCTCGTGCTCGCCACGCACGACCGCAGTGCCATCTGGCTCGCGAAGAGCCTCGCCGCACTCGCCTTCCTCGGGGCGGCGGAGATCGTCGCCCTCCCGGCCTTCGCGCTCTTCTTCGCGCCGCTCGACGCGACGGCGATCGCCGGCGTCGCTCTCGCGAGCGTCGGCATCTGCGTCGTCGGCTCGCTCGCGTCGGCCATGGCGGCGGCCGGCAGAGGCCGCGAGGTGATCCTCCCGCTCCTCGTGCTGCCGCTCTCCATCCCGCTCGTCGTCGGCGGCGTGGGTGCCGGCATCTCGCCCGAGCCGGAGAAGTACCTGCTCTTCCTGGGTCTCTACGACGCCGTCTTCGCGATACTTTCGTGGGCGACGTTCGAGTACGTCGTCACCGAGTAGACGGTTCCCTTGACCGCACGAAGCTCCCTCCCCACCGTCGCCGCACTCACCGTCGCCTTCATGGCGGCGGCGATCGCGATGATCTTTTTCGTCGCCCCCGAGGATGCAGACCAGGGTCTCTCGCAGAAGATCTTCTACTTCCACGTGCCGATCGCGCTCACGGCGTACGCCTGCTTCGGGCTCGGCGCCTGGAAGGCGCTGCGCGTCCTCTGGACACGAGGCGAGCGCTACGACCTCGAGAGCTACACCGCCATCCACCAGGGCACCATCTTCGGCGCCC
The DNA here is from genome assembly GCA_036556925.1 of Gaiella sp. Lineage (GTDB taxonomy): Bacteria > Actinomycetota > Thermoleophilia > Gaiellales > Gaiellaceae > Gaiella. The sequence continues at coordinate 77,443 of DATBIN010000015.1, forward strand.
TGACGCTGATCACGGGTGCGATCTGGGCGAAGGCCTCGTGGGGCGTGTGGTGGACCTGGAGCTCCAACCAGCTCGTGCTGTTCCTCGTCCTCTTCCTCTTCTACTGCGCGTACTTCATGCTTCGCTTCTCCGTCGAGCCTGGCTCGCGGCGCGAGCGGATCTCGGCGGTCTATGCGCTGTTCGGCGTGGCGCTGATCCCGGTCAGCTTCTTCGCCATCAGGCTTGCCAACGACTTCATCCATCCGACCGTGTTCACCCGCGAGGGACCGCAGATGACCGGCACGATGTTCACCGCCTTCTGCGTCGCGTGGGGGGCGATCCTGCTGCTCGCCTACCTGATGTACCGGGTCGAGCTCGCGGGCAAGCGCGCCGACCAGTACCTCCGTGACCTCCGCGAGGCGTTGACCGCGTGAGCGCCGCGGAGAAATACGTGGCGGCCGCGTACGGCGTCGTGTTCGTCTTCGTCCTCGTCTGGGTGGCGCTGATCGCGGCGAAGCTCGCCCGTCTCGAGCGAGAGGCGGCCGATCTCGCCGAGCTCGCACGCACGCGCCAGCCGCGCGGCGACGCCTGATGGCCGAGCTCCTCGTGGTGCCGGCGCTCCTCGCCTACGGCGAGGCGGCGGTCGCGTACGCGGGCGAGCTGCGAGGGCTTGCACGTGCCGGACGGCTCGGCATCTGGGGCGTTCGTGTCGGCTGGCTCGCGCAGACCGCATTGCTGGCCGTGCAGGCCCTGGCCGGCGAGGGCTTCCCGTGGGCGACGTGGGCGGGTGCGCTCAACCTCTTCGTGTGGCTGGTCGTCGGCGTCTACCTGGTCTGGGGGTGCCGGCCCCGCTACCGGCTGCTCGGGCTCGCGCTGATGCCGTTGGCCGTCGCGCTGCTCCTGACTGCGTGGGCAGGCGGCGGCACAGGGGTCGATGTCGCAACCCATCCGGGCGTGCTCCTCGCCGCGCATGCCGGGTTAATGCTCGCCGGCTTCGCGGGGCTCACCGTGGCGGGCGGCATGGCGGCCCTCTACCTGTGGGAGGAGCGCCGGCTGAAGCGGCGCGACGCCGCCGTCTTCCGGCTGCGCCTACCCCCGCTGGAGGCGCTCGACCGGCTCTCGTCGCGAGTCGCGCTCGTGGGACTGGTCCTGCTGGGGGGCGGGGTCGCCGTCGGCCTCACCACGCTGGAACGGCGTGACCTCGACGCCGCGATGGGCGTCACGTTCGGCATCCTCGTGCTCTACGCCTCCGCCGCTGCGCTGCGCCGAGAGGGCATGCTCCACGGCCGCCGCTCGGCCTGGTTGCAGCTGGTTGGTCTCCTGCTCGTCGCGATCGTGCTCCCGATCACGCACTTCGCCTCGTGAACATCCACCTCGTCGGCGTCTCCCACCACCAGGCTCGCATCGAGCTGCGCGAGCGGGTGGCAGTCGACCTCGACGGCTCCGCCACGCTTGCCCGGCGTCTCGCCGACGGCTGCGAGGCCGTCGTCCTCTCCACGTGCAATCGCACCGAGCTCTACCTCGCTGCGGACACGGAGCAGCCCCTAGAGGAGCGCGCGGTGCAGACCCTGCTCGACCTCGCGGGCGCGGAGGACGGGTCCATGGCGCCGCTGCTCTATCGCCTCGCTGACGAGTCGGCCGCGCTGCACCTCTTCCGCGTCGCGGCCGGGCTCGACTCGCTCGTCCCGGGCGAGGGCGAGATCCTGGGCCAGGTACGCGACGCGTACGAGGCGGGGGCGCCCGGTCCGCTGCTCGACCGGCTCTTCCGGATGGCGCTGCATGCCGGTCGACGGGCACGAGTCGAGACGGCGATCGGGGAGAGCCCGGCCTCGGTGCCCGCCGCAGCCGCCGCGCTCGCCCAGCAGGTGTTCGAGGCGCTCGAGGGCCGGCGCGTGCTGCTCGTCGGCGCGGGGCGGATGAGCGAGCTGACCGCACGCAACCTGCGCTCGCGCGGGGCCCGCGTGACCGCCGTGGCCAACCGGACGTCCGGACACGGTAGGTCGCTGGCGGCGCAGCTCGAGTCGCGCGCGGTCGGGCTCGACGACATCGGCGACGAGCTGCGGGAGTGCGACATCGTCGTCTCCTCGACGAGCGCCCCCGGCTTCGTGCTCGACGCGGACGTGCTCGGGCCCGGGTTGAGATCACGGCACGGACGGCCCTTGCTCTTCGTCGACCTGGCCGTCCCGCGCGACGTGGATCCGCGCCTGGCCGGGGTGGACGGCTGCTTCGTCTACGACATCGACGACCTCGAGGCGGTCGTCCAGGCCTCCCTCGTCGGGCGTCGCGCGGAGGCTGCCCGCGCGGAACGGATCGTCGCCGTCGAGGCGGAGCGCTTCCGCGAGTGGCAGGCGTCGCTGGCGGTGGTCCCTGCGATCGCCTCGCTGCGGGCTCGGGCAGAGGCGATTCGCGCTGCCGAGCTCGCGAAGGCCGAAGGGCGTCTGGAGCGCCTGCCCGAGAGCGAGCGCCGGATCATCGAGGCGATGACGGCCCAGATCGTGAACAAGCTCCTGCACCTGCCCACGGTGCGCATGAAGGAGGCGGCCGTGACGACGGAGGGTGTGGTCTATGCTGATGTCGTGCGGCACCTGTTCGGGCTCGAGGAGGAGCAGCAGCCGTGACGCGGCCGCTCGTGGCGGGTCGCCCGCTTCCGCTGCAGGTTCCCACTGCGTTCGTGCGGATCCGTCCGACGTCACGCCTCCTCTGCGGCGAGTCGCGCACGACGACGAGCCGCCGCTGCCGTGTTGCTGCGCGTCGGATCCCGCGGCAGTAGGCTCGCGCTCACTCAGGCCGAGCGCGCCGCCGAGGCGCTCCGGCGGCCTGGTATCGAGATCGCGCTCGTCCCCATCACGACGTCCGGCGACCGCGACCGCACGCGTCCTTTCGGCGAGATCGGCGCACGCGGGGTCTTCGTCAAGGAGCTCGAGGAGGCGCTCCTGGCGGAGCGCATCGACGTCGCCGTGCACTCCGCCAAGGACATGACCTCCACGGACACCGAGGGCCTGGCGGTGGGCGCCTACCTCCCACGTGACGATCCCCGTGACGCGCTTTGCGGCGCTTCGGCGTTGCGGCCCGGGATGCGCGTCGGCACGGCGTCCGTGCGCCGGAAGGCCCAGCTGCTCGCGCTCGAGCCCTCCCTGTCGGTCGAGCCCCTGCGGGGGAACATCGACACGCGCCTCCGCAAGCGCGGCGAGCGCGGGCTCGACGCCGTCGTGCTCGCCGCCTGCGGGCTCGATCGTCTCGGCCTCCAGGCGGAGATCGGCCGTCGCTTCGAGCCGGACGAGCTCTTGCCCGAGGCCGGACAGGGCGCTCTCGCGTTGCAGGTGCGCGCGGGCGAGGAGCCGCTCGTGTCGGCGGTCGACGACGCGGAGACGCGACGCCGGGTGGAAGCCGAGCGCGCGTGCGTGGCGATCGTCGGGGGCGGCTGCCTCGCGCCGGTGGCCGCGTACCACGACGGCACGGTGCTGACGGCCCTCGTCGCAGCGGAGGACGGGAGCTGGGTGCAGCGCCGTCGCGGGGAGGACGTGGCGTCGGTCGCCGGCCAGCTGGCGGAGCTCCTCGCGTGAGGATCGTGCTGACCCGTCCGCGCGGGCAGGAGGACGAGCTGGCGCGGCGTCTGGAGCAGCGCGGCCATTCGGTCGTGCGCTGCCCGCTGATCGCGGTCGAGCCGCTCGGCGACGACCCCGTCGACGTCAGCGGATACGACTGGGTGGTCGTGACGAGCTCGAACGGCGCCCACGAGCTGCAGCGGCGCGTGCGGGGCTCGCTGCCCCGTGTCGCTGCGATCGGGCGGGCCACGGCCGCGGTGCTCGGCGGCGCCGACCTCGTCCCCCGCGTGTCCACCCAGGAGGGCCTCCTCGCAGAGCTGCCGCGGCCGGCCGGCCGGGTGCTCTACGCGGGCGCCGAGGGTGCCCGCCGCCTCCTCGTGGACGAGCTCGACGCGGACTTCGTGGCGCTCTACCGCACACGCCCGTTGCGCCCGGACACCCTTCCCGAGGGCGACCTCGCGATCCTCATGTCCGCTTCCGCTGCGCGTGCGCTCGGCGATCTCGCCGGCGGCCTCCCTGCCGTGACGATCGGGCCCGAGACGACGCGCGCGGCCAGGGAGTGCGGCGTCGAGGTGCTGGCGGAGGCCGAGACCCACGACCTCGACGGCGTGCTGGGCGCCGTCGACAGACTCGATTCCGCCGGCTGGAAACCGGGCACCACCAGCTAGGAGCGGCGGACGTGTTCATCTGTTTCCTCACCGACTTCGGCCTCAAGGACGACTTCGTCGGCACCTGCCACGGCGTCATGAAGCAGATCGCGCCCGATGCGGAGATCATCGACGTCACGCACGGCATCCCGCCGCAGTCGGTGCTCCAGGGAGCGCTCGTGCTGGCCAGCACCCTTCCCTACATGCCGGCGGGAGTGCACCTCGCCGTGGTCGATCCCGGCGTGGGGGGCGTCCGCCGCCCGCTCGCCGTCCGTGACCGGGACGGCAGGCTCTTCGTCGGGCCGGACAACGGGCTCCTCCTCCCCGCGGCCGAGCGTGCCGGCATCGCCGAGGCACGCGAGATCGCCAATCCGGAGTACGCGCTGGAGACGGTCTCGCGCACCTTCCACGGGCGCGATCTCTTCGCACCCGCTGCCGCCCACCTCGCGGCCGGTGTGCCGCTCGAGCAGCTCGGGCCGCCGGTCGGCGAGGAGGAGCTGGTGCGCCTCCACGTGCCGTCGCCCGTCGCCTACGACAGCGCGCTCGACGCGACGGTGCTCTACGTCGACAGCTTCGGCAACATGGCGCTCAACGTGAACCGCGACCACGTGGAGCGGATCGGCATCGAGCCGGGCGTGCGCGTCGAGCTCGAGCTCGGCGGCCAGCGCTACTACGCGGTGGCGGCCCGCACCTTCGCCGATGCGCGGGCCGGCGACGTGATCCTCTACGAGGACAGCTACCGGAGCATGTCGGTGGCGATCGCGAACGGCTCCGCCGCGTCGGCGCTGCACGCATCCCCCGGACAGAGGATTCGCATCAGCCCCGCTTGACCGGCGCCTGCGGCGAGGCGTAGGCTCAGGTTGACGAGAGGCGTTCGTGGCGCGGTCAGCCGGCCCGGACGCCTCTCATTGCGCGGAGGAACCCATGGTTCCCCCGCGGGCCCCTCTCCTTCCGCGCGTGCCGTAGCGGCAGCGCGTCTGGCCTCCCGGCTGGCCGAGCCGGCCTTCGGCCGTGGCAGCGTGCCGCTTCGCTGGAGCGGGCGTCGCTAGACTGGGTCGCCGCGGCGAGGTAGCTCAGCTGGTAGAGCACACGGCTGAAAACCGTGGTGTCGCCGGTTCAAGTCCGGCCCTCGCCATTTACCGGTGGCCAGGCCGCGAGGTCGGGCACCACGGCGGCAAGACTGTCATGACCGTTGCTCAACTCTCTCGGCTCCTCTACGAGTTGAATGTCCCGCCGGACCTCTACCGACTCGATGGCTCACATCTCGAGCTCGCAGAGGTGTTAACGCGTGAGGACACGGGGTGGGCCGTCTTTCTGAGCGAGCGCGGCGAGCAGACTGACCGAGTCGAGTTTCGAAGCGAGCACGATGCCTGTATCCACCTGCTTGGCCGAGTTGCAGCGGAACTCATCGAGAGGCGTCGTCTCGCAGTCGTACCGCGCCCAGACTAACTCGCGTTGCCAACAGGTCTCGGATCCCGTAGGTCGTCCAAGCTCTTGGCTTCGTAGAGCTGCGTGATCTCGGCGGCCTTGTCTACCTGCACCTGCGCAGGAAGCATGGGAGGAAACCTCAGAGCACCAGGCAGGCCCACGGAGTAGGCTCCCCGACCGTGGCCGGGACGCGTACCGCTCACCTGATCGGTGCGCCGCTCGATCTCGGCCAGAGCCGCCGCGGCGTCGACATGGGCCCGTCGGCGATGCGCTACGCGGGCCTCGCCGAGCGCCTCCAGGCGATCGGCTGCGACGTGGTCGATCGCGGGAACGTCCTCTCCCCCGAGCCCGAGGCGCTCGCCATCCGCGACGTCCGCGCTCGCTACCTCCCCGAGATCCTCGACACGTGCGCGGCTCTGGCGGCGGAGGTCGCCGACGCGGTGCAGGCCGGTGCCGTGCCGGTCGTGCTGGGCGGCGACCACGCTGTCGCGATCGGGACGCTGAGCGGGCTCGCCGCCACCGCGGGCCGGGTAGGGGGCGTGATCTGGATCGACGCGCACGGCGACCTCAACCGGCCCGAGACGAGCCCGTCGGGGAACGTGCACGGCATGCCGCTGGCGGCGGCGCTGGGCCTCGCCGGAGAGGGATTCGTCCACGGCGGACTCGTGCTGCCCGCCGTCGACCCCGAGCGGGTGGCGCTCCTGGGGACGCGGTCGCTCGACCCCGAGGAGCGGGCGCTCGTGCGCAAGACGGGCCTCCGCGCGTTCACGATGAGCGAGATCGACCGGATCGGCCTCGAGCGTGCCGTCACGGAGGCGATCCAACACGTCGCCGGCCCGGGCTTCGTGCACCTCTCTGTCGACATGGACGCGCTCGACCCGGAGCTGGCGCCGGGGGTCGGCACGCCGGTGCGGGGCGGCCTCACCTATCGCGAGGCCCACCTCGCGTGCGAGCTCGTGGCCGAGTCCGGACTCGTCGGCTCGCTCGAGATCGTCGAGGTCAACCCCATCCTCGACCGGGAGAACGTCACGGCGCTGACCGCCGTCGAGCTCGCGGCGAGCGCGCTCGGCAAGACCATCGTCTAGGGCAGCCGGCGGGCGAGCGCGACGCGAGCCACGCCGGGCACGGCGACGGAGCCGTCCACGGCGACGTAGCCGGCGAGCCGCTCCGCCGTCGCCTGTCGTACCGCCTCGATCTCGTCCGCGCCGAGCCGCTCCAGGAGGAGCGCCACGGTGCGCGACGTGTCGCGCGTTGCCTCCCACGATTCGTCCAGCGAGGCGGCGCGCCACGTCACGGGCACCTCCTCCAGCGTCTCGAGCTGGAGCCCGGCATCCCCGAGCAGCGCGCGCTGGCGCTCCGGGTCGGCGAGCCGGAACGGTCCCGGCGCGTCCGGCTCGGGACGCTCGATGAGTCCGAGCGCAAGCGCGGAGCGCCCGGCAGCCGTCATCCAGTCGTTGGCATCGGGCGGCGCCCACACCGCGAGCGCCAGCCGTCCGCCGGGGCGGAGCACGCGCGCCACCTCCGCCGTCGCCTGCTCCATGTCCGGGATGAGCATGAGCCCGAAGCGGAAGAGCACGCCGTCGACGCTCGCGTCGTCGAGGGGGATCGCGATCGCGTCCATGACGTGGAACTCCGCGTTCCCGACCCCGAGCTCCGCCGCTCGCTCGCGCGCCGCGTCGACCATCTCCGGCGCTGCGTCCGTCGTGATCAGCCGGCCGTCGGGCCCGATCCGCCCGGAGGCGAGAAAGCCCGTCTCGCCGAGACCGCCGGCGAGGTCGAGGATCGTCTCTCCCGGCTGCGGGTCGAGCAGCTCCACCAGTCGCTCGGAGACGCCGTGCGTCGCCTCCCAGATGAAGGCGCGCCGGCGCACCCAGCCGGGCGCGACAGCCCGCCAGGCCGCGATCTGCTGAGCTCGTTCCGTGTCGTCATTCATCGCTGTCCGGAGCGCTGCGATCTCGCCGCGGGAGCCCGGCTTCGCCGGGTGGGAGGCGTATCGCGCTGGCGCTACGTCGAGCGGCCAAGGAGGGGGACCGTGGGGGAACCATGGGTTCCCCCACGCTAGAAGGCGGGGATGATGTCCTTGCCGTATGCGCTCAGCGTCTCCTCCTGACCGTGTGTCATGAGGTAGATCGAGTAGTGGTCGACGCCGATCGACTCGAGCTCCTTCAGCTTCGCGGTCGCCTGCTCGACGCTGCCGAGCACGGAGAAGCGGTCGCAGATCTCGTCGGTGACGAACTCTCCGTGCGCGGCGCCCACGCGTGAATGCTCGTTGTAGTCGTAGAACCTGCGTGCCTCGACATAGTCGGTCAGCGCCTTCGGAATCACGGAGCCGTCGGCGCCGTAGCGCTCGATCAGGTCCTTGACGTGGTTCGAGACCATCGCCGGGAACCACCGCGTCTGCTCCCGCGCATCGGCGATGTCGTCGGAGATGTGGCTCGGCGCGCAGACGATGCACTTGAGCTCGGCCGGGTCACGCCCCGCCTCCGCCGCCGCCGTCCGCGCAGTGGCCATGATCCACTGGATGATCTCCGGGTCGGCGAGCTGGATGATGACGCCGTCCGCGACGCGCCCGGCGACGGCGAGCGCCTTCGGGCCGTAGCCGGCGATCCACATCGGGATCTGCGGCAGCTCCGGCCGCACCCACTTGAGCTGCAGGTCCTTGTCGTTCCAGTGCACCTCGCGACCGTTCATGAAGTCCTTGATCATGCGGGTGGCGCGCTCGAACTCGGCCACCTTGACCGGCTGCTGGCCGATGTACCGCCGCGCCGAGTCCCCGCGGCCGATCCCCATCACCATGCGGCCGCCGGAGATGTCGTGGAGCGTGGCGTACAGGCTTGCGACGACCGTCGGCTCCCGCGTGCCCGGGTTCGTCACGAGATGGCCGAACTTCATCCGCTCGGTCGCCTGGATGGCGAGCGTCAGCAGCGGGAACGAGTCCTGCCAGAGGACGTGCGAGTCGTACGTCCAGCCGATCTCGAACCCCTGCGACTCGGCGAGCACCATCAGCTCGACCAGGCGGCTGGCGGGTGGGTCGGGGAGGACGGTGACGCCGAAGCTCAAGGCCATCGCGAGGTCTCCTTCGCTCTCGTGTGAAGGGTCCCAGTATCCGCTTTCCCGCCGGGCGGGTGCCAGGTGACCCTCCGGCGGGCGAGGGGTCGGAGATCAGAGCTGGGCGCGGGGGAGGACGAGGAGCGCCGACGCGCACAGCGCGGCGAGCGCGGCGAAGGCGAGCTGCCCGTCACCGGGAAGGTCGAACGCGAGCCCCGCGAGTGGCGTCCCGACGAGGATGGTCAGCACGGCGCAGGCGTTGACGAGCGCCACGGCGGCGCCGGGCGCGTCCGGCCGTAGCCGCTGTGCGGCGTCGAAGATCATCGCGAACGGCACGCCCGCGGCAAGTCCTGCGGCCAGCGCTCCCAGCGCGGACAGCGCGAGCGGCCCGCCGACGGCGAGCAGTGCCGTGCCGGCAGCCAGCGTGGCCAGGCTCGCGGCGACGACGCGTCGGCGCCGCGTCTCCGGCCGTGCGGCGAGCAGGCCGCCCCACGGTCTCGTCACGATCCCGGCGAGGAGGATCAGCCCTCCGACGAGCCCGGCGAGCGTCGCGCTCGTGTCCTGCCGCTCGAGCAGCGTCACCACCCAGTTGCCGCCCACGACCGCAAGGCCGAACGTGGCCGCCTGCAGGAGGCCGAGCGGCAGGAGGCGCGGATCGCGGAGCACGCCCTCGCCGGCATGGCCGACGCGGGGAAGCCGCCGCGTGGTCAGCAAGGGTAGGGCAGCGACCACGGCGAGTGCGAGCGCGCTCCAGTACGGAGCACGCCAGCTCGTCTCCTCGGTGAGCCGCGGCACCACCATGAGGGCGAGCCCGCCGCCGGCCATCGTGGCGCCGCCGTAGAGGCCGTGCAGGAGCGGTCCGCCGCCTCCCGCGCGCACCAGGTCGAGCCCCGCCACGAACCCCGCGCCCGAGCCGACGCCGACGACGAGCCGCCCCACGAGACCGAGCGCGTAGTCGTTCGAGATGAGCAGCAGGAGGTTGCCCGCGGTCGCGGCGCCGCACGAGGCGAGGGCCACGGCACGCGCCCCCAGCCGGTCGGAGCCGATGCCCGCGGGCAGCTGAGCAGCGAGATGCGTCACGAACAGCGCCGTCGTCAGGAGGCCGACCGCCGCGAGGGACACGCCGTAGGCGCCGGCCAGCGGGTCGGCGACGGCGCCGACGTTGGAGACGTTCCAGGTGAGGAAGCAGCCGACGACGAGGCCGGCCGCGACGGCGCGCCGGCTCACTCCCCGCGTGTCTCGAGCACGGCCTTGAGCCGGCGAAAGTCCGCCTTCGTGCGGCGCTCGGCGGCCCGGCGGAGCAGCGGCCCCGCGACACCGAAGAGCTTGCCCGGGTCCGCCTCGCCGACCAGCCGCAGGCGCGTACCCGTCCCCGCGGGCTCGAGCAGATGGCGCACGGAGAAGCGCACGGGCCCCGTCCGCGAACGGAGGGAGTACTCGCGGCCCGGCTCGGAGCTCGTCACCTCGATCTCGGACTCGACACGCTTGCCGAGGAAGGTGCGGACCTCGGTGAACGTGGCGCCGGCGGAAAGCGGCTCCCCGGTGGCGCCGCGCACCTCGGCCACCTCCTCCTGCCAGCCCGCGAGGTTGCCCGGGTCGGCGAGGTAGGCGTACACGTCCTCCGGCGGCCGCGCGACCTCGATCTCGAGCTCGAACCTCATCGGCTCGCGACCCAGTCCATCGTCTTCGACGCGAGCCGGTCGAGTGCGGTCACGGACAGCTCGAGATGCTCCGGGCGCGTGTCCTCGAGCTTCGTGTGCGAGAGGCCGCGCAGGCTCTGCACGAACAGCATCACCGTGGGCACTCCTGCGCGGGCGACCTCCGCCGCGTCGTGCAGCGGGCCCGAGGGCAGCCGCTGGGAGGTGCCCGTCACCTCCTGGATCGCTTCCTCTCCGAAGCCGACGAGCGTCTCGTCGAAGAGGATCGGCTCGATGCCCCAGATCCGTTCCCAGGCGACGTCGACGTTCTCCTCGGCGGCGAAGCGCTCGCTCGCCTCCCGCGCCAGCCGGAGCAGCTGCGCGAGCTTCGCCGCGTCGAGGTGGCGCTGGTCGAGGAGCTGCTCGGCCGTCTCCACCACCGACGTGACGATGCCCGGCCTGCAGGTGACCCCGCCCGACGTGCAGACGGCGCCGTCGCCCACCTGCCGGGCGATGTCGCGGATCTCGAGCGCGAGCTTCGCGGCGCCGGCGAGCGCGTCGCGGCGCTGGTCCATCGGGGTGGAGCCGGCGTGCGCTGCCTGCCCGGTCCAGACGATGCGCCACCGCTCGACGCCGAAGGTGCCGAGCACGACCCCGAGCGGAAGGTCGAGCGACTCCAGCACGGGGCCCTGCTCGATGTGCAGCTCGAGGTAGGCGGCTGCGCTCTCGAGCTGGCGGCACGCGGCCAGCGCACGGGCGAGGTCGACGCCGAAGGCGCCCACGGCCTCGGGCAGGGCGACGCCGTCGCGGTCCGTCAGCTTGCGCAGCTCGTCCTGATCCTGCATCGAGCCGCCGGCGGCCGACGAGCCGAAGAGCGAGCGCCCGAAGCGGGCGCCCTCCTCGTCCGCCCAGTCGACGAGCCGCACGGTGACGCGAGGCGTGCCCTCGTCCGCGATCCGCCGCAGCACCTCGGCGGCGGCGAGCACGTTGAGGCAGCCGTCGAGCCAGCCGCCGTTCGGGACGGAGTCCATGTGACCCCCGAGCAGCACGGCGCGCTCCGACGCGCCGCGCAGCGTGTACCAGTCGTTGCCGGCCTCGTCCCGCTCGACCTCGAGCGGCAGGTCGGCGAGGCCGTCGGCGAGCCAGGCGCGGGCTCGCGCCCATGTCTCGGTCCAGGCCACACGCTGGGCGCCGTTCTCGTCGCCCGTGAGCTCGCGCAGCTCCTCCAGGAGCGAGACCACGCGTGCCGGCTGCAGGGCCACGGCACGACCCTACATCGGCCCGGTATCGCTCCCAAGGTCGAGTGCGGACGACGGGACCGCTCCAGGGCCCCCGTATGGCGCCCGTCAGGGAACGACGACGAGCTTGCGGCCCGGACCGGCTGCCTGCTGCTCGAACGCGGAGGCCACGTCGTCCAGTGCGACCCGCTCGACGTCGAGGCGGATCTCGCCGGCGACGGCGTGGGCGACGAGCCGCCGGAAGTGGTCGGCGAGCTCGGCCGGCGGGACGGCGAAGTTCGTGTGCCCGTACAGGGAGAGCTGCTTGCCCCGGACGGCGCCGGACGCGAGCGTCGCGTTCGGGCCGGCGGACTGCCCGAGGTTGACGATGCGCGCGCCCGGCGCGGCCGCGACGACCGCCGCAGCCGCCGGCTCGCCCCAGAGCGGGTCGAACACGTACGTCGGCCCGTTGCCGCCACAGGCCTCGCGAAAGGCCGCGGCGAGGTCGTCGGCCTCGTCCAGGCGCACGGTCGCGTCGGCTCCGAGCTCGCTCGCCCGTTCCAGCCCTGCGGCGCTGCGCCCGGCGGCCACGACACGGGCCGCTCCGAGGAGCTTCGCGGCCTGCACGGCCACGATGCCCACCGTCCCCGTGGCGCCGAGTACGAGCACCGTCTCCCCGCCCTCGAGCGGCGCGCGCCACGCGAGGGGCAGCCAGCCGGCCAGCCCGGCGATGCCGAGCGCCCCCGCGAGCGCGGGGTCGGCGTCGTCCGGCACGTCGATCGCGGTGGCCGCGCCGAGAGAGACGCGCTGCGCCATGGCGCCGTCCCGGGCCACGCCGAGCCCGCCGCTGAAGAGCCAGACGAGCCGCCCGTCGGGCGTGCGGCCCACCGCCTCGCAGCCCGCCACGTACGGCAGCGGGGGATGCCCGCCGAAGAAGCGGCCGTTCGCCACCGAGACGTCGATCGGGTTGAGCGGTGCCGCCAAGACCTCCACGACGTCGTCGTCCTGCGGCTCGTCGACCTCGGCCACCTCGGGCGGGGCGCCGAGCTCCCTGATCACCGCTGCCTTCATGACGCGAGCCTATCGTGCGTTGGCACGTCTGCGACCGAGGGCCTCCGTCCACAGGCCCTCGGTCGCGTGCCAGGGAGCGCTACACGAGCCCCTGGCCCTGCCACTTGCGATAGATCCGCTGCGCCTCCTGTGTGAAGTCCCGCACCGCGTCGCCCGGGCTTGCCTTCCCCTGGGCGACCTGGGCGAACATCTGCGGGATCAGGTAGCGGTTGAAGATCTCGTCGATCACCGCGTTCGAGCTGCCGGGGTGCCCGACGTTCGTCGTGTACTTCTCGGCGATCGTGGTGAGGATCGTGTACTTGCCGCGCGGCTTGTGCGAATCCTGCTTCGTCATCGCGCGGATGGTCTTGAAGCCGCCCTTGATGGCGCCGGTCCAGGCGGGGAAGTTGTAGTACTGGCTGCGCACGAAGTGCTCCCGGTAGCCGAGCTGCTGGTCGACCAGGAATTTCTTCGCGGCCTCCTTGTTCTTGGCGAACCTCCAGATCACGTAGACGCCCATCACGTGCTCGTTCCCGAGCCGCATCACCGGGCCGCGGGGGATCGAGGCGAGCCACGTGTCGTCGGAGAGCGCCGTGTTCCCCGAGCTCTCCGCCGAGCGTGCGATGGAGATGGCGTTGAGCGACATGGACAGGCGCCCGGCGAGGAAGGCCTGGTTGTTGGAGGCGGCCGTCCATGCAAAGACCTCGTCCGACATGCCGTTCCGGTAGATGTCCCGCATCAGCTCGAGCGCCTGGATCGCCCCGCGCCGGTTCGAGCCCTGGTTGAAGACGATCCTGTTCTCCTCGTTCTGGATGAAGCCGCCGTGGCAGTAGAGGAGCGAGATGAGGAACATGTTCGAGTCGATCTCGTTGGACATGCCGAGACCGACCGGATGCCCGGCCTGCTTCAGCTTCGGCGCGGCCTTCCGCACGTCCTCCCACGTCCGCAGGCTCGCCCCGGCCTCGGCCAGGAAGCTCCGCCGGTACTGGACCGGGTCCGGCGCGTAGTTGTCCGGGAAGCCGAAGAACTGCTTCGTCTTCGGGTTGTAGGTGCTCCGCCGACCCACTCTCGACATCGGCCCGGCCTTCCTCGCGACCTCCTGGACGATGTCGTTCACAGGCACGACCTGCTTCTGGAACGACGAGGGCGGCGAGATGAACTGGAAGAGGTCGTGGCCGCTCTGCGCGGCGACCTCCGAGGACGCCGTGCTGAAGAGCAGGGCGTTGTTGATGTGGTCGACCTTCACCTCGACGTCGTTCTGCTCGCCCCACTGCTTGACGTAGGTGTTGTCGAGCCACTGGTCGTAGGACGGCACGAAGTGGGCCCACTGCAGGATCCTGAGCTCGCCCGAGAGCTGCTTGTGCTTGAAGCGCAGCGGGCCGTAGACCCCGAGAGCCTTCTCGGGCAGAGCGCCGAACATGCCGACCGTGAACGCTGCGGCGCCGGCTCTCTTCAGCAGGTCGCCGCGGGTCAGCTGCGAGCCCAGGGCAGCGGGCTCGTGTGGTGCTGGTGGATCAGCCACCGTGACCCTCCTTTCGGGTCGATGTGTCCTAACGGAACGCACCTCCTGTGAAGCCCTTGATGAACCGGTCGAGGAAGGCGTTGTAGAGCAGCGCGAGCACGATGCTCGGAATCAGCGTCGCCGCCATGAGCGACTGCCAGAAGAAGACGTCGCCGCGGATGAGCTCGTTGGGAACGCCTGCCGAGATGGTGCGGTTCTCCGTCGACGAGATGAACGTGAAGGCGTAGATGAACTCGTTCACGCAGAGCGAGAACGCGAAGATCACCACGGTCAGGATCCCGGGCAGCGAGATGGGGAAGACGATGCGCAGGAGCGCCTTGATCCTCGAGCAGCCGTCGACGAGCGCGGCGTCCTCGAGCTCCTGCGGGATCGTCTTGAAGAACCCCATCAGCAGCCACGTCGAGAACGGGATCGTGAAGGACGGGTAGACGAGGATCAGCGCCAGCAGCGAGTCCTGCAGCCCGAGCTTCGCCACGAGCGGGGAGAGCGGCAGGAACAGCAGCGTGGGCGGGATCAGGTAGACGAGGAAGATGCCGATCCCGGCCGTCTGGCCCCAGCTCCCCGACAGCCGCGCGAGCGCGTAGCCGGCGGGCATCGCGATCACGAGCGTGATGGCGACGACCACGCCGCCCACGATCGCCGTGTTCACGATCCAGTCCGTGTAGCGGGTGTCCGTGAAGAGGAACTCGACGTGCTTCGTCGTCGCGGACTCCCAGAACTTCCACTGGATCGGGTTGTAGACGTAGGGGACGTTCCCGGCGTTGTAGAGGTCGAGGTCCTCCTTGAACATCGTCACGAGCATCCAGTAGAAGGGGAACGCGAGCAGGATCGCGAACGGGCCGAGCACGAGATATGTCGGCAGGCTGCGGCGCAGCGCCCTCGACCGGCTCCCCGTCATGACACCTGCGCCCTACGCGCAAAGAGGAGCATCGCGATGCTGACCGCGGCGAGCAGCGGGAAGAGGTAGAGAGAGATCGCCGCCCCCTCGCCGAGCGAGCCGGAGTTGATGCCGATCTGGAAGGACCAGGTCGTCAGCATCTGGGTCGAGTTGAACGGCCCGCCCTGGGTGAGCACGTAGACGACCGCGAAGTCGGCGGCCGTGAAGACGATCCCGAAGAGGAGCGCGACGAGCGCGATGGGAAGCTGGAGCGGCAGCGTGACGTAGCGCAGCTTCTTGATGCCCGTGGCCCCGTCGATCTTGGCCGCGTCGTCCACCTCGGACGGGATCGAGGCCAGCCCGGCGAGGAAGATGATCACCGCGAAGGGGAGGATGCGCCACGCGTGGACGACGATCACGGCCGCGAGGGCGAGGTTCGGGCGACCGAGCCACTGGGGCGGGTCCGCCGTATCCACCACCCCGAAGACGTGGCCGAGGGTCCAGTTGACGACGCTGAAGAGCGAGTCGAAGATCCACAGCCAGCCGAGCGTCCCCAGCGCGACCGGAGCCGCCCAGGGCAGGATGATGAGCAGCCGGATGAGCCACTTGCCGCGGAAGTCGCCGACCAGGTAGTGGGAGAGGACGGCGGCGCAGACGAGCACGATCGCCTGCGAGGCGAGGGTGAAGATGATCGTGTTGCGCAGCGCCTTCTGGAAGTTGTCGTCCGACCAGGCGCTCGTGAAGTTGTCGAGGCCGATCCAGTTCCCGGTCAGCGAGCCGCCGATCGCGTCCGTCAGGCTGAGGTAGATCGCCCAGCCGAAGGGGACGCCGACGACCAGCACGATGAAGACGACGGCGGGCGCGATCAGCGCCGCGGCCAGCACACGTCGTTGCTCGAGCAACCCAGGCCGGCGTCGCCGCCCGCCGGGGTGGGCCTCGGCCTCCACGGCCATTCATTACCCAGCGGTTCACCACACCCAAACCGGGGTAGACACTCCGTCGTGCCCCCTCAGGTGACGAGGCGCTAGCGGTGGCGGATATCACCCTGGAGCGGGTCGGCAAGGTCTATCCGGACGGCACGCGGGCGGTCGAGGCGCTCGACATGGATGTCGCCGACGGGGAGCTCGTCGTCTTCGTCGGCCCCTCGGGCTGCGGGAAGACGTCGGCGCTGCGCATGGTCGCCGGGCTCGAGGAGATCACGGAGGGCACGGTGCGGATCGGCGACGAGGTGGTGAACGAGCTGCCGCCGAAGGACCGCGACGTGGCCATGGTCTTCCAGAACTACGCCCTCTACCCGCACATGTCCGCCTACGACAACATGGCCTTCGCGCTCAAGATGCGCGGAGTCGCGAAGGACGAGATCGAGCGCCGCGTGGAACGTGCCGCGCGCATCCTCGGACTAATGGAGGTGCTGCGCAAGAAGCCGCGTACCCTGTCGGGCGGCCAGCGCCAGCGGGTCGCGATGGGGCGCGCCATCGTGCGCGAGCCGCGCGCCTTCCTCATGGACGAGCCGCTCTCCAACCTCGACGCACAGCTGCGCGTGGAGATGCGGGCCGAGATCGCGCGGCTTCAGCGCGACCTCCGGGTGACGACGATCTACGTCACCCACGACCAGACCGAGGCGATGACCCTCGGCGACCGCGTGGCCGTGATGCGGAACGGCCTCCTGCAGCAGGTCGACGCGCCACAGGTCCTCTACCGGCACCCCGCGAACCTCTTCGTGGCGGAGTTCATCGGCTCGCCGGCGATGAACCTCGTCGGAGCGGACATCGTGCGGCGCGAGGGACGCCTGTGGGCGGAGTTCGGCGACCAGCGGCTCGTGCTCGACGATGCGCTCGTGGCCGAGCGGCCCCGGCTGACCGAGTACGAGGGCCGGCAGCTGATCCTCGGCATCCGGCCGGAGGACCTCGAAGACGCGAGCCTGGCGCCCGACGCGGCCGACGGGCGGCGGATCTCGGCGGTGGTCGACATCCGCGAGGACATGGGCTCCGACGTGTTCGTCCACGTCGGCGTCGCTGCGCCACCGGTGCGGAGCGACGCCATCCTGGACCTGGTCGGCAAGGAGGCTGTGGCGGCGACCGAGGAGCAGGCCCACGGGCGAGGCGTCTTCGTCGCGCGTGTCGGCCGTGAGAGCCGGGCCAGGGAAGGCGATCGCATCGAGCTCGCCGCCGCGACCGGGCTGCTGCACTTCTTCGACCCGGAGACGGGTGTGACGATCGGCGGCGCCTGACGTGGGGACGCTGGAGGCGTGATGTGAATCCGTGGCGCCCGGCCGCGAAGCGGACGGCTTCAGGGGTTTGCGCGCCCGGAATCCGCGCGAGCGGATTCCGGGCTGCGTCGGCTACGAGCGCCGTCCCCTCGCCAGCGTGCACAGGAGCTGGGGCCCCGGGCTCAGCCCGCGTTGAAAGGGCGCATGAGCGGGTTCGTGCCCGCGAACACGCCGTCGGGGTTCGGATACCAGGCCCAGACGTGGAGCGTCACGAGGTCGGGGTGCCAGAACCCGAAGCCGGCGCCCGTCTGCGGGCTCGTCGGCGCGCAGTCCTGCTCCGACGCCTCGAAGGCGAAGGTGCCGTCCTTGTAGTGGCACGCTGCGCCGAAGCTGCCGTACCTGGCCCCGGGCAGGGGCGTCTGCTTCGGCTTCGCGGGGAAGACCCACTCGAAGGCGACGAGCTGCCAGGTCGAGCCGCGTTTCCCGTACACGAGGATCGGCGGCTTCCTCACGTCGAAGCCCGTGATCTTGGGGTTGAGGAAGTGCCACCCCATGTCGGGGATCATGCGCGTGATGATCGTGTAGCCGTCCGCCTTCGCGCGGGCGACGCTGGTGGCGTACCGGGCGGTCGCGAGGCGCGCCTGTGCGAGCTGGGCGGCGAGCCGGGCGGGGGCGCCCGCTGTGGCGGAGGACGTCCCGTGCCGGTGCGGGGGCGATCCCGCGGCTGCCGACGAGGTGAGGGCGGCGGCAGCGAGGAGCGAGACCGTGGTGACGATGACTCTCCTCACGACCCGGCTCCCGCAGTGGCCGCGACGGGATCCGGGCGGACGATCACGGTATCCGCGACCTTCACGATTTCGAGGACGGGGAGATCGGCCCGCCGGGCGTGCTCGCGGATCGCCTCGGGGCTCGAGGCTTGGTAGATGCAGGCGGTCCCGACCGATCCGTCGGTCTCCTCGAGCACGTAGCTCCGGATCCAGCGGATGTCTTCGGGCATCTGCTCGCCCTCGGCGGTCGAGCGAGCCGCCGCTTCCTGGAGGTCGCCGCCCGTCGCCCAGCCGTTGCGGCGCAGGATCACATAGAGGTTCATGCCGTCTCCTTTCGCGGTTGTCTCTTGACCGGGTCGAGGCTACGAGCGGGGTCTCGGGCTCGCATCGGCCGGACTACCTAGGTTTCGCGGCGGCCGTGCCTATCTTTGGAGCAGCCCGAGACGGCCGGCCTCCGCCGTCGCCTCCGCACGCGTGCGTGCCCCCAGCTTGCGCCGGATGGAGGCGACGTGATGGTCGAT
Source organism: Gaiella sp. (assembly GCA_036556925.1). Lineage (GTDB taxonomy): Bacteria > Actinomycetota > Thermoleophilia > Gaiellales > Gaiellaceae > Gaiella. The sequence continues at coordinate 95,890 of DATBIN010000015.1, forward strand.
CGTCCGCGGCGACACGAAGAGACGCTCGGCGATGGCGCGATTGCGCAGGCCCTGCGCCAGGAGGTCGAGCACCTCGAGCTCGCGAGCCGTGAGCTGCGCGGGGTTCTCGCGCGTCGCCGCCCGCGGCCCACGCGGCACGGCGCGCACGCCCAGATCACGCAGCGCCCGTCGAGCTTCCGCGGCTGCCGGTCGAGTCCCGAGCCGCTCGAAGGTCTCGAGCGCGCTGCGGACCGCGTCCGCCTCGCCCACCTCGGCGAGCGCCCGTGCTCCTTCGTAGGGGCACCCGCGCCGGAACCAGAGCTCCGCCGCGCTCCGCGGGTCAGCGCCGAGCTGGCGGCGGTACGGCTCCGCGATCCAGTCCGGCGCGGTGGCGAGGTCACCGGTCTTCCACTGCCAGTACGCGAGCTCGCCCGCGAACCAGAGGTGGCGCTTCGCGAGCGCCAGCTCGTAGGCCGCGCCCGCCTCGGCTGCCGCGCGCTCCCGGTCTCCGGCGAGCCACGCCGCCTCCGCGCGCGCAGCGTGGACGTGGCCGAGACGCTGCAGGTGAGCGCCGGGCCGCGCGAGCTCGAGCGCGTCGTCGAGCGCGTCCCAGGCTCCCGGATCGCCGCGACGGGCGCGCGCCCTGCCGAGCGTGATGAGGGCTGTGATGCGGCCGACGACGTTGGTCGTCCCGACGATGTGCTCGGCGAGGGACGTCCCCTCGTCGTAGCGAGCGGCGTAGACGAGGATCGCGCCGAGCCACGCCCGCGTGTACGAGGAGTCGATCTCCCGCTCGTCCGCGTACGCGATGTGCTCCCGCAGCCAGCGCTCCGCCGCCTCGAGCTCGTACATCTCCGCCAGGCCCGATCCCAGCATGAGCAAGGCGTGTGCGACGTAGAAGTCGAGCCCGTGCGCGCGGGCCAGCTCCAGGCTCTGCAGGAGGTGCTCACAGCCCGGCTCGATCTCCCCGGCCATCACCTTGGACGTGCCGATGAGGTTGAGCGCCTGCGCCCGCGTCTCGTCGTCGTCGAACCGGAGCGTGACCTCCAGCGCCTTCTGGCCCCACCGGACGCCGTCCGCGTTGTCGCGCGCGAGCATTCGCAGGTACGCCTGGAATGCGTAGGCGACGCCGAGCTCCCGGCTCGGCGGCAGTTGCTCGAGGAGCGCGATCGCGTCCGTGCTTGCCTGCTCCGCCTCGTCGTTCAGGCCCAGCCTCGTGCACGGGCCGGCCAGCCGGGACAGGTTGTCTCCTTCGCGAAGCTGGTCGCCGATCTCGCGGCTCGCCGTGATCGCCTCGCGTCGTGCGCCGAGGGCCTCGACGAGCTCGCCGGTCATGTAGGCCTCGCTCGAGTAGGCAGCGAGAAGGTCGATGCGGGCGAGGGGAGACAGCCGGTCGGCGTACCGCAGCGCCGCTGCGTAGTGCTCGGCCGCGGCACGGTGGGCGCCAAGGAGCGCGGCGCGCACGGCGGCGGCAGGCGCGTGACGGAGGACTGCCTCCGCGTCCCCGGCCGCCTCTGCGTGGTGGGCGAGTCGGGGGAGCAGCGCCTCTCGCTCGGGGCGCGCTTCGAGTGCCGCGAGGACGCGGGCGTCGAGCGCCGCCCGCCGCCCGGCGTCGAGCGCGTCGAGAACCGCCAGACGTGCGAGCTCGTGCCGGAACGAGAGGCCGTCGCGATGGGCGACGAGCATGCCGCGCTCGACGCATGCGTTCACGGTCGCCGGATCGGGCGCGAGCAGCTTCTCCAGGAGCCGTCGCTCGATCAAGCCCGGGACGACCGAGGCGAGGTCGAGCACCTCCTGCGCTGCGGGCGCGAGCATCGCGGCGCGGGCCAGCACGGCATCGCGAACCGTTGCGGGGACGCCGTCGCCCTCGGTCGCCAGAGCTTCGGTGACGAAGAACGGGTTGCCGCCGGTCACAGCGTGAAGTCCCTCGGCCGGCCGGCCGGCCGCGTGCGCCAGCTCGGCGACGGCGGCCTCGGAGAGTGGCGTCAGGGCAACACGTGTCGTCTCGCGGCCCGGGAGCACACCGAGCACGCGCCGCAGCGGATGGTGCGCGCCGAGTTCGTCGTCGCGAAACGTGAGTACGAGGAGGCACGCGACGTGCTTCACCCGGCGGCCGAGATAGGTGATCGCGTCGAGTGTCGCCTCGTCCGCCCAGTGGACGTCCTCGATCACCGCGACCGTCGGCTCGCTGCCCAGCTCGTCGAGGAGCGCTGCGAAGACAGCTGCACGGTCGCTCCCGTCGAGCTCCGCCCGCAGGCGCCCACCGACCTCGCGTGCGACGTCGTGGATCGGGCCGAACGGACGGGGCGTGAAGAGCGCGTCGCAGCCTCCCGAGACGACGCGTACGTCGTGCCCCTGCTCCTCCACGAACCGCCGGACGAGGGCGGTCTTGCCGACACCCGCCTCGCCGGAGACGAGGGCCACGGTGCCCGACCCGCCCGACGCCGTCTCCAGCGCGGTGCGGAGCGCATCCAGCGCCTTCTCGCGCTCGAGCAGTGTCGCCACCGTCGTCCTCACCGGCGTACATGGTGCGTCAGCGCCGCCGGCGGCTCAAGCCGTCTACGCTCTACACGGAAGCGAAGCGAAGGAGCCTGAGCAATGACCCTCGTCGAGACGAACCCCAATCTCGGTGCCCAGATCGTCGCCGACGCGAAGGAGTACGTCCTCTACTCGTGGTCGGTGCAGGATGCGATCAACCCGATCGCCGTGGCCGGAGCCGAGGGCCGGCACTTCTGGGACTACGACGGCAAGCGGTACCTCGACTTCGCCTCGCAGCTCGTCAACGTCAACATCGGCCACCAGCATCCGCGGATCATCGCGGCCATCAAGGAGCAGGCGGACAAGCTCTGCACGATCGGCCCGCCGATGGCGAACGAGTCGCGATCGCGGCTCGGGCGGTTGCTCGCGGAGGTGACGCCCGGCGACCTCTCCGTCTCCTTCTTCACGAACGGCGGCGCCGAGGCGAACGAGAACGCGGTCAAGCTCGCGCGCATGGTCACGGGACGGCACAAGATCATCGCGCGCTACCGCTCCTACCACGGTGCCACCCACGGCGCGATCACGCTCACGGGCGATCCCCGGCGCTGGCCCGTCGAGCCCGGCATGGCAGGCGTCGTGCGCATGTTCGACCCCTACACGTATCGCTGCCCCGCCGGCCATCCGGACCCGTGTCCGGTCTGCACCGGTGCGCCGCACCTCGAGGAGATCCTCGAGTACGAGGGCGCGCACACCGTCGCGGCGGTGATCCTCGAGACGATCACCGGCACGAACGGCGTCATCGTGCCGCCGGACGGCTACCTGCAGGCGATCCGCGAGGTCTGTGACCGCCACGGCATCCTGCTGATCCTGGACGAGGTGATGGCGGGCTTCGGGCGCGCGGGAAGCTGGTTCGCGTGCGAGCAGTGGGACGTCGTGCCGGACATCCTCACCGTCGCCAAGGGGATCAACTCCGGCTACGTCCCGATCGGGGCGATGATCGCGCGCGGCGACGTCGTCGACCAGGTGCGGGGACGCTTCTTCCCCGGCGGGCTCACCTACGCCGGACATCCGCTCGCGTGCGCGTCCGCGATCGCCTCGATCGAGGCCTTCCGCGAGGAGGGCGTCGTCGAGAACGCCGCTGCCATGGGCGAATGGTTCCGCCTCGCCCTGGGCGGGCTTGCCGAGCGTCACCCCTCCGTCGGAGAGATTCGCGGGCGCGGCTGCTTCTGGGGCGTCGAGCTCGTGAAGAACCGTGAGACGCGGGAGATGCTCGTGCCCTACAACGCCTCGGGCGAGGCTGCGGCACCGGTCGCGCGGCTCGCCAAGGCGGCGCTCGACCAGGGCCTGTACCTGATGACCCACTGGAACGTCGTCATGGTCGTGCCGCCGCTCACGGTCACGCGGGAGGAGGCCGAGGAGGGCGTGGCCATCCTCGACGAGGCGCTCGCCGTGGCGGACGAGTACACCTCCTAGCCCCGGAACGGACGACGCGCGGAGGACAGGGCCGCCGCCACCGTCCCCCGCGCCTCGATGGCCGCAGCGTTCCCGGTCCCGGGCCCGAGGCAAAGTCCTCGGAAGGGGGAACCCTCGTCACCTGTTTGCGAGCGGCGCCGGAGCGTGTCAGGCCGACAGGAAGTCGACGATGCGGCCCGCCGTCTCCTCGAGCGCATCCCAGAGCACGCTGTGGCCGCCGTCCACGGTGGCGACGGTGAGGAGCTCGCCGGCGGCCGCGCGGTGCTCCTCGAGCAGATGGTCGTACGGGAGGTAGCTCTTCGCCCCGAGCAGCAGCAGCGTCGGGAGGCGCACTGCGGCGAAGGGCGGCGGGGCGGTGGCCATCTCCGCGTAGGCAGTGACGACGGCCGACTGGCAGTACCGGTAGCGCCAGAGGGCCTCGTCGGGCACGAGGTGGTGCCGGAGATCGGCCTCCAGGAGCCTGCGCGGCGCGCCGTGCAGGGAGCTCTCCTCGTAGCGGCGGTCGATCGCCTCCTCGAACGAGACGTAGGTCCTCTCGCGGCGGGCGTTCTCGGCGGCGAACAGCGCCACGTGCGGCGCCAGCACGATGGCGGGGTCGAGCAGCACGAGCCTGTCCACGAGCCTGGGCTCCCGGGCCGCGATCTCGTAGGCCAGCCGGGCGCCGAACGAGTGCCCGATCCAATGAGCGGGCTCCCGGCCGACGGTGGCCAGGATCGCCTCGATGTGGGCGTCGATCGACCAGGGCGGCTCGTAGGCCGAGGAGCCGTGCCCGAGCAGGTCCGGCGCGAGCACGCGGTGACTCTCGGCCAGCCAGTCCTCGGCGAGGACGCGGAAGTGGCCGCCGTACATGGTCACGCCGTGGAGGCAGACCACCCGCGGCGCGTCGTCGTCGCCCCACGCGTGGAGCGCGAGGGTCACGCCTGCTCGAGCGTGCGCAGCGAGTCGGGCACCATCTCCGTGCGACGCTCGGCCTTCTTGACGAGCGACCAGATGACGGTGCCGGCCTTGTCGATGAGGAACGTGCCGCGCAGTGGTGCGCCGTTCGCCTCGTTGAACACGCCGTAGGCCCTCGCGACGGCGCCGTGCTGCCAGAAGTCCGAGGCGAACGTGAAGGTCGCGCCGATCTCCTCCTTCCACGCCTGGCGTGCAGCAGGGGTGTCGCAGGAGACGAACACCACGTCCGTCTCGGCGTTGGCGAACGACTCGAGGTTGGCCTCCAGGTCGAGGGCCTCCTCGGTGCAGACGGACGTGAAGGCGAACGGATGGAAGACGAGGAGGAGGTTGCGCCGGCCGAGGAAGTCGTTCAGCTGCACCCGCCGGTCGTCGACCTCCTCCAGGTCGAAGTGCGGCGCCTTGTCACCCGTCGCGATCGTCATGCTCGCTCTCCCGTCGCTCGCTGCCGGAGGGACGATAGTAGGTCCTGCCGCGCAGCTTCTCGGGGAGGTACTCGAGCTCGAATCCGGCCGCATCCTCGTGGGGGTAGACGTACCCGACCCCGTGGCCACGCGCCCTGGCGCCCCGATAGCCGGTGCTGCGGAGCATGGCCGGAGGAGGCAGGTTGCCGTGCTCCCGCACGTCCTGGCGCGCCTCCCAGATCGCGGTCGCCGACGCGTTCGACTTCGGCGCCCGGGCGAGGTAGATGGCCGCCTGGGAAAGGTTGAGCTGGGCCTCCGGGAGCCCCACGTGCTCGAGCGCGTGGGCTGCGGCGACCGCCACGACCAGTGCCATCGGATCGGCGTTGCCGACGTCCTCGGAGGCGAGGATCACCATGCGCCGTGCGACGAAGCGCGGATCCTCGCCCGCCTCCAGCATCGCCGCGAGGTAGTAGACGGCGGCGTCCGCGTCGCCGCCTCGCATCGACTTGATGAAGGCCGACGCGAAGTCGTAGTGCTGGTCGCCGACGCGGTCGTAGTGGAGCGGCCGCTTGCGAGCCGCGTCCTCGACGTGGCGCTCCTCGAGCCCGGTGCCCTCCGCCCGTGCCGTCTCGACGGCGAGCTCGAGCGTGGCGAGCGCGTAACGGGCGTCGCCTCCGGCACGCCGCGCGATCGACGCCGCCGCCTCGGAGGGGACGTCGGCTTCCAGAGCGGCCGCCCCGCGCTCCAGGATCGCGACCAGCTCGGCCTCGTCGAGCGGCTGCAGCTCGATCACCGTGCAGCGCGAGAGCAGGGCCGAGTTGACCTCGAAGTACGGGTTCTCGGTCGTGGCGCCGATCAGCGTCACCGTCCCGTCCTCGACCGCGTGCAGGACCGAGTCCTGCTGCCGCTTGTCGAAGCGGTGGATCTCGTCGATGAACAGGATCGTGCGCCGGCCGTTGCCGCCGAGGCGGTCACGTGCGCGGCGGATCACGGCCCGCACGTCGTCGACGCGCGCCGAGACGGCGGAGAGCTCCTCGAACTCGGCGCCGGTGTGCTCGGCGACGATGCGCGCGATCGTCGTCTTGCCGGTGCCCGGCGGCCCGTAGAGGACGAGCGACGGCACGCGGTCGTCCTCGATCGCGCGACGCAGCGCCGTGCCGGGCCCGACGACGTGCTCCTGGCCGACGAGCCCGTCGAGCGTCCGCGGGCGCAGGCGGGCGGCCAGGGGCGCGCTGGCCTCCTTGTGCACGCGGACGGCGTCCTCGAAGAGGTCGCTCACGCGGTCAGTATGCTCCGCACATGGCCGAGCACGAGGAGGAGGACTTCTCGGAGGCGATCCTTCCCGGCAGCGCGGCGAGCGACTACGAGCGGTATCTCTCCACGGACGAGCTGCTCGCGCTGCAGAAGGGTCCCGACGAGTGGGTCCACCGCGACGAGCTCCTCTTCCAGGTCGTGCACCAGTCGTCGGAGCTCTGGCTCAAGCTCTGCACGAGCGAGGTCGAGGAGGCCACGGCGCTCGTGGAGGCGGAGGACGTGGGCGCCGCGCTCCGCTGCCTGCGCAGGGCGTCCCTCTGCCTGCGCTACGTCACCCAGCAGCTGGACATGCTCGAGCAGATGTCGCCCTGGGAGTACCAGACCATTCGCGAGGTGCTCGGACACGGGTCCGGGTTCGACTCGCCGGGCTTCCGCACCCTGCGCCGGGCCATGCCCGGGCTCGGTGTGGCCTTCCACGCGGCCCGCGAGCGCGCCGGGCTGTCTCTGCGCGACCTCTACGTCCACGGCCGCGAGCACGAGGACCTCTACCAGCTCGCGGAGGGCCTCATCGAGCTCGACGAGTGTGCGCAGACGTGGCGCATCCGCCACTACCGCGTGGTGGCGCGGGTGATCGGCGACGCGGTGGTCGGCACCCAGGGGACGCCGGTCGAGGTGCTCGGTCGCCTCGTCCAGAAGGTCGACTTCCCGGAGCTCTGGGACGTGCGCAACGACCTCACGGGCCTCGCGAAGGCCGAGTCTCCGTCGTAGGCGGGGTGTCACCCCTGCGCGAGGAGGTCGTCGAGCTGCTGCGCGGCCTGCTTCGGCTCGACACCGTCAACCCGCCAGGCAACGAGACGCGCGCGGCGGAGCTCTTGCGCGGCTACCTGGCCGGGAACGGGGTCGAGTCCGCGCTGCTGGCGAAGACGCCGGACCGGGCGAACCTCGTCGCGCGCCTGCCGGGCGACGGCGGCCCTTCGCTGGCCCTGATCGCGCACACGGACACGGTCGTCGCGGACCCTGACGAGTGGCAGCGGAGCCCCTGGTCGGGCGACGTCGTCGACGGTGAGGTGTGGGGGCGCGGAGCGCTCGACATGAAGGGCCAGGTCGCGGCGGCCGCCGTCGCGTTCGCGTCTCTCGCGCGCGAGGGCTTCCGGCCGTCCGGCGACGTGGTGCTCGCGCTCACCGCGGACGAGGAGGTGGGCGTCGACTTCGGCCTGCAGTGGCTCGCGCGCGCGCACCCGGACGCCGTCGGCGCGGACTACTCGATCAACGAGAGCGGCGGCGAGCGGTGCTCGTTCGGCGGGAAGGTCTACTACCTCTGCGGCGTCGGCGAGAAGATGACCGCGCCGTTCCACGTCCGCGTGCGCGGCCGCAGCGGACACGCCTCGGTGCCCTCCATCGCGGACAACGCGCTGGTGAAGGCGGCGCCGTACCTCGACGCCCTCGGGCGCTTCGAGCCGCCGAAGGAGCTCCTGCCGGTCGTGCACCGCTTCCTCGAGCTCGTGCTCGGCGAGGTGCCCCCGCTCGAGCAGGCGCTGGCGCGCGCCCGGGCGCTCCACCCGCTCGCCGCGGAGCTCGTCGAGCCGCTGCTCTCGTTCACGCTGTCTCCGACCATGATCGAGGCCTCGCGTCAACGGAACGTGGTGCCCGCCGCCTGCACGATCACCGTCGACTGCCGCCTCCTTCCGGGCCAGTCGCCGCAGGACGTCGAGCCGCTCCTGCGTGCCGCGCTCGGCGCCGGCGACTGGGAGCTCGAGTGGATCGAGAACGACCAGGCGGGCGGCACCTCGTCACCGCTCGACACGCCGCTCTGGCGTTCTCTCGAGCGGTGGGTCGAGTCGATCGAGCCCGGCGCGCGCCTGGCGCCGATCATCAGCGCCGGCTTCACGGACAGCCACTGGCTGCGGGAGGCGTTCGACACGGTCGCGTACGGGTTCTTCCCGCTCAGGGCGATGGACGTCGAGCTCGCGGCCCGGCTCGTGCACTCGGCGGACGAGCGGATCGCGATCGAGGATCTGGAGCTCGGAGTGGACGTCCTCCGCCACGTGATCGTCTCGCTCGACGCCTGACGACGCATACGGCCCTGCGGGACGTGGCCGATGCTCGTAGCACGGGACACGTCCGCCGCGGCGCGAAAGTCCCTGCACAACGGGCAGTCCCGGCTCGAGCAGACATGGCCGTCGCTCTGAGGCGAAGGCGTGTCCCGTATGGCTATGCCCGTGCTGCGGAGCGGTCGGCGAGGACGAGCTGGTCGGGGTTCGCGACGCGTGCGGCGGGGATGGCCCGGTCGTGGGCGAGGAGCCGTGCGAGCGCCTCTGCCTTGTCGGCGCCGGTCACGAGCCAGAGGATCCTCCGCGCTCGGGCCAGGGACGGATAGGTGAGCGTCATGCGGCGGTGCCCCTGGTAGACGCCGGTCACCGCGACGTCGCGGTCCGTGACGTCGAGCACGGGGTCGCCCGGGACGAGCGAGGCGGTGTGCCCGTCGGCGCCGAGCCCGAGGTGGACGAGGTCGAGGCGCTCCGGCAGCGCTGCGGCGTAGGCGGCCGCCGCGCGCTCGAGATCCTCCGCCTCGACGTCCATGGGCACCACCGAGCCCCGCGCGGCGCGCGGCAGCGCCTTGCGCAGGTGCGTGAGGTTCCGGTCCCCGTGCACCTCGGGCACGACCCGCTCGTCCACCTGGTAGACGCGAGCCTGCCTCCACGGGACGTCCTCGCCTGCCAGCTGGGCCAGCATCCTCCAGGGAGTGCGGCCACCGGAGACCGCGACGGTGACGGCGCCCCTGCCGGCGACGGCGGCACGGGCGCATTCCGCGAGCACTGCTGCTCCGCGGCGCGCGACGGCGTCCGCGTCGGCGAGCACCTCGAGCTCGGGCGTCAGGCGGGCTTCTCCCCGTGGCCCCCGAACTCCCGACGCATGGCCGAGAGGACGCGGTTGGCGAAGTCGTCCTCTCCGCGGGAGGAGAAGCGCGAGTAGAGGGCCGCGCTGAGGACCGGCACCGGTATCCCCTCTTCGACGGCGGCGATCGAGGTCCAGCGCCCCTCGCCCGAGTCGGAGACGTGCCCCGCGAGCCCCTCGAGCGTGGGCGAGGCGTGCAGTGCCGCAGCGGTGAGGTCGAGGAGCCACGAGGAGACCACGCTGCCGCGCCGCCACACCTCGCTGATCGCCGCCACGTCGAGCTCGTAGCGGTAGTGCTCGGGCCGGGCGAGCGGGGCCGTCTCGGCGTCGGCTGCACGCTCGCGCAGCCCCGCGTCTGCGTGGGCGAGGACGTTCAACCCTTCCGCGTAGGCCGCCATGAGGCCGTACTCGATGCCGTTGTGCACCATCTTCACGAAGTGGCCGGCGCCCGCCGGGCCGCAGTAGAGGTACCCCCGCTCCTCGGCCGCCGGATCGCCCTCCCGACCGCGGGTCCGCGCGGCCGCCTCGACCCCCGGGGCGAGTGAGGCGAACAGCGGCTCGAGCCGCTCGAAGACCTCGCGCTCTCCGCCCACCATGAGGCAGAAGCCCCGCTCGAGCCCGAAGACGCCGCCGCTCGTGCCGACGTCGAGGTAGTGGATGCCGCGATCGGCGAGCTCCTCGGAGCGCCGAATGTCGTCGTGGTAGTGCGTGTTGCCGCCGTCGACGAGCGTGTCCCCCGGCTCGAGACGGCCCGCCAGCTCGCGCACGGCCCGCTCGGTGATCTCGCCCGCGGGCACCATCACCCACACCGTGCGCGGCGACTCGAGCCCGGCGACGAGCTCGTCCAGGGTCAGCGCGCCGCCGGCGCCCTCCTTCTCGAGCGCCCGTACCGCGACGGGATCGACGTCGTAGCCGACGCAGCGATGGCCGTCGCGCATCGCCCGGCGCGCCAGGTTGGCGCCCATCCGGCCCAGACCGACCATGCCGAGCTCGTGCGGTGACCCGGTCGTCATGCCGCTCCTTTCGTCGCCCCGCCGAGCCTACCCGGCAGGTCGCGGCAGGAGGACCGGCTTGCGCATGCCGACGTACGTCAGGCCCTGCATGTGCTCCGACAGCCGCGTCGTCCCGTCGGGCCTGTAGCCGGCACTCTCGTACAGGCGTCGCGCGGCGACGCTCGACTCCGCGACCATGAGCTCGGCCACCGTTCCGCCCGCGTCGGCGATCCAGGTCTCCACCGAGTCGAGCAGGAAGCGCCCCACACCGCGCCCACGGACCTCGGGCGCGACCCACATGGCCACGACGTGGAACATGTGCTCGTCGCGCTCGTTGCGGTAGGCGGCGACGATCCCGACCGGCTCGCCGTCCTGCTCGGCGAGCAGCGTCGTCGCCTGATCGCCCGTCGCGTCGCTCTCCGCCCATTCGGCCCATTCGCCGTCGTCGTATGCGGACTCGCGCTCGAGCGTCGCGGCAAAGGACGAGGGGTCGGCCTCGAGCGCGCGCAGCCTGATCGCCTTGACACGCGGGCCGTCGTCCCTCCTCACGCGGCGGATGAGGACGTCGCTCACGACAGCTCGCGCCGCTCCACCTCACCGCCCCGCGCGACGATGATCTCGCTCACGAGCGACGGCTGGAAGAGGCCGTGCTCGACGACGCCCGGAACGCGGGAGAGGGAGATGGCCAGGTCCCCAGGGTCGGCGATGTCGCCGTGGTAGTCCGCGATGACGCCGCCGTCGGGGCTCGGCGGCGCGTCACGCACCGTGACGAGATCGAGGTAGGCGAGGGTCGCCGCGAGGCCGTAGGTCAGGAGCTCGAGCGGGACCGGGGGGCCGAGGTGCTCCACGAGCTTGTCCGAGGAGGCCATCACGACGAAGCGCCGTGCGGCGGCTGCCACCACCTTCTCGCGCGTGTGTGCGCCGCCGCCGCCCTTCATCACCCAGCCGTCGGGGGCGATCTGGTCGGCCCCGTCGATCGCGATGTCGAGCTCGGGGAGGGCGTCGGGGCCGGCGAAGGACTCGACCGGCAGGCCCAGCGCCCGCGCGGCGGCGTCGGTCTGCGCCGAGGTCGCCACGCAGCGCAGGGAGAGCCCGCGCGCCGCGAGCGCCGTCAGCAGGTGACCGACGGTCGACCCCGTGCCGAGCCCGACCGTCATGCCGTCCTCGACGAGCTCGGCGGCAGCCTGTGCCGCGAGCCGCTTCTCCTGCTCCACGTCGGCCACGTGCGAACCGTAAAGATGGCGCCGTGACGGTGCGGTCCCTCCCGGTCTGGCAGGCACTCGGGCGCCACCACGCGGAGCTCGCGCCGCGCCATCTCCGGGAGCTGTTCGCGGACGACCCCGACCGCGGGGAGCACTTCACGGCGGAGGCGGCCGGCATCTACCTCGACTACGCGAAGCACCGCGTGACCGACGAGACGATCGCGCTGCTGCTCCAGCTCGCCGACGAGCGCGACCTCGCCGCCCGCACGGACGCGCTGCTCGCGGGAGAGCACGTCAACGTCACCGAGGACCGCCCCGCGCTGCACACGGCCCTCAGGCTTCCCCGCGAGGCCTCGCTGGTCGTCGACGGACGGGACGTGGTCGCAGACGTGCACGAGGTGCTCGACCGGATGAGCGCCTTCGCCGAGCGCGTGCGCGGCGGAGAGTGGCGCGGGCATACGGGCCGGCCGGTGCGGAACGTCGTCAACATCGGCATCGGCGGCTCCGACCTGGGCCCTGCGATGGCGTGCGAGGCCCTCCGCCACTACAGCCGTCGCGACCTGTCCGTGCGCTTCGTCTCGAACGTCGACGCGGCGGACTTCGTCGAGGAGACCCGCGATCTCGATCCGCAGGAGACGCTCTTCATCGTCGCCTCCAAGACCTTCGGCACGCTCGAGACGATGACGAACGCCCACACGGCGCGGGCGTGGGTGCTCGAGGCGCTGGGCGACGAGGCGGCGGTGGCGCGCCACTTCGTCGCGGTGTCCTCGAACCTCGAGGCGGTTGACGCGTTCGGCATCGACCGCGAAAACGCGTTCGCGTTCTGGGACTGGGTTGGCGGGCGCTACTCGCTCTGGTCCGCGATCGGGCTCTCCACGATGATCGCGGTGGGGCCCCGCTCCTTCCGCGAGCTGCTCGCGGGCGCCCATGCGCTCGACGAGCACTTTCGCACGGCGCCGCTCTCGCGCAACCTGCCGGCGCTCATGGGCCTGCTGACGGTCTGGTACCGGGACTTCTTCGGGGCCCAGACGACCGCCGTGTTCCCCTACGACCGGTACCTGCGGCGACTTCCGGCGCACCTGCAGCAGCTCGCCATGGAGTCGAACGGCAAGCAGGTCACGCTCGACGGAGCGCCGGTCGACGCAGGCACGAGCCCCGTGTACTGGGGCGAGCCGGGGACGAACGGCCAGCACAGCTTCTTCCAGCTGCTCCACCAGGGGACGGTCCTCGTGCCCTGCGACTTCATCGTCTTCCGGGAGAGCCTCGAGCCGCTCGGCGAGCACCATCGCCTGCTGGTCGCGAACGCCGTCGCCCAGGGCGAGGCCCTCGCCTTCGGGAAGACGGCCGACGAGGTGCGCGCGGAGGGAGTTCCCGAGGCGCTCGTGCCGCACCGCGTGTTCGAGGGGAACCGGCCGTCGAGCACGATCGTGCTGGACCGGCTGACGCCGTTCGCGCTCGGATCGCTCGTGGCGCTCTACGAGCATGCGGTGTTCACCCAGGGTGTCGTATGGGGGATCGACTCGTTCGACCAGTGGGGTGTGGAGCTGGGCAAGGCGCTGGCCACGCGCGTCGCCGACGAGCTCGGCGAGGGCGGCGATCCCGAGCACGACTCGTCCACGAACGCGCTCATCCGCAAACTGCGTTCCTCGACCGGACGCTCGCCGTGAGCCGGGATCAGCCCGTCCCCCGCCCAGCGTCGAGGACGGGAGTGTCTCTCGCCGGCGTGCTTGCCCGCAGGCCTCCGGCGCGGCTCCAGTACGCTCGGCGCGTGTCGGAGGGCCGGCAGCCAGAGGGTGCCTTCGGACCAGTTCGGACGCGGCGTGCCGCGTACCGGCCCGGTCGAGGCAGGCCCCGTGTCGGCTGCCTGCTGCCCACGACCATGGGCACCGCCGTCGGCGCCGGAGCGATCGCCGCGTGAGCATCCTCTCCGTCGCCGTCACGGGTCGTGGGCTCGTCTCTCCGGACGAGCCGGTGGTCCCGGCCGGCGACGAAGCGTTCATGCGTGGCCGCGCCGTCTTCGAGACGACGCGCGTGTACGGCGGCCGTGCATTCCGCCTCGGCGCCCACCTCGACCGGCTCGAGCGCTCTGCCGCGTCGCTCGGGCTGGAGCCGCCCGCGCGCGACGAGCTCGTCTCTCTCGCGTCGCAGGCGGTCGAGGCCGGAGGCTCGCCCGACTGCTCGCTGCGGCTCTTCTGGACGCCGTCGGGTCTCGGTATCGCGATCACGGCGGAGATCCCGGCCTGGATCGACGAGGTGCGCGCCCGCGGCGCGCGCGTCGTGACCCTGCTCTGGCCGCGTGCCGACCTCCCCTGGCTCCTGGGAGGCGTCAAGTCGACGAGCTACGCCACCAACCTCGCCGCGGAGGCGGAGGCGCAGCGGCGCGGCGCCGACGACGCGATCTTCGTGGACGGCGACGGGACGGTGCTGGAAGGCCCCGTCACGAACGTCTGGTGGCGGCGCGGGGACAGGCTGTGCACGCCCTCCCTCGACCTGGGCATCCTCGCCGGCGTCATCCGCCGCACCGTGCTCGAGCTCGCACCCGGACTGGGCTACCGGGTGGAGGAGGGCCGTTACGCGGTCGCCGAGCTGCTCGCGGCGGACGAGGCGTTCACGTCGTCCTCCATCCGCGAGCTCATGCCCGTCGTCGAGGTGGACGGGTCTCGGCTCGCGCGCGGTCCCGCCGCGGACGACCTGCAGGCGGCCCTACGAGCTCTCGCTGCCGTCGACGACGAGGTGCGCTGAGGGGATCGGATCGTCCTCGGCGACGTACCTGTCCTCCTGTGGCATCCACACGTCCTCCCACCGGCTGCGCGCCTCCTCGCCGTCGCGGGCGATGCCGCGGGCGAGGCGGACGTCACGTGGCGCGTCGACCCAGACGCGCACGGCGTATGCGTCGCGCAGCGTGCGGTGGAGCGCGCACACCCCCTCGATCACGACCACACCGCGAGGCTCGACCACCCGCTCGCCCCGGGGTGCCTGGGCCTTCCAGTCGAACGAGGCGAACCGCGCCGGCTCGCCGCTCCGCAGGGGCTCGACGACCTCGCGCCGCAGCCGGTCGATGTCGAAGCCGCTGCCGTGCCAGAACTCGTCCGTGGAGACGATCTGCGCTCCCGGGATTGCCCGTGCGAGCGTCGTCTTGCCCGCACCGCCGTGACCGCCGATGCCCACGAGCACGAGCCCGTCCCGCGGCCGGGCGCGCGCCACGAGCTCGAGCACGGCCGCCACGTCCATGGCGCGGACGGTAGCCGCTCACGACGGGGGTGCGGCACGGATTCGCCCGCGGGCCGCGACTCGTAGGAGACTGCGAGCCGCTCCGCGGCGGTACCCTCTGCTCGTGGACAAGGTGCGGCTCGGCGGCATGGCGCTCCTCAACGGCGTGCTCGTGCACGGACCGACTGCGTGGGGCGTCGCCGTGCGCGCGGACGACGGCACCATTCGCGCGGCGAGCGGTCGCAAGCGCACGTTCGCCCCCGGCGTGCAGACGCCGATGCTTCGCGGGCCGCTGCGGCTGGCGGAGGCCTTTGCCCTGCTCCCGGACGTCAAGCGGCGCCTGCCCGAGGCGCGCTTCGCCTTCGAGCGGCCGACCGTGGTCGCGTCCGTGGTCGCCGGCTCCGCCCTGGCGGCCGCTGCCCGGCGCGCGCCGCTCCGCGGAGTGGCACGGGAGGCGATCGCGGCCGTCGCCTCGCTGGCTCCGGCCGCCGTCGCGCTCCGCGGCGGCGAGCTGGCGTCGTACCACGGCGCCGAGCACGTCTCCATCGGCTCGTACGAGCTCGACGGGAAGCCTGCGCCCAAGGAGCACGAACGCTGCGGCTCGCATCTGCTCGGCCCGCTGATGGTGACGTCGGTGGCCGCGGGGGCGCTCGCGGCGCGCGCCCCGCGGCGCATGCGCAGCATGGCGCGTCTCGCCGGAGCGGTCGGCGCAGTCGGCGCCTCGGTGGAGGTCTTCGCCTGGATGGGCCGCCACCCGGACAGCCCCGTGACGCGCCTGCTGTCGCGCCCGGGATTCGAGCTGCAGCACCGGCTTTCGACCGCGGAGCCGACCGAAGCCCAGCTCGAGGTCGCCGAGGCCGCGCTCGCCATGTGTCTGCAGGCGGAGCAGGACGGAGCCGGGTGACCGTCACCCCCTCTCGCGCTCGCAGCGAGCGGCTGCCGCCGGAGGTGTTCGACCTTCCGGTCGAGAAGATGCGGGAGGGCTATTACACGGACGCCTACTTCAACCACACGCGCGACGCGCTGCTCCACGACGACCGCCACCCCCGGGTCGTGATGCAGGTGTTCCAGAAGAGGCACTCGATGCTCGGCGGCATGGACGAGGCGATCGCCATCCTCAAGCTCTGCTCGCACGACTGGGACGCGCTGACCGTGCACGCGCTGCACGACGGCGATCGCATCTCCCCCTGGGAGACGGTGATGACGATCGAGGGCGACTACACGCTCTTCGCGCACCTCGAGACGGTCTACCTGGGCGTCCTCGCACGGCGTACGCTGATCGCCACGAACGTCGCCCGCGTGCTCGAGGCGGCGGGCGGCAAGGCGGTCATCTTCATGCCCGCGCGCCACGACCACCACCGCGTGCAGACGGGGGACGGCTACGCGGCCTACGTCGCCGGGGCGGTGATCGGCGCTCCGGTGGGTGTCACCTCCGACGCCCAGGCGTCGTGGTGGGGCGGGCGCGGTGTCGGCACGGTGCCGCACGCGCTCATCGCGTCGTACGGCGGCAACACCGTGCTCGCGGCCTCTCGCTTCGCCGAGTGGGCGCCGGCCGACTTCCGCATCACCGTCCTCGTCGACTTCGAGAACGACTCCGTCAAGACCGCGCTCGAGGTTGCCCGCGCGCTCGGTCCGCGGCTCTGGGGCGTGCGCCTCGACACCTCGGGCCAGCTCGTCGACCGCTCCCTCTGGGACGAGATGGGCGACTTCGACCCGCGCGGGGTGAACGAGCGGCTCGTGCACAAGGTGCGCGACGCGCTCGACGCCGACGGCTTCGAGCACGTGAAGATCGTCGCCTCCGGCGGCTTCTCGGTGGAGAAGATCCGCAGCTTCGAGGAGCGTGGCGTCCCGGTCGACGCCTACGGTGTCGGCTCGTCGCTGATCCGCGGCGAGAACGACTTCACGGCCGACATCGTCCTCGGGGACGGCCGGCCGGTGGGGAAGGTCGGACGCCGGTTCCGCGCGAACGCGCGACTCTCCCCCGTCACGTGAGCGCGTCCGTCGAGGAGGGCGAGCTCGGCCCGCGCTTCACGACGACCCGCGAGGTCGTCCCCTCCCGTTGAGGGCGCCGCCGCTGGTGGAGCGGGCGTCCGCCCTCGCCGCGGAGCTCGGGTTCGAGAAGAGCTGCCGGCCGGGCGACGGCGCGCTGCTGCACGTGCTCGCCGGCCGCCGCACGATCGCACGGGCAGGCGAGATCGGCACGGGGGCGGGCGTCGGGGCGGCGTGGATCGTGTCCGCGCTCGCGCCCGGCATCCCGTTCGTGACGGTCGAGGTCGACGCTGCACGGGCGGCCGCCGCCGGCCGTCTGTTCGCCGGCGACGCCGACGTCCGGGTGCTGGCCGGAGACTGGCGTGAGCTCCTGCCGCCGGAGGCGCCGTTCGACTTCCTCTTCGTGGACGCGACCGACGCCAAGGACGACGTCGACGCCGTGCTGGGCCTGCTCGCACCGAGTGCCACGGTCGTGCTCGACGACTTCTCGGCCGATCGACCTCGTCCGGACGAGCGTCGTGACGCCTGGCTCGATCATCCCAGGCTCGCGGCCGTCGAGCTCGGCACGGGCGGGAACGCGCAGGTCGTCGTCGCCACCTACCGCTGAGCGCGGATCTGATTCGTGCGGCCGAGACGCGGGCCTGGCGCAGGGCTCGGCCGCCCGCTGCGCGCTCGCTCGTCGGCCCACGAGGGCCAGCACGTTCTCCCACGGACCGGCGCCCTCCCACGGACCAGCGCCCCCCCACGGACCAGCGCCCCCCACGGACCAGCGCCCCCCAGGGGGGCTGCACGGCCCCTTTCGAACCATCGCACCCGAGCCGTCACGCGTATGAGACGGAACTGCACCGACGTCGTGCCGGCTGCCGCCGGCGACGCGGCGCTCGGTGCAATCATGGAGGTGACATGTACACGACGACGTTGTGGCACGCGCTCGACGACGGTCGCGTGCAGTGCGACGTCTGTCCGCGCGCCTGTCGCCTGCACGAGGGACAGCGGGGCTTCTGCTTCGTCCGTATGCGCGAAGGAGACGCGATCGTGCTCACGACCTACGGCCGCTCGAGCGGGTTCTGCGTCGATCCCATCGAGAAGAAGCCGCTCAACCACTTCCTGCCCGGGACCGCGGTGCTCTCGTTCGGGACCGCGGGCTGCAATCTCGGCTGCAAGTTCTGCCAGAACTGGGACATCTCGAAGTCGCGCGAGATCGACACGCTCGCCGATGCGGCCTCGCCGGTGGCGCTCGCCGAGGCGGCCGAGCGGCTCGGCTGCCGCAGCGTGGCGTTCACCTACAACGATCCGGTGATCTTCCTCGAGTACGCCGTCGACGTCGCCGCCGCGTGCCGGGAGCGGGGCATCAAGGCAGTCGCCGTGACGGCGGGGTACGTGAGCCCGGGTGCGCGGGAGGAGCTCTTCGGCGCCATGGACGCCGCCAACGTTGACCTGAAGGCCTTTACCGAAGGTTTCTACCGCAGCACCTGTGCCGCGCATCTCGCCCCCGTGCTCGAGACGCTCGAGTACGTCGTGCACGAGACGGACGTCTGGCTCGAGATCACGACGCTGCTGATCCCGGGCCTGAACGACGGCGACGCCGAGATCGACGAGCTGACGCGGTGGGTCGTCGAGCGTCTGGGGCCCGATGTGCCGCTGCACTTCACGGCGTTCCATCCCGACTGGAAGCTGCGCGACCGGCCGCCGACGCCCGCGGCGACGCTCTCGCGCGCACGTCACATCGCGCTCCATAACGGCGTCCACCACGCGTACACGGGGAACGTCCACGATCGCGCGGGCCAGAGCACCTACTGCGACGCGTGCGGCGCTCTCCTGATCGAGCGGGACTGGTACACGCTCGGCGAGTGGGGTCTCGAGGACGGCGCGTGCGCGACGTGCGGGGCCCTCTGCCCGGGCGTGTTCGAGGAGCGTCCGGGTGCGTGGGGCGCGCGTCGCCTTCCCGTGCGGCTGGCCGGATGACGCGCCGCCCGGCGGTGGCCGGGCTGTTCTACCCCGCGAGCCGGGTGGAGCTCGCCCGCACGGTGGACCGTCTGCTCGTGCCGCGCCCCGCGCCGCGACTCCGCGGGCTCGTCGCGCCACACGCCGGCTATGCGTACTCCGCCGCGGTGGCCGCCTCGGCGTTCTCGCTCGTACCGGCGAGCGCCCGTGTGGCGCTGCTCGCTCCCTCGCACTTCGTCCCGCTCGAGAGCCTGGCCGTGTCGTCCGCCGATGCGTGGGAGACGCCGCTCGGGACGGTCGCGGTCGCGCACGACCTGCGAGCTGCAGCCGTCGCGGCAGGAGCGGTGGTGGACGACGCGCCCCACACGCGCGATCACGCGATCGAGGTCGAGCTGCCCTTTCTGCAGCGCGCGTGCACGGAGCGGCTCGAGATCCTGCCGGTCGCGGTCGGCCTCGCGTCGGCCGTGCGGGTGGCAGACGTGATCGAAGCCGTCGCAGCGCGCGGCGCTCTCGTCGTCGTGTCGACCGACCTGAGCCACTACCGCGACGAGGCGACGGCACGCCGCCTCGACGCCGTCACAGCGGGCGCCGTCCTCGACCGCGAGCCGGCGGGGCTGGTCGATGCCTGCGCCTGCGGCGTGCACGCTCTACGAGGGCTCGTCGAGCACGCGCGACGCCGCGACCTGCAGTTCGAGCTCCTCGGCCTCTCCACCTCGGCGGACACCACCGGCGATCGCGCGAGCGTCGTCGGCTACGGCGCGTTCGCGCTCGTCGCCGGAAAGGGCAGGCCGAGCGGAGACTGCGCACTGCGCGGAGGTTGACCCGCCGCGTGGGTCCACCATAGTGCGAGGGTGGGGGAGGAGCCGATGCTGGATCCGTTCGCTGCGTTCAGCTGGGCGGAGTTCCAGGACACGCTGGTCATCTGGATGCCGATCCTGTTCTTCGGCGCCATCCTCGTGATCCTGCTGATGACGGTGCGCTACATGCCGCGCATCAAGCCGGCGCCGGTGCAGAAGGAGGCGTTCGCGAACGTCTCCTGGAGCGACGTGGCCGGCCTGGACGAGGCGAAGCAGGAGCTGGAGGAGGTCGTCGACTTCATGCGCGACCCCAAGCGGTTCACGCGTCTCGGCGCGCAGGTGCCGCGCGGGATCCTGCTCCACGGGCCGCCCGGCACCGGCAAGACGCTCATCGCCAAGGCCGTGGCGAAGGAGTCCGGCGCCAACTTCTACTCGTCGAGCGCCGCGGCCTTCGTCGAGATGTTCGCGGGCGTGGGGGCCGCGCGCATCCGCAAGCTCTTCGAGGAGGCGCGGAAGAACGCTCCCGCCATCATCTTCATCGACGAGCTCGACGCGGTCGGCACCCAGCGGATCGGCGGCGGGCTCCACCGCGAGCACGACCAGACCCTGAACCAGCTGCTCGTCGAGCTCGACGGCTTCGCCGGTCGCGAGAGCGTGATCGTGATGGGCGCCTCGAACCGGCTGCAGGATCTCGACCCGGCGCTCCTGCGTCCGGGTCGCTTCGACCGGCAGGTACACATCTCGCCGCCGGATCTGGCGGGGCGAGAGGCGATCATGCGCGTCCACACGCGCTCGAAGCCGCTGGCGTCCGACGTCGACCTGCAGGCGCTCGCACGCCGCACGGCCGGCCTCACGGGCGCCGACCTCGCCAACATCGCCAACGAGGCGGCCATCTTCGCCGCCCGGCGGCACGAGCAGCACGTCTACATGGGCGACTTCGAGGCCGCCATGGAGCGCGTCCTGACCGGGCTCCAGAAGCGACGTATCGTGACGGAGAAGGAGAAGCGCATCCTCGCCTACCACGAGGCGGGGCACGCCCTCATGTCGCACCTGATGGGCGACCTCATGCCGGTGCAGAAGGTGACCATCGTCGGCAGAGGAGACTCTCTCGGGCTCGCCTACTACCTGCCGAGCGAGGACCGCTACCTGCACACGAAGGAGGAGCTCGAGGACGTGATGAAGGTGGCGCTCGCGGGGCGGGCGGCCGAGGAGCTCGTCTTCGGGCGGGTCACCAACGGCGCCGCCAACGACCTCGAGAAGGTGACCGAGATCGCCCGCCGCATGGTCTTCGAGTTCGGCATGTCCGAGATGGCCCAGTCGCGCACCATGCGCGCGGACAACTACGCGCTCTCGGAGGAGACGAAGCGCATGCGCGACTCGGAGCAGGCGCGGCTCACCGACCAGGCGTACGCCGAGTCGCTGCGGCTGCTCGCCAAGCACCGGTCCGCGCTCGACCGGCTGACGGTCGCGCTCCTGGAGAAGGAGACCATCGAGCGCGACGAGTTGCTGACGCTGTTCGCGGACGTGGGCGCCGAGTCGAGCGCGTACGAGACCGTGGGCACGGTGCGGCTCCTCGAGCGCGGCGCGGCCTCGACGTAGACCGTTCGGAGCGGCCGCGGCGCCTAGCGGTCGCCGGGATCCGCCACGTGCCGGGTGAGCGCGGCGAGGCGCTCGTCCCACTGCGCTCCCACGCGAGCGATCCAGCCCGTGGCGTCTGCGAGTGGTGACGGATCGAGCTCGTAGCGCGTCTCGCGACCCTGCCGCTCCGAGCGCACGAGCCCCGCGGCGCGGAGCGACGCCAGGTGCTTCGTCACCGCCTGGCGGGTGACCGGCAGCTCGTCTGCCAGCTCCGTGGGCGTGGCGCTGCCGCGCGCGGCGAGCGTCTCGACGACGTAGCGGCGGCTCGGGTCGGCGAGCGCCGCGAAGACGGCGCCTACCGGGTCACGCACGACGACAGCGCGAGCGCGTGCAGGCCGAGCGCGGCGCTCCACTCGGGCGAGGTCTCGCGGACGAGCACCCGTGTCCCCGAGGCGACCTCCTCGAGCTGCAGCTCGACGACGCCGTCGTCCTCGAAGCGCAGCACGAGCCGCTCGCCGGGCTCGACCTCCTCCACGGCGGCGCGGCGCTCCTCGCCGTTGTCCCAGCGGAAGACGCCGCTTCCGCCTGGACGCGGATCCAGCTCCACGTCGTTCGCGAACCACTCGCGGAGCCGCTCGGCGTCGGTCAGCGCCTCCCAGACGTCGTCCTTCCCCGCCGGCAGCAACACCTCGCGCGTCACCTCCACGTGCAACCTCCTCGTTGCGTATAAGATGCAACCTTGAAGTTGCACGATACACCGCGAGGAGGCGCGATGCTGATCCCGACCGTCGTCGAGGCCGAGGGGCGCGCCGAGCGCGCGTTCGACATCTACTCGCGTCTCCTGCGAGACCGCATCGTCTTCCTCGGGCGCGAGGTCGAGGACGAGATCGCGAACGTCATCGTTGCGCAGCTGCTCCTGCTCGCGGCGGAGGATCCGGACGCCGACGTGAGCCTCTACGTCAACTCGCCCGGAGGCTCGGCGTACGCCGGCATGGCGATCTACGACGCGATGCAGCACGTCCGCCCGGACGTGCGCACGATCTGTTTCGGCATGGGCATGTCCGCCGCGGCGATGATCGTCGCCGGCGGCGCACCGGGCAAGCGCTTCGCGCTGCCCAACGCGAAGCTGATGATCCACCAGGGGTCTGCCGGCTACCGCGGGGCCCCGTCCGACATCGACATCGCGGCCCGCGAGGTGCTGTCGACCACGCGGCAGATGGCGTCCATCCTCGCCCGCCACACCGGCCGGGAGCTCGAGCAGGTGCTGCAGGACATCGACCGCGACCGGTTCATGACCCCCGCGGAGGCGGTTGCCTACGGTCTCGTGGACGAGGTGCTGCAGCCCCGGCCGGCGCCGGGGAGGAAGTAGCATCGCTCGCGTGCGTGCCACCGGCATCCACCACCTCGGCGTCGCCGTCGACGACCTCGACGGCGCCATCGAGACGTACGAGCGGCTCTTCGGCGCGACGCTGGAGCGCCGTGCGGCGGTGCCGGAGCAGGGCGTCGAGGCCGCGTCGCTCCTCGTCGGCACCGGTCGCGTGGAGCTGCTCGCTCCGACCGCCGCGGACACCGCCGTGGGCCGCTTCCTCGAGCGGCGCGGCGCCGGCATGCATCACGTCGCCTACGAGGTCGACGACGTCGGCGACGCGCTCGCCGACCTCGCCGCGGCCGGCGCTCAGCTCGTCGACGACGTGCCGCGCACCGGGCTCTTCGGTCTCGAGGTCGCTTTCGTTCACCCCGACGCCGTTCACGGCGTCCTCACGGAGGTCGTCAGCCGTGGCTGAGTCCGTTCGCATCGAGATCGCCTTCGACGGAGGCCAGATCACGTCCGCCATCGTCGCGCCGGAGACCGCCGACGCCGTGGAGCGCAAGCTCTCGGCGAGCTCGCAGGGGACCTTCCAGCTCGACACCGACGAGGGGCGCATCACGATCGTCCTGTCGCGGGTCAGCTACGTGAAGCGCTTCGCGCGCGAGGCGACCGTCGGCTTCGGCGTCTAGGAGGGTTTGGCTTCGCCAAACCCTCCTAGCGCGAGTGCCGTCACCCGCTGCGGGCTAGCCTCACGCCATGGCGCTCGAGGTCGGCATCGTCGGACTGCCGAACAGCGGCAAGACGACGCTCTTCAACGCACTCACGCACGCGGGCGCGGAGATCACCGCCTACGCCTCGGTGACGACGAAGCCGAACGTCGGCATGGCCGCGATCGCGGACGAGCGCCTCGACATGCTGGCCGCGCTCGTCGGCTCGCGGAAGGTCACGCCGGCCGCGATCCGCGTCGTCGACGTGCCCGGGACCGGCCCGCAGCTGCTCGGCAATCTGCGGCAGGTCGACGCGCTGCTCGCCGTGGCGGACGGCTTCTCCGAGGACGCCGATCCGGCCGCCGACCTGGAGACCCTCCAGCTCGAGCTGCTCGTCGCGGACCGCGATCACGTCGCGGGACGACTGGAACGCGTCCGCAAGCAGGCGAAGTCGGGCGAAGCGGCGCTCCGCAAGGAGGTGGAGGAGCTCGAGGCGCTGCTCGCGCACCTCGACGCGGGAGCCCCGCTCTCGGAGTGGCCGGGCGAGCTCCCCGGTGACCTGGAGCCGCTCACGACCAAGCCGCTGATCACGATCGTGAACGGGCCGGCCGGCATCGACTGCGCGCTCGAGGCGGAGCTCGCCGAGCTGTCCGAGGACGAGGCGGCCGAGCTCCGGGAAGGGCCCTCCGCGCTCGCGGCCATCGTGCGACTGCTCCAGGACGCGCTCGGCCTGATCACGTTCTTCACCATCGGCGACAAGGAAGCCCGCGCGTGGACCCTGCGTCGCGGGCAGACGGCGCTCGACGCTGCTGCGACCGTCCATTCCGACATCGCCCGCGGGTTCATCCGTTGCGAGGTGATCTCGTGGCGCGACCTGCTCGACAGCGGCTCGCACGCCGAGGCGGCCCGGCACGGCCTGCAGCGGCTCGAGGGCAAGGGCTACGTGGTCGAGGACGGCGACGTCCTCAACGTGCGCTTCAACGTCTAGCCGGTGGCCGGCTGGCTACCGCTCGTTCGCCAGTCGGACACCACATGTTCATCGGACGTTCATGAGGGCGGCGTATTGAGAAGGCCTGGGGGAGCAACGTCTTCGGGTGCTGCTGACCGCCGAGGAGCTCTTCGGCGGCCTCGCCGCGGTCCGCGCGCTACGGGCAGCGGGTCACGAGCCGTGGGTCGTCCGCACCCGTCCGGAGCGCTATGCGCCGAGCTCGCGGGCGGCCGCCGGCGTGATCGACGCGCCCGATCCTGCGGCCGATCCGGCCGGGTTCGCCCACGAGCTGGCCGCGGCGGCGGAGCGGCTCGGCGCCACCGTCGTCCTTCCCGGCTCCGAGGACGCCCTCGTCGCGCTCGCGGGTCGCGAGACGCTCTTCCCCGACGGGGTCGCCGTCGGCACGTGCGCCCCGGAGATCGTCGAGCGTGCCGTCGACAAGCGGGCGATGTTCGAGCTCGCGATGCAAGCGGGGCTCGAGGTGCCGGCGGCGAGGGTGACGACGGTCGCCGCGCTCCGGGCCACGCCGGGGACGCTCTCGTACCCGGTCGTGGTCAAGCCGGCACGGACGAAGCTCGCCGACGTCGACGGCCGCATGAAGCACCGGCGGGTGAAGCGCGTGGCCTCACACGACGAGCTCCCGTCCGCGCTCGAGGCGCTCGGAGACGGGGCCGTCCTCGTCGAGCCGTGCCTGGCGGGCCGCCTGCGCGCCGTATCCGGCGTCGCCTGGGACGGCGAGCTCGTCTGCGCCAGCCACCAGGTCGCCCGGCGCATCTGGCCGCTCGACGTCGGCGGCAGCTCGTACGCGGTCACGATCCCCCCCGACCCGGCGCTGGAGAGCGCGGTCGGCCGCCTGGTGGAGCTCCTCGGCTGGAGCGGCGTCTTCCAGGCCCAGTTCCTCGACGACGGCGAGCGTGCCGTTCTGATCGACTTCAACCCGAGGATCTACGGCTCGCTCGCGCTCGCCGTCGCCGCGGGGCTCAACCTGCCCGCCGTCTGGGTCGAGCTCCTGCGGGGTGGCCGCGCCTCCGCCTCCGGATACCGGGCCGGCGTGTACTACCGGGCCGAGGGGAACGACCTGCGGGTCTTCCTCTCCCACGTGCGCCGAATGCGCTGGGCGGACGCGGCGCCCGTGCTCGTCCCGCGCCGCCGCACGGTGCACGCGCTCGTCTCCCTGCGCGACCCTGCCCCGCTGCTGTCGCGCGTGACGACGAGGCTGCGCCGGCGGTAGGGCGCCGCTCTCGCACGACGGTCAGCCCGCCGCCACGAACGCCGCCCCGGCCAGCGCGAGCGCGCCTCCCAGCCGTCGCACGGCATCCAGGCGCTCGCCCAGGAGCACACGGGCCAGCACGATCGTGACGAGCGGGTAGAGGGCGCTGAGGACGGCGACGATCCCGGCGGCGCCCTTCGTGGACGCGAAGGCGACGAGCACGTTGGCGCCCGTGTCGAAGACACCGACGAGGACGAGCGCCGGCAGCAGGCGCTTCGGCGCCAGAAGCGGCTTCGCGGCTATCAGCGCCACCACCGCTACGAGCATCACGGACGTCGCCCGTGACGCCACGACCGCCCACGGCGCGCTCTCGTCCGCGCCCGCGTCGAGGCCGACGATGAACGCCCCGAAGCCGAGTGCCGCGACGAGGGCGAGCCCCGCGCCGGCCGCGAGCCGGCGTCTGCCGTCCGGCGACGGCTCGTGCGACAGCGTGGCGATGCCGGCGACGACGAAGAGCACCCCCGCCGACTGGACCACGCTCGGGAGGATGCCCTGCGAGGCGTCGACGGCGAGCGGGACGAGCGGGGAGGCGGCGGAGATGGGCGCGACGATCCCCATCGCCCCGAGCGCCATGCCGCGGTAGAGGGCGCCGAGGCCGATCACGCCGGCGACCCCGGCCGCGGCGGCAGGCAGAAGCTCCACGCCGCCGGGGAACGGGTCACGTGCGACGACGACCCACACGACGACGCCCACGAGACCGACCGCCTGCGAGACCACGAGCACCGTGAGCACCGAGAGGCGGCGGGACATGAGGCCGCCGACGAAGTCCCCGACGCCCCACGAGCAGGCGCCTGCCAGCGCGAGGAGCGCCGCACCCACCGGCGGCGCTACCGGCCCGTGGAGGGCTCGGACGTCCCGAGCGCGTCGGCGTCGCGAGCTGCCGCGGAGGCGACCGTCACCGTGCCCCCTGCGCGTCGTCGCCGACGGGGCGTGTGGCGGCCTGCGCGTCGAGCTGGTTCGCGTGATAGAGGACGGCTGCCTCCGCGGTGCGCGCCGCGCCGCGATCGTGGTGCGCGGCGACGGCATGGAGGAGCTCGGCGCGGACGGCGGGATCGAGGTCGCCCGCACGCTCTTCGATCAGTCTGAGCCCGAGGTGGACGTGCCCGAGCAGGCGTCCCTCCTGGGTCTGGTGGAAGGCGGGGCCGCGCTCGAGCTCGCGCGTCCGGCCGACGTCGTGGAGGAGAGCGGCTGCGACCAGCAGATCCCGGCGCAGCCGCTGGTGCAGCTGCGCGGTCTCGCGGCACAGCGTGGTCACGCCGACCGTGTGCTCGAGCAGGCCCCCGGCGTAGCCGTGGTGGCCGTCCGCGCCCGTGGCCGGGAGCGCGCGCAGGTCGTCGCGAAGGCGCGTGTCGGCCAGGAAGGCGCCCGTGAGCGCACGCAGCCCGGGGTGGGCGATCTCCTCCGCGAGGAACTCGAGGAAGCCGTCGAGCTCGTCCCGGTCGCGGAACGAGGTCGGCGTGAGGGAGGCGGGATCCGCGTCGGGTGCGGGCTCGAGCGCTCGCACCTGCACCTGCAGCCGGCGGCCGAAGCGCTCCACGCGCCCCAGCACGCGCACCGCGTCGCCGTCGGCGAAACGGTGGTCGAGCAGCTCCACGTCGTGCCACACGCGCGCCTCGACCCGCCCGGTGGGGTCGACGAGCTCGAACGCGAGGTAGGGCGCGCCCGCCTTCGTGTGGAGCCGGCGCTTGTGCGAGACGGCGTACACGCCCTCGACGGCGCGGTCCTCGACGAGCTCGGCGATCGCGGCCATGCCCTCGGAGTCTACGAAGCCGCGGGGTCGGACCCGGGACGGTGCGGCCCGTGGCGCCGTCCATCCTGGCGGCCCGGGTAGGCTCGGCGCGTGGCCGACGTCCGCCCGTTCCGCGCCATCCGCTACGCGCGTCCCTCTGCGGCCGTCACCGCGCCGCCCTACGACGTCATCGCGCCGGCGGAGCGCGACGCGTACCTCGCCCGCGATCCGCACAACGTCGTCCATCTCACGCTCAACGACTCCGAGGAGGCGGCCGGCGAGCTGTTCCGCCGCTGGCTCGAGAGCGGGGTGCTCGTGGAGGACCCGGAGCCCGCGGTATGGGCGGTGGCACAGCAGTATGTGGGGCCGGACGGCGTCGAGCGGCGCCGGCAGGGGCTCGTCGCGTCGCTTCGCGCCGAGCCGTACGCGTCCGGCGCGGTGCTCCCGCACGAGCAGACGCACGCAGGCCCGAAGGAGAGCAGGCTGCGCCTCCTGCGCGCGGCGGGGGCGCAGCTCGAGCCGATCTTCCTGCTCCACGACGGGCCGCCGCCCGTCGAGCTGCCGGGTCGGGAGCCGGACCTCGCCGCGGAGGGGACGAGCCTGTGGCGCATGCCGGCGGACGACGTCACCGGCTACTTCGCGGACCGCGAGCTCCTGATCGCCGACGGCCACCACCGCTACGAGACCGCGCTCACGTATGCGGCCGAGCAGGGGACGCCCGAGAGCGGTCGCGTGCTGGCCGTTCTCGTCTCGACGGAAGATCCGGGGCTCGAGATCTTCCCCACCCACCGCGTCTTCACCGCACGGCCGGACATCCGGGTCGACGGACAGCCACTGGCGTCCGTGGAGGAGGGAATGGCCGAGCTCGCGGAGCGCCCCCACACGACCGCGGCGGCCGTGGCGCACTCCCGCGAGGCGACGCAGCTCGTCGAGGGGCGTCCGGGCGAGCTCGACGTCGAGCTCGTCGACCGCTTCGGTCATGACGGCATCGGCTACACGCCCGACTGGCGGGAGGCCGTGGCGCGCGTGGACGAGGGCGAGGCGGACGTGGCCTTCCTCCTGCGCGCGACGCGCATCGAGGACGTGTTCGAGCGGGCGCGGCGCGGCGAGGTGCTGCCGCCGAAGACGACGTACTTCTACCCCAAGCTCACGTCCGGGCTGCTCTTCGCGCGGGTATGACCGACTGGCTCGCGTTCTCGCGCGCATGCGTCACGGACATCGCCGCCGCTCTGCGCGAGCTTCCCACGCGCGTCGAGCGCGAGCCGGTCCTGCGACCCGGCGAGGGCGGGGACGACACGACGGCGATCGACGCCGCCGCGGAGGAGGCGGTCGTGCAGCGCCTCGAGAGGCTCGGCATCGACTGCGCGCTCGTCTCGGAGGAGCTCGGCGAGCGCGCGATCGGCGGCGGTGGGCCGCTGCGCGTCGTCGTCGACCCGATCGACGGGTCGGTCAACGCGAAGCGCGGGATCCCGTTCTTCGCGCTCTCGCTCGCCGTCGCAGAGGGCCCCACGATGGACGACGTCGTCTTCGGCTTCGTCCACGACTTCGGCTCGGGCGAGGAATGGACGGCGGAGCGCGGAGGAGGTGCGCGCCTCGACGGCGTGCCCCTGCAGGCGCCCGCACCGAAGGACCCGATCGAGCTGCTGGCCTTCGAGGGGACGACGACCGCCTTCATCGCGTCGCGCGCTCCGGGAATCGTCGGCGTGGCCGAGCGGCTGCGCGTGATGGGCTCGCTCGCGCTGTCCCTGTGCCATCTCGCGGCGGGGCGGGTGGACGGCGTGTGCTCCCTCAAGCCGGCGCGCTCGATCGACATCGCCGCCGCGCAGCTGCTCGTACGCGAGCGCGGCCTTGCGATCGAGCTCTTCGAGCAGCCGCCGTTCGGGACGGCGCCGCTCGATCTTGGCCAGCGCTCGCGCCTGGTCGCGGCCGCCACTCCCGCGCTCTGCGCCCGTCTCGCCGACGCGCTCCGGGACCAGCGGCTCGACGTGAAAGCCGCGGCACCCGTCCGCGAAGACGGCGACCGCTAGCCGCGCCCGTCGAGCTCCTCGACGAGGCGTCTCGGCGCCACGATGCGATAGCTCTCCTCGACCCAGTCGCGCAGCACGTCGAGCGGAGCCGATGCCACCGGCACGGTCACCCACCCGGACCTGCCCAGGCCGTAGCCCGTGGGTCTCCCGCCCTCGACCGTGAGCGCGTGGCCGTGCGACTCGACGAGCTTGACGGTGATGGCGGCATCGGCATCGTCGTCCTCGTGGCCGAGGAAGACGAAGACCTTCGAGCCCGCCTTGGCGACGCTCTCGTTCCACGGGTGATCCTCGTAGGCCCCGGGGAGCGAGAGCGCGAACGCCCGCAGCGTCGAGCGCACGGCGTCCATCGCCGCCCGAGTCTACGAGGTAGCTACGCTCAGCGGGTGCAGCCCGACCGCGACGCCATCCTCACCGCCCTCGAGCGGGTGATCGATCCCGAGCTGCGGCGTCCGGTCACGGAGCTCGACATGGTGCGCGACATCGCCGTCTCGAGCGACGGCGCCGTCGACGTCACGATCGCGCTCACGGTCGCCGGCTGTCCCCTGCGCAACTCGTTCGAGGAGCAGGTGCAGCAGCACGTCGGGGCGGTCGAGGGCGTCACGCGGGTGGCGCTCCACTTCGACGTCATGTCGCCCGAGGAGAAGGCCGCGCTCGCCTCCCGCCTGCGCGGGAACCGGCCCGAGAAGGCGCTTCGCCTCGATCCCGCCACGCGGGTCGTCGTGATCGCCTCCGGCAAGGGCGGCGTCGGCAAGTCCACGTTGGCGGCCAACCTCGCCTATGCGCTCACGCGGAGCGGCGAGCAGGTCGGCGTGCTGGACGCGGACGTCTACGGACACTCGATCCCGCACGTGCTCGGCATCCACCAGCGGCCGGTGGTGGTCGACTCGATGATCGTCCCGCCGGTCAACTGGGACCTGAAGCTGATGTCGATCGGCTTCTTCCTGGACGACAACAGCCCCGTGATGTGGCGCGGCCCCATGCTCCACCGGGCGCTCGAGCAGTTCCTGTCCGACGTCCACTGGGGCGAGATCGACACGCTTCTCGTGGACATGCCGCCGGGCACGGGCGACGTCGCCCTCTCGCTGGGCCAGCTGCTGCCGCGGGCCGAGGTCGTCGTCGTGACGACGCCGCAGCCCGCCGCTCAGCAGGTGGCCGTCCGCGCCGCGCAGATGGCCGCGAAGCTCGGCATGCGCATCGTAGGGGTGGTCGAGAACATGTCGTGGCTCGTGGGCACGGGCCAGGAGCTGTTCGGCTCGGGCGGCGGCCAGGCGCTCGCCGACGAGGTCGGCGCGCCGCTGCTCGGCCGCGTGCCGCTGGATCCCGCTCTGCGCGAGTCGTCCGACGCCGGCGTGCCGGTGCTGGAGGCGGCGCCCGACTCCGAGGCCGCCGCCGCGGTCACCGCGCTCGCCGAGGCCGTCAGGGCCACGCGGCGGGGCGGGATCAAGAAGGCGCTGACCGTCCTCTCGTAGGGCGGATGCGGCGCCGGAGGGCGGCAGGCCACCCTCCGGCGCAGCGCGCGTCGATCAGTCGTCGTCCTTCTGCTTCGCCAGGCGCAGGTGGAGCAGGGTCATGTCGCCCGAGACGAGGCCGCAGCGCATCTCGACCGTGTTCCCGACGGCGACGTTCGCGGTCGACGGCGAGGTCCCGGCCTTCACGGCGCAGGACTGGACCGTCGAGTTGTCGCGCGGCTTGACCGAGATCGAGCTCGAGCTGACCGCCTCCACCGTGCCCTTGACGACGAGGCGCACGGAGATCGGCGGCGGCGCGGTCTCGCCGCACGGCCGGCCGGCGAGCACTGCCGGGAGCGACGTCGAGGCGTTGCCGAGCTTGCCGTCGACGAAGCCGGTGTTGCCGTCGAACGTCGCGCTCAGACCGCCGAGGGCGATCGAGTAGCGGCGGTTGACCCGCCCGTCGAAGAACCCCTCGAGCGCGCCGCCCGCGCCCAGGGTGGCGACGAAGCGCCCGTGGAAGCGCCGGCCGTCGTCACGGGTCGAGAGCGTGCCTCGCACCCAGCCCACGCCGTCCGTCTTGTTGTAGACGCTCGAGGCGTGGATCCGGATCGGGCCGCCGAGGTCGGCGTTGGGGCTCGCGAACGTCGCCGTCCCCGTGTACCAGCCGTTGGCGAGCACGTACTCGTCGCCGTTGCCGGTACAGGTGCGGACGGTGACGCGTTCCTTCGCAGCGCTGAACGTGGCCGTTGTCGGCGCGATGCCGACGGCCTTGAGCTTGGCGACCGCCACTCCCGCGAGGCCGAGGGCGAGCAGCGAAGCCAGCACGATGACAGAGCCTTTTCGCATGATCATGCCTCCCGTCTGTCGTGTCCGAGGGGAGCGTCTCACCGGCATGTGTGCCGACACCGAGGATCTCGTAAGGGTTGCGTGAGGATCGCTGCGGACACGCGCATCGCCGTGCTCGGCAACTGACATGTCTCCTGAGCGGTACGCTCGGGCGATGACGGAGGAGGAGGCGTACGGGCGGCTGCGTGCGCTCGGCCTCTCCGAAGAGGCCGCCGGCGCCCTGATCGAGCATTTCGCCGACGCCGAGCGGCGCGGCAAGCCGAGTCACGGCTTCGCGCGTGTGGCGTGGCTCGAGTCGCAGGCGTTCGACCCGGCCGCACGACCGCAGCGTCTCGTGGCCGAGACCTGCTACGAGCGCTGGGACGGCGCAGGCGCGCTCGGCTATCTCACGCTGTCGGCGGTCTGCCGAGCAGTGCTCGCGGACCCTCCGGCGCGTGCGCGGCTCGTCGTCGCGGAGCGCTGCTTCCCGACCGGGGCGCTCGGATCTTGGGCTCGGCTCCTCGCCTCGGGCGGCCTCGTCGCGGTGCTGACGGCCACGTCGCCGCGGCGGCTGCCGCACCCCGACGGCGGGGGGGCGCTGACGGGGACCAACCCGCTCGCGATCGCCGTGCCGTCGAGCGACGGGCCGTCGCTCGTCGCCGACGTGTCGATGGGCGCGGTCACGCACGGCGACGTGCTCGCCGGCCGCGCGCGGCCCGAGGAGCTCGTCCCGTTCGGCGGCCGCCAGGCGTACAAGGCATTCGCGCTCGCGGCCGGGCTGGAGATGCTCGTCGGCGCGCTCGCTGGCCCCGAGCACGGCGCCGTGCTGCTCGTCGCGCGGCCCGAGCACGACCCCGTGCCCGCGTTCCGGGAGCTGGCGGCCGGGCTGCGCCTACCGGGCGATTCCGGCTGACCGTCGGCGCGAGGAAGAGCACGCTCGGGCAGACGAGAGTCCGACTCGTGCGAGTCGAACGCGGCAAGCAAAGGCCGACTGCCGTCCGAAACACTTCCCCGCGCGGTCCTCGTTCAAGACGGACTCGTGGGCGCCTCCGGCTCACTCTGGCTGACCGATCCGACGGCTAACACGCTCCTCCGGCTGCCCGGCGACGCCACGCGCTGACCCCGCATTGCGCCCTCGTTGTTAGGTGGCGGTTGCACTGCCGGCTCCCGAAGCCATGACCGCGGACGCGAACGGCCCCGAGCCCAAACAACCAAGCCTGATTCAGGGATCATTCTGGAACTCCGGCGACCCAGGCGCACTCACGCCCCAAAGCTCGAGGGTCCTGCTCGATCTCCAGGACGCCCGGCCCACGGTCAGTGTCGACCCGGATGCGCTGCGGGCGGGACCGGCGGAGCATTGGTGGTGGAGGTGACGCCTGTGATGAACCGCAGGCTCATCGTTGTTGCGGCGGTGGTTCTGGCCGTCGTCGTGACGGGCGCTGTCG
>DATBIN010000016.1:0-57498 GCA_036556925.1 Gaiella sp.
AAGAACATGACGGTCTACGAGTGCGGCGAGGACGTCATCGTCGTCGACGCCGGCCTGGCCTTTCCGCGCGACGAGCACCTCGGCGTGGACCTCCTGCTGCCCGACTTCTCGTACCTCGACGGGCGGCGGATCCGGGCGATCGTGCTGACGCACGGCCACGAGGATCACGTGGGCGCGCTCCCGTACGTCCTGCGCGAGCACGAGGTCGACGAGGTGATCGCCACGAAGCTGACGCTGGGGCTCGTGAAGTCGAAGCTCGACGAGCACGGGCTCGGCGCCGCGACGACGCTGCGCGAGGCCGACCCGAACGACGGGCCCATGGAGGTGGGCGCCTTCCGGATCGAGCCCGTGCGGATGGCGCACTCCATCCCCGACTCGGTGGCGCTCGTGATCGAGACGGGCGCCGGACGTGTCCTCCACACGGGGGACTGGAAGCTCGACCACACGCCTGTCGACGGTCTCAAGACGGATGTCGGCAAGCTCGCCGAGATCGGCAACCGCGGCGTCGATCTCCTGCTCGGCGACTCCACCAACGCAGAGCGCCCCGGCATGACGGGCTCGGAGCGCCTCGTCGGCGAGGCCTTCAAGCAGATCATCCCGCTGCGGAAAGGCCGGGTGCTGGTGGCCAGCTTCGCGTCGAACATCCACCGCATGCAGCAGGCGGCCGACGTGGCCGTCTCCACCGGGCGCAAGATCGCCGTCGTGGGGCGGTCGCTGCGCAAGAACCTCAACATCGCGCGCAACCTCGGCTACGTGGAGATTCCGGAGCACGTCGTCCTGCGGCCGCAGGAGGCGATGGAGCTGCCGCCGCACCAGACGCTGATCATGTGCACGGGCAGTCAGGGCGAGCCGATGTCCGCGCTCACGCGGATCGCCTACGACGACCACCCGAGCGTCTTCGTCGAGCGTGGCGACACCGTGATCATCTCCGCGAAGCCGGTTCCGGGCAACGAGCTGCGGGTCCACGACGCCATCAACCGCCTCGCCAAGGCCGGGGCCGAGGTGCTGCACCAGGAGATCGCGCCGGTGCACGTGTCCGGGCATGCGTGCTCGGAGGAGCTCCGCACGCTGCTGTCGCTGCTCCGGCCGCGGGCGGTGATGCCGATCCACGGGGAGTACCGCATGCTCGCCGCGCACGCACAGCTCGCCCGTGACGCCGGTGTCCCGGACGACCGCATCGTGCTCGCCGAGAACGGGTCCGTCGTCGAGCTGACCGCCGGCCGCGCCCCTCGCATCGTCGACCGTGTCGACGCAGGCCTCACGTTCGTCGACGGCCTCGGCGTGGGGGACGTCGAGGACGTGGCGCTCCGCGACCGCCGCAAGCTGGCCGAGGACGGCGTGCTCATCGTGGTCACCACCGTCGCGATGGCGAACGGGGCCGAGATCGCTCCGCCGGAGCTGATCGCGCGCGGGTTCGCCGAGGACGACGCGCTCCTCGAGGAGCTCCGCCTCGAGGCCGAGCGCGTGGTCAGCGGGCTCGCGGCCGACGGCACGGTCGAGATCAAGCTTCTGCAGGAGCACGTCCACGACGCGATCGGACAGATCGTCTACGACCGCACCCGCCGGCGTCCCATGATCCTGCCCGTCGTCATCGAGGTGTAGAGCGGTGTCCCGCCCACTGGACTGGGGAGACGTGATCGCCGGCCACGCGTGCGACGAGCTCACGGCGCGCCGGCTCACGGCGCAGCTCCGGGCGTGCGAGGCGGCCGCGCTCGCCTTCTGCCGGCTGCTCGAGCGCTGGCATCGCGGCGACGCGGTACCCGCCACGCCGGGAGCGCGCCGGGCGGCGCTCCGGCGCGCGGCCGACCGCGCGGAGACGGCGATCGCCGGGCTCGAGCGGCCTCTGTCGCGCTACCTCCTCGAGCTCGAGGCCGACGAGGCAGAGGGCAGGTCGTGGTACGGCGGCCCCGGAGCCGGAGAGCTCGTGGAGTGGCGGCCGGTGCTCGACCGCGCCGGCGTGACCGCGTGCCCCAATCGCGTTGCCTCCGCCTACCTCGAGCTCGCCATCCTCGTGCGGGCCCTGCAGGGGCTCGAGGACGCCGCCCGGTGGGAGTCCGCACCCGACCGGTCGTCGCTCTGGGCAGGGCTCTTCGACCTCCGCGACACGCTCTTCGGCTCCACGGTCGACGACCTGCGCGCGCTCGCCGCCTGATGCACCGGTCGGCAGCGCTGTAGGGCGGGATGCAGCCCGCTCCTCCGTGAGCACGTTCCCGCACGTCGTCGTCGTGGGGTCGGTCAACCTCGACCTCGTCGTGCGCGTCGAGCGCCTGCCGCGGCCGGGCGAGACGGTCACCGGCGCCCGCTTCGGGCGCTTCCCGGGCGGGAAGGGCGCCAACCAGGCCGTGGCCTGTGCGCGCCTGGGCGCCGCCGTGACGCTCGTGGGCGCCGTGGGCGACGACCCCTTCGCCGGCGAGGCGCTCGTCTCGCTCCGGGAGGCGGGGGTGAGGCTGGACGTCCGGACGACGACCGAGCCGACAGGGGTGGCGCTGATCCAGGTCGACGCCGCAGGCGAGACGACCATCGCCGTCGCTCCCGGGGCGAACGCGACGCTCGGCGCCGTCGACCTCCCGCGCCACGACGCGGTGCTCTGCCAGCTGGAGGTGCCGGACGAGGCAGTCGTCTCGGCCTGGGAGGGGTGCAACGGGCTCTTCTGTCTCAACGCCGCTCCGGCGCGGCCGGTCGCGGTCGACCCCGACCTCACGGTCGTGAACAGCTACGAGCTCGAGGCGCTGTCGCGCCGGGACGAGCTGGTCGCCGTGACGCTCGGCGCGGAGGGTGCGCTGCTGCTCGAGGACGGCGAGGAGGTCGCGCGCGCGGCCCCGCCTGCGGTCGAGGCCGTCGACGGGACGGCGGCCGGCGACGCCTTCACGGCCTGCCTGCTCGTCTCGCTCCTCGAGGGACGGACGCACGACGAGGCCCTCGCGCGCGCCTGCGCGGCGGGGGCGCTCGCCGCCTCGCGCATGGGCGCCCAGCCGTCGCTGCCGACCGCCGCGGAGGTCGACGCGTTGGTGGACGGGGCGAGATAGTTCTCGCTCGGACGGACATGGCCATCCCCATCGTCATCGACTGCGACCCCGGCCACGACGACGCGATCGCGTTGTTGCTCGCCATCGCCAGCCCCGAGGTGGAGCTCCTCGGCGTCACCACGACGTACGGGAACCAGACGATCGAGAAGACGACCGCGAACGCCCTGCGGGTGCTGGAGCTGGCCGGGCGTGCCGTGCCCGTGGCCGCCGGCGCCGCGCGGCCGCTCGCACGGGACATCGCCGTCGCGGCGCACGTGCACGGGGAGAGCGGCCTCGACGGCCCGGCGCTGCCGCCCCCGTCGACGGTCCAGCTCGAGGACGACGCAATCGAGGCGATGGCCCGCTGGATCGCGACCGCCGAGAGGCCGGTGACGCTGGTTCCCACCGGGCCGCTGACGAACGTCGCCCGCTACCTGGACGCGCACGGAGGCGAGAACCTGGAGCGCATCGTGCTCATGGGCGGCGCCGTCGCAGAGGGCAACATGACGCCCGCGGCCGAGTTCAACGTCTGGGCGGACCCAGAGGCCGCCCAGGCCGTCTTCCACTCCGGGCTCGACGTGACCATGGTGGGGCTCGACGTCACGCACCGCGCTGTCACGACCCCCGAGGTGCAGGAGCGGCTGCGGGCCACGGGACGCATCGGAGCGTTCGTCGCCGACCTCGTGGACTACTTCGCCCGCTACCACCGCGAGACGTACGGGTGGGAAGGCGCTCCCATCCACGACGCGGTCGCCGTGGCCCATGTCGTGCGGCCGGGTCTCGTCGAGACGCGCCGGCTGAACGTCGAGGTGGAGCTCGAGTCGGAGCTCTGCCGTGGCCGCACCGTCGTCGACCTCTGGCACCGCACCGGTCGCGCCGCGAACGCGCACGTCGGGGTCGATCTCGACACGGCCGGCTTCTTCGACCTCCTCGTGGAGCGCATCGGGGTGCTCGACGCCGTCGCCGGGGACGTGCCGAGCGCAGGCTGCGCCGGCCGCTAGAGGTGCGCCTCGAAGGTGGCGAGGATGCGGTTGTACGCGTCCACGTCCGCCTCGCTCACGAGCTTCGTCTGGATGAGGAGGGCGTACTCGCGGCTCTTCGCCGGGGTTGCGGCGACGACGATCCAGCGCGCGCCTCCGGGACAGCGCCAGTGGACGATCTCGCCCGCGAACGACTCGTTCGCGTACGCCTCCGCCCGCTCGAAGGTGCAGTCGCCGAACGTGACGCCGTGGGCGAGGTCGCTCGGCGAGTAGTAGCGCAGGACGGACTTCGAGACGCCGATGAACACACCGGGCGTGGTCAGGTCCCGGCGCCACGCGTCGACGTTCGGCGCCGCGTTGAGCCCAGGCCCCATCGTGGTCCCGTCGGGGATCGGCGCGAGCCCCCGCGCCACGAAGCCGACGCGGAGCACCTGGCCCCATGCCGTCGGGACCTCGACGCGGACCTTGCCGGTCCGGTCGGTCACCTGCATGTACGTGTAGGCAGGCGCCGCGTCGGAGACGCGCACGAGCGACTGGGGCGTGACCGTGAGCGGCTCGGCCACTCCGGCGACCGCCCCGTCGCCGCCGGTCGCGAACTGGAGGAGCGCGACGACGGCGGCGATGAAGGCCCCGAAGCCGCCCAGCGTGCGCCCGAGGACGAGCCAGGAGCGCCGCTTGCGGAACCAGTCGAGGCGCCCCGCCTCCGCAGGGGCCTTTGGAGGCAGCGGGCTCCCCTCGCTGCCGTGCTCCCCCTCCGCCATGCACCGATTGTCGGCGCCGAGCCCGACCGGCGTCAACGCCTGTACGCTCGGCGGGTGGCCGACGTGACGGTGTTCGTGGAGGTGCCGTCGGGCTCGCGCAACAAGTACGAGCTCGACGCCGCGACGGGTCACATCATGCTCGACCGGCGGCTGTTCACCTCCATGTCGTATCCCGCGGACTACGGCTTCATCGAAGGGACACTCGGGGAGGACGGCGACCCCCTCGACGCGCTGTGCCTGGTGGGCGAGCCGACATTCCCCGGATGCCGCATCCGCGCACGGGTGGTCGGGGTCTTCTTCATGGCGGACGAGAAGGGGCCGGACGAGAAGATCCTCTGCGTGCCGCTCAAGGACACGGCATGGATGCACGTGCACGACGTGCACGACATCCTCCCGGAGCTCCGCAACGAGATCGAGCACTTCTTCCAGGTCTACAAGGACCTCGAGCAGGAGAAGACGGAGACGCGGGGGTTCGGCAACCGCTCGGACGCGGAGAAGATCATCGCCGCCGCATACGAGCGCGCGCCGACCTGACGTCGACGCGAGAGCGACGAGGAGCGAGAGAGCATCACGCCGCTCCTCCGGACGCACCTCGGCGCCGGTGCCGAGTCGCTCCCGGTCCTGACCGAGGAGCTCCACGCGTGGGAGCTCGCCAACCTCCAGCTCGCGCTCGATGCGGCGTTCGCGCGACCCGGCTGGGAGTGCCGGGTGCTCGGCCTCTCCGGAGAGGCGCGGCACTACCACGGCCTGGGCCTGGGCGACCTGGTCAACGGCGCCAGCTGGGTGTCCGGGCTCGGAGCGCCGGAGTACGTCAACGCGGCGGTCGGCCCCGGCCGGACGCTGGCGTGCCTCGCGTCCGCCGTTCTGCTGCTCACGACGCCGGGCGGCCCCATCGCGGTCTTCGTGCGCCGCAGCGCGAACCAGGGCCCGATGATGGGCCCCGCGCTCGCGGTGCAGGCGACGGCGCCCGGCGAGGATGTGGCGGCAGCCTTCCTCGCCGATCTCCGCCGCCTCATGCACGAGCACGACGTCTTTCGAGGCCAGGTCCTGACGGTGAAGGCGAATCCGATGAGCGGCAGCGAGGTGGCGTTCCTCGAGCGGCCGGCCGTCGAGCGTGCGGAGGTCGTGCTCCCGGACGGAGTGCTCGAGACGATCGAGCGCCACGTGGTCGGGCCCAGCATCCACCGCGAGGCCCTCGCGGCGGGGGGCCGGCACCTCTCCCGCGGGCTCCTCCTGTGGGGGCCGCCCGGCACCGCGGCGCGCCCGGGACGCGTCGACCTGGCGGTCGAGCTGCCGCTGCCCGACGCAGCGGGCCGTCGACGGCTGCTCGAGCTGTACGGTCGCGGGCTCGACCTGCGCCTTGCGGACCCCGGCCCCATCGTCGAGCGGATGAGCGGCGTCACGGCCTCCTTCGTCAAGGAGGCCCTGCGCAAGGCACCCTCCACGCGGCCGAGCAGGGCGGGGTACGGTGACGGACGCCGATGTGAACGGCGTGCTCGACGAGCTGCTCTCCGAGACCGCCGCTCTCACGCGCGCCCTGCTCGGCGGCGAGCGGCCCGGGGCCGCCGCAGGCGATCCGCACGCGTGGCTCGGCGGGCTGACGGCCCAGCGGGTGGAGGGCGACCCGCTCTAGCGAGGGTCGCCGCCGGCTCGCAGGAGACGCACTCCTGCCGCAGAAGCAGCAAGTCCATGGCTCGAGCGAAGAAGAAGCCGCGGCGGCGACTGAAGCCGCGTGCGCCTGCGCGCGTGCGCAAGCGCACGACCCGCACGCGGTCGCACCACCACCCCGAGCTCTGGGGCCTCGGCATGGTCGCGGTCGGGCTCTTCCTCGCGAGCGTCCTGTGGCTGGGATGGGACGGAGGTCCCGTCGGCGAGCACGTCTCGGAGTGGCTCGGCGACGCGGTCGGGAGCGCCACCTACGTCGTTCCGCTGCTCCTCCTCGGCGTGGGCGGCCTGATGCTCGTGCGGAGCGCGCTCGTCGACGTCCGGCCCTTTCGCACCGGCCTGGTCGTCGGCGCGGTCGGCCTCATGATCGCGCTCGGCAAGGACCACGGCGGTGCCGTCGGCTCCCTGCTCGGAGGCGGGCTCGCACGGGTGGTGGGGGAGACCGGCGCCGTGATCGTCGGCGTCACGCTCTTCGTCGCGGGCGCGCTGCTCGTGACCGGCGCCTCGGCCGGGGCGCTCCTCCGGCGCTCGGGGGCGGCCATGCGCCGCGCCGGCAGCGCGGCGCGGCGTACCTTCGAGGCGCTCGAGTGGTCGGACGAGGCCGTCTCCGCCGAGGTGCGCCCTGTGACGACACGCTCACGCCGCGGCGCTCCCGTGGACGGCGCCGAGGCCTATCCCGACATCGTGGCCGCGCCGCTCGAGGGCGCGCCGCCACCGCTTCTGACCGACCAGGCGGCGGAGGAGCCGACGGCCGAGGACGTGGCCATGGATTTCGCGGCACCCGTCGGGACGGGCGAGTACAGGCTCCCCGACCGCGGCATCCTGCACGCCTCGCCCGCGGCGCGCGGCGACGCCGCCGAGGTGAGCGCACGCACTGCCGAGGCGCTCGTGCAGACGCTCGCCCACTTCGGCGTCGACGCCGTCATCGTCGGCACGATCGCGGGCCCGCGCGTCGTGCGCTACGAGCTGCAGCTCGCACCCGGGACGAAGGTCGCCAAGGTGGCGGCCCTAAAGGACGACCTCTCGTACGCGCTCGCCACGACGGAGATCCGCATCCTGGCGCCGATCCCCGGGAAGCAGGCCGTGGGCGTGGAGGTGCCGAACCTGGCGCCGAAGCTCGTCACGCTGGGCGACATCTTCGACGACCTCCCGGGGTCCGCGAGCCCGCTCGCGGTCTGGCTGGGCAAGGACATCTCGGGCAACGCCGTCTGGACCGACCTCGCGCGCATGCCCCACCTGCTGATCGCCGGCACGACCGGCTCGGGGAAGTCGGGGTGCATCAACACCGTGCTCACCTCGATCCTGCTCCGCTCGACCCCGGACGACGTGCGGATGATTCTCATCGACCCGAAGCGGATCGAGCTCGGCTACTACGAGTCCATCCCGCACCTGCTCACGCCCGTCGTGTCGAGCCCGAAGGAGGCCTCGGCCGTGCTGCAGAACGTCGTCGCGGAGATGGAGCGGCGCTACGAGCGCCTCTCGCTCGTGCGCGCGCGCAACCTGCCCGAGGCGAATCGCGCGCTCCGTGCCCGCGGCGACGAGCCGCTGCCGTACCTGCTCGTCGTGATCGACGAGCTCGCCGACCTGATGATGGTCTCGCCGCAGGCCGTCGAGGATGCCGTCATCCGGCTGGCGCAGAAGTCGCGGGCCGTCGGCATCCACCTGTTGCTGGCGACGCAGCGGCCGTCGGTGGACGTGATCACGGGCATGATCAAGGCGAACGTTCCCTCGCGCATCGCGTTCGCGGTCTCGAGCCAGACCGACTCGCGGGTGATCCTCGACACGGCCGGGGCGGAGAGCCTTCTCGGCCAGGGCGACATGCTGTTCAAGCCGCTCGGCACCTCACGCTTGCAGCGCGTGCAGGGCGCGTACGTGACCGAGGAGGAGATCGCGCTCATCGTCGAGCAGTGCCGCGCACAGCGCGGGCAGCAGCTCGACGAGAGCCTCCTCGAGACCCCCGAGGCCGTGGACGCGGGCGACGACGAGGAGCTCGACTTCGATCCCGACGAGGATCCGCTGCTCGACCGCGCGATCGAGGTCGTGGTGGGGACGCAGACGGCGTCCGTCTCGCTCCTCCAGCGCCGCCTGCGCGTCGGCTACACGCGCGCGGGACGGCTGATCGACATGCTCGAGCGTCGCGGCATCATCTCGGGCTACGAAGGCTCGAAGCCGCGCCGCGTGCTGATCGAGGAGTCCGAG
This sequence comes from Gaiella sp., assembly GCA_036556925.1. GTDB lineage: Bacteria > Actinomycetota > Thermoleophilia > Gaiellales > Gaiellaceae > Gaiella. The sequence goes on from DATBIN010000016.1 coordinate 8,611, forward strand.
CTCGCACACGTGGTCTCGCGGGAGGGCTAGGGGCTGCGCCGGCTTCGTAGCCGCTCCCGCCAGGCCGCTGCCGCGCGTGAGGATTGTGTTAGGGGGGCTAACCGGGGCGGCTGGCGCCACGTCTGAGATGATCGGGCCGGACTGTGCGCCGCCGTCGTGACGCGACGCGGTGCGTTAGCATCCTGCGGCTTCTCGAGACCCGATTAGGAGGGCAATGTGGTGAAAGCAAAGCGGACGACGGCGGCACTTCTCGCCGTGGTCGTCGTGGCTCTGGCAAGCGTGGCCGTCAGCTCGGCCTCGAGCCAGGACAACAACATGGGTGCGATTGTCACCGACACGGCCGGGCTCAACGACCGGTCGTTCAACTTCCTTGCCAACAAGGGCCGGCTCCGCGCGCAGAAGGAGCTCGGCATGCAGACGCGCGCCTACATCTCCAAGACCAGCTCCGAGTACCTCCCGAACATGGTCGCCGCCGCGCAGCAGGGCTACGGCATGGTCGTCGCGAACGGGTTCCTGCTGGCCGATGCCGTGAACACGGCGGCCGGCCAGTTCCCGGACACGAAGTTCGCGATCGTCGACTTCCCGTGGGTGGCCCTGAAGGACAAGCCCGCCAACGCGCTCGGGCTCACCTTCAAGTCGGAGGAGTCGGGCTACCTCGTCGGCTATCTCGCCGGGCTGATGGCACAGGCCAAGGGCGGCAAGCAAGTCGTCAGCGCGGTCGGCGGTCAGAAGATCCCGTCGGTCGACAACTGGATCGCGGGCTTCCGCGCCGGCGCCAAGAAGGCGAACCCGAAGATGACGGTCCTGATCGGCTACTCGAACCTCTTCCCGCCCTCGGCTGCGCCGAAGTGCAAGGAGATCGCGCTCAAGCAGATCGCGCAGGGCTCGCAGGCCGTCTTCCAGGTGGCCGGCGGCTGCGGCCTCGGCGCGCTCGACGCGGCGAAGCAGCGGAAGGTCTGGGGCATCGGCGTCGACGCCGACCAGTACTACCTCGGGTCGCACATCCTGACGAGCGGCGTGAAGCGCGTCGACACCGCCGTCTACACCGCGATGAGGCTGACGAAGGCCGGCACCGTGAAGGGCGGCGCCGACCTGGTCTTCAACCTGAAGAACGGCGGCCAGGACGTGGGCCGCATCAGCCCGAAGGTGCCGAAGTCGTTCATCGCGAAGATGAACGCGATCAAGAAGCAGATCATCTCCGGCAAGATCAAGCCGCCGGCGAAGCTCTAGCGCACCGCGCACCGGAAACGCGGAACAGGGGGCGGGCCGGCGGCCCGCCCCCTGTCGCCTGTACCGCGCTCCGTTGCCACCCGTAGAATCGCGCTCGCATGCCCGACGGTCCGGTTCTCGAGCTCAAAGGCATCACGAAGCGCTTCCCCGGGGTGCTCGCGAACGACCAGGTCGACTTCGACCTCCTGCCCGGAGAGGTGCACGCGCTCCTCGGTGAGAACGGCGCGGGCAAGTCGACGCTGATGAGCATCCTCTACGGCCTCTATCACCCCGACGCAGGGCAGATCCTCCTGCACGGCGAGGAAGTCCGGATCAGCTCGCCGCGCGACGCGATCGACCGCGGCGTCGGCATGGTGCACCAGCACTTCATGCTGATCCCGGTGATGACCGTCGCCGAGAACATCGTCCTCGGCGTCGAGCCGCGTCACGACGGGATCCTGCTCGACCACGGCGCCGCGCACCGGAGGGTCCGCGAGCTCTCGGAGCGCTTCGGGCTGGCGGTCGACCCCGACGCGCGGATCGACAAGATCACCGTGGGCCAGCAGCAGCGGGTCGAGATCCTGAAGGCGCTCTACCGGGGCGCCGAGATCCTCATCCTCGACGAGCCGACCGCGGTGCTGACGCCGCAGGAGGCGCAGGAGCTGTTCGAGATCATCCGCAGCCTGGTCGCACAGGGGAAGTCGATCATCTTCATCTCGCACAAGCTGAACGAGGTGCTCGAGATCGCAGACCGGGTGACCGTGCTCCGGCGCGGGAAGAAGATCCAGACGCTGCCCGCCGCCGGCGCCACGGAGGAGAGCCTCGCGCGCCTGATGGTCGGACGTGAGGTGCTCCTGCGGATCGACAAGGCGCCTGCCCAGCCCGGCGACGTCCTGCTCGAGGTCGAGGACCTGCACGCACAGGACGACCGCGGGCTCGAGGCCGTGCGGGGCGTGTCGCTGTCGGTGCGCGCGGGAGAGATCGTCGGCATCGCAGGCGTGGACGGCAACGGCCAGACACAGCTGATCGAGGCGCTCACCGGGCTCCGCGGCAGCACGAGCGGTCGCGTGACGCTGGCGGGGCGCGACCTCACCCATGCCAGCACGCACGCGATCATGCACGCGGGCGTGGGGCACATCCCCGAGGACCGGCAGCGCCGCGGTCTCGTGCTCGAGTTCAATCTCGCCGAGAACCTCGCGCTCCACGACTTCGACCGGCCGCCGAACGCTCGGCTCGGCTGGCTGCACCCGGGGCGGATGATCGCGCGCGCGGTGAAGGTGCTCAAGGAGTTCGACGTGCGCGGCGGCGGGCCTCGCACGCCCGCCAGGTCGCTCTCCGGCGGCAACCAGCAGAAGGTCGTCGTCGCACGCGAGGTCGACCGCGACCCGCGCGTGCTCGTGGCCGCGCAGCCCACGCGCGGTCTGGACGTCGGCGCGATCGAGTTCGTGCACCGACGGCTGGTGGAGGAGCGCGACGAGGGTCGCGCGGTCCTGCTCGTCTCGCTCGAGCTCGACGAGATCCTCTCGCTCTCCGACCGCATCCTCGTCATGTACGAGGGCAGGATCGTCGGCGAGTACGGGCCCGACGTGCCCGAGGAGCAGCTCGGGCTGGCGATGCTCGGAGGTGCACCCGAGGAAGCGGCGGCATGAGCGCCGGGGAGCCGCAGGGCCCGCCCCCCGTGACGCAGGGCGAGCAGCAACCCGCCGGCACAGCGCAGCGGCTCGCGGCGCTGCAGCGCGCGGGCGGGCTCATCACGGCGCTGATCACGACCGTGCTCGCCTTCGCCATCGGCGGTCTCGTCGTGTTCGTGACGACGGGGAAGAACCCGCTCTCCACCTACCGCGCGATCTTCGACGGCACCGGCCTCAACTGGTTCTTCCCGTGGGTCACCGGCAGCGAGCGGGTGACGGCTGCGTTCAACCTGCAGACGACGCTCGTCCTCACGACGGCGCTGATCCTCACCGGCCTGGCGGTCGCGTTCGCGTTCCGCTGCGGCCTGTTCAACATCGGCGGTCAGGGCCAGTACATGCTCGGGGCGATCGCCGGCGTCTGGATCGGCTCCTCGCTCGAGGGCATCCCGAGCATCGTGCACATCGTGCTCGCCCTCGTCGCCGGCGCGCTCGCCGGAGCGCTCCTCGCCGGCATCGCGGGCCTGCTCAAGGCCACGGTCGGGACACACGAGGTGATCGTCACGATCATGCTCAACTGGATCGTCTTCTGGGGCGGCACGTACCTCCTCGGCCTCGAGGGACCGCTCCACAGCTCCAACCCGGCCGATGCCTCGGTCCCGATCTCGAGCGACGTGCTCGACTCCGCCAAGCTGCACGTCTTCTGGGGCAACCCGGTGCTGCAGGGCCTGCACGTGGGCCTGTTCATCGCGATCGGCGCCCTCGTCGTCTACTGGGTGATCCTCAACCGGACGACGCTCGGCTACGAGGTCAAGGCCGTCGGCTTCAACCCCGAGGCGGCGCGCTACGGCGGCATCAGCGTGGCCCGCAACTACTTCCTCGCGATGGCGATCTCCGGAGTCTTCGCGGGCCTGGCGGGCGCGATCGACATCCTCGGCTGGCAGTTCCGGATCGCCGTCAACGACGTGCAGACGTCGTCGATCGGCTTCATCGGGATCGCGGTCGCGCTGCTCGGCCGCAACACGGCGGTCGGGGTGGGCTTCGCGGCGCTCCTCTTCGGCGCTCTCCTGAACGGCACCTCGACCCGGAACCTCGACCCGTCCATCTTCGACCCGAACCTGGCGGACAACCTGACGCTCTTGATCCAGGGGCTCGTCGTCCTCTTCGTCGGGGCCGACGTGCTCGTCCTCTACCTCTGGGGCGCGCGCAAGCGGCTGCGCTCGGCCCCGGCGAGGGAGGCGTCCGCGTGATCGCGCCTACCGCCCCCGAGGGACGCGTCTCCGCCGCGCGCCTGGTCGAGCCGCGCACCGTCGCGTACGTGGGCATCGGCCTCGCGATCTTCGCCACGCTGATCGCGCTGCCGCCGATCAAGCTGCGCGAGCCGTGGTGGCCGGTCGCGGTGGGGATCCTGGCGATCGCGGCCGGCATCTGGGCGACGACGAGGGAGGAGCGCAAGCTCGGCCTCACCGCGGTCGTCGCCGGCCTGCTGGGGATCACCCTCGGCGTCTCCGCCACGGCCTCGAGCGTCGAGCACCTCGACATCGTCTTCGTGTGGTCGGCGCTGATCGCCTCGACGCTGCGCTACGCGACGCCGCTCACGTTCGCCGCCATCGGGGGCATGTTCTCGGAGCGCAGCGGCGTCGTGAACATCGGGCTCGAGGGCCAGATGCTGATGGGCGCCTTCTTCGGCATCTGGGGCGCGGACGTGACCGACTCGTGGGTGCTCGGGGTGGTGATCGCGATGGCAGCGGGCGGAGGGCTCGCTCTCCTGCACGCGGTGTTCTGCATCCACCTCCGTGCCGACCAGATCGTGATCGGGACGGCGATCAACTTCCTCGCGCTCGGGATCACCGGCTACCTGTACGTCGACTACTACGGCGACGAGGGCACCCCGACCACGATCCCCGAGATCCCCGACGTCACCATCCCCGGCCTCCAGGACGTCGCCTTCCTCGGGCCGGCGTTCGGCGAGCTGAACTTCATGATCTGGCTGAGCTTCTTCGTCCTCATCGTCTCGTACATCGTCATGTTCCGGACGCCGCTCGGGCTCCGCATCCGCTCGGTCGGCGAGCATCCGCGCGCGGCGGACACGGTCGGCATCTCCGTCTACGGGATCCGCTACGCGTGCGTCATCACGTCGGGCTGCCTCTCCGCGCTGGGAGGTGCGTACCTCTCGCTCGGCGTCGTGCACCTCTTCGACCAGAATCTCTCCGGAGGCCGGGGGTTCATCGCGCTGGCCGCCCTCATCTTCGGCAACTGGCGCCCCTTCGGCGCGTTCGCGGCCGCCCTCCTGTTCGGCTTCTCCAGCGCTCTCGCCGATCGCCTGCCCGAGTACTTCGCGCAGGGGAGCTCGGCCCCGCTCCTGTTCAACGTGCTTCCCTACGTCCTCACGATCATCGCCGTGGCGGGCGTGATCGGCCGCTCCATTCCGCCTGCCGCAGTCGGACGGCCCTACACGAAGCACTAGGGCGGCCGGATGAGCGTGCCGCCCCGGAGGACGCCGCCCGAAGGTGACCCGCCGGGAGCGGAGGGCGGGAGCCGGTGGTCGGCGGTGGAGCGCTACGCCCTCGGCCGGCGTGAGGGCGGGGTCGTCGCCTCGCTCCTGACGGTCGCGTTCGCGTTCCTCGTCGGCGGAGTGCTGATCGTCGTCACCACGGGGCAGTCGCCGTTCCCGGTCTACCGCAGCATCTTCGAGGGCGCCGGCCTCGACTGGCTGCTCCCCTGGGTGCAGGGCGCCGAGCGCGAGGCCGCCGCGTTCAACCTGCAGCAGACGCTCCTGCTCACGAGCACGCTGATCCTCACCGGGCTCGCGGTCGCGTTCGCCTTTCGCTGCGGGCTCTTCAACATCGGCGGGCAGGGTCAGTACCTGGCCGGCGCGATCGTCGCCGTGATCGTCGGCTCGCACCTCGACGCGCTCCCGTCGCTCCCGCACGTCGTGCTCGCACTCGTGCTCGGCACGCTCGCGGGCGCCTCCGTCGCAGCCCTGGCGGGCGTGTTGCGGGCCGCGGTCGGCGCCCACGAGGTGATCACGACGATCATGCTCAACTGGATCGTCCTCTGGGTCGGCGTCTTCCTGTTCACGGTGTCGGGCCCGCTGCAGGACACCGCCACGGACGCCCCCGTCTCGGCCCCGGTCGGGGACGGGGCGAAGCTTCCCGTCGTCTGGGGCGACCCGGAGTTCCAGGGTCTCCACATCGGCGTCTTCCTCGCGCTCGCGGCGCTCGTCGCCTATGCGGTGATCCTGGATCGCACCACGCTCGGCTTCGGGGTGAAGGCGGTCGGCTTCAATGCGGAGACCGCCCGCTACGCGGGGATCAGCGTGCCCCGGAGCTACGTCGCGGCGATGGCCATCAGCGGCGTCTTCGCGGGCCTGGCGGGCGCGATCGACATCCTCGGGTGGCAGTTCCGGCTCTCCACCGGAGACGTGCAGTCGTCCTCGGTCGGCTTCGTCGGCATCGCCGTTGCCCTCCTCGGCCGTAACACCGCGATCGGGGTGGGGCTCTCGGCGCTGCTCTTCGGCTCGCTGCTCACCGGCACCTCCACACGCAACCTCGATCCCGAGGTGTTCGAGCCGAGCCTGGCGTCGAACCTGACGCTCCTCATCCAGGGCCTGATCATCCTGTTCGTCGGCGCCGACGTGATCGTCGGCTGGCTGCTCGGCAGGGTGCGCAGGAGCGCGACGTGAGGCGCCTGCGCCGGCTCGCCGCCGACCCGTGGCGCACGGCGGGCTGGGCGGGAGTGGGGGTGGGGTGCCTCGCCGCCTGGGTGGCTCTGCCGCCGCTCACGGTCCGCTCTGCGGCCCTGCCCTGCGTGCTCGGCGCCGCCGCCGTCGCCCTCGGAGTGGCGTCGCTGACGCGGCGCGCCTACCGGTACGGGGCCTACGCGGTGATGGCCGGTGTGCTCGGCGGCCTGCTCGGCTGGGCCGCGACGCGGTCGAGCGTCGACAACCTCGAGGGCGTCGTCGTCTGGTCGGCCCTGTTCGCCGCGATGCTGCGCTACGCCACGCCGCTCCTCTTCGCGGCGATCGGCGGGCTGTTCTCCGAGCGCTCGGGCGTCGTCAACATCGGCCTCGAGGGGATGATGCTGGTGGGCGCGTTCTTCGGCATCCTGGGCGCGGAGCGGACAGGCTCGTGGGAGCTCGGGCTCGCGGCCGGCGTGATCGCGGGCGGGCTCGCGGGGCTGCTGCACGCCGTCTTCTCCGTGCACCTGCGCGTCGACCAGATCGTGGGCGGCACGGCGATCAACTTCCTCGCGCTCGGGCTCACCGGGTACGTCTTCATCGACGCCTACGGGCAGGAGGGGATCCCCGCCGACGTCCCGACCATCCCCGACGTCGACCTCGGGTTCCTCGGCGGCGCCGTCGGCGTCCTCACGGAGCTCCCGCTCGTCGGCGGCTTCTTCCAGCTCGTCGCCGACGTCTTCGGCCAGCTGAACCTCATGGTGTGGCTGGCGCTCGTGACGATCGGCGTGTCGTGGGTGGTGCTCTTCCGGACGCCCACCGGGCTCCGCATCCGCGCCGTCGGAGAGCATCCGCGTGCGAGCGAGACCGTCGGCATCAGCGTCTTCGGCATCCGCTACGGCGCCGTCATCCTCTCGGGTATGCTCGCCGCCGCCGGCGGCGCCTACCTATCGATCGGCTTCGTCGGCTCCTTCAACGAGAACATGACGGCGGGACGCGGGTTCATCGCACTGGCGGCGCTGATCTTCGGCAACTGGCGCCCGTTCGGCGCGGCCGCGGCGTGCCTGCTGTTCGGGTTCTCGCAGGCGCTGGCCCAGCGCCTGCCGGTGTACTCGGAGTCGGCCGGGCTGCCCATCGACGTGCTCTTCCAGGCCCTCCCGTACGTGCTCACCCTCATCGCGGTCGCCAGCGTCATCGGCCGCTCGATCCCACCCGCAGCCGTTGGTCGCCCCTACCACAAGCAGTAGCCCGGCGCGCGCCGGGAGCGCCGCGGCCTGGCTGTCGGTGCTCGCCGGCCTGCTCTCGACGCTGACGATGCCGCTCGCCGTCGGCGCCACCCGCTACTCGGGCTCGTACGACCTGCTCCACTCCGCGTTCGCGATCCCGATCGGGCTCCTGCTCGGGATGGCCGCCGTCGTGCTCGCGCGGAGCGCCCGCCGGCGCGAGCGCGCGAGCGTGGGGGGCACCGGTGCCGGCGGACGCGCCCGCGCGGGGCTCGTGCTGGGGTTGATCGGCCTCTGGGTGGCGGGAGCGGCGCTCGTGGCCGTCTCCGTCTACGGGCTGCTCGAGTACGCGGCCACGCGGGACTAGCGTGATCGTCGCGGCGGCGAGAGACCTCGGCCGGGCTCCGTGCTCGCCGGCTTGACCCCTTCTCTAGACTAAGGCCCCGTGTTCGAGATCGGCCTCAGCCTGCGGGAGGCGCGTACCCGCCAGAGCCTCGAGTTCGAGGAGATGGAGCTTCGCACCAAGATCCGCGCGAAGTACCTCCGCCTGCTCGAGGAGGAGCGCTTCGACCAGCTGCCCGGGCACACGTACACGAAGGGCTTCCTACGGGTCTACGCCGACGGCCTCGGGCTCGACGGACAGCTCTACGTCGACGAGTACAACTCGCGCTTCGTCGCGGGCGACGAGGACTACGCGCCGCGAACGCGTCGCGTGCCGGTGGCGCGGCGCCGGCGCGAGCCGCGCTACGAGTCGCGCATGGCGGTCGTGGCGCTGGCCGCGATCGCGCTGGTGACGGCGCTCGTGATCGCCGCGTGGCGGTTCGGAGGCCCTGACGAGCCGCAGGTGCAGGGGCTAAACGCCACCGGCTCGCGCGGCACGAGCGGTCAGAGCTCCCAGGCGCAGCGCATCTCCGTCGAGGTTCGCGCGGTGAAGGGCCCGTCCCTGGTCGAGGTGCGCGCGGGGTCGCCGGTCGGCCGGCAGCTGTACGTGGGCACGCTGGAGCGGGGACAGATGCAGCGGTTCGTCCGCAAGACCGTCTACCTCTCCGTCGCCAAGCCGCGCAACGTGGTGGTGAAGGTCAACGGGAACCGCTTCCCCTTGCCGCCGAGCGGCGAGCTGACGCTCGGCGCTGCCTCCTCCGTCGGGTGACGCGTCCCCGGGCGGCCGTCGTCGTCACGGGCAGCGAGCTCGTGCGCGGGGATCGCACGGACCTGAACGGGCCGTTCTACGCCCGCGAGGCACTCGAGCTCGGCCTCGAGCCGGTGCGGATCACGATCGTGGGCGATCGGGCGGACGAGCTCGAAGCGGTCCTGCGCGCCTCCGTCGCCGAGGCGGACGTGTGCCTGGTCTCCGGCGGCCTCGGCCCCACCCACGACGACCGGACGGTGGAGGTCGTGGCACGCGTGGCCGGCCGGCCCCTGCGACTGGACGAGGAGCTGCAGGCGCGCATCGAGGAGTTCTCCCGCGGCGTCGCTGAGCGACTCCGGCGGCCGTACGCCGACTTCGTCCCCGGCGTCGTGAAGCAGGCCACCGTGCCGGAGGGGGCGGTCGTCGTGGGGCTGGCCGGCACCGCGCCCGGGCTCGTGGTCGAGGCCGGGAAGTGCGTGGTCGTCGTCATGCCCGGCCCGCCCGGGGAGCTTCGCCGGCTGTGGCCGCTCGCCCTCGAGACCGACCCGGTGCGCCGGGCGCTCGCCCGCGCCGCCCCGCCCGAGCGGCGTCTGCTCCGCTTCTACGGCGTGGGGGAGTCCACCGTCGCACAGGCGCTGGCCGAGGCAGGCGGCGACGGCGACGGCGTCGAGGTGACCATCTGCGCGCGCGACTTCGAGATCCACGTCGACCTCGTCGTCGACAACGGCGCGGAGCCCAGGGCCGACGCGCTGGCGGAGGCCCTGCGTGGCTCGCTGACGCAGTCCCTCTTCGCGGAGGACGCGCGCCCGATCCCGGAGATCGTGCTCGAGCTCTGCCGCAGCCGCGGCTGGACGCTCGCCGCCGCCGAGTCGTGCACGGGGGGCCTCGTCGCGGCCCGCCTCACCGACATCCCCGGTGCCAGCGACGTGTTCGTGGGCGGGGTCGTCGCCTACTCCGACCGGGTCAAGCGGGAGGAGCTCGGCGTGCCCGCGGCGACGATCGAGACGCACGGCGCGGTCTCCGCCGAAGTGGCTGCGGCGATGGCGCACGGCGCCCGGGAGCGGTTGCAGGCTGACGTCGCCGTGGCGGTGACGGGCGTCGCAGGCCCCGGCGGGGGGACCCCCGAGAAGCCCGTCGGCCTCGTGCACTTCCACGCCATCTCTCCGGAGGGGGAGGACGGGCTGCGCCTCGACCTGCCGGGCGAGCGGGACTGGATCCGCGCGCGCTCGGCCGTGGTCGCGCTCCACCTCGTCCGGCGACTCCTGGCACGAAGCCGGCACGAAGAGGAATGACGTCGCCGGGTACGGTCGCAGGCGATGAGCGTCTGCGGCTCTTCCTGGCGCTGCAGCTGCCCGACGAGGTGCGGGACGTCCTCGTGCGGTGGGGCGAGGAGCACCTCTCCGGAGGACGCCGTATCGGCCGGGAGGACCTCCACATCACGCTCGCGTTCCTCGGCCGGCGCCCTGCGGGCGAGCTCCCCGCGATCGTCGCCGCCCTCCGGGACGCCGCCACCGCCGCGGAGCCGATCACGCTCACGCCCGCCGGCTGGCGCGAGACGAGGAGCGTGGGCATGGTCGTGCTCGACGACCCGGACGCCGGCTCGATCCGTCTGGCCCAGCGCCTGCACGGGGAGCTCGAGTCGCTCGGCGTCTACCAGCGCGAGGCGCGGCCCTGGCTTCCGCACGTCACTGTGCTGCGCTTCCGCACGCGGCCGCGTCTCTCGCCCCCGCTGCCGGAGACGGGAACATTCGTTCCGTCCGCCGCGGCTGCTTACCTTTCTCGTCTGCACCCGTCCGGCGCCCGGTACGAGGTGCTCGAATCGGTATCGCTTGCGTAGCTCTCGACTGGTAGGAGGACACCGCCCATGAACCGCGAGGAAGCGCTCGACGTCGCGCTCGGCCAGATCGAGCGCCAGTTCGGCAAGGGATCGGTGATGCGCATGAGCGACGCCGCCCAGGTGGCAATCGGAGCGGTCTCCAGCGGGTCGCTCTCGCTCGATCTCGCGCTCGGCATCGGCGGGCTGCCCCGAGGCCGCGTCGTCGAGATCTTCGGCCCGGAGTCGTCGGGGAAGACGACGCTCGTCTACCACGTGATCGCCGAGGCACAGCGTCGCGGCGGCATCGCGGCGTTCATCGACGCCGAGCACGCGATGGACCCCACCTACGCGCGCCGCATCGGGGTGAACATCGACGACCTGCTCGTCTCCCAGCCCGATACGGGCGAGCAGGCGCTCGAGATCGCCGAGCTCCTGATCCGCTCCGGTGCGCTCGACGTCGTCGCCGTGGATTCGGTCGCCGCCCTGACGCCGAAGGCGGAGATCGAGGGCGAGATGGGCGACAGCCATGTCGGCCTCCAGGCCCGGCTCATGAGCCAGGCGCTCCGCAAGCTCGCGGGCACGCTCAACCGCACCGACACGATCGCGATCTTCACGAACCAGCTGCGGGAGAAGATCGGCGTGATGTTCGGCAATCCGGAGACGACCCCGGGCGGCCGCGCGCTGAAGTTCTACTCCTCGGTGCGACTCGACATTCGCCGCATCGAGACGCTGAAGGAGGGGGCCGAGGCGATCGGCAACCGCGTCCGCGTGAAGGTGGTGAAGAACAAGGTGGCGCCGCCCTTCAAGCAGGCGGAGTTCGACATCATCTACGGGTCCGGCATCTCCTGGGAGGGGACGGTGCTCGACGTCGGCCTGGAGGCGAAGATCGTCAGCAAGTCGGGCTCGTACTTCAGCTTCGGGGACGAGCGTCTCGGGCAAGGCCGGCAGAACGCGACGGCCTTCCTCGCCGAGAATCCCGATCTCGTGCAGTCGATTCTCGCGCGGATCCAGGCGGAGGCAGGGCCGGAGCAGATCGTGTCGGCGCGCCTGCTGCCGAAGGCCCAGACCCCGGTCGAGGTGACACCCGTCGAGGACGAGGTCGCCGCCGAGGTCGAGGACGAGGTCGCCGCCGAGGTCGTGTGACCGACCGGCGGAGGAGTGCCGGCGAGCCCGACGGGCTCGAGCTGGCGCTGCGCGCTCTTCGTCACCGGGATCGCAGCATCGCGGAGATCGAGGAGCGCCTGGAGCGTCGCGGCGTGGGCGAGGACGAGCGTGCGGCCGTCCTGACGCGACTCACGGAGGCCGGCTACCTCGACGACGGCCGCTACGCCGCCCGCCGAGCCGAGGTGCTGGCTGCCCGCGGAGCCGGGGACGAGCTGATCGCGAGCGACCTGCAGTCGCACGGCGTCGGCGCGGAGCTCGTCGGGCAGGCGATCGCCGGACTGGCAGCGGAGGCGGACCGCGCCGCCGCCCTCGTCGAGGAGCGCGGCGCGTCCGAGCGGACGCTGCGGTTCCTCGCAACACGCGGATTCCGGGAGGAGTCGCTCGAGCGCGTCGTTGCGCACCTCGGCGAGCGGACGATAAGATGACAGCGCTTCGTCTGACATTTCCCTGCACACCGCGCAGTTCCGAACCCGACTCCGACGCATGAACCCTTCGATCGACCGGCATACGAGAGCGCCTGGCAGCGTGCGGGCGCCGATGGAGGACGTACCGGTTTAGAGGTCTTCCACGCAGCACCGCCGTGCCCCGGATCCGCCCGCGTGCAGGCGGGATGCCGGATGTGAGCACCCGCAGCCACCCGCTGCGGACAACCGACACCCTCCAGAAGGAGCGGGATGCTCACGATCGTCGCGGTGGTTGGTGGAATCGTCGTCGGGTCGCTGGCGACGGCCGCGTGGCTCCGCACCGCGAGCTCGTCCCGCCTCCGCGCAGCGGACGAGATGCGCCGCTCACTCGTGGCCGAGGCCGAGCGGGAGGCCGAGACGCTGCGCCGTGAGGCGCGGATCGAGGCGCGCGAGGAGGCGGTGCGGCTCCGGGCCGAGATCGAGGGCGAGGTCCATGACCGCCGCGTCGACGTGGCGAAGGTGGAGGAGAGGGTGCTGCAGCGCGAGTCGGAGTACGACGCGAAGCTGGAGGCCCTCGCGCGACGGGAGCAGGGGGTGGCCGACCGCGAGACGCACGCCAGGCAGCTCCAGGAGGAGCTGAAGACGGTCAAGGACGCGATCGTGAGCGAGCTCGAGCGCGTGGCCGGGCTGACCGTGCAGGAGGCCAAGCAGGCCGTGCTGCAGCAGTCCGAGGACCTCGTGCGCCACGAGCTGGCGCGCAGCGTCCGGCAGATGGAGGAGGAGGCTCGGGCGGATTCGCGCCGGCGGGCGCGCGCGCTGGTGGCCGACGCGCTGCAGCGCGTCGCAGCCAGCCACACGGCCGAGACGACCGTGACCGTGGTCGAGCTCGCGTCGGACGACATGAAAGGGCGCATCATCGGCCGCGAGGGTCGCAACATCCGCTCGCTCGAGCACCTGACGGGCGTCGACTTCATCATCGACGACACGCCGCACGCGGTGGTGCTCTCGTCATTCGACGGGCTCCGCCGAGAGGTGGCGCGGCTCACGCTCGAGAAGCTCATCGAGGACGGCCGCATCCATCCCGCCCGCATCGAGGAGATGTACTACCAGTCGAAGGCGGAGCTCGAGGACGCGGTGCGCCAGGCCGGCGAGCAGGCGGTCTTCGAGGCGAACTGCGGCGAGCTGCACGAGGAGCTCGTGAAGATCCTGGGGCGTCTGCGCTATCGCACGAGCTACGGCCAGAACGTGCTCAAGCACACGCTCGAGGTCGTGCACCTGGCGGGGATCATGGCGGCCGAGCTCGGCGCGAGCGTGAAGACGGCCCGGCGTGCGGCGCTGCTGCACGACCTGGGCAAGGCGCTCACGCACGAGGTCGAGGGATCGCACGCGCTCGTGTCGGCCCAGCTGGCACGTCGCTACGGGGAGTCCCAAGGGGTCGTGCACGCGATCGAGGCGCACCACTACGAGGTGCAGCCGCAGACCGTGGAGGCCGTGCTCCTGATCGCTGCCGACGCCGTCTCCGCGTCTCGCCCCGGCGCACGGGGCGAGAGCCTCGAGCACTACATCAAGCGTCTCGAGTCGCTCGAGGAGATCGCCAACGCCAAGCCGGGCGTCGCCAAGGCGTACGCGCTCCAGGCGGGCCGCGAGGTGCGGGTGATCGTCGAGCCGACCCTCGTCGACGACGACGGGGCCGCGCTGCTCTCGTACGAGATCGCACGCGAGATCGAGAGCCAGCTCGAGTATCCGGGGCAGGTGAAGGTCACCGTCATCCGCGAGTCGCGTTCGGTGGAGGTGGCGAAGTAGCCCTCGGACTGCGCATCGACCACTGCGTCATCGCAGTCTCCGACTGGGAGCGTTCGAACGCGTTCTACCGCGACGTGCTCGGGGCCGTGATCGACCAGCGCGACGACCGCTTCGGGCACTATCGCTTCGGCGACTGGCAGCTGAACGTCCACGGGCCCGGCTTCGAGGGCCTCAACGCCGCCCGGCCGGTCCAGCCGGGCAACAGCGATCTCTGCTTCGTCTGGCCGGGGCCGATCGAGGACGCGGTCGCCCATCTCGAGCGCTGCGGTGTCGCGATCGAGCAGGGGCCGCGTGAGACGTCCTCGACCGTCGGCACCGGCCGCCACGTGTACTTCCGCGACCCGGACGGCAGCCTGCTCGAGCTGGTCTCCTACGAGCCGTCGCCGTGACCGTCGACGCCCAGGCGGCCGCCCGGCGCTGGGTCGAGGCATGGTCGCGCGCCTGGCCGATCGGGGACACCGACGCCGTGGCCGCGCTCTACGCCGAGGGCGCTGTGTTCCTCTCACATCCGTTCCGCGCGCCACAGGCGCCGGCCGAGTACGCGGCCTGGGCGTTCGGCGACCAGGAGAGGGCCGAATGCCGGTTCGGCGAGCCCATCGCGGACGGCGCCCGGGCCGCCGTGGACTGGTGGGCGGTGATCGCCTCACGGGACGGCAGCGAGCAGACCGTCGCCGGCACGTCGCTCCTCCGCTTCCGCGCCGACGGCCTCGTCGTCGAGCAGCGTGACGCGTGGGCGGAGGCGGACGGGCGCCACGAGCTCCCCGCCTGGGCGCCGCGTCCATAGCGGGTCGTCCGGTCGGGGCGCAGGGCTCGTGTCACGGGCCACGGTTGCGCTGCGGTCGAGGGCTACACTTCCCGGCCGATGCGGCGCTACCACGTCACCACCTTCGGCTGCCAGATGAACGCGCACGACTCCGAGCGCATCAAGGGCATGCTCGAGTCGCTCGGACTGGGTGAGGCGCCCGAGGCCGGGCAGGCGGACGTCCTCGTCTTCAACACCTGCACGATCCGCGAGAAGCCCGACGCGAAGCTCGGCGCCTACCTGGGGGAGGCTGCGGCCAGGAAACGGCGCCGTCCGGACCTGCTCATCGCCGTCGGCGGCTGCTACGCGGAGGCCCAGCGCGAGCGCATCTTCGACCTCTACCCGTTCGTCGACGTGGCCTTCGGGCCCGGGTCGATCCCGCACCTCGGGGAGTGGATCGCGGCGGGCGGCTACGCCGTCCCGCGCGGACGCTTCGGCACGCACGAGCACTTCGCCGCGGAGCTGCCGATGCACCGCGAGCGTCGCTTCCAGGCGTGGGTGCAGATCTCCATGGGCTGCAACTCGGTGTGCTCCTACTGCATCGTCCCCGCCGTCCGGGGCCGGGAGCAGAGCCGGCGCCCCGGCGAGATCGTGGCCGAGGTGACGCGGCTCGCCGCGGACGGTGTGCGGGAGATCACGCTCCTCGGGCAGAACGTCAACTCGTGGGGCCGCGATCTCGCGCCCGAGCTGATCACCGAGTTCGGCGAGCTCCTGCGCGCGTGCGACGCGGTGGACGGCATCGAGCGCATCCGCTTCACGAGCCCGCATCCGAAGGACTTCCGCGCACCGGTGATCGCCGCCCTCGCCGAGTGCGCCTCCGTCTGCGAGCACGTGCACCTGCCCCTGCAGTCGGGCTCGCCGCGCATCCTCAAGCGCATGCGGCGCACCTACTCGGGCAGCAGCTACCTGCAGCTCGTGGCGCGCCTGCGTGCGGCCGTACCCGATCTGGCGCTCGGCACCGACATCATCGTCGGGTTTCCCGGGGAGACGGAAGAGGACTTCGGCGCCACGCTCGAGGTCGTCGAGGACGTGCGCTTCGACAGCGCCTTCACCTTCGTCTACTCGCCGCGCCAGGGGACGGAGGCCGCCGCGATGCCCGACCAGGTACCCGCCGAGGTGAAGCGGGAGCGGATGGAGCGCCTGGTCGAGGTCGTGCAGCGGATCGCCGCGGAGAAGAACCGGGAACGCGTCGGTCGCGTGGAGGAGGTGCTCGTTGAGGGCCCGAGCAGGACCGAGCCCACGTTGCAGCGCGGGCGCACGCGGCGCAACACGACCGTCAACTTCGACGGCGGGGCACAGCCGGGAGAGCTGGTCGACGTCGTCATCGAGAGCGCAACCTCGACGACGCTACGCGGGCGGGCCACGGCGCTGGTCGCCGCCTGAGGCGCGTCGTGCGCGTGCTCGTCACCGGGTCGAGCGGTCGGTTCGGCACCTACCTTCAGTGCCGTCTGCTCGCCGCCGATCACGGGTTCTTCGGGGTGCGCAGGCGCGATCGTTCCATGCCGGGCGCGGGCGCCCGCGCGCTGCCCTGGAAGGCGCACTCCGGCTGAGCCGGTCAGCCATGCAGCCGGCACGTTCCCGGCACGAAGCCGTTTCCCCTGCGGCACCGGCGCGACGGTTAGGCTCGAGCCGTGGGGAGGAGGCCGGTGGCCCAGGTGTGATGTCTCCTCCGGACCACGCCCCGCCGGACATCCCCGGGCGCGGTGCCGTTCCGGAGGTGCTCGCGGTGTTCGGACCCACGGCGTCCGGCAAGTCCGCCGTCGCGGAGATCCTCGCCGACCGGCTGGGCACCGAAGTCGTCTCGGCCGACGCGTTGCAGGTGTACCGCGAGCTGCCGATCCTCACCAACCAGTCGACCCGGCCGACCCGGCTCGTGGGGATCCGCAGCGTGCACGAGGAAATGTCGGTCGGCGAGTACGCGCCGCTCGCGCACGACGCGATCGACGAGCTCGTGTCCGCGCACGGGGCCGCCGTCGTCGCGGGAGGCACCGGCCTGTACCTACGTGCTGCGCTCGTCGACCTCGACGTGCCGCCGCCCGCCGCGCACGGGCGGCGCGAGGCACTCGAGCGCGAGTACGACGCAGCGCCGGATCGGGCGCACGAGCGCCTCGCAGCCCTTGACCCCCAGGCCGCCGGCGCCGTGCATCCGCACGACCGGCGCCGCGTCGTGCGTGCGCTCGAGCTGGCCGAGGCCGGCCGCTCGCTGACGCCGGACGGGAGCAGGCTCTGGGGAGAGCAGACACGGCGGCCTTCTCTGGTCGTGGGGCTGGAGCTGCCGAGCGATGAGCTCGAGCGCCGCATCCGTGCTCGCACCGTGTCCATGCTCGCGCGAGGCGTACGCGACGAGGTGCGGCGCGCGGCCTCGAAGGGCATCTCCCGCACGGCACAGGCGGCACTCGGCGTGCGCGAGCTCGCGGAGCTCCCCGACGGCGAGGCGCTGGAGCGGATCGTCGTCCGCACGCGCCGCTATGCGGCCTACCAGCGGAAATGGATGCGCCGCATTCCGGGCCTCGTCAGCGTGGACGCGACAGGATCGGCGGTGGAGGTGGCGGATGCGATTCTCGAAGTGGCACGCGCTCGGTAACTCGTATCTCGTCGTGCAACAGCCCGATGCCGGGCCGCTGACGGCCGAGCGAGTGCGCCGCCTCTGCGATGCAGACACCGGCGTCGGGTCCGACGGCATCGTCGAGGTGATCGACGTGCGCGACACGAGCGCTGCGGTCCGCATCTGGAACCCGGACGGCTCGGAGGCGGAGATGTCCGGGAACGGCGTCCGCATCGCGGCGCGGTGGCTAGCGGACGAGACAGGGACGGACGAGGTCACGGTGTGCGTCGGTCCTCGCGAGATCGCGGCTCGCATGCTCGAGCGGGGTGTCGTCCGCATCACGCTCGGCCCGGTGGCCGTGGCCGCGCCGGAGTCGCTCGACGTGGAGGGAGGGCTCGAGCTGACCCGGGCGTCGGTCGGCAACCCGCACGCAGTCGTGCGCCTGGACGCCGCGACGCGCGAGGACCTGCTGCGTCTCGGGCCCGCGATCGAGTCCCACCGGCGGTTTCCGGAGCGGACGAACGTGCAGCTCGTGCGCGTCGACGGCGGCGACACGCTCACCGTCCTGGTCTGGGAGCGCGGCGCGGGCGAGACGGCCGCGTCCGGCTCCTCGGCGGTCGCCGCCGCGGCCGTCGCCGTCGAGCGAGGCTGGGTCACGAGCCCGGTCTCCGTTCACCTGCCCGGCGGCGACCTCGAGGTGGAGATCGGCGAGGGTGGAGCTCGACTCACCGGTCCTGTGGAGCGGATCTGCACGGGCGAGAGCGCGCTCTAGGGCGTAGAGACCACTAGGCAGAACGCCCGCGGATTCGTACCATTGCAGGCATGGTGAGAGTCGCTTCGCTCGCCGCCGCAGTATTCGCCCTCGTCGGCGCGGTCGGCGCGCATGCTGCCGACTGGCACAGCGTCGAGGTGGGCGCCGTGCAACTGCGTGTGCCGGCGGGGTGGGCTCGCGTCGTGCCGGCCGATCCCGGTGACGTCAGCGATCCCCGCACGGTCCTCGTGGTCGGCACGAAGGGCGTCACTTCTCGTGAGAGCCGCTGCCTCGTCTCCTCCTACCGCGTGCCCGGGGACGCGGCCGTCGTCGTCGTGATCGCGTGGAAGGGCGCCGCGGCGCCGGACATCCCGCGCACGCGCGACGACCTCGTCGAGTTGCGCCTGACGCGCGAGTACTTCGAGTGCTGGCTCGGCCGGGGCGGCTCCGCCCAGATCGCGGTCAAGGGACGCGCCTATCAGGTGAACGTGCTCGTCGGCGACCGGGCGTCGGCGCAGACGGTGCAGCAGGCGCTCGCGATCGCACGCTCGTTCGCCGCGGCCCCCGCCCCGTAGGCAGCACGGCGCCGGCTCAGACGGCGATCTCGAACTCGCGCAGGACGTCGTTGAGCGATGTCTTGCGATCGGTCGACGCGCTGCGCTCGCCCACGATGAGCGCGCACGGGAGACCGAACGTGCCGGCGGGGTAGTCCTTCTGGCGAACGCCGGGGAGCACGACCTTCCGGGGCGGTACCTCGCCGCGGTACTCGATCGGCGCGGCGCCGGTGACGTCGATGATCGGCACGGATGCGGAGAGCACCACGTTGGGCGCGACGACCGCGCCCTCGCCGATCCGCACGCCCTCCACGACGACCGCTCGTGAGCCGATGAAGGCCCCGTCCTCCACGATCACGGGCGCGGCCTGGGGCGGCTCGAGCACGCCCCCGATGCCGACGCCCCCGGCGAGGTGCACGTCCGCTCCGATCTGCGCGCAGGACCCCACCGTGGCCCACGTGTCCACCATCGTGCGCGGGCCGACCCAGGCGCCGATGTTGACGTACCCCGGCATCAGCACCACGCCCTCCGAGAGGAAGGAGCCGTAGCGGGCCACCCCGGGGGGCACGACGCGGACGCCGCGCGCCGCGTAGTCCGACTTGACCGGGATCTTGTCCAGGAAATGCAGGCCGCCGGCCTCCATCGCCTCGACCTTGCGCAGGCGGAAGTAGAGCAGGATGGCCTTCTTCACCCATTCGTTGACCACCCAGTCCTCGCCATGCCGCTCGGCGACGCGGATGTCGCCTCCGTCGAGCATGCGAACGGCCTCCTCCACCGGGCCGGCTTCGAGCGTGTCGCTCTCCCACAGCTCGTCGATGCGCGTGGCCAGGTCCACGCCGACATCATGTCCGATCCCCGCTTCGCGACGAATCGAGGAGTGACTGCCGGGCTAGGCCGGAGCGGGCACGGCACCGAGCTGCACGAGCAACCCGAGCATGTCGGCGGAGGACCAGCGCTCGATCGCCTTGCCGCCTTCGCCGAAGCGGAGGATGGTGATGCCCGGCAGGGCCACGTCCGTTCCGGTGGCGGGAACCCCCATGAAGGCGCCCCTGTGACGCCCCGTCATCGTGAAACGGATGACGACGCGGTCGCCGGCGGCGAGGGTGTCCTCGAACTCGAGCTGCGGCGAGTCGAACGCTGCGAAGACGTCCTCGTAGAACGCGGTCACCGCTGCCTTGTCCATCGCCTCGGGCGAGTACCCGTGCAGCTGGATGGCGTCGTCGTACAGCTCGAGATAGCCCGGCAGATCGCCGGCGTTCCAGCGCTGTCGCGCGCGCTCCACCGCATCGAGGTTGGCCTGCATCAGCTCTCCTCTCCTGTTCGTAGGCTGTCCGGGACCGGTTCGGGCGTCTCGAGCGCGCGCTCGAGGATGTCGACGGCGCGGGCGCACTCCTCCTCCGTCGCCACGAGGGCGACCCGTGCATAGCCCTCCCCGGAAGGCCCGAGATACGAGCCCGGCGCGAGGAGCACGCCTTCACCGAGCAGCCGGTCGACGAAGCCCTCCGAGGTCTCGCCGGAGGGCACGGCGATCCACAGGTACATCGTTGCGGGGCCGCCCGCGACCGTGATCCCCTTGCGAGCGAAGAGGTCGAGGAACAGGCGGCGCTTGCGCGCATACGACTCCCGCGCGCGCTCGACGTGCTCCTCGTCCGACCAGGCGACCACGGCGGCGCGCTGCACGAACTCCTGCGGCGCCGTGCCGACGTTGGGCCGGAACGCGCGCAAGCCGTCCACGAGCACCGGGTCGCCGGCCACGAAGCCGCAGCGGAAGCCGGTCATCGAGGAGCGCTTGGAGAGCGTGTTGAAGACGACGAGGTTCGTCCAGTCGTCGAGCTGCAGCGCCGACACGGGCGGCTCGTCGAACCATTGCTCGGTGTACGCCTCGTCCGAGGCGAGCACGAAGCCGTGCTCACGCGCCAGCGCCGCGAGGCGGTCGTAGAAGGCGAGGGGGGCGGTCGCGCCGGTGGGGTTGTTGGGGTAGTTGACCCACACGAGTGCCGCGCGCTTCCAGTCGAGCGCCGGCACGGCGTCGAGGTCCGGCAGCCAGCCGTTGCGCTCGAGCAGCGGGAGCTCGAGGAGGCCGCCGCCGGCGAACAGCGCGCCGCGGCCGGGGACCGGGTAGCCGGGCTCGGTCACGGCGACGGTGTCGCGGCCGGCGTCGACGTCGAGCACCATCTGGGCGAACGAGAAGATGGCCTCCTTGGATCCGAGCGTCGGGATCACGTTCCTGTCGGGATCGAGCGCGACGCCGAAGCGGCGCCGGGCCCAGGCTGCCACGGCCTCTCGCAGCTCGGGCAGCCCCGCGGCGGCCGGATAGCCCATGCGCTCCCGCACGCCCTCCTTGAGGGCGCGAATGATGCGGCGGTCGGTGGGCTCGCGCGGGTCGCCCATGCCGAGGTCGATCACGTCGTGTCCCGCCGCGCGCCGTGCAGCCGCCGCCTGCGCGAGCCGGACGAACGGATAGGCCGCCTGGGCGCGGAGGATGGGGGAGAGCGGCACGGCGAGACGCTACCCGGCGAGGAAGCGCCGCAGCGTCTCGTACGCGCCGACGAGCGCCCGGATCTCGACCTGCTCGTCGCGCCGGTGGGCGAAGCGCGTGGCGCCGGGGCCGAAGTTGACCGCGTCGATGCCCCGCACCGTGAAGTCGGCCACGTTCGTCCAGGCTTGCTTCGGCTCGAGCGGGAGCTCTCCGGCCTGCTGCAGCGCGCGCACGAGCGGAGCGTCCGTGACGACCCGTGCGGGGGGCGAGTCGCCCGTCACCTCGAGCTCCGCGCCCTCCGGGACGAGCGAGCGCAGGTAGGCCTCTGCCTCCGACGGGGTGCGCCCGGGTGCGTAGCGGAAGCTCAGCGTCGCCACGGCGCGATCGGGAACGACGTTCACGGCGATCCCGCTCTCGAGCTGCGTGATCGTGAGCACCTCGGTGAAGGTGAGCCCACCCACCTCGACCGGCCGCGGCTCGAGGGCCGCGATCGGCGCCAGGCCCGCGAGCGCCTTCTCGATGGCGTTCTCGGCCGCCCACGGCCGTGCGGAGTGGCCGCTGACGCCGTGGAAGATCAAGCGCGCGCTCATGTGGCCGAGGCAGCCGGCCTGGATCGTGAGATCGGTCGGCTCGAGGAGCACGGCCAGTTCGGCCTCGTGCACGAGCGT
The DNA here is from genome assembly GCA_036556925.1 of Gaiella sp. Lineage (GTDB taxonomy): Bacteria > Actinomycetota > Thermoleophilia > Gaiellales > Gaiellaceae > Gaiella. The sequence goes on from DATBIN010000016.1 coordinate 30,465, forward strand.
GGAGCGCGCGAAGAGCTCCGGCAGCGGGCTCTGCTCCGGCGGCAGCTCTTCCTTGCCGAAGAGGAGCAGCCCGATGTCGTACCGTGCCGGCGGCTCAGCGGCGAGGTCGCCGGCGAGCTCGAGCGCGACCGCGAGCCCGCCCTTCATGTCGCTCGCGCCGCATCCGTGCACGGCGCCGTTCGTGATGTGTCCCGGCACGTTGCCCTGCGCGGGCACCGTGTCGTAGTGGCCCACGAGCAGCACGAGCGGCGTCCCGGGACGGCGGCCTCGCACGTGGAGGGACGCATCCTCGCCGGCGAACTCGACCTCGAACGAGGGCGGCACGAGGCCGCGCACATACGCGCGGACAGCGTCCTCGCTGCCGCTCTGCGACGGGATGTCGACGAGCTCGAGGGTGCGGCCGGCGAGCCGCTCGGCCAGAGATGCCACGCGAGGAGGCTATCTGCATACTCCACCGCATGAGCACCGGGCCGGATGCGTTCCCGGGCGACGAGCCGGAGCGCGGCCTCGTCGTCGCGGTGCTCCCCAAGGGAGCCGACGTCGAGGGCGAGCTCGGGGAGATGCGAGAGCTCGCGCGGACCGCGGGAGTGGAGCCTGTCGCCGAGCTCGTGCAGCATCGGGCGCACCCGGATCCGCGCACGTACGTGGGCAAGGGGAAGCTCACCGAGCTGAAGCAGGCGTACCGTGACCAGGGAGCGGAGGTCCTGCTCGTCGACGACGAGCTCGGCCCGGCACAGCAACGGGCGCTGGAGGACGCTCTGACGGCGCGGGTCGTCGACCGCACGCAGCTGATCCTCGACATCTTCGCCCAGCACGCGGTGAGTGCGGAGGGCAAGCTCCAGGTCGAGCTGGCGCAGCTCGAGTACAACCTCCCGCGCATGCGCGGCATGTGGCAGCACCTCGAGCGCCTGGCGGGGGGCGGCGGCACGGCACGCGTCGGCGGCGGTGTCGGCACGCGTGGGCCGGGAGAGACGCAGCTCGAGTCCGACCGCCGGCTCGCGCGGAGACGCATCACGCAGCTCAAGCAGCGCCTGCGCGGCCTCCGCGGCCAGCGCCAGGTGCGGCGCAAGGAGCGGAAGCGCTCGGAGACCCCGACGGTCGCGCTCGCCGGCTACACCAACGTCGGCAAGTCGACGCTCCTGAACGCGCTGACCGGGGCTGAGGTCTCGGTCGAGAACCGGCTGTTCGAGACGCTCGACCCCACCACCCGGAGCTTCGTGCACGACGGCAAGCGCTACCTCGTGACCGACACCGTTGGCTTCATCCGGCGGCTGCCGACACAGCTCGTGGAGGGCTTCGCGTCCACGCTCGAGGAGACCCTGGTCGCCGACCTCGTGCTCCACGTGGCGGACGCCTCGCTGCCGGAGGACGTCCTCCGCGAGCAGATCCACGCCGTCGAGCTCGTGCTCGGCCAGATCGGAGCCGGAGAGGTGCCGATCGAGCTCGTCCTCAACAAGATCGACCGCGTCGACCCGCTCACGCGTCGCCGCCTCGCGAACCGGTTCCCGCACGCGCTGCAGATCTCCGCGGTCACCGGGGCCGGCCTCGAGCCGCTGAAGGCTCGTGTGGCGCTCCGCTTCGCCGGCCGCTTCGAGGACGTCCGGCTCCTCGTCCCGTACGACGAGGGCGCCGCCCTGTCGGCGCTCTACGCGCTCGGCGCGCCCATCGAGGAGCGCCGGGACACGGAGGAGGGCGTGGTCATCCGTGCGCGGCTGCCCCATCGCGAGGTGCGGCGCTTCGCGGCCTATCTCGTCGCGGACAGTGCTTCCGGCAGCGTCAGGCACGCGTGATCGAGCTCCAGGTCACGCGGCTGCGCGACGACGCCGAGCTGCCGAGTCGCGCCTACCCGGGCGACGCGGGGCTCGATCTCGTCGCGTGCGAGCGGGTGACGCTCGGCCCGGGGGAGCGGGCAGTCGTCGGCACGGGCATCGCCGTCGCCATCCCGGAGGGCTACGCGGGCCTCGTCACGCCGCGCTCCGGGCTCGCCGCGCGCCACGGCCTGTCCGTCGTCAACGCGCCCGGCCTGATCGACTCGGGCTACAGGGGCGAGGTGAAGGCCGTGCTGCTCAACACGGACGCGGGCGCGGCGTTCACGGTCGAGCCGGGCATGCGGATCGCGCAGCTCGTGCTCGTGGCGACGCCCGCGGTCGAGCTCGCCGAGGTCCCGCTGCTGTCCGAGACCGTGCGCGCCGACGGAGGCTTCGGCTCCTCGGGCTCATGAGGCCGGAGCCCCGGATCCGCGTCTCCGCCATCCTCCGCTGGCACGGCGGCATCCTGCTCTGCCGCCACGAGAAGCGGGGACGCGAGCACTGGCTCCTGCCCGGAGGCGGTCTCCGCAGCGGCGAGACGCTGACCCAGGCCCTCTATCGCGAGCTCGCGGAGGAGACGGGGCTGCTCGAGGGTGGTCACGAGCTGCCCGTGGAGGGGCCCGTGGCGATCGTCGAGTCGATCTCCCCGGAGCGCTCCCTGTGGTCGAAGCACGTCGTGCACGTCGTGTTCGCCGGCGACCTCTCGGGCTCGCTGGCGGAGCTCGTCTCTCGCGACGAGGCGGTGCGCGGCCACCGGCTGGTGCAGCCGGAGGACCTCGACGGCATCGTCGTGCACCCTCCCATCCAGCGCTTCCTGCGCCGCTGGCAGCCGGGCGATCCGTGCGTCTACCTGGGCGCCCTGTGGAGTGAGTGACCGGTAGGTCCGATACGCGCGTCGTCCGGAGGCGCGAGCTCGCGTGGGAGGGATGCGTCAACGTGCGCGACCTCGGCGGGCTGCCGACGGGCGACGGCGGGACCACCCGGTTCGGTGCGGTCGTGCGTGCCGACAACGTCGGCCGCCTGTCCGCCGCGGGCTGGGACGAGCTGGTCGCGTACGGCATCCGCAGGGTGGTCGACCTGCGCTTCGAGGAGGAGCGCGAGCGCGACCCGGAGCGGAAGGCCCCGGTCGAGCTGGTCCGCATCTCGCTGTTCGGCGCCCACGATCCCGCCGAGGCCGCACGGATCGACGACCTCACGCGCACGGCGCCCGACACCGCCGCGGCGACCACGCGCATGTACCTCCACGCGCTCGAGAAGTCCGGGACCGCGATCGCATCCGCCGTCCGCGCCGTCGCGTGCGCGCCGGACGGGGGCGTCGTCGTCCACTGCTTCATCGGCAAGGACCGCACGGGCATCGTCTCGGCGCTGCTGCTCGGCGCGGTGGGCGTCACCGACGACGTCGTGGCGCAGGACTACGCACTGAGCGACGACCGTGTGCGCCCGCTCGTCGACCGGTGGATCGCAAGCGCCGAGGAGGAGCACGAGCGCGCCTACCGCCGTCGGGTCTGCTCGGCCCCGGAGCAGGGGATGCAGGGCATGCTCGCCGGCCTGCGGGAGCGCTGGGGGAGCGCCGAGGCCTACCTGCACTCGATCGGCGTGTCGCCGCTGGAGCTCGACCGCCTGCGCGCCCGCCTCGTCGCCTAGGTCCACTCAGCGGCCCCCGCGCGCACGGGCTCGCCCCGCGGCCACCTCGTGCGCGAGGCGCTCCAGCTCGTCCGGAAGCGGCGAGAGGACGGGTGGCACGCCCTCCCCGGCATGCGCGAGCGCCCAGGCGAGCAGCCGGTCGGCGAGCCACGGGTTGCGCGGCAGCAACGGCCCATGGAGGTAGGTGCCGAGCGCCCGCTCGACGCGACAGCCCTCGTAGCCCGAGGCGCCGTCGTTGCCGTGGCCGGAGATGACGCGGCCGAGGGGCTGCGCGCCCTCGTCGAGCAGCGTGCGGCCGGCGTGGTTCTCGAAGCCCGCGACGCTGCGCGTCTCGCCGTCCAGGGCGCACTCGAGCAGTACGTCGCCGATCATGCGGCGCTCGCCGGCGATCGTCTCGTGGGGGAAGAGACCTGCCCCCGGCATCCACGAGCCGTCGCGGCCACGGTAGCCGCGACCGAGGAGCTGGTACCCGCCGCAGACCGCGAGGACGGCGGCACCACCCGCCACCGCCTCCCGGATCGCCTCGCCCTGCGCGGCGAGGTCGGGCGCCACCAGGGCCTGCTCGCGATCCTGGCCACCGCCGACGTAGAGGAGGTCGTGGCTGCCCGGGACGACACGGTCGCCGAGCCCGAGCGGCTCCACGGCGAGCTCGTGCCCGCGCAGGGCTGCACGCCGCTCGAGCGCGGCGATGTTGCCGCGGTCGGCGTAGATGTTCAGGTAGTCCGGGTAGAGGTGCCCGACGCGGATCCTCACGGCGCCTCCCAGTACGGCTTCACGAAGCCGCGCTCGGCGAGGATCGCCCGCAGGCGCAGCATGGCGGTGTACGTCGGCAGCACCGCCAGCTCCTCGCCCGGCGACACGAGCCCGAGACCACGGTCGAGCGCCCGCCCGAGCTCGGGCACGACCTCCAGACGCTCGGCTGGGTAGCCGCCGTACGTGAAGCGGAGCGCCAGCTCGGCGGCGCGCTCGCCGGCGACCACGATGCGCTGCGCTCCGGCGAGCAGCGGCTCGAAGTCGACGTCCCAGATCCAGGACACGTCGCGTCCGTCCGCGATCGCGTCGTTCAGGGCAACGACCAGCGTGGGAGGGACGCCGCCCTCGTCGAGCGTCCGGATGGCCTCGTTCGCGCCGGCGGGGTTCTTGATCAGCAGCATGAGAATGCGCTTGCCGCCCGCGTCGATCCGCTCGAAGCGGCCGAACGCCGCCGCGACCTCCTCCAGGCCGGCGCGGATCTCCGCGGCGGGGACTTCGAGCGCGTAGGCGAGCGTGCCGGCCGCGAGTGCGTTGTACACGTTGTAGAGACCGGGGAGGCGGAGGCGCACCCGCTCGGTGCCGGACGGCGTGACGAGGTCGAAGGAGATGCCGTCGAGGCCGTGGGGCTCGATCGACCGCGCCGCCACGTCGAGCGGCGGCCGCCGGTGGTCGCCGCGGGGACACGCGTAGTCGCCCAGGTGACCGATGTAGGCCGCCGCGTACTCGTACGGCGCTCCGCAGCGCAGGCAGTACTTGGAGTCCGCGGCGTGCTGCAGGGCGGGACGCGCAACCGACGGATCGTCGACGCCGTAGCGCAGCAGCCGTTCCCGCTCGCCGCCGAGGCTGCCGACGACGGGGTCGTCGGCATTCACGACCAGCGTCGTCTCCGCGGGGAGGTCGCTCACCGCCGCACGCCAGCGCTCGGCGATGTGCTCGAGCTCGCCGTAGCGGTCGAGCTGGTCGCGGAACAGGTTGCCGAGCGCAACCGCCCGCGGTCGCAGGCGTCGGAGCATCTCGGGCAGCGCGAACTCGTCCACCTCGAAGAGCCCGAGCTCCGCGTCGCCGGCGCGGAGCAGGGTCGACGCGACGCCCGACGCGAGGTTGGCGCCCGAGCGGTTCCACGCGAGGCGGTAGCGGGGCCGGAGAATGCCGGCCGCCATCGCGGTCGTCGTCGTCTTCCCGTTGGTGGCCGAGACGACCGCGACGCCTGCCCGCAGGCGCGCGGCGAGCGCGTCGACGGCCCCGGGATCCGTCTTCCAGAGGAGCTTTCCCGGAAGGGTGGTACCGCCGCCACGGCCCGCGAGACGCGACACCGCACCCGCCAGCCGGGCCGCAGCCGTCTCCACCGCCAGCCGTGTTCCCACGGCCCGAGCCTATCCGTCGCCCGCGCGAGGCACTCCCGAGCCCCTGCGCCGAGCCCCGCTCGGGCCTACTTGCATTATGTTCAAGATGCTCTAGCATTACTGCGTGGGACGACCCCGCCGCCGGCACCCTGCGCTCGAGGGCATCGACGCGGCCGCGCTCGCCGAGTTTCGCGCGGGTCTCCGGCGCCGCTACACGGACGAGCAGATCCTGGCCGAGCTCCGGGCCTCGGCGGAGCGCCTGGGCCGCTCGCCGACGATGCGGGAGTTCGCCGCCGACGCGGACGCCGGCGTGCATCCACAGACCGTGATCGAGCACTTCGGCAGCTGGAACGCCGCCAAGCGCGCGGCGGGCCTCGTGCCGCGACGGTTCATCAGCCGCGAGGAGATGGTGCGGCAGCTGCGGGAGCTCGGTGAGGAGCTGGGGCGCGTGCCGACGGCCCGAGACGTCGAAGAGCGCCGCGGCCGCATGGCGTCCAAGTCCTTGATCTGGCACACGTTCGGCTCCCTCGCGGCCGCCCTGAAGGAGGCGGGCTTCGACGTGCCTGTGGGGGAGGAGCGGCTCGAGCGGGCCGTTGCGCAGGGCGCGGTGCTCGCCCGCCGGCTCGGGCACCTGCCCCGCATGGCCGACTGGAAGTCCGCGCGCCGAAGCGATCCGTCGCTCCTCTCGGAGTGGCAGGTCTACCGCATGGTGGACATCGACAGCGGCCCCTGGGCAGCGTTCCAGTTCCTCGTGCGGGAACGCCTCCGCGAGGAAGGAGTCACGGTGGCGCCGGACGGAACGCTCGCCTGACCGGCTGCGCGTCGACCGTACACTCGCGGCATGAACGGCACGTGTCCCGGGTGCGGTGCGGAGCATGCGCCGGGCGCGCGCTTCTGTGCCTCCTGCGGTGCTCCGCTCGTCCGCGTCTGCCCGAGCTGCGGCGCCGAGAGCCACGCCGCGGCCGCCTTCTGCTCGAGCTGCGGGCTCGCCCTCGAGCCCGGAGCACGTCGCGGGCCCGCAGCGGGTCGCGACGAGCGCCGTGTCGTGACGGTGCTGTTCGCCGATCTCGCGGGCTCCACCGCGCTCGGGGAGCGGCTCGACCCGGAGGACGTCCGCGCGCTCCAGGGTGAGCTGTACGCGCTCGTCAACGACGAGGTGGAGCGGTTCGGCGGCATGAGCGAGAAGTTCGTCGGCGACGCCGTGCTCGCGGTCTTCGGGATCCCCCAGGCGCACGAGGACGACGCCGAGCGTGCGGTGCGAGCCGCCCTGGCCGTCCGGGATGGCTTTCCGGCGTTCGCGGCACGGGTCCGCGAGGGGCATGGGGTCGAGGTCGGCGTTCGCGTCGGCGTGAACACCGGTGAGGTCGTCGCCGGGCGTGAGGCGGCCGCCCGCGGCGAGCTGATGGTCTCCGGCGACGCGGTCAACGTCGCCGCCCGCCTGCAGCAGCGCGCTGCCACGGGACAGGTGCTCGTCGGCGAGCGGACGGTGGCGGCGACTCGCCGGGCGATCGCGTACCGCGACGACGGCCGGGCACCGGCGAAGGGAAAGGACGCTCCGCTGGCCGCGTGGGAGGCGGTGGCGGCGGTGGCCCCTCCAGGTCAGCGCGGCAGCGACGGGCTCACGGCGCCGCTCATCGGCCGGGATGACGAGCTGGCGGTGCTGGGCGCGCTGACGGCCCGCGTGGAGCGGGAGCACACACCGCAGCTGATCACGATCTTCGGGCCTGCCGGCGTCGGCAAGTCTCGGCTGCTCGACGAGTTCGTGGCCGGCCTCCCCGGCGTGCGACGCCTCCAGGGCAGGTGCCTGCCCTACGGCGACGGCGTCACGTACTGGCCGCTCGCCGAGGTCGCGAAGGGCCACGCCGGCATCCTCGAGAGCGATTCCGGCGACGTCGCGCTCGAGAAGCTGCGCGCCGCGCTCGCGCCCCTGGAGCTGGGCGCCGACCCGGACAGCGTGCTCGACGCCGTCGGGTGGACGATCGGCCTGCAGCTGCCCGGATCGTCGGCGCTCGACTCGAGCGAGGTCGCCGGCAGGCTGCGCACGGCGTGGACGCGGTACCTGGCCGCGCTGGGGCGGGAGAGGCTGACGGTGCTCACGGTGGAGGACGTCCACTGGGCCTCGGAGCCGTTGCTCGACCTGCTCGAGCACCTGACGGACGCGCTCGACGCAACGGCGGTGCTGACGATGTGCACGGCCCGACCCGAGTTCGTCGAGACGCGGCCGACGTGGGGAGGAGGGGCCCGCAACGCGACCTCGGTCAGCCTGCGGCCGCTCCACGCGGCGGAGGCGGAGCGCCTCGTACGGGAGCTCCTCGGCGCAGCCGACCTCCCGGCCGGCGTCCTGGCGCATGTCGTCGAGCACGCGGGCGGCAACCCCTTCTACACGGAGGAGATCGTCCACATGCTCGTCGAGCGTGGCGCGATCGCGAAGGTGGACGGCCGCTGGGCCGTTCGCGACCCGCACGTCGAGCTCGAGATCCCGGACTCGGTGCACGGCGTCATCGCCGCGCGCATCGACCTCCTCGACGCGGAGTCCCGCGATGCGCTACGGCGCTGCTCGGTGATGGGGCGCGTCTTCTGGCCTCCGGCCGTCGGGGTCCCGGAGGAGGTGATCGCCGGTCTGGGCCGCGGAGGGCTCGTCTCGGAGCAGCATGCCTCCGCTATCGCGGGCATGCGCGAGTTCGCGTTCAAGCACGCGCTCACGCACGACGTCGCGTACGCGTCGCTGCCGCGTGCAGAGCGCCGTGCGCTCCATCGCAGCGTGGGCGAGTGGGTACAGCGGGTCGCGCAGGGCCGCGACGCGGAGACGGCGGAGCTGGCCGCCTACCACCTCGAAGAGGCGATCGCGCTCGGTGAGGACGACGGGGCGGTTCGCGTCCGTGCCTTCGAGCTCCTGCTCCAGGCGGGCGACTCCGCGCTCGCACGGGGCGCGACGGGCCCGGCACGGGCGCATTTCGAGCGCGCCCAGGAGCTCGCGGTCTCGCCTCGCGAGCTCGGCATGGCGGAGCTGGCGGCAGGGAGGCTGCTGATCCTCGCGGGTCGGGCGCCGAGCGACGCGATCGGGCGGTTGAACAGGGCCGCCGAGATCGCGACCGAGATCGGCGACGCTCACCTGCGGGGCCGTGCGCTCGCCTGGAGCTCCCGCGTCTACTGGCTGCTCGGGCGGCAGGCCGACGCCCACCTGGCGGCATCAGAGGCCGTCGAGGCCATGCGCGGCCTCCCGAGCTCGCCCGAGCTGGCCTGGGCCCTCGCCCGGCGCTCGCAGCTCGAGATGCTCGCGAGCGTCCCCAGAGCCGCCGAGAGCGCGAGAGAGGCGATCGCGGTCTCGCGCCGGGTGGGCGAGAAGTCGGCGGAGGCGAATGCGCGCATCAACCTGCTCACGGCCGAGGCCAACGAGGGCGTTCCCCCGGACGCCGGCGAGGTACGCGAGATCATCGGCCTCGCGCTGCAGGCCGGCGCCTCCGAGGAGGCGTACCGGGCCGTGGTCAACTTCCTCTGGTCGGTACACCCGTTTCTGCCGGTCGACGACCTCGAGCGGACGCTGGCCGATCTCTGCGCGCCGTTGGAGGAGGTGCCTCCGCTCGAGCTCTTCGGCAGCTACCTGGAGCTGTCTCGCGCGTCGATCCTCTACCTCCCGACCGGTCGCTGGGCGGCGGCGGACGAGATCGTCGGCCGCCATCCGTCGCCGGAATGGTCGAGTGGACGGATCGTCTGCTGCGAGATCGCGGGAGGCCTCGCGTTCCGTCGTGGAGATCTCGCCCGGGCCGCCCCGACCGTCGCCGAGCTCGTCGAGACCGCCCTGCCGACGGGTGAGCCGCAGCGGATCGTCCCGGCCGCGAACGTCGCGGGCGCGTTCGGCGCCGTCACGGGTGACCGCGTGCTCCTGCGGCGCGTCACGGAGGCCGTGCACGCCATTGCGCACATGCGATGGGTCTCGACCTTCTCCACGGTGCCGCTCCTGCGGGCGCTCTCGCATGCCGGCGAGACGGAGCTGCTGACGGATCTCGTCGCGCTCCTCGACGACCTGGCGCATTCGCAGGAGCCGCGGGGCCACCACCAGGGATCGCTCGACGCCGGGCGCGGACTCCTCGCGCTCCACGAAGGCCGGCCCTCCGAGGCGATCGACGGGCTCGGGGCTGCCGCCGCGTTCGAGCGCGGCCTGGGGCGCTCCTACGCCGCGGCCTGCGTCGAGCTCGAGCTCGCGGGGGCGTTCGAGCTGGCCGGCGAGCAGCAGTCCGCAGAGGACGTACGGCGGATCGCGCGGGTGGTGCTCGACCCGCTCGGCTGCGTCAACGCGTACTGAGCTCGGCCGCCTGCGGTCGGGCTCGGAGCGCCGCCGCGCGCCGCCGGGCTACGCCCAGGCCGCGAGCACGGCGAGGCGCTCGACGCAGTGGGCGCCCTCGTGCGGCGCCCGCACGGCGGGGAGCGCAGAGCGCTCCACATACGACGGATCCGGGCGCCAGCCATGCTGGCTCGCGACCTTGCCCGCGCTCAACCGGAGTAGGCGGCCCTCGGAGACCTCGCGCTTGCGCAGGCGAAGCCGAAGCGCCTTCTCGACCAGCTCCAGCGTGGCGGCGGTCGAAGCGAAGAAGACCTCGCGGTGCGCCGTGCCGATCCAGAGCGGCCTGCCGACCCCTCGTGCGACGAAGAGGGAGTCGGGATCGCGCTCGTCGATCCACGCCGCCGCCATGGAACCGTGCATGGCCTCGAGCGCCTTGGCGTCGCTACCGTGCGCCTCGGCCATCGCGAAGATGATCTCCGAGTCGACGGTCATCTCGGGCTCCTGGCGCTCCCAGCCGTAGCGGTCGAACAGCTCGTCGTCGTTGCGGATCACGCCGTTGTGCACTCCCACCACCGAGCCGTGCCGGATGGGATGGTTGTTGGCCTCGATGCTCGGGTGACCCTTGGTGTAGTCGCGCACGTGAATCAGGGCCTGCGTCGTGTCCTCGGGAAGCGAGACCTCGTCGAGGAGCGCGCTCGCCCCCGTGCGCTGCTTGTGCACCGTCACGGCGGGCTGATCCGAGCGGTGGCCGTAGCCCACGGCGTCGGCGCCTCGCTCGGCGATGCCCGCCAGCAATGCCTGCGCAGCGAGCGTGCGGCCCGCTCCGGAGCCGCTGTGAAGGCTGTATCCCGCGATGCCGCACATGTCGCGATTCGATCACGTCCACCGGACGTTCGTCTCACCGTAGCCGCAGAAGATGAAGACGATGTTCGGGATTCGACGTCCTTCTCACTGTCGGCGCCAAAGGAACCTGCGGGAATGCCTCAAGGGGGGGAGGAACCGCGCCGATAGGTCGTTCGTGGACGGGAATTTGGCCGAGGAGCTGTTCGACCGCGCCCCCGAGCAGCAAGAGGAGGCCTCGGACCCCATCACGCAGGACCCGCTCAAGCTCTACGTGCGCCAGATCGGCGACGGCCGGTTGCTGACGGCAGCCGAGGAGCGCGAGCTCGCGCGACGGAAGGACGCCGGCGACGACGCGGCGAAGCGGCGCCTGATCGAGTCGAACCTGCGCCTCGTGATGTCGATCACGCGCAACTACACCCGCGCGGGCGTGCCGCTGCTCGATCTCATCCAGGAGGGCAACCTGGGCCTCATCCGCGCCGTCGAGAAGTTCGACTGGAAGCTCGGCTACAAGCTCTCCACCTACGCCACCTGGTGGATCAAGCAGGCGGTGCAGCGTGCGCTCGCCGAGCAGAGCCGGACGATCCGCCTGCCGGTACACGTCGCCGACCAGGTGCGGCGCGTGCAGAAGGCCCGCCGGATCCTCGGCCAGAAGCTGAACCGCGACCCCTCGGTGGACGAGATCGCGGCGGAGAGCGGTTACCCGCCCGAGCGGGTGCAGGAGCTCCTCGACCTGGTGCAGGAGCACGTCAGCCTCGACACGCCGATCGGCGACGGCGACTCCCTCATGTCGGACTTGATCGAGGACGTCCACGCGGAGGCGCCGGAGGAGGTGACGGCCGACCGGCTGCGCTCCGTGGAGCTCGCGCGCGCGCTCGCGCAGCTCAAGCCGCGCCTGCAGCGCGTGCTCGTGCTCCGCTTCGGCCTCGACGAGGAGCAGCCGCGCACGCTCGAAGAGGTCGGCCAGGTGCTCGGCATCACCCGCGAGCGCGTGCGCCAGCTCGAGACGCGTGCGCTGCGCGAGCTCCGCCACGTGGCGCCCGGCCTCGAGCTCTACCTCCGCACGTAGGGGGGACCTGCCGCGCCGGTCAGACGCCGGCCATGGCCTGCATCTCGCGGACGGTCGCCAGCCGCCGCAGCGAGTCGAGCTCGATCTGCCGCACGCGCTCGCGCGTGAGCCCCAGCTTGCGACCGATCTCCTCGAGCGTCTTGGGCTCGCCGCCGTCCAGCCCGTAGCGCATCACGAGGAGCTCGCGCTCGCGAGGCGGCAGCGCCTGCAACGCGTGGTGGAGCGTCTGGCTGCGGAGATGCAGCTCGACGGTCTCCTCCGGCAGGGGCTCCTCGCCGGCGACGAAGTCTCCCAGCACTGCGTCCTCGGCCTCGCCCACGGGCGCGTCCAGGCTGGCCGAGGCGCGGGCCGCGGCGCGCACCTCGAGCACCTGCTGCACGGTGAGCGAGGCCTCCTCGGCGATCTCGTCCAGCGTCGGCTCCCGGCCCAGCTGCGTCCAGAGCGTGCGCTCGGCGCGGTTCATCTTCTGCATGCGCTCGACGATGTGCACCGGCATGCGGATCGTGCGCGCCTTGTCCGCGAGCGCCCTCGCGACCGCCTGGCGGATCCACCACGTCGCGTACGTCGAGAACTTGAAGCCCCGCCGCCAGTCGAACTTCTCCACGGCGCGGATGAGGCCGAGCGTGCCCTCCTGGATGAGGTCGAGGAAGGGCAGGCCCTGGTTGCGGTAGTTCTTGGCGATCGAGACCACGAGCCGGAGGTTCGACTGGATCATGTGCTGCTTCGCGTCCATGTCGCCGCGCTCGATCCGCTTCGCGAGCTCCACCTCCTGCGCCGCGGTCAGCAGCTGGTGGCGGCCTGCCTCGCGGAGGAACAGCTGGAGGGCGTCGGTGGTCGACTCCGCCGGAGGCTGCGGAGGAGGCTCGACCGGCGGCAGCTCGACGACCTCGATGCCTCGCTTGTCGAGCTCACGGAGCAGCGCCTCGTGCTCGAGGGGGGCGAGCTCGTGCGTGTCGACGATCTCGGCCACCTCCACGGCACGGATCGTGCCGCTCTGCTCGCAGCCGTCGAGCAGCTGCCGCAGCTCCTCGTGCGCGAGGATCAAGTCGATGTCGACGGATGTCACGTCAACGGAGAAAGGGTTCGTGCCGCGTGCAACAGGCACTTTCCCACCCTCGTGGCGGTGATTGCAAGGCCCTGCGAGAGTGAACCGTCCCGTCGCGGCCGCGAAGCTCGCCTCGGGTCACGTCTTTCCGAGCACACGAGAGGCCCGTCCGACCGTGCCCGGCGGGCCCTCGAGCATGCGTGGATGCCGGCTCGAGCCGCTCTGCACGATAAGCGGCGTTATGTCAAGTTGACGGAGGAATGCCGGGCGGCCAGCATCGCGGCCCTCCCACCCCGCGCTGTCAGCAGGTGTCCGAGCCCGCGTCGGTGAAGGAGGCTCCCGCGACCGGGACGAACGCCCAGTCGTAGCCGCCGGTGCGCAAGACGAGCTTGAGCACGCCGAAGGTCGTGTTGCTCCGGGCTTCGCTGTTCGCGACCGGCGGCCCGAGCGGCAGCAGCGCCGCCCCGCCCGTGCCGACGACGAACTGGCGCACGCCCTTCGGGTTGGCGGCTCCGAGCGCGTCCTGGCGTGCAAAGCGCTCGTAGTTGTGCTCGTGCGCGGTCAGCACCACGTCCGCTCCGGCGTCCGAGAGCAGCGTCCAGAAGGGCACGAAGCGCCCGCCGGTGCGGTGCTGCCTGCCTGACGAGAAGTGCGGTGTATGCCAGTAGGCGAGGATGCAGCGGCTGCGGTGCGCCGTGAGATCCGCCTTCAGCCACTTCCACTGCGTCGACCCGGCCCTGACGCTGATCTCGCTGTTCAGCGAGATCACGTGCCACGCGCCGAGGTCGAACGAGAAGTACTCCTTCGGCGCGCGGGCGCCGAAGTACTCGTAGTACCCGCGGGCGCCGGGGGTGTCGTAGTCGTGGTTCCCCGGCGTCGGGCTCGTCTTGGCCTTGAAGCGCCCCCAGGCGGGCTCGTACGCGCCCTGGTACTGCGCCAGGGTGCCCTCCGGATAGGCGTGGTCACCCAGGGTCAGGACGCGCACCGGGTTGATCTGGTCGACGAGGGCCGCCGTCGGCGCGCAATCGGCACCCGTGAGGCACAGGTCGCCGACGGCGGCGATCACCTGGTCCCCGCACGCGGCCGTGGCGGCGACGAGCGAGCTCCGCCTGGAGCTGTTCCCGGCGCCGTCCGTCGCCTGCAGCCCGAGCCGGTACGTCGTGCCGCAGGCGAGCCCGCGGACGACGTACGAGCGCTTGCTCGCCTTCAGAACCGCGATCGGCGCCCCACCGCGGAAGACGCGGTAGGCGGTCACCCCGACGTTGTCGCGTGCGGGCCGCCAGGCGAGGGAGACCCCGCTCGGCGTCTTCGCGTGCACCCGAACCTGCGGCGGCGACGGGGCGACGCGGTCGGTCGCCGTCGCCTGTCCCGCCATGGGAAGACCGGTCGCGAGCAGACCGGCCGAGACCAGGGAGACGAGTGTGAGGGAAGCGCGTGCCGGGTGGACCATCTGCCGCAGCGAGCCATCCTACCCACCCGCCGCAACCCCGCTCCTGTCGCGGCGGTGAACGCGCACGCGGCCGTGTGCGCTAGACGCGCGCGAGGAAGGCGCGCAGCGCGGCGAGGAACGCGTCCGGCTCCTCGTACGGCAGCATGTGCGCCGAATGCTCGAGCACGACGTGCTCGCAGCCCGGAATCGCGTCGGCGAGGTCCTGTGCAGACCCAGCGGGGGTCGTGCGATCGTGGGCTCCGCTGACGACGAGCACCGGTCGCGCAAGGCTCCGGAGCGGGGAGCGCAGGTCGGTGAAGCCGTACTCCCCGTCGGCAGAGAAGTGCCGCAGCACCTCGGGACGGTAGGCGACGCGGTCGTTGTCGATCAGCCACTGCACGAGAGGGCCCTCGGGGTCGGCGACGTGGAACGGCCACTGGTCGGCCATCAGCTGCTTGCTCTCCGCGGGTGTCTGCACGGTGGCCTCACGAGCCCACGAGTCGGTCACCTGCGTCCGCAGCCGCTCGGGCTCGAACCGTGCGAGGCGGTCGCGCACGTCGAGGAGCGCCTGCGGGCTCGCGACCGTGCCCAGGAGCACGTAGGCGGCCGCGGAGCCGTGCCGGGCCATGTGACTCTGCGCCACGAACGTGCCGAAGCTCCACCCCATCACCACGGGCTCCTCGAGCTCCAGCCGCCCGATCAGCTCCTCGACGTCGTCGGCCATCTGCGGCACCGTCCAGCGCGCCGGGTCGCCGGCGTCCGACAAGCCGTTTGCGCGGTGGTCGACGGCCAGGATGCGCCAACCCTCCGCCGCAAGCGGGTCGAGACCGGGGAACCAGACCGAGCCGTCGAGTCCAGGCCCGCCGTGGAGCGCGACGAGCGGCCTCCCCTCCCCTTTCTCGTGCACGTGGAGCTCGACGTCGCCGACCGAGACGCGCATCGCGCGGACTCTACGCACCGCGCCGAGACGCTGCCACGGATCCGGCCGGCGGCGTTGCCTAGAACGTCGCGCTGCGGACGCCGGTCGCGATCAGGAGCAGGATGACCGCCGCGGCCACGACGCGGTAGACGACGAACGCGTCGTACGTGTGCCGTCGCACGTAGTCGAGCAGGAAGAGGATCGCGACGAGGCCGCTTCCGAGCGAGGCCAGGACGCCGACGGTGAACGGGCCGGACATGCCGCTCGGAAGGTCGGCGAGCACGACGTCCGTCAGCCCCTTGAACAGCACCGCGCCGACCGTGATCGGCAGGAGCAGCAGGAACGAGAATCGCGCCGCCGAGTCCCGGTCGAGGCCCAGCAGGCGCCCCGCGGTGATCGTGATGCCGGAGCGCGACACGCCGGGCATCAGGGACAGGCTCTGCGCCAGCCCCACGGCGAGGCCCTGGCGCAGGTTGAGATCGTGAATGTCGCGGCGCATCGGCCGACGGTCGGCCCAGCCGAGCAGCAGGCCGAAGGCTGCGAGGAAGATCGCGATCTGCCACGGCTCGCCGAGGTTGTTCGCGATCACGTCCTCGAGGAGGAATCCGGTCAGCCCTGCAGGGATGGTGGCGATGAAGACGACCCAGGCAAGACGCTCCTCCGGCGTGCGGAGCGAGCGGGTGCGCAGCGTTCGCAGCCACGCGCCGACGAGGGTGACGACGTCCCCCCAGAAGTACGCCCCAACCGCGACGACCGTGCCGAGGTGGAGGGAGACGTCGAACGTCTGGTTGAAGGCGTCGTTCTCCTGCAGGTACGTCCACTCGAAGAGCCACGGCACGAGGATCAGATGGCCGGAGGACGAGATGGGCAGGAGCTCGGTGAAGCCCTGCACGAGCCCGAGCACGAGCGCTTGGCCGTTCGACAGCTTCTCGGGGTCGTCCCCCACTCCGGCGACGGTGAGCAGGACTGCGACGGCGAGCGCCGCGCCCGCAGCGGACAGGACGAGCGCCCGGCGCACCGAGGCATCCTACGCGCGAGCCCCCTCCACACCGGTGGAGAAGGAAATGTGCGCAATTTGCGACCATCCGGTATCGGTCGCTCTTGACCTGTCCCCACCGACCTCGTAGGTTCCCCCCTGCACCGAGCACGGAGCGCGACTAGGTCGAAGCTCAGCGCGAGGGCTCTACGCGGAAGCGGAAGGTCAGCGCGGTGAGTGGACGAAAGCGCCACCGGCTCGGTGAATTCTTTTCTCGAGGCCGCCTCCGGGGCGGCCTCGAGCGTTCTCGGGGCGGTGGTCGACGACCACGAGCGTGGGGTCCTCGTCAGCGGCCCCAGCGGCACGGGTGCAGCGGCGCCGCACCCGATGCCCATCCCCTAGGATCTCCCGCGTGCACCTGCGCATGCCGAGCGTCGATCGCGGCGTCCAGAGCTTTCTCTGGGCGCTCGTCTTCTTCCTCGTCCTGTTCCTGGGGATGCTCGCGGTCGGCGTCTCGTCGGCGACCGCGCTCGTGCTCTCGATCGTCTCGAGCCTCGCGATCTTCGTCTTCGTGCGCACCCGCGGCGGCAACGAGCCGCTTCGCTGAGCGCGGCCGATCCGGCAGCTAGCGGCGGCCCGAGACGGTGAGGCTCGCGAGCAACCTCCGCGTGAGCTCGGGACCGATCGCCTCCTCCAGGCGCACCTTCGCAGACGCGCGCCGTACACCGGAGCCACCGAGCGTCAGGCAGTGGCGCAGGAGGAGCAGGTCTGAGTCCTGAGTCTTCATGGAGGCACGATCAACCGTAGTTTTCACGTAGTCCTTCATCGACCTATTGGGCATCGGGCGAGCATCCCTCCGGGGAGTGAAGCGACGGCAGTCAAGTCCCGACTTCTCTTTACCCGACGCGTCGGACGGACACGTCGGGCGCCCAGGCCGCGATCTCAGTACGAGATGAGCGCGTGCACATCGTAACCGCTCAGGCGATCACGCCCATGCAGGAACGACAGCTCGATCACGAACAGCGCGCCCACCACCACTCCCCCGAGGCTCTCCACGAGCTCGACCTTGGCCCGTGCCGTGCCTCCCGTCGCGAGGACGTCGTCGAGCACGATCACGCGTGCACCCTCTGCGATGGCGTCGGCATGGACCTGCAGCCGGTCGCTTCCGTACTCGAGCTCGTAGGTCGCCTCGACCGTCTTCCAGGGGAGCTTGCCCGGCTTCCTCGCAGGCACGAAGCCGCAGCCGAGCGTGTAGGCGAGCGCCCCGCCGAAGATGAAGCCGCGCGCCTCCGCCCCCAGCACGATGTCCGGCGCGCGCGGTCGCGCCCAGTCGGCCAGCTGGTCGATCGACTCGCGGAAGGACTCCGGGTCCGCGATCAGCGGCATCAGGTCCTTGAAGACGATCCCCTGCTTGGGGAAGTCGGGGACGTCGCGGACCTTCGCCCTCAGGTCGACCGGGCTCACCGCTGCGCCACTTCGCGAAGGTCGCGCAGGAGGAGCAGCTGTGCGAGCTCCTGCGCCACGAGGGCGAGCGCCTCGAGGTCGTCGAGCGCAGCCTTGCGGCGGCCGGGGTCGCGCGAGCGGAGCCCGGGCGCCACGATCTGCTCGAGCAGCGCCGACTGACGGCCGGCCGCGGTACGGAAGGCACGTAGATGCCTGGCGTCGAGCCCGTGACGGGCGATCCGGCCGCAGGCGGCCGCAATGGCGGCCTCGCTCTCCCGGTACCGCCTCTCCCCCGCCTCGATGCGCGTCTGCAAGAGGTCGTACTCCTCCAGCTGGCGGACGAAGTCGGCGCTCACTCCCGCGGCCTCGCAGAGCTCAGCGAGGTCGATCTCGGGCTCCTCGCCGCGCAGGCCGTGCGCTCGCCGCCGCGCGCGCTCGGCGCTCGGCGCGTCGATCTCCTCGCGGATCACGCGCAGCGGCAGGAACTCGTCGCGCTGCAGGCGCAGGATCGTCTCCAGGCGCTCCACGTCGCCCTCGGAGAAGAGGCGGTAGCCGCCCCGGGTGCGCCGCGGCGTGAGCAGCCCCTGATCCTCGAGGTAGCGGATCTTCGAGATGGAGATGTCCGGGAACTCGGCGCGCAGCCGCTCGCAGACGGCGCCGATGGTGTGCGCGCGATTCGTGGTCGTGGGCTCGGTGGTCGTCATCGCTGGAGGAAGGTCATGCGGTACTTGCCGATCTGCACCTCGTCGTCGTCCTCGAGCGCGGCCGACTCGATGCGCCGCCGGTTGACGAACGTGCCGTTGAGGCTCCCCAGGTCGCGGATCACGAAGCGGTCGCCCTCGCGGACGAGCTCGGCGTGCCGCCGCGAGACGGTCACGTCGTCGAGGAACACGTGGCACTCTGGCGAGCGTCCGATCAAGGTCCGCTCGCCGGTCGGCGCGAACGTCTCCCCCGCTCGCCCGCCTCCCGTTCGCACGACGAGCGCCGGGCCGCGGATGCCGTCGCCCTCGCCCGGCACATCCTCGCCCACCTCCTCCGGCGTGAGGCTGAGCGTCGTCTCGTCCACCGCGGGGCGCACGAGGGCCGCCCCGCAGCGCGAGCAGAAGTTCGCGGCCTCCGGGCTCTGGAAGCCGCACTCCGGGCAGTAGATGTGGGTCATGCCGCCTCGTCGTCGCCGCCGTGGGCGAGCACGTCGGCCAGGCGGTCCGGATCCCAGGTGCCGCCGCGCTTCCGCCGTGCGCGCTCGGCCCGCAGGATGTCGATCCTGCCGTGGATCACGCGCCGTTCGAGCGAGACGTCGTCCTCCTCGTGCTCGAGCTCGTCGATCATCCCGCGCAGCTCGTCCTCGGAGATGCTCTCGAGGTCGGGCATGGGAGCGAGCTCTTCCTCCTGCGGGAGGTCGCCGGTGCCGGTGAAGAGCGGGCGCTCGAGGCGTTGCGGCACCTCGAGCGGGACGTCGCCACCGCTGACGCGCTGCTTGATGCGCTCCACGCGCTCGGCGCGGAGGATGTCGATCCGCCCGTGCAGCATGCGCCGCCGCCGCGAGATCTCGTCCTCGGCATGCTCCAGCTCGATGATGAGCTGGCCGAGCTGGCCGTCGGAGAGAGTCGAGAGATCCGGGAACAGTTCCACGTCCTGCCTTTCGGTCGTCCTGCCGATTGAAGCAGCAGCGGGCGAGAGGGGTCAACCTCAGCTTGAGGCTTGTCTTGTGATTCGGGGCAGCGAGCCGTCTCCCTTCACGTGCGCGACACCTCACGGCGCGCCTTGAGGAGGTACTGCACGCCGGCGCCGACTGCGAGCACGACGCCGATCCAGAACAGCACCAGCGGCCAGTCGGTTCCCTTGTCCGTGACGATCACGCAGGCGAGCGAGAAGTAGAGGATCCACGTGGCGAGCTTCCCCAGCCGGGTCACCTCGAACTCGTAGCCCCGGGGCACGACCAGCTTGTAGCCGGCAACCAGCACCAGGTCGCGGGCGAGGACGATCACCGCCGCCGGCCAGGGCAGGCGGCCGTCCGCCCACAGCAGCACGACCGCGACCGCGATCATGAGCCGGTCGGCGAGCGGGTCGGCGAGCTTGCCGAACTGCGACTCGACCCGCCAGCGGCGCGCGAGCCAGCCGTCGAGCTGGTCGGTGGCCGCCGCCGCCGCAAACACGATCCCCGCCCACCAGGCAGCCTCGTCGCCCGCGTCCACGTAGAGCACGACGAAGAGGGGGATCGCGCCGAACCGCGCGATGGTGAGCGCGTTGGGCAGCGAGCGCAGCGGCGCCGACACCTGTCTGGTCGACATGCGACGAAGGCTAACGTTGCGGTCGTGGACGTGACCGAGGACACCTTCGAGGCTGCCGTCGTCGACCGCTCCGCCGAGGTGCCGGTCGTGGTCGACTTCTGGGCTGCCTGGTGCGCGCCGTGCCGCGCGCTCACCCCCGTGCTGGAGCGCGCCGTCACCGAGCGCGACGGCAGCCTCGAGCTCGTCAAGGTCGACGTCGACGCCAACCCCCAGCTCGCGCAGCGGTTCCACGTCTCCGGGATCCCCGCAGTCAAGGCCTTCCGCGACGGACGTGTGGTCGCGGAGTTCACGGGGGCGCGCTCTCCTGGCTCCGTCGACCACTGGCTCGACGAGCTCCTCGCGCCGCCCCGCGCGGATGCGCTCGTCGAGGAGCTCCGCGCGAGCGGCGAGCTTCCCGAGGTGCTTACCGCCCTCGACGCAGGGGATGTGGAGCGGGCGCTGACGCTGATCGTCGCGGCGGTCCCGGACGCGCCGCCGGGAGAACGCGACCGCCTGCGGGAGGTGGCGGTGGCGCTCTTCGACCGTGCGGGCCACGACGACCCGCTCGTCGTCGAGTTCCGCCGCCGGCTGGCGACCGCGCTCTACTGAGCTGGCCGGCGCAGCCCGGGATCCGCTCGCGCGGATCCCGGACGCGCAAACCCCTGAAGCCGTCCGCTCCGCAGCCGGGCGCCACGGCTACCACTCGGGCCGAGCTGGCCGCGCAGCCAGGCGACGGGTCCTACGAGCGCAGTCGCTCGATCCAGTAGGCCGTGCGGTCGACGTACGCGCGCTCCGCCGCGCGACCGTGGAGCCCGTACGCGCCCTCGTAGGAGAGGTACGAGCCGCCGGCGCGCGCGCTCTCGATCTGCGTGCCCTCGTGCCATTCGTTGTAGCTCGTGATCGTGACGAGGTCCGGCTTGGCGCGTATCGCCCGCCGCCACATGGCGTCGTAGCGCGCTCCCTGGCGGCGCGGTCGCGTCCGCACGTCCCCGGTCGCGGCCCGAGCGTCGTAGCCAGGCCCCACGGACGGCGCGCACAGGAGCCCCAGGCGCCGCGCCGAGGCGCACATGCGCACGAAGGAGTCGCCGTTGTAGACGTAGACGTCGTAGGTGTAGAGCCCGTCGAAGCCGCCCGCCCTGGCCCTGCCGGGAAACGGCGTGTTGGCGAAGACACGCACGCCGTGGAGCTCGGAGAGGGCGGCAGCCCATTCGGCGTCGGGCGTGAGCGAGGAGTCGTAGACGTAGAAGTCGGTGAATCCCTGTCCCCGCAGGTCGCCGATCGCTGCCGTCACCCCTGCCGGCGTGCGGTCGCGCCAGGGCTCGATGTGAATGGCCACGCGGAGCCCGCGTGCCGCGGCCGTCGCAGCGACGAGCGGCAGGCGCGCCGCCTCGGGCGACCCCGGTCCCCACCAGGAGACCACGACCGTGTCGACCCCGGCCTCTGCGATCTCGCGCATGTGCGCGCGCACGACCTTGTGGTCGGCGGACGAGTACGGGCCGCGGAGCGGGTAGAAGGAAGAGGCCACAGCTCCCGGCGGGCGGCTGCCGTACTGGCTCCAGTGCCGCCAGTCGCCGTCGTGGCCGGGCGTCCCCCACCACGCGTAGTAGAAGACGGCGACCTCTGCCCCTCCCCTCCCTCCTGCCGTGCCCGTGACGGCGGCGGTTCCCGCCGCGGCGGCGGCGCAGACGAGCGCTGCGATCCTCAGCCTGGCCACGACGCGCCGACTCTAATCCACGCTGCGGAGCGAGTCGACGCGCCGTCGTAGCCTGCGGCCAGCTCCCTCACGCGGGGGATGCCCGAGGATTTACGGATCCATGACGATCCGCTCACACCATCCTCGTCTCGCCGGGCAACGATCCGACGTGACACACCGTGCGAAGGAGGAAGTGCGGCGCGTTCCGCCCATTGCGGTCGCGCTCCCGGCTTCCCTCCACTCCTCGAGAGGACGAAGGCCCGCGTCACCGGGCCTTCGTCGCATGGAGATCCCGCCGCTCAGCGCTGGCGGTAGGTGATCCGGCCCCGCGCGAGGTCGTACGCCGACAGCTCGACCGTCACGCGATCGCCCGGGTTGCACCGGATGCGGTGCCTGCGCATCCTGCCGGACACGTAGGCGAGCGTCTCGTGCCCGTTGTCGAGCTCGATCCGGTACATGCCGCCCCGGAACCCTTCGACGATCTCCCCCTGCAACTCGACCTTCTCGTCGTTCGGCGCCACATCTCTCCTCTGAATGAGACGGGCGCGCCCGCTGGGCGCGCCCGTCGTGTCAGCCGACGAGGGCGACGTTGGTCGCCTGCGGGCCCTTGGGGCCCTGCTCGGGCACGAACTCGACCTTGGCACCTTCGGTGAGGGACTTGAAGCCCTCGCCGGCGATGCCGGTGTGGTGAACGAAGAGATCCTTGCCGCCGTCATCCGGGGTGATGAAGCCGTACCCCTTGGCGTCGTCGAACCACTTCACGGTTCCGGTTGCCATGTGAACACCTCCTTGCCAAGACTCACGAACGGGCAGGGAGATGCGGGAGCGCACACACCGGTACCAGTCCTAATGGTCGCCACCACCGTAGCAAGCGGGGCGGGATCCTGGCAGGTCGTGGCGATGCCGCCGACGTCGCCCTGCGACCCCCGATGGGACAGGCGCGGACGGCTCGGAGGGCAGCTACGATCGCTGAAGACATGAGCGAGTACGCAATTCGCATCGACTGGTCGACGGCCACCGTGACGGCGGACAATCCGAGCCTCATCTACTCCGTCAAGCTCAACGACGACCCGGACAACTACTGGCGCAACGAGTTCGACATCCTCAGGGACCGCCTCCACACCGAGGCCGGAGCCGCGCCGCGGGGCTTCTGGGTCAACTCCGCGTCGCATTTCGGGCTCGAGCTCACCGGCGGGATGGATCCCGGCGACGAGGAGCGGGTGCGGTACGTCCTCGACGACCTCGTGCAGCGAACGAACGACGCCGCCACGAGAGCGCGGGAAGCGGAGTCGGACAAGGCGCGCGAGGAGGCCGCCCGTCTCGAGGAGCTGCAGCGCGCCGCCCAGCGCGCCACCGAGCGGCTGCGCTCCCCGCACGAGCTGCAGGCGCTCGAGTAGCGGCGACGGGCGCGGAGCCCGTCGATCGTCGACCTCGTCGCTCGGGCCCATCGTTGCCTCGGCCGCGGCGAAGGTCGTTCGGAGTCGTCCCGTAGGATCGCAGCATGCGCACCGTCGCCGACCTCACCGCGCGGCTCGCCGAAGCCGAGGCGCGGTACGTGGCGGCGAATCCCGAATCGCGGCGGCTCCACGAGGAGCGCGCGCGCTTCATGCCGGGCGGGAACACCCGCACGACGATCCACCAGCCACCCTTCCCCTTGACCATCGTCAGCGGCGAGGGTGCGCGGCTGTCCGACGCCGACGGCCACGAGTACGTGGACTTTCTCGGTGAGTACACCGCGGGTCTCTACGGCCATTCGCACCCCGTGATCGTGGAGGCGATCCACCGCGCGCTCGCAGACGGGTTCGTGCTCGGGGCACCCAACCGGTACGAAGCCCGGCTGGCCGAGGCGGTGTGCGCGCGCTTCCCGTCGATCGAGCTCGTGCGCTTCTGCAACTCGGGGACGGAGGCGAACCTCCTCGCGCTGTCTCTTGCCCGAGCTGTCACCGGACGCGACGGCGTGCTCGTCTTCGCCGGCGCGTATCACGGCGGCATCCTGGTGTTCGCTCACGGCGTCTCGCCGCTGAATCCCCCCTTCGACTGGGTCGTCGGCGAGTACAACGACGCCGCAGGGGCGACGCGTCTCGTCGAGGAGCGCGCACACGACCTCGCTGCCGTGATCGTCGAGCCGCTGCAGGGGGCAGCAGGGGTGATCCCGGGCGAGCCGGCATTCCTGCACACGTTGCGCGAAGCCACGACCGCCCACGGCGTCCTGCTCGTGCTCGACGAGGTGATGACCGCGCGCCTCTCGCGCGGAGGGATGCAGCAGATGCTCGGGATCGAGCCCGACCTGACGACGCTCGCGAAGTTCGTCGGCGGCGGCCTCTCGTTCGGCGCCTTCGGTGGGCGCGCCGAGCTGATGCGTCGCTTCGACCCGTCCCGTGCGGACGCACTGCAGCACGGCGGGACGTTCAACAACGACGTGCTCACGATGGCGGCGGGCGCCGCCGGCCTGACACAGGTCCTGACAGACGCCGAGATCTCCCGGCTCAACGGTCTCGGCGACCGCCTCCGCGACCGTCTCAACGCGTTTTCCGCGGGGCGCGAGATCGCGTTCCGCGCGACCGGCTACGGGTCGCTCGTCGGCCTCCACTTCGCGCCTGGGCCGGTACGGAGCGAAGCCGACGTGCCCGAGTCCGCGGAGCTGCGCGGCCTCCTCCACCTGCACATGCTCGAGCGCGGCTTCTCGTACGGGCGCCGCGGCTTCATCGCCCTCTCGCTCCCGCTCCACGAGTCAGACGTGGACGGCTTCGCCGCCGCGGTCGAAGAGTTCCTCGCGACCGTCTGAGCACGGCGCGTCCGCCGCAACGCGCCGTCTGCTGTGGCAACGGGGAGATGTCGAGAGCCGCGTTCTCACGCGGCTCTCTGTCAGTCGGGGCGCCGAGATTCGAACTCGGGACCTCTAGTCCCCCAGACTAGCGCGCTAACCAGGCTGCGCCACGCCCCGCGACGGGCACATGCTAGCGACGTCCGGCGGCCGGCCGCGTTTCGCGTCCTCGCCGCGGTCGTCGCGACACCTTCGTCCGTCAGCCGTAGCGCTTGTAGAGCCGATCGACGAGCTCGGGCATCTTCTCGAGCTTGTCCGTGATGACGCGGATCCGCACCTCGCGGAAGTGCTCCGGCTTCACGCCCAGCGCCTTGGCGATGCGCGCCAGCACGTCGTTCGACGGCACCGGCCGGTTGCCGTGGACGATGTGGTTCAGATAGCCGGCCGAGAGCCCCGTCTTGTCCGCCAGGGCACGGTAGGTGACGCCGGTCTCGGCCATCAGTCGCTCGATCGTGATCCCGAGGGGCTCCCCGCTCAGGGTTCGCCGTTTCGCCATCAGCTCTCCTCCATCCAGGTCGCGAGGCTCTCCCGCGCCACGCGCGCGTCGGCGCCCACGGCACGGCGGCGCGCGTCGACCGCGCCGTCCTCGAGTGTCTTCTTGCCCACCGTGACCCTGACCGGGCAGCCGAGCAGGTCGGCGTCGGCGAACTTCTCCCCGGGCCGCTGGTCACGGTCGTCCAGCAAGACCTCATGCCCCGCGCGGTCGAGGTCGGCCGCGACCTCCTCCGCCACCGCGGCGATCTCCTGCGAGCCGGCGCTCAGGGCGAGCACGTGCACGTCGTAGGGCGCGATCGCGTCTGGCCAGACGATGCCGGCCTCGTCGTGGCTCTGTTCGACGGCTGCAGCGATGATGCGGCCCGGGCCGATCCCGTAGCTTCCACCCACGAGCGGCTTCTCGCTCCCGTCCTCGTCGAGGAACGTTGCGTCGAGCGGCTCGGAGTAGCGGGTGCCGAACTTGAAGATGTGGCCGACCTCGATCGCCGTCTGGAAGTGCAACATCCCGCCGCACGTGGGGCACGCGTCGCCTTCGCGCGGCCGGCGGATGTCGGCGAAGCGTGCCCGGAAGTCGCGCTCATGCTGCACGCCGCGCAAGTGCCAGCCCGTCCGGTTCGCGCCCGCGACGAACTGCCCCTCACGCAGCGCCTCGTCGGCCACGATGTCGCCGCCGAAGCCCACCGGGCCGATCGATCCGGGGTCGGCGCCGAAGGCGCGACGGATCTCCTCCTCGGTCGCGGGGCGGAAGTCCGAACCCAACGCGGCCGCGACCTTCGCCTCTTCGAGCTTGTCGTCCCCCCGCACGAGCGCGAGGACCACTCGTCCCTCGCCGCTGTCGTCGCCGGGGTGAGTCGACCCACCGCCCGTGACGACGATCGGCATCGCCTTCGACGTCGCCGCCGGGTCGATGCCGAGGAACGTCGCAAGCTCCTCGATCGTGGCCACGCCCGGCGTCTCGACTTGCTCGGGCGCCTCTAGGAGCGCGGGGAACTCCGGTGCTCGCGGCACACCGAGGGCGATCTCGAGGTCGGCCGCGTAGTCGCCGTTGGCACACGTGACGAGCGTGTTCTCGCCGGAGCCAGCGGGGCAGAGGAAGTCCCTGCTCTCGCGGCCGCCCATCATCCCCGACTCCGCGTCCACCTCGTAGTACTCGAGCCCGCAGCGCTTCAGGATGCGGTGGTACGCCTGCCGGTGGAGCTCGAAGCTGCGCCCGAGGCCTTCGTCGTCGCGGTCGAACGAGTACGCGTCCTTCATGATGAACTCGCGCACGCGCAGGAGCCCGCCGCGTGGGCGCGGCTCGTCGCGTTCCTTGACCGAGAAGTGGTAGAGGATCTGCGGCAGCTGCCGGTAGCTCTGGATCTCGCGCGCGTGGAAGGTGACGGTCTCCTCGTGCGTCATGGGCAGCACGAACTCGCGCTCGTTGCGGTCCTTCAGCTTGAAGACCTCCGAGATGGCGTAGCGGCCCGAGGCCTTCCAGAGCTCGGCCGGCGTCAGCACCGGCATGAGCATCTCCTGGCCGCCGATGGCGTCCATCTCCTCGCGGATGATCTGCACCACCTTCTCGTGTACCCGCCATCCGAGCGGGAGGAACGTCCAGACGCCCGCGCTCAGCTGGCGGATGAAGGCGCCCCGCACGAGCAGCCTGTGCGAGATCGCCTCCGCATCGGCCGGTGCCTCCCGCAGCGTGGGAAGGAAGAGCTGTGACGCCCGGGCGATCATCGTTGTCCGTCTAGGCTAGTCGAGGGGGATCAGCGACGCTTCGGCCATCGCGAGCGCAGCCGGCTTGGCCATTCGTAGGCGCTTCGGGCGCTCC
This sequence comes from Gaiella sp., assembly GCA_036556925.1. Taxonomy (GTDB): domain Bacteria; phylum Actinomycetota; class Thermoleophilia; order Gaiellales; family Gaiellaceae; genus Gaiella. Next base: position 57,111 of record DATBIN010000016.1, read on the forward strand.
ATGCCCGCGGCGATCCAGCGGTCGATCTCCACGAAGAGCTCGTCGATGAGCGTCTCCGCCGACACCTTCTTGAGCACGCGGCCGTGGGCATAGATGAAGCCGACGTCCCGCCCGCCGGCGATGCCGAAGTCGGCGTCGCCGGCCTCCCCCGGCCCGTTCACGGCGCAGCCCATGACCGCCACCTCGATCGCCTCGGAGTACGCTCTGAGGCGCTCCTCGACGACCTCGGCGAGGCTTTCCACGCCGACGTTGTCACGGCCGCACGACGGGCACGCGATCATCACCGGCCCACGCTCGCGCAGGCCGAGCGCCTTGAGGATCTCCCAGGCGACCTCTACCTCGCGCACGGGGTCGGCGGTGAGCGAGACGCGGATCGTGTCACCGATGC